>DASZPS010000024.1:0-9574 GCA_035549955.1 Lacunisphaera sp. | reverse complement strand
CCCAGTCCTCCACACACGGGGGCAGCAAATGAATCTGATCGTAGTCGGCAGCGAGGATTTGGCGCATCTTGCCGACGCTGCACCCTTCATGCCACCACCACAGGAAGGTTGCGAGACAGCCTCCAAGGTCCGACCCTACATCGGACTGAAATGGACCCGCTACCCGTCATCCTGAGCAACGCGAAGGATCCAAGCTGGGGATGCAATCAGCGCCTACCCCTTTGATCCTTCGCCCGCGGCCGCGGGATCAGGATGACGGTGGAGAGAATGGGGTGCGGGCACTTGGAACGGCTAAAGTTCATTTTGAACCGCTCTAGGAATGATGATGGGCGGGTGGAGGGACCTGTCAGCCGGGGCCCTGGCGCCGGCTGAAGCGACCGGGCGGGGCAGGGCGACGGAAATGCAGCCGGGGTCGCTGGCTTCCGTGCCTGGCAAAAGGGAGAGTGCGGGGGTCAGCGGTCCGAGCCACTTCCTCACGCCGCCACGCCGCAGCACTTCTTGTACTTCTTGCCGCTGCCGCAGGGGCAGGGGTCGTTGCGGCCGATTTTCGGAGTTTCGCGGCGCACGGTCTTGCCGGGCTCGTTGAGCTGGCCCGTATAGACCCAGCGGTCGTCCTCGCGGCCAAAAAGCGCGGCTTCCACATGCTCGTGCTCCTTGCCCTCGGTCTTGAACTTGGCGGAAAACTCCACGGCGCCGAACTTGTCGTCGGGACCGCCTTGCTCGGTGCGGAGGATGGTCAGGCCGAGCCATTCGGAGCTCTCGGCCCATTTCTTGGCGGCGTCGGCGTCGAAATCCTTCCGCTGGTCGGCGCTGAGCGAGCGCTCGAGGTGCGCGATGTCGTGCTTCACGTATGCCGAATAGCGCGAACGCATCAGGGCCTCGGCCGTCGGCGCGGGCGCGCCGGCGACGATCGGGCCGCAGCAGGCTTCGTAGGTTAGTCCGGAACCGCAGGGACAGGAACTCATGGAGCCAAGGCTCCAAGAGAAATAACCAGTGGCAAGTAGCAAGTATGCCGCGGGTGGAATGAAGGGTCAGCGGATGGCCTGATATCAGCCTGCTGGCTGACATTTCCTGACAAAGTTTTACGTGGCCATGACCCCGGGGGAGCGGCTTTAGTGTAAGCTCCGGACCGATGCGCTCCGTCGTTATTCCCCTTTTCCTCCTGCTTTTGGCCGCGGGCGGTCTGCGCGCCCAATCCGGCCTCACGCTGCAGGCGACCCCCGACCGGGAGTTCTATGTCGCGCGGGCGCGTTACACGGCCTACCTGGAATTGAGGGTAGGCGCCCCGCCCGCCGCGGCGGCCACCGGCGACGACCCGCCCGTGCGCAACGTCGTGCTGGTGCTGGATCGCTCAGGCTCCATGGCCGGCGCGCCCCTCGAGGCGTTGCGGGCGGCGGTCACGACGGCGGTCAACCAGCTCCGGCCCCGGGACATCCTTGCCCTGGTGTGGTTTGGTTCGGAAGTGGAAACCACGCTCGAAGCGCGCCGGCGCGACCTGGTGGAAAACTTCACCGCTGCGCTGGGCACGGCTGAACCGGCGGGCGGGGCCGCCCTCTATGATGCGCTGAACCAGGGCGCGGCGCAATTGCGCCGCCACGCCGGGCCGGCGACGAGCAATCACCTGGTGCTCCTGACCGACGGCGCGCCCACCAAGGGCCCGCGCGAGGCCGCCGACTTCGCCAGCCTGGCCGAGGCGTTTGCCCGCGAGCAGATCACGATTTCCACCATCGGCCTGGGACCGGATTTCAACGAGGATCTGCTCACCAACCTCGCGCGTACGGGTCACGGACGTTTCCACTATGCCCCCACGCCGGCGGACATTGCCAGCGCCCTGCAGGCTGAACTCGCACCGGTCGGCGCCGTCGTGGCGCGCGACGTCGTGCTCACGGCTGAGTTTGACCGCGACTGCACCAAGCTGGAATCCTTCGGCTGGGCGCCCGCGGTGATCAAGGACCAGACGGCCACCTATCGTTTCCCCTGCATCCTGGCCGGCCAGAACCTGACCATCCTGCTCGGCGCGGACATGGAATCCCGGCGGACCTCGTACCGGCTGGCGCGGGTGCGGCTGTCCTGGACCGGCGTGGCCGACGGCGAGGCGCACACGCTGGAGGCCACGCCACAGGTGATGGTGGAGCCAGACACCGAGGTGTCGCGCCGGACGGTGAGCGTGCCGGTGGCGCGCACGCTGGCCGGCGCCGTCATCAGCGACGGCTTGCAGCAGGCCATCGAGCAGATCGACAAGGGCGATATGCGCCGGGCGTTGCGCGAACTGCGCAGCGCGCGATCCGAGCTCCTCGATCTCAATTTCTACATCGATGACCCCCAGATCCAGGCGAGCATCGGCCAGTTCGACAATTACCTCGCTGAAGTGCAGTCGCGCGGCCTGAAGGCCGCGGACCGCAAGGTCCTGCGCTCCGGCGTATTTCACCGCTTCGAAACGCCCGTGCCGGGGAACAAGCCGGAGCTGGCGCGGGAAGACCGTTATCGGTCCTCCTCGTCCTATCCGAAATAGCCCGATGGCCGTCCGACCCCGAACCCTTTGGTGGTGGATTCTCCTGGCGGCCGCGGCCGGGGTGGCGGGATTTGCCGTGTTCCGGCTGCACCACACGGCGCAGGCGGAGATCGCGGCCCAGGGCGAACTGACGGTGCGGGTCGTGGAGGCGCAGGGCGTGCAATTGATCGATGAACAGGTTCGCACCGTGCGAAAGTCGCTGTTGATCGAACTGGCCGGATTTCACGTGGATGGCCTCGGGGCGAGTCTGGCGCGGTGGGACGCGGCAAATGAACTGGTATCGGGGACATTCCTCTGGAACCCCGCCGGCGGTTTTGATTCCACCCTCGCCTGGCCCGCGGATGCGCCCAAGCGGGAACAGGTCGAAGCGATCTGGCAGGAGTTTCGCCGCTGGCGGAACAGCCACCCGCAGGAAAATTCGTGGTCGTCGACCAAGGTGCCCTGGTTGCTGCCGAACGTCGCGGACCGGACGCTTGACGACCCGCGTTTTTCGGATCCCAAACCGCGTTACGAGGGAGAGAATCTCGACCTGTTGCGGGACAGCGGGCGGCGGGTCGATCCATGGATCGGTTGGTCCGGCAACTTGAACGAGGCCCGGCAGCCTTGGATTATCTGGTACCAAACCGGACCCGAGGAGCCGGTGCGGGGCTGCTTTGTCGATGTTCGGCCCCTGCTGCCCTCCTTGCGCCGGTTGTTGGCGGCGGGTGGGGCGGTGGACTTGGAGTTGGTTGACGAACGCCGGGCCGGCATCGCGCCGTCAACGGGACTGCTGAGGGATCTTCCGGGCTACGCCTTGCGGGCGACGCCGGGGGAATTGTTTTCCCGCAAGACTGCGGAAGCGCGCCTGGCCGCGGGGACCGCCGCGCTCCTGCTCGCGGTCTTCCTGCTGGGCGTCGTCGCTTTGGGCCTGCGGACGCGGCGGGAAGCGCGCGATGCGGGCCGCAAGATCACCTTTGTCACCCAGGTGTCGCACGAGTTGCGCACGCCGCTGACTTCCATCCGCATGTTTTCCGACCTGTTGTCCGGACCGGACGTGACGGAGGAGAAGCGGTTGAAGTTCGCGGGCATGATCGCGACGGAAAGCAGCCGGCTCAGCGCCCTGGTCGAGCGTTTGCTCGCCTTCAACGCCCTCGAGCGCGGCAAGCCGGTGGAGTGCAAGCCGCTGGCCGTGGATGCAGTGGTGCGTGAAGTCGTGGACGAGATGAAGCCCACCCTTGACGAAGCCGGCCTCCAGCCCGCCTTGGAACTCCCCCCGGGGCCCGCCATGGCGTTGGGCGATCACAGCACGTTGAAGCAGGCATTGCTCAACCTGGTGGAGAACGCCTGCAAGTACGCCCGTGGCAGTGGGGCGCTGAAGATTGCCGTGGCCCAGCCGGGCCGGCAGGTGGTCCTGAGCGTCAGCGACCGCGGGCCGGGCATCCCGCCCGACGTGCGCGCGCGGCTTTTTGAGCCCTTTGTGCAGGGCGGCGGCTCGCTCACGACCAAGTCCCCGGGGGTCGGGCTTGGCCTGAGCCTCGCGCGGGGCCTCCTGCGCCAGGCCGGCGCCGGCCTGGAACTGTTGCCCGCGGAGAGCGGGGCCACCTTTGAGATTCGCCTGCCGGCTGCGCCGGCCAACCCCGCCGCCCCATGAGCTCACGCCAGAAACAGGTTCTGATTGTCGAGGATGATCCCGCCATCCGCGAAGCCCTGCGCGAGGCCGTCACGAGCGACGGCCATGCCGCCACGTGCGCGCCCGACGGGGGCCAGGCGGTGCGGTTGTTCAGCCCGGGCAGGTTCGACGTCGTGTTGCTCGACCTCATGCTGCCGGTGCTCAGCGGCTACGACGTGTGCCGGAAGATCCGCGAGCAGGACCGGGCGGTGCCGATCCTGATGCTCACGGCGAAAGGGGAGGAGATCGACAAGGTGCTGGGCCTGGAACTCGGGGCGGATGATTACGTGACGAAGCCCTTCGGCGTGCGGGAAATCCTCGCGCGGATCCACGCCGCTTTCCGCCGGCAGGAGAACACGGCGCCCGCAACGACCGCGCCGGCGAGCGCGCCGGAGACTTTTGGCTTTGGCCCCGCGAAGATCGACCGGAAGCGCTACACTGCGACGAGTGGCCGCAACACCGTCGAACTCACCGCGCGCGAGCTGCACCTGCTGGAGGTTTTTCACCGCTGCCAGGGCGAGGCCCTTTCCCGGGACCAGCTCCTCAACGAGGTCTGGGGCATCGACTACCTGGGCACGACGCGCACGCTCGACCAGCACATCGCCCAGGTGCGGAAGAAAATCGGCGACACCGACGCCCGCGTGATCAAGACGGTCCACGGCGTGGGGTATCAGTACGTGGGGTAGGGCGGCGACCCAACACACCCCGCCCTGCGGGCACCCCTCTCAAGCCGGAACAATTCAGTTGGGGCCGACTTCCAGGGGGAAATCAACGATCACCGAATGGTGGAGCGCGTTGCTCCCCAACGCGCTGAGGACGTCCGCTGCGAAGAAAGCGCCCTGGGGAGCAGGTCGCTCCACCTCCGATTGCATAGTTCCGGTTCAAGAGGGGAGCTTTCGTTGCGCGGGCCGGGTCCTTCTCCAGAGCGAAGCATTCGGTGCGAGGGTTTGGGTCCCCTCTCGAGAGGGGTGGCCGGAGGCCGGGGTGTGTTCAATCCGCCGGCCGATTCCCCTCAATCCACAAGTCGATTGCCCTTACGACTCCGCCGAGATTGTTCTTAACCTCGCGATCCTGAAACCGCAGGAAGCGAATGCCCAGGCGTTCCAAGGTCCGCTGCCTGGCATCGTCCTCGCGCCCTTTAAGCTTGTGACTGCAGCCATCGATTTCCACGGTCAGCATCAGGCGCTCGGAGAAGAAATCCAGAATGTAGCGATTCACCGGCCTTTGCCGATGGAAGTCGAACCCACCGCGCTGACGTCCCTTGAGCTGCTGCCAGAGGAGAATTTCCGACGGGGTGCTGCGATTTCGCAGCTCACGCGCGAGCCTTAGCAGGCCCGGGTCGTACCACAGATTCACCTGGGAAGATTCGGGAATCGGTATGGGCAACGCAAGTACACACCCCGCCCCTGCGGGGCACCCCTCTCGAGAGGGGATCCACGCCGCGTTGGTTTTGGTCCCCTCTCGAGAGGGGTGGCCGGAGGCCGGGGTGTGTCGCCTGACAATTCGCTGACGAACTCTGACAAAGTCTTACGTGGCCGTGACGACATTGACGGGCCGCGTCGATAGGATCGCGGGGCAAACCTTCAACCCCTCGTTCCATGAAAACCTCCCCGTGTCTTTTCCCCCGGCTGCAGCCGGCCCTGACCGCTCTCGCCCTGGCCGCCTTGCTGGCGGTTCCGTCGTCACGCCTCGCTTTCGCCCAGGACGCGTCTTCCGCGGATGACCCGGGCGAATCGCTCGTGCTCAGCCCGTTTGAGGTGTCGACGCGGGAAGACCGCGGCTATGTATCGACCGCAACTCGCACCTACACCCCTCGCTTCCAAGGCGGCGTCGGCGGGGCGTATCCGACGGTGCCGGTGACGGTTATTCGGCAGGCCGATTCCCTCGTGATCGAATTCGCCCTCTCAAACAGCGCGGACAAACAGGACCAGCGCAACCAGGAGCTCACCGATTCGGTGGACTTGATCACCAAGGCCATCAAGGCCGTCCCGGGCCTGCGTTTTGAGAATCGCGAAGTCCAGCTCTCCAGCGGAAACCGCCGGCTGATCATTGGCAAGGGCGGCATCGTCACCTCGTTCGCGAATTTCGCGATCTTCGCCGAGCTCACCCCGGAAGTCCGCCACTTCGAGCGCGTCAAACAGGTCCGCAACCTGGTGTCCTCCGCCAAGCTGGTGGGCGCGACCAAGGTCCTCGACGGCCCCGTCGCGCTCTTCGTCAAGCGGCCCAACGAGACGCGCGCGGAACTGCTCGCGAAGATCTTCGCGGACCTCGAGGTGGTGAAGAAGGGCCTCGGGCCGGAGGCCGAGGTGCAGGTCACCGGCCTGAGCGGCCCCGTCCAGCTGCGCACCTGCTCGGAGAGCGAGGTCGAGCTGTGGCTCGACTACTCCTTCGCGATCAAGTCGGTCCGCGAGATCGAGGCGAGGAAAGCGGAGAAGAAATCCTGAGCGCCGGCCCACCGGAGCCCCATCGCCCATGAACATCCGCGACTTTCTCCTCTCCTCCCTCCGGCGGGTTCCGTTGCTGCTTGTGGCGCTCGCAGCCATGCGCCTGCCGGCCCAGGTGATGACGCTCACCGATCGCCATGCCGCCCCGGTGGTCGTAGAATCCGCCGTCATCCGGACGGAAGTGACCGACCGCGTTGCCGTCACGACCTTCGAACTCGTCTTCCGCAATCCCAACGACCGGCCGCTCGAGGGCATGTTCGAATTCCCGCTGCTCGACGGCCAGCAGGTGGTGGGGTTCGCGCTCGATATCAATGGCCGGTTGCGTCCTGCCGTCCCGGTCGAGAAGGAGCGCGGCCGGATCGTCTTTGAAGAAATCGAGCGGCGCCGGGTGGACCCGGGCTTGCTGGAGCGAACCGCCGGTAACAATTACCGGGCGCGGGTCTTTCCCATTCCCGCTCGTGGCACGCGGCAAGTGAGCATCACCTACCAGGAAAACCTGGGCGGCGCGGCGGAACTACCGGTCTACCGGATCCCGCTCAATTTTCGCACACCACTTGTCCGCTTTGACTTGCGGATCGATGTGCCGACGGGCGCTGCCGCGGTGCAGGCCCGGACCACGTTGCCGCTCGAGTTGCCACCCTGGACGGAGGGAAGGACCCTGCGCGTGGAACGCACCCAGTTTGTGGCCAAGGGTCTCGTCGAGCTGCAGCTGCCTCGCCTGGCGCAGCCGAAGACCATGACCGAGCGGCGGGGAGAGGCGGAATATTTCTACACGGAAGTCCCCGTGACCGGGTTGGAACCCGCTAATCGTCCCACCCCGCGCGTCGTCGGCCTGTTGTGGGACGCCTCCGGATCCGGCGACGAGCGCGACCACGAGCGGGAGCTCGCGACCCTGCACGCGTGGTTCGCCCGGGTGCCGGACGTCGAGGTCCGCGTGGTCGTGTTTCGCGACCGCGCCGCCGCGCCTGTCCGTTTCAAGGTCGAGAAGGGAAACTGGACCGCGCTGCGCAGGGAGCTGGAGAAGACAGTCTACGACGGCGCCACGAGCTTTGAGGGGCTTGTCGACGATCCGGACGTGCAGGAGTGGCTGCTGTTTTCGGACGGTCTCGTGAACTACGGTTCCAGCCAGGATACCGCGGCCCTGTCCTTGCGGCGGCCGGTGCATGCCATCCTCTCGGGGATCGGCGCCAACCCGGCCTTCCTGCGGGGCGTCGCGAGCCGGCACCATGGGGAATTTGTGAACCTCCTGGAAACGGACGCGCGCGAGGCGGCCCGGTTTTTGCGCAGCGAGTCGATCCGCGTGCTCGACGTTGAACCGGCGCCCGGGCAGGCGGCCGAGGTGTATCCCGAGCCCGGTGCGCCCGTGCGCGAGGGAGGGTTTGTCGTGGCGGGCCTGCTCAAGGCCCCGGTGGCCACCGTCCGCTTGCGGATCGGCCACGCGCAGGCCACGCGCGAGATCGACGTGACGGTGCGCTCGGGCGAAAATGCCGGCCGGCTGGCGGCCCGGTTGTGGGCGACGAACAAGATTGCGAGCCTCGAGCCGGACGCCGCCGCCAACCGCGACGACATCCGCCGCACGAGCCGGGAATTCGGCGTCGTGACGGCGGACACGTCCCTCATTGTCCTGGAAACCCTCGAGGATTACATCCGCTACGACATTGCCCCGCCGGAGGAATTGCGCCGGGATTGGGAAAGCCGTCGGCAGATGCAGTTGCAGATACGGCAGAAAGGGCGGGACAGCCGGCTGGATCGGTTGGCGGCACTCTTTCAAGACAAGATCGATTGGTGGGAGACCCGGTTCCCGCTGCCTTTGCCATACGCGGAACCGAGACGGAGTCCCATTCAGTCATTCTCGTCGGCGCACACCTCAGCGTCCGGGGTCAGCCCGGGTGGAGCGCCTGCGGCCGGTGATCGCTACGATGAAAAGGAAGATATCCTCATCCTCAGCCCGTTCGAGGTGCGGGCGGAGCCGGACACGGGATACACGGCTTCGAGCACCCTCGCCGGAACGCGCCTGCGGACCGACATGCGGAGCTTGCGACCATTAATTTCGGTCGTAGCGGGATCGGTGACGCAGGATGTGGCTGCGGCCAACGCGTCCGAGCCATGGGGGCAGGTCTCCGCGGCGCCGGAAGCGGAGGAATCCGTTCGTCCTTCGAACCAGCCGGGCAGTACGGAGCTGCGCCGGTGGGAGGCGAAGGCCGGTTACCTCGACCGGCTGCGCCGGGCCGCGCCCGCGCGCCGCTACGGGATCTATCTGGAGGAGCGCGCCGACCGTCGGCGGGAACCCGGCTTCTACCTCGACGTGGCTGGATTCCTTTTCGAGGCCGGCGATGCACCGCTGGCGCTGCGGATCCTGTCGAACCTGGCGGAGCTGCAGCTCGACCATCCCTCGGTCCTGCGGGTGCTGGCGCACCGCCTGATGGATGCAAACCAGCCGGCGCTGGCGTTGCCGTTGTTCGAGCGGGTGCTCGAGCTGCGGAAGGAGGAGCCGCAAAGCCGCCGCGACCTGGCGCTGGCGTGCGCGGCCTTGCAGCAATACCAGCGCGCCGTCGACTTGCTGTGGGCCTTGATCGCCGAGTCGGAGAACAGCCGTTTTGCCGAAATCGAGCTGATCGCGCTTGGGGAAATGAACGCCATCATCGCCAACCATGGCGCCGGCCTGGATCTCGGGGGAATCGACCCGCGCCTGCGCCGCAACCTCCCGACCGGCCTGCGGGTGGTGCTTTCATGGGACACGGACGCGTGCGACATCGACCTCTGGGTCGACGATCCGGTCGGCCAGCGCGCCAGCTATGAACGGCCCCTCACCTGGCAGGGCGGTCGGATGTCTCGCGATTTCACCGACGGCTACGGGCCGGAGGAATTTCTGCTGCGAAATCCCAAGCCGGGAAAATACACCGTGCATATCAACTACTATGGCGATCGCCGGCAAACCGAGCTGGGCCCCGTCACCGCGCAAATCCGCCT
>DASZPS010000023.1:0-39830 GCA_035549955.1 Lacunisphaera sp. | reverse complement strand
CGCGCTTTGGGGCGCGGCTTCTTAATTGGTGGAGGTGAGGGGAATTGAACCCCTGTGCCCCTGACCTTCGCACGCAGCATCTACCTTTATAGCGTTGGTTTAATCTCGCTCACCCCGGCGCTTCAACGCGCGCTCCGGGGCAACCCAGCCATGGTTGAAGATACGGCAGTGAGGTCATGACGGCCCTCACCGCTATTCCTGCTGTCGACGTTCCCAGCCCCTAGCAGGAGTCAGAGTGGGAACGTGACCGCACTTAGGCGGCCATGAGCATTTCTTCGTTATTGCCGTTTGTGTTTTCGAGGGGGGATTAAAGAGAGTCCCCCGACTCTCCAAAGGCAGCTGCGCACTCCAACCAAGGGTCGAATCCAGAACACCCCCTTAAAGCGATGGGTGACGAGTGACCGGTGACAAGTGCACCGTCAAAGAACGAGGAAAGATGAAGGTGCCATACCCGGGGATGAATGCAAGCGGGCCGAGCATCCGGGGACTATGCCCCTAGCTGCCAACTTGTTGCCAATTCCGCGCTGACGCAACCCGGCGTTGACCGCCCCTTTCGACGCCGACTTACTGGCGCGACTTCCATGGGGTCCTCCATCGAACAGCTGCGTCCTCTGCCGTATCACGAGGCACTCGCCGACTACTTCAGCACCGCCGAGAAGGAGACCTGGGCCTGGTTCGCCTCCGCCGAGGCACAGCAGGAACACCTCGAGGAGGCCCGGCTCGACCTGCTTCGATCCACCTACCGGCTCGAAGCGGCGGGGTATCCCGAGTTGTACCAGATCCTGGCCGAGGTGGCCGCGGTCCTGACTCCGGGGGTTTCCGTCACCCTCTACCAGGCGCAAGGCATGCCCCGGACCAACGCCTCCCTCTGCTCGCTGCCCGGCGAGGCACACATCGTGGTGCAGGGCAATCTCCTCAGCCTGCTGGACCCGATGGAAATCCGCGGCGTGCTGGGACATGAACTCGCCCACCATCGCCTTTGGACCGAGGCGGGAGGGCGTTTCGACATCGCCTATCGCCTCGCCTGGACCACGGCGCTGGACCCGCGTTCCCACCCCAGCCATGCGGAGACAGCCCGTTTGCTCAGGCTCTACACCGAAATCTACGCCGACCGGGGCGCCCTCTGCGCCACCGGCGCGGTTGAACCCGTCATCACGGGCTTGCTCAAGATCACCACCGGGCTCGGCACCGTCGACGCGGCCGGCTACCTGCGCCAGGCGGAGGAGATTTTCACACGTTCGAAAAAGCGCACGGAGGAGACCTCCCATCCCGAGTCGTTCATCCGGGCCCGGGCCGTGCAGCTCTGGCACGACGGGGCGGCCGAGGCTGACGCGGAAGTGCGGCGGATGATCGAAGGCGAGGCTCGTCTCGATTCCCTCGACCTGCTGGGCCAGGCCGCCCACGCCGCCCACACCCGCCGCTGGCTCGACCTCCTGCTGTCGCGGCCGGTCATGCAGAGCGACGCCACCCGCGCGCAAGCCCGGCTGTTTTTCGACGGTTACGAATTTCCGCCGTCCACCCACGCGGATGATGCCCTGCTCGATGCGCTCCGCGACGCCCCCAATTCGCTCCGCGACTACTACCTCTACCTGCTCTTGGATTTCTCGACGGTCGATCCCGACCTGGAGGAGGAACCCATCAAGGCCGCTCACCGCCTGGCGCACCGCCTCGAATGGGCCGAGCGCCTCGAGGCCCTCGCCGTCAAGGAGCTGAAATTCAAGAAGCGCGACGCCAAGCGCCAGCGCGAGGAGGCCCTCGCCTCGACCGAGCCCACGCCGCCATGACTGCCTCCCATTTCCATGCTGGGATACGGGCGCAGTCATGTTGCGCCCACGCCCGTGATGCCGCCCCCGAGGGCGCAGCAAGACTGCGCCCCTACGGTAAGGCGACAGAACGTCGTCCGCCGCCATGAACGCCTTCCAGGCATTCCTGCAACGCGGCGATGCCGGGGGCGGCTTTGGCACCGACGACATCCTCGCGGCCGTACTACCCCTGTTCGAGGAGGTGAACGAGGCGCACCAGCGCGGCCAGGTCGTGACGCTGAACGGCGGGTCGGCCTTGGTGGTCGACGGCACCCGCCTGCGGCTGCCGCCGGGCTGCTTCATGGCGCCCCGCCGGAACACCAGCCACGTCGATCAGCTGCAACACCTCAGCAGTTCGGCGGTTGAGGTGATCGGCGATCGCCGGGTCGTCGGCGATCTCAACGAGGGCCGGCTGACGAACGAGGACTTGCAGGTGGGTGCCGCCGGCGAAACGCCCACGCGGCCCGTGTTTCTTCCCGGTTACCTGGCCTGGGAACAGGCCTGCGACCACCATGACCAGCTGACCGACATCCACAGCCTCGGTCTCCTGCTCGCCAGCCTCGCGTGCACCCTTGACCTGTCGGACCTCGATGACCTCCGGCTTTTCGCCGCGCAACGCACCAACCTCTTCGACCTGAACGACCGGCTGCATCCGGTCATCGCCGGCGTTATCGGGCAGATGACGGAGCTCAATCGCCACAAGCGCGTCCAGACGCTCGACGTCGTGATCCAGCGCCTCCGCCACTACCGCGACCAGCTCACGGATTATGCGGTGGATTTCACGCAGCTGAAAGGCTTCCGCGCCGCCGCGCCGCGGGATCGCCCGCGGATCATCCTCACCCACCTGCGCAACCGGCTCTTCGAAATCTCCCGGCGCAACCGCCTCATCCATTTCCGCGCGACCCAGCAGATGCTCAACCTGACGCTGGCGTCCGTCCCGCTCACGCTCGACTACCGCAACATCCAGGCGGAACAGCTCTTCATCTGGCACGACCAGCTGGCCAGGGCGCTCACCGCCGGCGATGCCATCAACCTCGGCCAGCACGTGCGCTTCGAGGACGCACCCTACGCGTCGGGCATCCTCGACCAGATCATCGCCACCGAGCGGCGCGACCGCAACGAGTTCGGCTTTGCCCAGCTCCGCCTCGTGATCTGCTTCCTGCACTGGCACAACCTGAAGGACTTCCCTGCGGAGCGGATCCATTCGCCGCTCCTGCTGCTCCCCGTCGAACTCGTGCGCAAGAAGGGCGTGCGCGACGCGTACGTCCTCAAGGCGCTGTCGAGCGAGGCCGAGGTCAACCCGGCGCTGCGCCACTACCTCAACCAGGTCTACGGCCTCAACCTGCCGGCCGCGGTGGACCTCGCCGAAACCAACCTCGACGCGTTCCACCAACTGCTCGCCAGGCAGATCCAGGCCAGCGAGCCCGGCGTGACCTTGCGCAAGCTCGACCGCCCGCAGATCGAGTTCATCCACGAAAAGGCGCGGCAGCGGCTCGACCAGTTCAGGCGCAAGCAGCGCCTGTCCGGCCGCGCGGCGCCCGTGTCCGTAGACTACAGTTACAGCCGCGAGAATTTCCGGCCGCTCGGGCTGCAACTGTTTCTGCAGCGCGTGAAGCCGGCACCCCTCCCCTTTGCCCAGGCGGCGGGCCGCGCCCCCACCGCTCCCCGGCCCCACCTCATCGATCCGCGGCCGGGCGAGGCAGGCGGGACCGAAACCGCGGGCGCCGCCCATGGCAGCCGCGAGGTCGAGAAGCACCTGTTTTCCGTCCGGGACAACGACCAGGACAGCAACCCCTACCAGTGGGACTTCGACCTCTGCACGCAGACCATCGGCAATTTCAACTACCGGAAGATGTCGCTGGTGCGCGACTATGCCGCCCTGCTCGAACAGGGCAACGCGGGTCCGGGCTTCGATGCCATCTTTTCCACGCAGCCGAAGGCGGGCGACGCGCCGCCCGCGGAAGCCGAGCCGCTCGCCGCGCAGTTTCCCGTGGTGGACTGCGATCCGACCCAGGCCCTCGCGGTCAGCCGCGCGCGCCGCGGCGGCAGTTACATCATCCAGGGACCGCCCGGCACCGGCAAATCCCAGACCATCACGAACCTCATCGCCGATTTCGTGGCGCGTGGGAAGCGCGTCCTCTTCGTCTGCGAAAAACGCGCCGCGATCGACGTCGTCTTCCATCGCCTCGGCCGCCAGGGGCTCGACGAACTTTGCTGCCTCATCCACGACTCGCAAACCGACAAGCGCGACTTCATCCGCAACCTCAAGGCGACCTACGAGAAGTTCCTGCAACAGCCGGTGGACGCGACGCTCGAAACCCGGCGCGCCGATCTCCTCCGCCTGATGGAAATCGAACTGGCCGCGCTCGACGCATGGAACCGCGTCCTTTCCCAGCCCCAGCCGGCCGGCAGCTTCACGGTGCGCGAACTGCTCAACCGCCTGATCGAATTGAAGGGCGACGCGGTCGACCTGGACGCCCTCGCGCGCGAACAGGTGCCGGGTTACGAACTGTGGGCGCCGCACGCCGGGCTCGTGCGCAGCCTTTCCGCCGCGCTGGTGCGCATCCGTCGCGCCCCGAGCCTGGCGCAGCATCCCTTCCGCCACCTGTCCGCGCAGGCGCTGCAGTCGCCGCAACCCCTCGCGGCCGTCACCGCCGCCTGCGACGCCGCGGCGCCATTGCTGCAGCGCATGCTGGCCGCCAGCGCGTCGTTCGCGGATGGCGCCACGACCCGGACCCTGGGCGAACTCGCTGAACAAGTCGCCTTCGCCGGCCAGATCGTTGAGCTGGCCGGCGCCGACGCGCTGGAGCTGCTCAACCCACGCTCCGCGCGCGCCAAGGCGCTCGCCAAGGCTTTCCGTGACTGGCGCCAGGCGGCCACCGCCCTCGAGCGGGCCCGCGCCGCCACGAAGGCATGGACCACCAAGCTCTCGGAAACCGATGCCACCACCGCCCTCGGCCAAGCCAAGGGCTTCGACGATTCACTGTTCCGCTGGCTGTCGCCGGGCTTCTGGCGCCTGCGCCAGCTGCTGCACGCAAGCTACGACTTCTCGAGCCACGCCCTGCCGCCCCGCTGGGTCGACATCCTCACCCAGCTGGCCGTCGAGCACGCCGAGGTGGCCAACCACGCCAAGGCCGACGCCGCGCTCACGGAGGCGCTTGGTGGGATTGACCGCGACCTCGCGGCCGGCTGGATCGAGACGCACGCCGCCCGCACCGCCGCGCTGACCCCCGCCGCCCGCGCCTTGTTCACCTACCTGGTGGAAAATCCCGAGGCCACCGTGCTGGTGGAAAACCTCGCCGCGATGGCGCCCGATCTCCAACGCCTGCATGAGCGGCTGGCGCTCGTCCACACGGAGGCCGCGGGCCTCGAGCTGGCCGCCATCGTCCGCGAACTGCAGGCGCTGCGGCACGACCTGGCCTGGCTGCCCGACCTCGTGCCGTTGCTGGCCGAAGTGTTGCGCCTGCCCGGGCCGCTCCAGCAGGCGTTGCGGAAGCTGCCGCTCTCCGACCGCCAGCTCGAGCGGGCCATGGCCGACCAAAGCTACACCGGCGTCGTGCGACGCGAACAGACTTTCGCCGTAACCGATGGCGGCGTGCTCGCCGGCCGCATCGCGCGACTGAACGCGCACCACCGGGAGTTGCTCAAGGTCAACGCGCTCTGCCTGCACCAGAAGGTGCGCCGGGAATTCCTCCGCAAAGTCCAGCTCTCCTCCCTCCCCGCCTCGCAGCTCAATGGCGCGGCGGAAAAGGAATTCAAGAAGCGCTACGCCGCCGGCCGCCGGGAGCTGGAACACGAGTTCGCCAAGACGATGCGGCACCGCTCCATCCGCGACCTGGCCGACGACGAGACCGGCGAGGTGCTGCGCGACCTCAAGCCCGTCTGGCTCATGAGCCCGTTGAGCGTGTCCGACACGCTGCCGCTCGCGCCCGACACCTTCGACGTCGTGATCTTCGACGAGGCCAGCCAGATCCTGATGGAGGAGGCCCTCCCCGCCGTGGCCCGCGCGCCACAGATCATCGTTGTCGGCGACGAAATGCAGCTCCCGCCGACCAACTTCTTCTCGGCGGCACGCGGCGCCGAGGATGAGACCGAGGAGCTCGACCCGGCCGGCCCGCTGATCGAGGACCTCGATGCCGAGAGCTTTCTCACGCAGTCGGCGCGCAACCTGCCTTCCACCATGCTCGGCTGGCATTATCGCAGCCGCTCGGAGTCGCTCATCAGCTATTCCAACCACGCGTTCTATGAAGGACGCCTGCTCACCGTGCCGGATCGCCGCCGGGCGGGTCGGAGCCGCACCGAGATCCAGGCTGACGCCGCCGCGGCGGATGCGACAGGCGTGCCCGAATTGCTCGCGCGCGGGGTCAGCTTCCACTACCTCGGCTCCGGGGTGTACGAAAACCGCCGCAACGCCGTCGAGGCCGCGTACATCGCCGGCCTGTTGCGCGGGCTGCTCGCGCGCGAGGACCGTCCGAGCATTGGCATCGTGGCATTTTCCGAGGCGCAACAGGGCGAAATTGAGTCGGCCATCAACCGCCTGGGTGAATCGGATGCGGACTTCCGCAACCGCGTGGAGGCGGAGTACGAACGCGAGGACGAAGGCCAGTTCAACGGCCTTTTCGTCAAGAACCTCGAGAACGTGCAGGGCGACGAGCGCGACATCATCATCCTCAGCATTTGTTACGGCTACGACCGGAACCGGCGCATGCTGATGAATTTCGGCCCGATCAACCAGCGCGGCGGCGAGAAGCGCCTGAATGTCATCTTCTCCCGCGCGCGCAAGCACATGGCCGTGGTCAGCTCGATCCGGCATCCCGACATCACCAACGATTACAACGATGGGGCCGCGTGCCTGCGCAACTTCCTCGAGTATGCCGCCGCGACTTCGGTCGGCGATGGCGCCACCGCGTCGCGCGTGCTCCACGCCGCCAACCTGGTCGCCAGCGCGCCCGCCCCAACTGCCGACGCCCACGATCTCGTGACGAAGGAACTTGCCGCGGCGCTCCGGGGCCGCGGCTGGGAGGTCGAGCATGACGTCGGCCAGTCGAGTTTCCGGCTTCCGCTCGCCGTCCACGCCAAGGAGGGTGAAACGCATGCTCTCGGCGTGCTGATCGATGACCCCGCGCATTACGCACAGGGCAATTTGCTGGAGCGTTACCTGCAGCGGCCGGCAGTTCTCCGCGCCTTCGGCTGGAAGCTCGCCACCGTGTATGCCAAGGACTGGTTCCACGACCCGGACACCGTGCTGCGTCGCCTTGAAGGCCTGCTGGCGGGCGACCCGGAACCGGAACTCGCCCCCGTCGAACTGGCCCTGCCCCCCGCGCCCGACCTGACCGCGCCGCTCGAAGCCCAGCCCGTGCCCTCACCCGAGCCCGAACCGGCCCCCGCTCCGGTGCCGGCTCCGAAGGCCGTGGTTCCGCCCGCCGTTCCTGCGGTACCGGGCGTGTTGCGCCGTTTTGTCTGCGTCGAGGACGGCGCGCGAAAGTTCTGGGAGACCCAGGTCCAGGGCACGGAGCTCATCGTCCGCTTTGGCCGCATCGGCACCAAGGGCCAGACCCAGACCCGCGCCTTCGCCTCCGCCGACGGCGCCCAGCGCGAAGCCGACAAACTCATCCGCTCCAAACTCGGCAAAGGCTACACCGAGGAGCCACCGGAGACGGGGGCATGAAGGTCGGGTTGGCACATCCCAAATGCAGGGTCGGCGCTTGCGCCGACCTAACCCACGAGGTCGCCGCAAGCAGCGACCCCACATTCGATCCACCTTGTCCCGGCTCGAAGGTGGTAGGGGCTTTACGCCCCGACAAGAAACGCGCGTCCAACGTCGGAGCATAAAGCCCCTCCCGCACTCCAGGTATTTCTGGTTCCGCGCCCTCCGCGTTTCAAAAATCCTCCCCATGATCATCCCCGAATACTGGGCCGAGGCGCGCGTGCAGCGCCCGCGGAAGAAGGGCGATTCCCAAGTCACCGTCCGGCGCTTCGGCTGGTCGCTGACGAGCCAGGCCGAGGCCGAGCAGATGGCATCTGAGCGCGCCGACGCCGCGCTCAAGCGGATCCTCGGCGGGAGCCCGCTGCTGCGCCGGAGCGAGCCCAAGGTTCCCTACAACGGCGCGGAGGGCGTCCCCATCCGCGAGGAAGTACTGACCCGCGACGGCGAGACTGTCATCACCCGCAATTCCTACGGTGCGCACTGCCTCAACACCCCCAACGTGCTCTTCGCGGACATCGACTACGAAATCACCCCGCGGATCCGCAGCGTGGCCTTTACCGCGTTCATGCTCATGATTCTTGGCGCGATCGCCGCGGCTTGGTTCAAGTCCTTCACGATCGTCCTCGTCGCCGCCTTTGTCGTGCTGGTGGTCAGCTATCCCCTGACCGTCCTGAACAAGCAGGCGTACGTCCGCGCCCGCGGCGGAGCCGTGAAGTATGCCCGCACCCGGCTCGACGCCTTCTTCGCGAAGCACCGGGACTGGCACGCGCGGCTGTACCGGACCCCCAACGGTCTCCGCGTGCTGGTGCTGCACCGCACCTTCAAGCCCGACGAGCCCGCGGTGAAGGATTTCTTCAACGCCCTGGGCGTGGATCCCCTGTATGCGAAGATGTGCTTCAACCAGCAATGCTTCCGCGCCCGTGTGAGCCCCAAGCCCTGGCGAATGGGTTTCGCCGCCCACCTCCGCCCCCGCCCCGGCGTCTGGCCCGTGAAGCCCGAGCAAATGAACGTTCGCAATGGCTGGATCCAAGAATACGAGGCCAAGGCCCGAGCCTTTGCCTCCTGTAAATATCTCGAATCGCTCGGGCCAAAGCGCGTTGACCCCAAAGCCGCCAAGGTCCTCGCGCTCCACGACGATCTTTCGCAAGCTCTGTCCGCCAAGCCGATTGCGTAAACGGTCGGTTGGCCAACTTTGCCTTGGGACCTGCCAGCCATGGGTAACCAAGATGTGAAAATCGTGCAAAGGCGGATTCACGATTACCAGACCGTGCGTCGCCCAGGCTCTGGTTAGTCTTTGCCAGCGTGTGCATTGCGACGCCAGCCGCTGCGTGTCTTATATAAGTGTCTAAGGATTAATCCCTAGGACAAAAATATGGCATGGCCATCCGGCGGCCTTTGGCTATATTTACAAACGTCACCGAAGGACGGAGGGGCCGCCCGGCTATCGATGCACAAACCACGACTGTGCTCCGATGAAAATACTCCATCTCGAAGACAATCCCGCTGACGCCGAGATTACCCAAGCGGTTTTCCTGGATGAGTGGCCCGACTGCGAAGTGACGGTGGTCGGCAACCGCCAGGATTTCCTCCGCGAACTCCCCCGCGGCCACGACCTCATCCTGTCGGATTTCAACCTGATCAACTTCACCGGGCTTGAGGCCCTGCAACTCGCACGGGAAAAGTCGCCCGCGGTGCCCTTCGTGTTCTTTTCCGGCACCATTGGCGAAGAACGCGCGTTGGACGCGCTGCGCTCGGGTGCGACGGACTACGTCATAAAGGACCGGCCCAAGCGGCTCATCCCGGCGATCCAGCGAGCCCTCAACGACGCGAAAATCGCCCGGGAACGCGAGGCGGCCAAGGAACAGATGCTGCGCGTCCAGCGCCTGGAGAACATCGGCATGCTCGCCGCGGGCATCGCGCACGATTTCAACAACGTTCTCGCCCCGATCCTCATGGGCATACCGCTGCTCCGGATGCGGCACCCGGGGCCCAACGACGCGAAGATACTGGCCAACATGGAAAGCAGTGCCGGCCGCGGGGCGGGGCTGGTGAAGCAGATCCTTGGCTTCGCCCACGGCGTCGCCGGCGAGGCCCAACTCGTCCAGCCCAAGCACCTGCTGCGCGAACTGGTGGATGTCATCACCCAGACATTTCCGCGAACGCTCAAAGTCGAGGATGAGATCCCCGCGAACCTCTGGCCCATCAAGGTGAATCCCACGCAGTTTCACCAGGTGTTGCTCAACCTCTGCGTCAATGCCCGCGACGCGATGCCCAACGGCGGCGCGCTGACGCTGCGGGCCGCGAATTGCACGCTGGACGAAGTGGGCGCCGCGGCAATCGAAGGCGCGAAGCCCGGCCCGTATTTGGCAATCGAAGTGGCTGACACCGGCACGGGAATGCCACCCGAGGTGCTCGGACGCATCTGGGAGCCGTTTTTCACCACCAAGGCCCCGGGTCGGGGGACGGGCCTGGGATTGTCGACCGTGCGCAGCATCGTCGGAGATCACCACGGATCCATTGTTGTCCAAACCCAGCCCGGCCGGGGCACGACGTTTCAGATCTTCCTGCCGGCCGCCCCCGAGGAAGCCGCGAACGCCTCCGCGGCGGGTCCGCTGGCCATTCCTCGTGGGCAGGGGGAACTCATCCTCGTCGCGGACGACAGCGTGCAGGTCCGCGAAGTCACCTGCGCGACACTGGTCGAGCACGGCTATCGCGTCGTGGCGGCGGCCAACGGGACGGAGGCGGTCGCCCTGTTTGCGCCACGCAGCCTGGAGGTGCGAATGGTGGTCACAGACCTCGACATGCCGGAACTTGACGGCACCGCCCTCGTGAAAGTCGCGCGCACGATGAATCCGGCCATCCGCGTGCTGCTGGTCAGCGGCTCGGCCGAAGTGAACGATGCCCGCCGCCAACCCCCGCCCGGTGGCAAGTTCCTGTCGAAGCCCTTCACCGCGGAGGCGCTCCTGTCCACCGTGCACACGTTGCTCCAAGAAGCGCCGACGACCTGAGCCGGGATCATGCAGTTGGTGGGCGTCGGTTTCCACACCGACGCCAGGTTCGCACGCCTCGTGAGTCCTTGTCGTCGATATGGAAATCGACGACCACCTTTCGGTCGGTTCGCTACCGAGCGAAACGCGCTTCAATTGCATGATCCCGGCTGAGGGAAGGAAGACGCCCTGCAGTGCGTCCCAGCTTGGTCGAGGGAAGGATCCGCTCCCGCCGAGCTGCGGCCCGGCTGGAGCTGGGCCTCGCGAAGACGGCAGTGCCCCTCTGACTATACCCAATTTATAAATACTCATTTATGGTTGCTTATAACTATATTCATTAAATTAATGTCCATATGTTGTCACTTACGACAGAGTCCGATTTACTGGTAAAGGTCCCCCAGTCGCTCCGGGAGGCTCGGCAGTCGTTGGGTTGGCGGCAGGTGGATGTGGCCGACCGGAGCGGGGTGCCGGTCAGCACTCTCCGGAGGTTTGAGCGCACAGGGATCATCGGCTTCCCGGCGTTGGCCAAGATTGTCGTGACCCTGGGCCTGGCCGACCGATTGTTGGAGTCGCTGCGGCCGCGGACGCAGGAAGGCCCGGTGGACCTGGAGGCCTTTGCCCTTTCCCCCCGGCCCAGACAACGGGTGCGAACCCGGCGGACCTGAATCATGCAGGAGCCGGCTCTTCTCAGCGTCCGCTACCTCGGGGAACCGATGGCCCAGCTGGCGTTTCGCCAGGAACGTGGGGCGGATCTTTTTGCGCTCCGCTTCGAGGAGTCGTTCGTCCGCCAGGGCCATGACCTCTCCCCCCTTCACCTGCCGCTGGCGAGGTTCGGCACCGCGGCATCGCTGTGGCGGCCGGGCGATACGCCCTTCGTCGGCGGGCTACCCGGTCTCATCGCCGATTCCCTGCCCGACGCCTGGGGCGAAAGGATGCTGGCCAAGGAGCTGCCCGGCCTGAAAACCGTCCTGGGCAAACTCGCGGCAATCGGTCCGCGCGGTGCGGGGGCGCTGACCTTCGAGCCGGTCCTCGGGGCGGCGGCACTGGATGTCGCGGTCACCGCGTCGCTGCCCCGCCTCGCCCGGGAAGCCGCGGAACTGAGTAGGCAACCCGCCCAGCTTGACCAAGCGCTGGTGACCGAGGCCCTGGCGAGGGGCGGCAGCACTTTGGGCGGCGCGTTTCCGAAGATTTCCACCCATCTGCCGCTCACCGGCGAACTCCTCAAGCTCCGTGACGTGCTGGTCGGGGGTCCAACCCCCGAGGGCTATGTCCCCAGCATCCTCAAGCTCACCCACACCGCGGAGGAAGCGGAGGGCTCCGTGGAATACGCCTTCTGGCTCATGGCGAAGGCAGCAGGTCTGCGCGTGCCCCGGGCCTGCCTGGTCGACGATGGCGAGCGGTTGCACTTCGCCGTGCAGCGATTCGACCGGTACCAGTTGGGCAGAGGCGCCTGGGGCCGCCGCCATGTCCACACCCTTGCCGGCCTGCTGCACAAGCGGCCGGCCGACCGCGCGATCGACTACGAGGAATTCATGCGGTTGAGCCGTGTGCTCGGCGGGGTCGGGGAGGCGGCGGAATGTTTTCGCCGGATCGTGTTCAACCTGCTGGCCACGGTGCGCGACGACCACGGCCGCAACCATGCCTTCCTTTACCGCCACGAAAATCGCGCCTGGGAGCTGGCGCCGGTGTACGATCTCAATCCCGCGGTTTATAATCAGCTCATCGCACTGTCCTTTTTCGCCAGCGCCGCGCTCCCCGGGGATTTCCGGGAACTGGAGCGGATGGCGGCGATTGGTGGACTCGATCCGGACCAAGCCCGGGTGATCTACCGGCAGGTGGCGGGCGCGGTTGACGGCTGGCCCACGGCGGCGAAGCAAGCCGAAGTGCCCGCAAAAATCGCCGCCCTCTGGGGCACGGAAATCGAACAGCAAACGAGGCCGCTGCGGGCGAGCTTCCGGTGATGCTGGGGAGCGGAATGGGCGCGTCCGACGCATGAGCCACACGGCCGAACGTCCTGAAAGCCCTCACCGCCGCGTAACCGCATTGTGAAAACGCAGGTTCGGAGCAATGCAATAGGTGGGCGTCGGTTTCCACACCGACGCTCTGTCGTCGATCTGGAAATCGGCGATTACCTGGTGGAGCGCGTTGCTCCCCAACGCGCTGAGGACGTCCGCTGCGAAGAAAGCGCCTTGGGGAGCAGGTCGCTCCACCTCGAATTGCATAGTTCCGGATCAAGAGGGGTGCCCGCAGGGCGGGGTGGGTCGGAACGAGCGATCGCCTTAACTCAGCGCCATTCTGCCCACACCCCATTCTCTCCATTCCCCTAATCCCGCGGCCGCGCGAGAAGGATCAAAGGAGCAGGCGCTGATTGCATCACCAACTTGGATCCTTCGCGTTGCTCAGGATGACGGGGAGTGGGTCCATTTCAGTCCGAGGTAGGGTCGGACCTTGGTCCGACCTCGCGCACAAGGTCGGCGCAAGCGCCGACCCAACATTCAAATCACCGCGAAAGAACAAATGGACCCACTACCGGATGACGGAGGCGGGGGATTTGTTTTTGTCCAGGCTAGTGGTTTAACCAAACCAGGATCGAACAAGCGCGACCCGTACCTATCACAGCGCAATGTAGCGCCGGCGGGCCCAGGATTGGCGGGCGGTGTGGCGGAGGCGGGCGGCCAGCATCAGGATGAGGGCGTTGTCGTCCGTGACCGGGCCGATCAGGCGGTTGGTCTCGCGAAACTCCCGCAACACGCGTCGCAACGGCTCGACATCGTACAACCGGGCATGGTGCCCCTCGGGGAAGTTCAGATAGGTGTATTGGAATTTCATCGACCGTTCCAGCATGTCGGCGGCGTCATGGGCCTCCGCCTTCCGGAGGCCGGCGGCGAGGGCCTTGGCGGCCTTGAGCGCCTTCGCCTCGGTGGCGCTGGCGCGGAGTTTGTCGAACTCCTGCCGCAGGCCGAAGATCTGGTTCGGACGCACCTTGGCGCCGACCTCGCGCTCGAACTGCAACAGGCAGCCCTGGTAGCTAGCCGCAGGGTAACATGCGGCCACCGCGGCGCGCGCGGCCGGGTCGTTCTCGCCGATGAACAGCTCCACGCCGCGAAGACCACGCCGCTTCAGGTCGCGGATCAGGCGGTCCCACAGGCCGTCGACCGGGTCCGGCTCAGCCATGACGGACAGGACCTGGCGCGTGCCGTGGCGGCTCACGCCGACCACCGCGGCCAGGCGGGTGGAGCGGCTCTCGCCGCGGATCTTCTGCTTCACCTCGATCGATTGGAAAAAAACATAGACTTGGGGTTCGGCCAGTTCGCGCTGCAGCCAGGCCTGGATGCGCCCGGTCGTGTCGCGGCTGCATTCGCAAACGGCGGCCAGGCCCGTGGCCTCGCCCCACAGCTGCCGGGCGACGTCCTCCGCGCCGGCGACGGATATGTTGGCGTGGTAAAGCTCGAGCATGGCCTCCTCGAGGCTGCTTTTCCCCTGCCCATGCCGGCGCAGGATCGCGGTGGTCGGCGCGAAGGTGCGCCCCTTCGAAACGGGAAGCGGGAGGTCGACGATCTCCTCCCGCGGCGTCGCCGGCGCATACGCCGGCGCGTCCGCAGGGTAGTCCGCCAGGCCGCGGTTTTCGAACGCAGCCAACTGGCTGTTCTCCATTTCAAGGACGGCGCCCAGCGTACGGATGAGCTCAATCCCCGCGGGTGCCGGGCGGGAAATCTCCTTGGTTTTCGTGGCGAGCATGAAGGAACGAGGGTTAGGGGACTGGGTTTGTCGCCGGGTTAGGTGGTCCTAGCGAAATGGGTAGAGCTTCACGCGTTGGAGGCCGAAGCGACCCGGCTCGAGGCGGATATGGCGCCCCTGGTGGGTCTGGTCGCCGTTCAGCCAGCGAATGTGCTCCCATTGGCCAGCGGAAAAACGACCCTCCTCCACGCTCAACAGGCCCACGAACGGACCACCAGCTTCGCGTGACTGAAACGTTATAGTGAGGCCCATGCCGCCCAGGATGAATTCGTCCGGTCCGCTGGCGATGACCAGCCCGCCGACGGGCGCCGCCTGGGCCGACGCCGAAGCCGCGGTCGCGCCATCGGCCGGGCCGGCCGAAGCGCCGCGGTCGAACGTGACATGCAACACGTAGCCGCCCAGCCAAACCTGCTGCGGCTGGCGCTGCTCAGGACCCTCGGACATCACGCCCACCATCGTGCCATGGCCTTGGTGCGCGAGAATCAACGGGCTGAGTTGGTCGAGGAAAGCGTAGCTGTCGGTGAGGTAGCGGGCGACGTCGCCGCTGAAGGACTCGATGGCAAAGGGCGAAAATCCCATGGCGTTGTAGCCGGCAATCGCGACGACGCCGTTCACGGCCGCTTCCGGGCTGCGCATGGCCTCGGGGATGAACAGCGGGTTGCCTTCGCGGGTGTAGCGCCGCACCCATTCGGTGAAGTTCGTGAAGTAGATGTCAGGCGAAAGAAAATCGACCGCCGGCGCGCCCGCGCGCCAGACGTCGTAGAGGTGCGGCAGCGGCCCGGCGCTCGGGTACTGGCCGGGAAGGTGGCCGGGGCGGATCAGCGCGGCGTTGACGTACATGGGCAGCGGATACTCCGCCTTGCCGGCGGCGGTGAGCTGGTCGACGAAGCGCGCGAAATGCCAGGCCATGAAGATTTCATCCGTGCCCACCCCGGGTCCGAAAACCTCCGTCCAGGTGCCGGCGGCCTTCCGGCCGTTGGCGACCCAGCGGTCGCGGAGCTCGACGGAGAGGCGGTCGAAATTCTTCGCCAGGTGGGCGAGCAACGCCGGCGGCACGGCCTGCGCGAAAAGCTTGTCGGCTTCGGGACTGCGGTCGCGCGCCTCGGGGATCATCCCAATTTCATTTTCCACCTGCACCATGACGACGGTCTGCGGCTCGCCGTCGGTTTCGCGCAGGTGGCGCAGCAACGCGGCGAAGGCCTTGGCGTCGGCCTGCAACGTGGCCGCCGCGAAAGGCGAAAGGATCTCGACCGCCCGGCCGGCCGAGTCGCGGCTGTGCGGGAAGCGCGTGCGGTCGCGTTTCACCCAGGCGGGGACGTAGGTGGACATGCTGTTCTTCCACACTCCGAACCAGAGCAGGACGAGATGCATGTTGTTCGCGCGGGCGTCGCGAATGAGGCCGTCAACCTGCGAGAAATCGAAGGTGCCCTCGGCCGGCTCGAGCTGGTCCCAGTACACCGGGGTCAGCACCGTGTTCAGGTTCATTGCCTTCAGCCTGGGCCAGGAGGAGCGCAGGTATTCCGGTTCGCCGCTGGAGTTACCCAGCTCGCCTGCCAGCAGGAGGAGCGGCTGGCCTTTCACCACGAGCTGCGTGGCCGTGCCCTGCGGCCGCAATTTCGGACCGGCTTCCGCCGCAAAGACCGCGCGGCCGAACAGCAGCGTGACGATCACCAAGAGGGACGGGGCGATGCGCATGACGGGGAGAATCATTGGAAATCAGTCGGCACGACGAAGCCGACCCCAGCCTGACTGTCCGCCCGGACGAATACGCCCGACCGGCACGGCCCCGACCGGCATGTGCCAAGTCATCAGGCTGCTGCCGCGGAGGGCTCCTCCAATGCGGCAGTAGTCGTACCGCACCTATAGCCATGGCTATAGCGCGCTGTAAAAGGACAATTGAGGTTGTGTGAGCGGCGAAGAGGTTCCCAGTTCGAGGATTAGTTCCGCGAAGCACATTGTTTCTCGATGATCTGGCTCGGCGAGGACGAGGGTCGCGGGCCGCCGCGATTCCCTGAAACAGCTTGCCGATTTTGCCCCGCTGCGGCCTGCTGGAAGGCATGAGTCGCGCAGTGACTGGTCCCTCGGCGCCGCGTCGGGCCCGCCCGCGCCGGCCGGTTTGCAACCGGCTGGGCTCCTGCCTGGTTGCGTGCGCGGCAATGGTCGCCGGGCTGGTGCTTTCCGGGGTTGCGAGCGACAACATCCAGGGACTGCCGTTCACGCGCTTCTACTCCTATGAGGAGATCGGGAATGTCTCGCGCGGCGCGCAACTGGGATTTGACGCGCTCGGGCGGGTTACCGTGATGCGCTCGGGCTCGTACTCCGTGCTCAATGACACGACTTGGGTCGACATCGCCGAAAAGGTCGACGGCCCGACCATGCAGCGCGTATTCACAGGACCCGATGGCCAGGCTTATTACGGCTCGTTTGGTTCCTTCGGTTTGGTGGACACCAACGCGCGCGGGTTGCTCCGGCCACGTTCGCTGTTGCCGGCGGATTACCCAAAGTGGGTGAAGTCGGCCAATTTCTACGAGGCGATCGTCACGAATACGGGCGTTTACTTCGCCAGTTTCGGCGGCGTGGTGCACTGGACACGGGCAACCGGGAAACTGGCCTACTTCGAAATTGCCGAGGTGTCGCGGATCTTTTCGGCGGGTGGCGACGTTTTCGCCGCGACCCACACCGGCGGCATCCTGCGGCTCGACCTGGCCCACCACTCGCTGCATCGGGTGGGCGATCCGACGCCAGTGCAGCAATTCGTCGACCAAGTCACCCCGCTGCGGGAGGGCGTCGCCCTGATTGCCACCGTCGACGGCCGGTTCGTGCTCTTTGACGGCCAGCGTTTCACCCCTTGGTCCGGTCCCCTGGCGGAACACCCAACCGGGCGCGTGACCGCGCTGCACCGCTTGCCAGAAGGCAGCGTCGCGGTCGCGATCAACGGCCGGGGCCTGTATATCGTCGCGGCCGACGGCCGGATCATCTCCTCGTACAACACGCCCGAATACCACTTGATCACGGACCTCGCGGCGCGTGAATCGGGCGTCCTCTGGATCGCGACGGAGGGCGGCATCGAAAAAGTATTGTATGAAAGTCCGCTGACGAGTTTCGGCCAGCGCCTTGGCCTTCCCATCAGCTGGCCCCAAATCGTGCGATGGAAAGACCGGTACGTCGTGGCGTCGGGCGGCCGCCTGTACGAGACCGTCACGGCGGCCCATGCCGACCCCAGCCAGCCCATTGCCACGAACCGCTTCCAGCTGATGCCCAATCAACCGTCGCCCGAAGTCTGGGGCCTTGCCGCGCGCGGGGATCATCTGCTGATCGGCAACGCCCTGGGCGTGCTTGCCCGGGGCCCGGATGACCGGTTCGTTCCGGTGCTGACCGACATCAACGTGGCGCGCCTCGTGATGGTGAATGACGCGCTCTGTTATGTGATCGGCCAGGGGGAAATCGCGGTGTTGCGGCGCGACGAGGGCCGCTGGACGGAAGCCGCGCCGCGCGTCGCGGGCCTCGGCTATCCGGCCATCGTCCATGCCAGCCGCGAATCAGCCTGGATCGAGCTTGGCGCCAACCGGGCGGCCCGCGTGCACCTGCGCGACGGCCGCCTCGAAACCTACGTCTTCGAAAACTATCCGTGGACGGAACCCAAGTGGATCAACATCGGCATCGTCGGCGATACCGTGGTCCTGAGCGGGATGCCGAATGGCCGGCTCTATTTCGACGAGAAAGCGGAGAAATTGGTCGACGAGCCGCGGCTGCGGAAATTGTTCGACCAGGCGCCGCAGCCGATCACCCGCGTGCGCGAGGACGAGAACGGCACGATCTGGGCGACGCACGACCAGGGCCTGCTCATGATCCAGCCCGAGGGCGACGCTTTCCACATCAGCCCGGTGACCTACGGCAAGATCAGCGACCGGTTTCCGACGCTGCAGCTGCTGCCAGGCGGGGACGTGTGGCTGACCACGGGACAATCGCTCTATCACCTGGACCGGAACGTCAGCCTCAGCAACCCGCCCCGCTTCAAGCCAACGCTGGTCTCCGTGGTCAATGGCCGGACCAACCGGGAGCTCCTCACGCCCCAAAGCGCCGACCGCGCCTTGCCCACGCTGGCGTATGCGGAAAACAGCCTGATCCTGCGATTCTTCGCCGGCACCTATGCGTCGCGCCAGCCACCGGCGTATGACTTCCGGTTGCATCGCGGCGGCACCAGCTGGGAAGTCGTCGGCAATGGCTCCGTGCTTACGCTCACGGACCTGCGCGAGGGGGCCTACCGCCTCGAGGTGCGCGTGACGGATTCGCGCGAGCCCATCGGCGAGACCTTGTTCCTGCCATTCGAGATCGCCCCGCCCTGGTACCGCACGTGGTACGCCTATGCCTTGTATGCGCTCGGCGCCGGCGCCGCCGTGTTCGGGCTCATGCGCTGGTCGGTCCACCACGCGCGCTCGCGGAACGTCGCGCTCGAAAAACTCGTGGCGGAGCGAACCAACGAGCTCCGGTTCGCGATGCAGCAGCTTAATGAGGAAACGCGGACCAGCGCCACGCTCGCGGAACGCGACCGCCTCGCCGGCGAAATCCACGACAGCCTGCAGCAGGGTCTCAGCGGCCTCATGCTGCACCTCGACGCCACCCTCAAGCTTCCCGACCTGCCCGCCGACGTGCGATCCCGGCTGAGCATCGCACGCAACATGGTTTCGTTCACCCGCCATGAGGTGCAGCACGCGGTCTGGGACATGGAAACGCCGCTCCTGGCCGACACCGAATTGGGCGACGCGCTGCGAAAGATCGCTTCGCTCATCGACCCGGGGGCGGCCCGGGTGCAGATCACGGTCAGCGGCCGGCTCGTGGAGCTGTCGCCTTCTACCAAACATCATCTCATGCGCATCGGCCAGGAAGCCATCACCAATGCCGTCCGCCACGCCGCTGCCACGACGATTGCCGTGCACCTCGCCTACGAATCCCATGCCGTGTCGCTGAGCGTGAGCGACGATGGCAATGGCTTTGTGCCCGGCGAAGTCCTGACCAAGGGCCTGGGTCATTTCGGTCTCCGCGGCCTGCGCGGCCGCGCGGCCAAGATCGGCGGCGAGCTCACGATCGAAAGCGCGCCGGGCCGCGGGACGACCGTGTGCATTGTGGTGCCCCTCACCGCCCCCGCCTATGTCCATGGCCGCTGAAAATGCCAAGATCCGGATCCTCCTCGTGGATGACCACATCGTCATGCGCATGGGACTGGTCACGGCCACCAGCGGCGAGCCGGACATGGAAGTGGTGGCGGAGGCGGACAACGGCCTCGATGCGATCGAGGCCTACCGTTCGCACCGGCCCGACGTGGTCGTGCTCGACCTGCGCATGCCGAAGCAAAATGGCATCGAGACGATCCGGATGCTCCGCAAGGAATTCGACACGGTACGCGTGCTGGTTTTCAGCAACTATGCCAGCGGCGAGGAAGCCTACCAAGCCTTCAAGGCCGGAGCCTGCGGGTTTGTTGTCAAGGAGATGGCGTTGGAGCAATTGCTCGCGGCCATCCGCAAGGTTCACCAAGGGGAACATTTCATCCCGCCGGAGATTTCCACGCGCATGAGCGGGCGGGTGCTCTCGCCACTTTCGCCCCGCGAGATGGAGGTCCTGTCCCTGATCGCAAAGGGCCTTAGCAACAAGGAAATCGCCGCCCGGCTCGACTTGGTGGAAGGGACCGTGAAGGTGCATATCACCAGCATCTTTTCGAAGATGAGGGTGATGGATCGCACGCAGGCCATTCTGGCCGGGGTAAAACAGGGCATCTTGCAGATTGAGTAATTTGTGGGCCCCAATCATTTCTGAAGGCGATTATAGCCACAGTCATATAGGCGACATGACCATCGGGGGGTTGATTTGGGCGGGCGGATGGAGCGAGGTTTGCGGTGGAAGCGCAGATACCCTGACCAACCTGTGCGCCGCTCCCAACACCCAGCCCCGACGGATCCATTCTGCCGTGCCGCCCGCAACCCGGGGCGGTCCCCGTGTTTTGCCCATGCGAAGCGCTGTGAGGCGGGACTATCCACCCAATCATGAACGAACGGATTACCCAGTCCGATATCGCGCGCGTCGCGGGGGTGCACAACACCACCGTTTCCCTCGCGCTCCGAAATTCCCCACTCATCCCCCAAGGAACCCGCGAACGCATCCAAGCAGTTGCCCAGTCCCTGGGCTATGCGCCTGATCCCGCGCTGCGCGCCCTCGCCGCCTATCGCAATTCGCGGCGGGTGCGGCGGCAGGTGCAAACGCTGGCCTATGTCACCGACGCGGAAACCAAATGGGGCTGGAAGCTCGTGCCGTCCCTGGAGCGCCAGTATGCGGCGGTCCAGCGCCGGGCGACGGCCCTCGGTTACCGGCTCGAACACCTGTGGTTTGGCGACGCCGGCATGAGCCCGCGGCGGCTTGACCGGATGATGCTCCATCGCGGCATTCGCGGGGTGTTGCTCGCCCTGCAGGGCACCGCGGGCGACGATCTTTCCGCCATCAGCTGGGCCCGCCTCACGGCCGTGAAGATTGGCTGCGTGCCCTCGACCCCGGCGCTCAACCAGGTCTCCGTGGATCCCGCGGGCGTGGTGCGGCTCGCCTTGCGCCAAATCCTGGCGGAGGGCGGCCGGCGCCCCGGCCTCGTCCTGCCCCGCCGCCGCGACGAGCTTTCCGACCAGGCCTGGTCGGCTGCCTTCCATGCCGAGCTCTATCGCGGGTCCATCAAGGAACGCGTGCCGGTTCTTTTCCTGGAAGACTCGCTTTCCGGCCCGTCACTCGCCGGCGATGCCAGCGCCCTGTTGCGTTGGTACCAACAACACCGGCCGGACGTGATCGTTGGTTTGGGCGCAGCCGTGCCCGGCCATATCCGCCAATGCGGGCTGCGAACGCCTTGGGATGTCGCCTATGTGGATTTGAACCTGCAGGAGCGCGATGGCGCCCTGGCCGGCGTGTGGGAAAACTGCGAAAAGCTCGGCGAACTGGCGGTGGAAATGTTGGTGAGCCAGCTGGAACAAAACGTCACCGGCCTCCCCGCGGTCCCCACGGTCACTTCGATCGGTGGGGTCTGGCAGGATGGCGCCTCGCTTCCCCCACGGATGCATCCCGTGGAAGACACCGAGTTGGCGGTGCCGCAGACGTTCAGCCGGAACCTGGTGGCGTAGAAGTTCGGTCGAAAACATTGTGGCCGGGTCGACGATCCCGGCCGAACCAAGACGTTGCCGGGCCTGCGACCGGCCAGAGGCTGTTCGCCCTCCCCGCGCAACCGGCCAAAAAAATCCCCCGGTCGCCAAGGCGAGCCGGGGGATCGCAATTCTAGGATCCGATCAGAACGTGAACGTGTTCGTGACGAACCATTCCTGGATAGGCTGCGTGCGAACCGAGGCCCAGGTCCGGCCGTCCGGCTGGACGGAGATCGGAATGAGCGAATCGCTGTCGCCGAGGTTGCGGACGTTGGCCTGGATCTTCCAGCCGATGCGGTCGTTGATCTTCCGCTCGTAGCTGATCCACGCGTCGGCCGCGCCTTCCGCCGGGCCGTAGTATGGCTTGGTCAGGTCGAAACTGCCCAGACCGCCACCGGTCGGGACAACCGGGTAGCCGATGACCACCTTGTCCTGCCAGCGATAGGAGAGGCCTACGCCGACACCCTTCAGGAAGCCCTCGCGGAACGAATAGTTGGTCACCACGTTATAGCGCCATTTGCGGAGTTCCGATGCGGCGGCGTTTTCCTGGAGCTTCAGCAGCGTGTACTGGCCGCGCCAGCCGGCGTAGCCGAAGCGGAGTTGATTCGCCGCCGAGTAATCGGAGTTGAACATGATCATGTCGCCGCCCGGGCCGGCCATCAACGTGTCCAGATAGTTCACCATCTCTTCGAGCACCGGGCCACCGACGTTGGTGCGGACCGCCTCGGTCTTCGAAGCGTTGAAGGCAACACGCCAGTTCGGGAGGGGGTTGGCCGTGAGTTCGAACTCGTAACCCTTCGACTGCGTGTCGGCGGTCACTTGGAAACCCTGCATGAGCGGAGCGCCGCGATAGTCAAAGATGCTGCTCGTCACGAGCGCGGCAGACGGAGCGGACTCGTATTGGCTGCGAGTTTGCAGGGCGGCCTGGGTGGTCGGACCAGCGCCGTAGTTCCAGGCGGTGAAGTATCCCTTGCCGGCGAGCCAGATCTGCATGTCGTTGATCGCCTTGATGGAGGCGTCGCGACGGATGTCAGCTTGCGCCTGGGTTTCCAGCGTGGAACCGCTCGGGCCCGTGGCCGCGGAACCTGCCGCGACCGGGCGGCCGGCGGAATTGACCCAGTTCGGATCCCACATGTAGCGCACGCCCGAGAAGTGGGCGGTATTTGTCTGATTGGCCGTGGACCAGTCATAGCCCGACATGTAATACACTTTGATGTTGCGCCAGTTCAACGCGTCGCGGATCGCGCCGTAGATACCGCTGTTGTTCAGCGAGGTGTTGGCGCCGGTGTAGAGCGTGTCGTACTTGGTCGCGCGGAAGGAGTACTTGCCATCCTTGGTGGAGAGCAGGAGGCCATATTCCTTGGTTTCGCCGGTTGGGTTCGGGATGATGCCACCGAAGATGTCGCGGCGGAGGTCCGTCACCTGGAAGTTGTTCGACTCGTTATAGGAGACGCTGACGTTGATGGGCAGCGGGTCCTTGTCGCCCGGGAACAGCTTGTTGACGTGCAGGACAATGCCGCCCGCCGTCGAGTGATCCTTGGCGATTTCGTTGGTCTTGTAGGTGTCGGGCAGCTTGTACACCGCCGGGTTCAGATTGAGCGCACTGCGGGCCGCGGTGCCCAGGGTATTCGCGGTGGCACCCGTGGCTTTGACCTCGTCGAAGCGCCAGCCGAAGGTCGGGACGATGGCGTCGTTCCAGAGGAAGGCCTGCCAGGAACCGGCATAGGACTTCGTCACGCGGATGGTCTTGGCCGCGGCTGTCACGAGGCTTTGATCTGCCCCATCGTTATAGCGCAGCAACGAATTGTGGAAGGTGCTGTTCCACCCGACGTAATTGGCGGGATTGGAGGCTTGGGTGAGCTGGGGATTTGCCGCACCATTGGGTTGGGGAAACGGCGACCCGTTGAAGATCGCCTGGTCCTGGCCATTGTACGACATGCCAAAGACCGAAGGCACATCCCACGGAAGGGAATAAGCCGGGACGCCGGCGGTGGCTGCGGCGGCAGTGGTTGCTGCGGTCGGCCGCCAGGTCATGTCGAACTGGTAGATGTTGCCGTCCTGCAGTTGCACCGGGGACTGGATGCCCGGGATGTACGCGCCGGAAGCGCTGCTCGCGGCGGCCAGCGACGGCCCGAGGTAAATGACGGCCACGGGCGGCAGGTTGGTGATGGCGTCGGGGTTGCCTTGGAGCTTAAAGGAGGCGTAAGCCTGGGAGTTGGCCGTCATCTGCCAGGAGCGGTTCTCCGTGTAGTATGTCTCGTCGCTGTAGACGCCATTGAAGCGGTGGCGGCCGAGCAGCTTGGTCAGGAATTCATTGTCGAGATAGTCCCGTGCGCGCAGCTCCGCGTAGAGAGAACCGCGGACATACTTGCGATCGCTTTCGTAGGAATTGCCGCGACCGGGACCGCCGGCAACGTAGGGACGGCCGAAATTGGCGTTTGCGACGCCGCCGCCCGTGGGATTGGACGGAGTGGCGCCGGCCGCCGTCTGCACATAGACCTTGGAGCCGTTGTAGTTGGCCGTGTTGTTCGGGCCGACGACGTAGTCCTGGAAGTTCTCGAGAATATCGAGGTTGAGCGTCGGGTTGCCGAGCAACGCCTCGCCGCCGCGGTGGTACTTCTGGCGATCATAGGTGAGCTGGATGCCCGCGCGGTCGCCCCAGCCCGTCTGGCTCAGGTCGATGTTATATGCGTTCCAACCTTCCCATTCCCGCTTCGTCGGACCGTCGATCAGGTTTTTGTAGAAATCGAATACGGTTTCATCCTGCAGGGAGGCATTCCGGTATTGGCCGAACTCGTAATTGTTCAGGCGCGCGTTGTTGGCATAACCGGAGAGGCTGCCGATCGTGGAAAACACGTCGGAATAACGCAGGCCCATGATGCCCGTCGCCACACCTTGGGGAATGCCGGCTGAATTCAGCGCGCCGGTGTTAACGACACCGCCGTAGATGCGGTAGTTCTGGCCGCTGGTGCCGTCGATGAACCAGAGCGGTTGCTGCTGGTTGACGAGGCCGCCCAGCCAGGGATTGAAGGTGGAGGCGGAAGAGCCGAGGACATAGCCGTTGGGGACGATGGCCTTGCCCATGCCACCGGTCAGGGTGCCAGGATCGAGATTAACGGGGCGGAACCAGGGCGTGATGCTGTCCTGCGGGGGCGTGGTGCGGGGGCGGTTGGCCTTGATGTCGCCATTCTCATATTTGACCTTGAGGCTTGTCCGGAACGAGGGGTCGCGGAAGAGCTGCGGGTCGAAGCGGATCGCGGCATAGAGGCGCTTGTCGTCCTGGAACGCCTGGCGCTGCTCGTATTTTTCGCTGCTCCACAGGCCATCGAGGCGGACGGCGAGGACGTCCTTGATGAGCACCTGGTTCAAGTCGACGCTCGCGCGCTGGGTGCCGTAGGAACCGAGGCGGTATTCCGCGCTGCCCTTGTTGCGGAACATCGCGTTGTTCAGCGAGGCGTTGACGATACCAGCCGGGCTGCCGAGACCGAAGAGAATTGAGTTCGGGCCGCGCTGGATGTCGACGCGATCGACGTTGTAGCTGGTCCAGGGGATGTCGGTGACGAAGAAGTCGCGGGTGTTGTCGGCGGAAGCGAGGCCGCGCACGCGCTGCGCACCGCTCGGGGCGCGAAGGTTGCCGGTTTCGTCGACCGAGGTGCCGTTGCCCAAGCCGGCGTAGGTGCCGCGGGTGCCGGCCACTTCGGCGTTGGTAGTGTATTGCAGCAAGGTGCCGTTGTCGGTCGCACCGATGTCCTGCATGAATTGTTTAGTGATGACGGAAATGGCCGAGGCCACGTCCTTCAGGTCAGTGCGGATACGACTGCCGGCCAAGGTCTCCGAAGCCACGTAACCGGTTTCCTCCTCCGCTTTGACTTCGAACGGGGAGAGCACCAGGACTTCTTCCGTCTCCTCCTTCGGTTTGGCGGGACTGGCCGGAGCCGGAGTGGTCTGGGCAAGCAGGCTTGGCCACAAGGTGGCCGAAGCTGCGAGTAACGCGAACACGGGTGTTCTTTGTGTCTTCATTGGGGTTTAGGTGATGCTAGGGTAGGGTACCGACGCAGCGGGCGTCGTCGCAGGCCGGTGTAGGGTAAGGGCCAGCGATCACAGACGCGCCATGACGTAGACCAAGAAAAACAAGCGTCAATCGGCGGCAACGGAAGGGTCGTTCAGACTTCTGAATCCGGGCCTTTACGCGGCTTTGAAAGCCCCCATTTTAAACAGCGGGGAGAGCAGTGTTAATCACTTTCCATTAATCTCTTAAGAATCCGATCTCGCGCGATCTTTCCGCCGAACCTTATTCAGTCTAATGTAAGCGCATTAAGGACGGGCGCGTGACCCCGGACGCGTCCGGATTTTGAGCCGTTTTTGTGCGCACTCGCACCATGGTGGCAGCATGCCGGGTGGCGAATTGCTCCCATCCCCTCGCCCAAAATCCAGGGCGCTACGGCTCAATCCCAGGCATCGCCGATCCTGCGCTCGAGGCGGGGGCAGGAGCCTAAATCGAGTTACGGTCGATCAGGCGGACCGGCATCATGACGTTTCGCTCCGTCACTTTTTCGCCCCGGGTCAGGCGATCCAACATCATGACGGCCTGTTCCGCCATTTCCTTCAAGGGTTCTTCCAGTGTGGTCAGCGGGGGGTTGAGCAAGGATGAAACCCGCTCGTTCTCGCCGCCCATGAGCGCAATATCCTGCGGGATCCGGAGGCCCATGACGTAGGAGAGCACGTGGAGGCATTCCAAGGCCTCGAAGCTCGAACCCGGCGCGTAGATGGCATCCGCGCCTGCCCGCACGATGCGGGTGATGACCGAGACGTGGTTGCTTTCCGGGCCGAAGAGCGATGCGCACTGCTCGTCGATCGGCAGGTCGGCTTCGGCGAGCGCCTTCTTGAATCCCTTCAGGCGCTCCGCCATGGGAAAATAATCGCCCGCCAGAAAGGCCGGCTTCTTCTTGCCGCGCTCGATGAAATGCCGCGCCGCGCGATAACCCGCCCCATAGTGGTCGGAACAGACGATATATTCGGAAGGATCGACCGGGAATTTGTCGATGTGCACCACGGGCATCCGCTTCTCCAGGTTCGCCACCAATTTCCGCAGCGCCTTGTCCTGGGTCACGACGACAATGCCATCGAAGAATTTGGTCGGCAGTTCCGCAAAGGGGTCCAGCGGCAGCAGCACGCCAATGTTCCGCCGGGAAAAAGCATACGAAAGATGCGCGGTCAGGGTGGCGGAATAGCCGCCGAATCGATCCGGATAGGTGGGCTCGGACAGGATCACCACCTCGCGGTTGCGCACCGAGGCCTGCGGCTTAAGGTTGAGCACGGCCGCGGCGCGCAGGACGTTCTCCCGCGTCTCCGGTTTAACCCGATCGCGGTTGTTGAGCACCCGGCTGACCGTCCCGGGCGACACCTTGGCGTAGCGGGCGAGATCGTAGATGGTGGCTTTCTTTCCCTCCAACAGCGATCCCGGCTCCGGCTTGGCCTCCATTTTGACCATTTGCCCCGCTGCACTGCCGGGCTTTTTTCTGGAAGAGGACTTTTTCACTGGAGAGCGGATGACTGGCGCGGAATCCAGTAAGACGCGACGTGAAGGATGACGCGATGTTTTAGTTGGAGGGTCGGCGTCCAGCCCGGACCGGTCACTGGTGTGGCTCCCACAGGGTCACGCGCGAAGCCCGGTCAAATGGCGGATAAAAAAGAAAACCACCGGTCACCAGTTCAATCCGGCCGTCGTTGAACAAGTCGGCCGCCTTGACCACGATCAAGTGCGTCGGCTCGTGCGCGAGGATGCGCGGGGTGAAGTGATTCGCGCCGTCATTCTCAAAACAGGTGAGTGAAACGGCCCGGGGATCCGCCCAGTCGTTGAAACCGCTCGAGGCCACCACATCAAGGTCCCCGTCCCCATCCAAATCGACCGCGACGGGACTATAGCACCCGGGAAAGTCGCCGATGCGGTGGAAAGTGAACTTTCCCCCACCGTTGTTCTCCAGCCACTGCACCCCGTGCCACGGCCGGGAGCCGGGCGTGGCGTAGTCGAAACCGTCGCCATTGGTATAGAGGATGTCCGGGCGGCCATCGCGGTTGAGGTCGGCGATCGAAAGCCCGCTGCTGCCATAGTCCTTGTTCGTCGAGCCATAAAGGACGCGATCGCGAAAGCTGCCGGCGCCGTCGCCGAAGAACGCGTGCACTTCCTCGGCGTCCTGCGCCACCAACGCGGCGATGTCCAGGTGGCCGTCGCCATTCAGGTCGACCGCGGGCGCGTGAATCGTTCCCGGCAGGTCCAGGAGCTGATGGCTTTCGAACTGCCAGTCGCCCCGGTTCTCCATCCATCGCAATTCGCCCTCGATGTAACCGAACTGGCCCACGACCAGGTCCAGCCGGCGGTCGTGGTTGAAATCCGCCGCGGCAACATAGGTGACGCGAGCCACCTCCTTGAGCAGCACCCGGTTCGTGAAGCGGTTGCCGCCATCGTTCACCAGCACCACCACGGCGCCGCTTTTCACGTTGCTCGGCGGAATCACCCCCATGGAGGCCACCAGCACGTCCAGGTGCCCGTCCCCATTCAAGTCCGCCACCTCCACATGCGCCGGTCCCGCGACCGTGTCGCCGATCTCCTGCTCCACAAATTCCCGCAATCGCACCTGCCGGACCCAGCACACGCGATTCTGCGCGGCATCGCAGATCAACACGTCCTTCAATCCGTCCTGGTCCAGGTCGACGACCAGGAGGTCGGTGATCAGGGAATTCCCATTCGGTGGCTGACCGATCGCGCGCGGAACAAATGAATCAGGTCCCAAGGGGCCTGCCAATTTGGTCGCCGCCGCCGTGGCCGGGGATGCATCCCGCGACCACCGCAGAAAGACGACCGCAACCGCGGCGACCAGTGCGACACCGATCACGATCAGGCGCTTTTTCATGGGCACATCATTGAAAGGTCGCCGGGGTTATTTTCCCTTCGAGCCGGTCGCGCAGCGCCTGCCGGAGTTCATCCGCGCCCGGCGGGACCGATTGCATCGCCTGCTGCCATTGGCGGTTCGCCTGCGCCGCATCGCCGCCCTGATAGAGGACATCGCCCCAGCTCAGGTGGATCGTCGGGTTTCCCGGCTGCAAGGCAGCCATTCGTGCGAGGGCCTCCGCCGCGGGCTGAAAACGTTTCAAGCGCACGCACAAGTCGGCCTGAAGGGCGCAGGCGTCCAGGTCGCGCGGCCGCAGGTCCACCGCCTTGGCTGCCTGCTCCGCTGCCTCTTCCAACTTCCCCTTCTCGGCATTGATCCCCGCGGCCTGCAAATAACCGGTGCCGAGGAGCGCGCGCAGGTTGTCCCGCACCGGGGAGCCCGCGGGGGCAGCGTCGGACACCGGTTCAAGCAGCTTGATGGCCGCGAAAGGATCCGCCTGCCCGAGATAATATTCCGCCAGGAGCGCCCGGGAAGCCACGTCATGGGGAAACGCCAGCGCCACTCGCTGCAGGCAGGGGACGGCCGCCGCGCGGTCGCCGGAATCCCAATGGATCCGCGCAAGGCTCATGTTCTGCGCCTGCAGGTATGGCTCCTTGGCGAGGATCTTTTCCAACAGCGGCCGGGCCCGCTGGTTGTCGCCCAGGCGCAGGACCACGTCGGCATACGCCTTCGCCAGGGGGATCGAGTCGCTCGCCTTGTGGTAGTAACCGGCGGCCACCGATTCGGCCTCCGCAACGTTGCCGATCGCGAGCAGCGACTGGACGAGATACGGGCAGATCTTCTCCGGGTCGCCGCCCTGGCCCAGCGCCGCGTAGTATTCGCGGACCGCCGTGATGTGCTCCAGCGCCTTCGCATGGGAAACACCCGCAAACATCTTCGTGATGGGACCGGTGGGATCGAGCACCGCCAACCGATCCAGCAGCGGCGTGGCAGCTTCCATCCTCCCCTGCTTGAAATACTCCTCAAACGTGAGCGAAAGCCGCTGCACATCGTAGCAATCCGCCATGAGCGCATCCAGCCAGGGATCGGCGGGAGGCAGCCCCGGTTTTTGCTGGCTCCATTGCGTCAAGGCGACCGCCCGGCCGGCATCGCCCCGCCGTTCCAGGATTTTTGCGAGCAGCGCGGCACCAGCCACGGCATCCGGGTGGACGACCAGGAGCTTCTCCAGTCGGGCAACGGCGGCGTCATCGCGGCCCTGTTGCAGGTCAAGGCGCGCGAGTCCAACCACCGCGTCCGGCTGATTGGACTCGAGCTGCAGGATGGCCGCATAGGCCGCGCTGGCAGCGTCTTCTTGGCCCGATTTGAACAATGCCGCTGCCCGAAGCAGGTGGGCCGGCAGGTACGACGGCTCCGCCTTCAGCACTGCATCCAACTCGGCTTGGGCGGTGGCCAGGTCACTGCCTTGGTGCGCGATGTCCGCGAGACAGTAGTGGTCTTGGGCGCTCAGTCCGCCCTGTTCGGCCGCCACCACCCGATAGCAGGCCTTCGCCTCGGCCAGGAGGCCGTTGGCATGATAGAGTCGCGCCAGCCTACGGACTGCTTCGGGCGCGGTTGGGCCAGTCTGGTCCGCCGCCTGGCGGGCTTTTTCCAAGGCTTGGGCGAACTGCGGTGGCAGTTTCCCATAATGGGCCACGGGCGGCAACCGCGGGCGCTCCACGGGGGAGCAGGCCACGCCAATCGCGAGCAGCAGCAGGGCCAGGCCGGTCCTACCCCGGGCAAAAACCGCGCGTCCGGAAAACATGGGGAACGTATCGGAAAACAGCATTTGATTCGCAAGGTTCTGTCGCGCCAAGCAGCCCCGTCACAAGAACGAAGCCCTCCCGGCTTGGCCGGAAGGGCTTCGGAGTTCTTTCTGCCTGACTAGCGACGGACCCCGCTAGAAGTCCAGGGTCGTAGTCAGGTACCAACTTCGCGGCTGGGTTATTCGGTAGGTTGTATGCGTCCCGTCGGGGTTCGCCGCGATCGGCTGGAAGCCTCCGCCCTGCTCCACATCGCGCAGGTTGAGCTGGAAGCTCAGGTCATATTTGTCGAAAATCTTCCGCTTATAGCCCGCCCACAGATCGATGCCGATGCGGGCGCTGTTATAGTAGGGGTGGTCGAGGTCGAGGCCAATGGGCGTGCCGGCGGTATTCAGGATCTGCGGATTGCCGATGATGGATTTCTCGATGTAGCGGAAGCCGCCGCCGATGTTGACGTTCTTCAGCTTGCCTTCGCTGAACGTGTAGTTGGTCAGGGCGCTCGCCCGCCACTTGGCGAGCTGCGGCGAGGGCTGCCCGTCAACCGACTTGTAGAGTAGGTAGTAGGGGTTGTTGTCGTTGTTCCATTGCTGCTCGCCGGTGCGACCCACGCCCCAACCGACGTTCTGGCCGACGTAGGGTCCCGACCAAAGGGCGGGAATGCTCTTCCAGTAGGCCAGGCGGTCTTCGATGAAGGCGGTCAACGGGGCGGCGATGTCGCTTTGCTTCGCGTCCTGCTTGGAAACGCTGCCCATGATGCGCCAGTTCTTGGTGACGTTGTAGGTGAGTTCGAGCTCGATGCCCTTCGAGACATTCGAGGAGGTGTAGGCGTTCGCCAGCCGGGGATCGCCAACCACGAGGCCGCTCGCGATGAGCGGCTTATAGGTGATGCCCGCCTGCCGTGCCAGGTCCGGCATGAAGGTCAACTCCATGTAGGGGACCGTCCATTGCCCGAGGGGGAAAGTGAGGTTGTCCGCGCCCGCACCCGCCGCCGTCAGCTCAAACCAGTTCAACTTCGCGTTGAGCTTGTCCTCGAAGAGGCTGACCGCGACGCCCCACTCCTTGGTCAGGCCGGTTGGGCTGGGAGTCGGGTTGAGGAGCATGTCCACGGCCCCCGCGTTGGGAATGAAGTTCTCGGCGTGGTTGTAGTGGAAACTCAGCCATTTGAGGGCGTGCACCACACCGCCGTAGGTGCGGGTCGTCTTGGAGAACGTGTTCACCGCGCCGTAAGCGCCAGCCGGTGCGACGACGCCCGGCGTGGCCGTATTGTTGACCGCCGAGGCGGTGGCGGTCTCGTCCTTGTCGCGGCGCACGCCGAACATCGGGACGATGCGATCGTCCCAAAGATAGCCCTGCACGACAAAGGCCGAAGTGGACAGGTCGCGCAGGTTCTTGGAATTGCTCTTGAGGCCGTAGAACGAGTTGAACGTGCGGTTCGCAAAGGCGGTGCCGTTGTAATCGAGGTAGTTGCTGATGCCGCGAACCTGGATGGGATTCTGCGGCACGGTTTGCGCCTTGTAGCCGTTGGCGGCGGTTCCGCCCATGTAGTAACGGTACTGGAAGCTCTCCACGGTCGGGTTGGCCTCGTCCTTGGTGTTGTACTGCCAGTGGATGGTCTCGGTCTCGCGCTTTTCCGTAAAGGCGGTCAGCGCATACCGGCCGAACCACTTGTTCCGTTTCGTGAGGTCAAAGTCGTAGGAGACCGTGGCACGCCAGACTTCGTTGGAATTGTCGTCGGTGTTCAGGTTGTCGAGGCTGCCGAATTGCATGAACGTCTCGCCGGCATGCGGGTTCAGGCTGCCGTTGGGCAGGCGGACGTTCACGTCGACCTGGTAGATCGCGTAACCGCTGCGGAACAGGTTGAGGTATTTCGCATCCACCTGTTCCTTCACGTACGCCAGGTTGGCATTGAGGTGGGGCAGGATTTCCTGGTCGATGGAGACATTGAAGGCATCGTAGTTGCGGTGGTCGTCCAGGCTCGGGTTGAGGTTGACGCTTTCCAGGTCGATGTAGTTGTTGTTGTTCATCCGCAGGGCGGTGAAGCCCGACCGCGTCGCCTGGTAGTACTCGTAACTGCGCGCCGCCGGCTGGTTGTACTGCGCGTTGTAGCCGCCCTCGTTCGCGCCGCTGGAATTGTAGATGATGACCGGCTGGTTGAGGAAGTTTTGGTTGATGCCCGGGGGTATCGGTGCCGAGGACTGGAAATCCACCATCGGTTTGCCCGCCGCGATCCACTGGGTGACGCCATCCTCGGGCGTGATCGTGCCGGGATTGTTCGCGCGTACCTTCTGGAATTCATAGCTGGCGCGGACCGTCGTCTTCTTCCACGGCTTATAGGTGCCGGTGAAGTAAATGCGGTCGTCCTTGTTGTAGGCGGGCTCCTGCTTGAAGCCCTTGTCCGCATGGACCATCGCCAGGCGCAGCGCGAGGACGTCCTTCTTGACGACGACGTTGCTGTTCATGGTGGCGCGGAAATCGCCCCAGCTGCCAAGGCGCAGGCTCACCTGGTTGTGGGTGCGCGAGAGGCCCGCCAGTTGCGGCGAGAAGTTGATGATGCCCGCGGGCGAACCCAGGCCGGCCAGGATCGAGTTCGGGCCGCGGTTCACCGTGACTTCGTCGAGGTTGTAGGAATCGAAGCCGTTGTACGTGCCGATCGTGTAGAAGTAATCGCGCGTGTAGTCCGCCGCCGCCAGCCCGCGGATGCGGTTCGTGTTGTTGAAATTGCTGGCGATGCCGTCGGTCGGCCGGCCCAGCGACACCGTGGCCGTCGTGAAATCGTGGTTGCCCTCGGTGCCGGCGGTGTACGAGAGGACGTCGTTCACGTTGACGGCGGCGAGGTCGACCATGAATTCCTTCGTGAGCACGGTGATCGACTGGGCCACGTCCTTGAGCTGGGTGTTGATGCGGCTGCCGGCCAGCGTGCTGGTGGCGCGGTATCCCTCGTCCTTGCTGGAATCCACGACAAAGGGGGACAGGGTGATGACTTCGTCGTCGTCCTTTCCGGGCGCGGCGGGGGACGAAGCACTGGGCGCGGCGACCTGCGCCAGGCCCGAACATAACAGCAGCGAAAACGCGGCGGCGTAGGTCGCGCCGCGCATTTTCCTGGTTGGATAGGTAGCTTGCATGATTTGGAGTTTTGGTGGGTTCACTAACAAGTGATCGGCGACTGGTGCGGCCTGCGACGGGTGCGCCGGCAATGGCCTCCATCGGGCATGGCTGGCGCCTAGGCGTGGGGTGAAGTGACGCGGGAGAGGGGTGAAAGGGCGAAGAACCGCAAAAAGGGGCCGATTCTTGTGGGGTGGTTACGCGAAAGACGCCAATCTAACATAATTGTGTCAACAGTATTTTGGCCAGTAAAACAGTTTTACTGCCACTCGCGGCGCCGCCGCCAACTCCTTTAACTATGGCAGGCCCAAGGAGACAGTTCCCGCCGGGGACTGGACGGCGTGGTCCGTGGTGCGACCGGAGGGCCACCGCACGTGGATGAATCGCGGGGGATTTTCCTCGCTCCAACTGAAGTAACAGGTCGGCGCAGACTGGCTGTAGTAGCCGGCTCCGCCTTGGATTTCCCGCATCTGGGCCGGGCCGGTGGCCAACTCCAAGGTGACCCGCGCGCCGATTGCCGAGGTGTTGCCCGCGGGACCCGTTAATCTCACGCCCAGCGCATGCCGGCCAGGGATGCCGCCGTTGCGGAACGCGAGCGTGGTCCCGTTGTTCCGGGTGACCAGGAAGTCCGGCCAGTTATCGCCGTCCAGGTCCAGAACGGCGAGCGCCCTGGCATCGCCCGGCACCATCAAACCGCTTTTTCCCGGCGGAATCGCCTCGAAGTGTCCGCGACCATCGCCCCGCAGCCACTGGCTCAACCCTCCGTCGAAACGGCCCACCGAAGGGCCGGGCGCGTAGGAATTCTGCACGGCATAGAGGTCGGCGTGACCGTCGCCGTCAAAGTCTCCCGTGACGATCCCTTGCAGCGGCGCAATCTGCATGATTCGCGGCAGCGGCTCGAACCGGTGTGTGCCGTCGGACTGGCTGAGGAAGACTCCACTCCGGAGTTCCGTAGCGGCGAAGCGCTCAGCCTGGGCCAGCGACGGCGCACCGAGAATCTCCTCGAGGGAGGCGCGGGCGTAGAAGTCGTTGCGCGGATAGCGCTTCAGGATCGACGGGAGGGCGGCGCCCAGTTCCTTGCGTGTGCGCCAGGGAAACATCCGTTCGCCTTCAAAGTAGCCTTCGATGAGCTGGCTCTCGCCGTCGCCCTTGAAGTCGCCGGAAAACATCAGCGCCGGGTGCTTCGGATCGGCTTGGTACTGGGTGTTCAGACCCACGTTGCCCGCCACGTAGTCGGGCCGCCCGTCGCCGTTGAAATCAGCGCTCGCGAGCGAGCTCCACCAACCTGTCCCCGCCGCGGCGAAGCCGGCCTTCTCCGTCCAATCGTCGAAACCGCGGCCCGCGTTGTTGTGGAAATATTTCACCTGGCCCCACTCCAGCGCCAAAAGCAGGTCCGGCCACCCGTCGTTGTCCGCGTCGCTCCAAAGCGCGGCCGTGACCATGCCCGCCTGCCGCAGTCCGGTGGCCACCGAGGCCGTGACATCCTCGAACCGCCCGCCCCGGTTGGCCCAGAGGGCGCTCTTGGGAGCGAACGGATACAGCCCCGGCACGACGCGGCTGCCGATGAACACGTCGAGCCAGCCATCGTGATCGAAATCCGCCGCCGCCACCGCTCCCACGCTGGTTGGAAGCGCCGGCAGCGCCCCGCTCGGCGCCGCGTGGAAGCCGCCATGGCGGTCACCCAGGAATAGCGCCGGTTGATAGCCGGTCGACCCGGCGGGCGCCGCGACGCCACCCTTGGTCACCAGCAGGTCTTGGGCTCCGTCCCCGTCGGCGTCGAACAACAGCAGCGGTCCGTCGTTCAGTTGCCCGTCACCCGCCCACGACGGCAAACCAGCCGCGGCAAAATGCCCGTCCGGCTGCCCCAGGAGCAGGCGCGCCGGATCGGTCGGCGTCCCGCCCATCACCACATCATCGCGCCCGTCGCCATTGACGTCGCCGACCGCCAGCGCCGGGCCGCGCCGGTTCTGGCGCATCGGCAGCAACGGATTCTGGCTCATCTCGTCAATCCGGCTCTCGTGCGACGCCCAGGCGAGGTTTGTCCCCGCCCCTACCTCCGAGAATTGCGTGGCCCGGGGTTGATCACCGGCGCCGCCGGTGTCCCGGTCCGGCTCGGTGATCGTGTAGCGCTGGTCCGCCGCGAGGCCCCTGAACTGCTGCCGGCGTCCACTCGGCCAGGTCACTTCGACCTCCTTGATGGCCGTCTCCTCGCCGAGCCCGAAGTGCAACACGGGCTCGGAACTGGAGAGCACGCCGCGCGCGAGCACCAGCTGGCGCACCTGCCTGCCTGCGGCGGTTTGGATCCGGACCGTGGCCCCCACGCCGAAACGGTTCGATAGCGTTCCGCGCAGGGCAAAGATCACGCGATGCCCGGAGTCCGAATCGTTCCGCAGCACCGTGGCCGGTTTCTGGTAGTTGGTGTAGACGAGATCGAGATCCCCGTCGCCATCGAGGTCGCCCAAGGCGGTGCCGTAGCTCACTCCTTTTTCGTCGAGGCCCCAGGCGGCGCCGACGTTTTCGAACTCAAGTTCCCCCCGGTTGCGAAAGGCGAGGTTTGACTCCGCCAGCATCGGGCTCGCCCGCTCGATCCGGATCTTTTCCGCCCGGCTTTCCGCGAGGGTCATGCGCGCGATCAAGTCGGTGTTGTGTGACTCGCGATGCATGCCGTTTGTCACGTGGAGGTCGAGCCGGCCGTCGTTATCCAGGTCCTCGAACCGCACGGACCAGGTCCAGTCGGTCGCGGCGAGGCCGGCCAGGAACGCCGCTTCCAGGCAACGGTCCGTGCCCGTGCCAAGGTAGAGCGCGTTGCGCAGGTACTGCGGGGCGGCGTCGGCTTCGCGGCCGGCTGGGTCGGTCGCCTGGGCGCGCGTGGCCGCCATCGCGCGCTGGTCCTTCTCATGTGTCGTGGCCGCCATGTCCGCGACGAGCAGGTCCGGCAAACCGTCGTTGTTCACGTCGCCCAAGTCGGAGCCCATCGAGGAAAAGGGCGTGTGCGGCACTGCGCGGTCGATGACGTTCGTGAAGGTGCCGTCGCGGTTGTTGCGGCGCAGTTCATCCGCCGGCGCAAAATCGTTGGCGATGTAGAGATCCGGCCAGCCGTCATTGTCGTAATCCCACCACACCGCGGAGTGGCCCTGCGTCTCCTGGTCAAACCCGGCCCGCTCGGTCACGTTGGCGAAGGTGCCGTCGCCGTTGTTATGAAACAGGTAGTCTCGTTGACCCTTGGGATGCGCGACGCCGTCCAACAGGTTGGTCTGGATGAACACATCGAGCCAGCCGTCGCGATCGTAGTCACAAAAGGCGGCCATCACCGAGGCGTCGGTCACCGCCAGGCCCCGGGCCTGGGCCTCCTCCTTGAACGTGCCGTCGCCCTGGTTGATGTAGAGCCGGTTGGGTGCGGCAAAACGACAGAGATACAGGTCGAGGCGGCCGTCGTTGTTCACGTCCGCGAACGTGGCCCCCTGTTTCCACACGGCCGCCGCATCGCCGGCGTCGGCGACGCCCGCTTTTTCCGTCACCTCCTCGAATTTCCAGTTGCCGAGGTTGCGAAACAGCCGGCAGCCCTCCGTCTTGCTCACGACAAACACGTCCGGCCGGCCGTCATCATCGTAGTCCCCGATGGCCACGCCGGTGCCCACCGCGCCGAGTTCCAGCTCGTGGTAACGTTCCGCCCACATCTTCGGGTCGGCGTAATGGTTTTCCGTGACGATGCCGGTCTCCGTGGCCGGCATGGTCCTGAACATCGTCGCACCACGCGGACCGGAACGCGGCGCGAGCGGCGTTGCGGCGATCTCTGGCCCCGCCGCGGCCAGGGCGCTTCCCGTCACGGCAGCTGCGACCAGCAAGACCAGTCGCACCGTCGATCCGACGGCGCGCCGCGACGGCGGGCGGTGATGGTGGCTCGGCGCAGCCATGGAGTGGAACTGTTGGACAAACCTTGCCGGCGCGAGTCAAGGAATGGTTGGGCGCGCGTAACAGTATGACTGGGCTTGCCCCACTGTTCTTCCTGGGTTTGCGTGCGGCACCCCACCCGGCCCGGCCGGCGCCTGCCATGATTTTCCCTCCCCGAATTGCCGCCCGCGCGTGGGCGATCGTGCTGCTGGTCGCGATCGCTTTCCTTGGCTGGACGGCCTCCGAGCGCGCCCGCCGGGTGATCCGCGTCACAAATACCGATCGCGAGGCGGCGACGGTCGACCCCTCGTCCCCGACCGGCTATGCGGACCACAAGCGCTGGCTGATTGTCCCCGAACACAACAACCGGAGTTACCAATGGATCGCGGAAACCCAGGAAATGCTCGCGCGCCACGGCTGGCGCGTGCGCCAGGTGGAGAGCGAAAACGCGCCGCGCGGACGCGAGGTGCACGCGGCCTCCCCTTATCGCTGGTGGCTGGCCTTTCTCGCCTGGGCCGATCACGTGGTCTCAGGCCAGCCGCTCGGCCTCGGCGTGGAACGCGCTGCGCTTTGGGCGGACCCGCTGCTGCATCTTTTGCTCGTGCTCGGCGCGGGACTCTTTGCCGCGCGACACTTTGGATCCTTGGCCGCCGCGTTGCTGGCGGCCGGCTTGGTGACGATCTTTCCGCTCGGCGCGGCATTTCTGCCCGGCGTGCCGGACGATCGCGGGCTCGCGTGTGCGTGCGCGTTGGCGAGCGTGCTGCCCCTCATGGTCCGGGCAAAGGACGACCAGCAATCGCAGCGCCTGTTTCTCCTGGCGGGTATTGCCGGTGGCGTGGGGTTGTGGATCAGCGCGACCAGCCAGGTTCCGATTCTCCTTGGCCTCACGCTGGGCGGCATCCCGGCGGCTTGGCTCGGTACTCGCCGGCCGTCGGCAAATCCAGGTGAACCGGCCCAGTCCCTGCCATGGCGCACCTGGGCGGTCGCCGGGGCGACAACCTCCCTGCTGGGGTACTTGATCGAGTATTTTCCCGCGCACATGGAGCTGCGGCTGCAAGTGAATCATCCCCTCTACGGTGTGGCCTGGCTCGGCTGCGGCGAGGTGCTGGCCCAGGTGGAATCCTTGGGCCGCCGGGGACGATCGTTTCGGGATGTTCGCGCCGCCGTCCGCCTGGTCCTCGCCTTGGCCGCCGTGAGCTCCCTCCCGGTGACGTTGCGGCTGACCGCCACCCCCTCCCTGCTCGCCGGCGATCCCTATGCTTCCCGGCTGGACTGGCTGCCCAACGCCGTCGTCGCGCAGAATCTTGCCACCTGGTTCGCCCGCGACGGACTGACCGGGACATTCGCCGCCACTTGTCTGCCGTTGTTGCTGCTGGTGCCGGCAACCTGGCTGCTTTTTCGGCGCGCGACGGACACCGGCACGCGCACCGCCCTGGCGCTCGGCCTCGGACCCACGATGGTCTGCGTGATTCTGGCCGGCGCACAACTCAGCCGGTGGAACGGGTGTGACGCCATGCTGCTGGCGCTGCTCGTGGCCATGACTGCGGCTGGCTCGTTTCCCAACCGCTGGGTGTGGCCCGGATTCGTGGCCCTGGTCCTGTTGCCGGGCCTGCTCCACCTCCTTCCTCCCCGCGCCCGCGGGCCGGAGATCGAATTCACCCGCCTGGAGGTCGAGGGACTGCTCGAACGCGGTCTCGCCCATTGGCTCGCCGATCGCGCGCCTGCCGGCGGCGCCGTGGTCCTGCTCCCGCCCGACCGGACCGTGAGCTGGTGCTTTCACGGCGGCCTGCGGGGGATTGGCACAGCCAACTGGGAAAACCGGGATGGCCTGGCCGCCACCGTGCGGATCGTGACCGCGACCAGCGCGGACGAGGCCCAGGCCCTGATCAACCAGCGCGGAATAACCCACCTCGTCCTGCCGTCCTGGGACACCGACCTGGACCAATTTGCGCGCTGGTCTTTGCCGAACCCCGAGGACGGATTCATCATGGCCTTGCACCACTGGGCGCTGCCGCCGTGGTTGCGTCCCCTGCCCTACAATCTTCCCGTCGTCGCCGGCTTCGAAGGCCAGTCGGTGGTTGTCCTGGCGGTGACCGACGACACGAACCGGCCCGCAGCCATCAGCCGGCTCGCGGAGTACTTTCTCGAAACCAACCAGCCCGACCTGGCCGCTTCGACCATCCCCGCCCTGCAACGTTTCCCGACCGATCTGGGCGTCCTCGTGGCCCTGGCCCAGGTCGAGAAAGCACGGGGCAACGGGGAAGGTTATGACAAGGCCCTCGCCGCGCTGCTCACGAGCCTGGACAACGGAACCGACCGCACCCTCGCCTGGGACCGGCGGGTGAGCCTGGCCGTGACGCTGGCCCAAGGCGACCGCACCGACCTGGCCCGGGAACAGGTGCAGCGCTGCCTCGAAAAACTCGATGCCACCCGGCTGCAGTCACTGACGACCGGCGCGCAATTCCGGCTGCTGCTCCTGGCCAAGGCGTTTGGCCTGCCGTTTCCCGATGCGCGTTTGCAGGAAACCGCGAAGAAATTGCTGCCGCCCGAATTACGCGCCCGGCTCTGAGCCGGAATCATGCAGTTGAAGCGCCGTTTCGGTTCGGTAGCGAACCGACCGAAAGGTGGTCGTCGATTTCCATATCGACGACAAGGACTCACGAGGCGTGCGAACCTGGCGTCGGTGTGGAAACCGACGCCCACCAACTGCATGAGTCCGTATCGGTGAGTGATCCCGTGCCTGCG
>DASZPS010000022.1:0-26244 GCA_035549955.1 Lacunisphaera sp. | reverse complement strand
ACAACCAACACACCCCACCCTGTCGGGCACCCCTCTCCTAGAGGGGACTTCGGCTGCGCAGGCTTGGATTCCCCTCTAGGAGAGGGGTGGCGCGCAGCGCCGGGGTGTGTCGGTCGCGCATGGAGGACTGTGAAATGTCCGGTCTAGCCTGACAATTCGCTGACGAACTCTGACAAATTCTTACGCAGCCATGACGACATTAGCGGACGGAATCGGCAGAGTGACGCGGCTTTTCGGCCACCTCCCTCCTACAGCCATGAAGAATACCTCCATCAGCGTTTTACCCCTTTCAGCTCCCCCAGGTACGGCCCATCACACCGCGACGGCGGTGGCCGTCTCGGCTGGAGGAAAGCGCTTCCCCGGTTGGCCCTCCACGGTGGCGCCGCGAAAACGCCTGGCCTTGGTTTGGTCCATCGCCCTGGTGGCGATTGCACTGTCCCCGCTGAGTCGCGCCGATATCTACACGGTGCGCCGCCAGGGTGCCGGGGTTGTGCCGCTCAAGTCGGAGGAAATCTCGATGGAGGCGGAGGTCGTATACCTCAGGCCAAATGACTTTGGCTACGACGTAGAGGCCACGTTCGAGATGCGGAATCACACGGACCGGCAGGTCGCCTGTGAAGTCGCATTTCCGATTCTCGGCTCCAGTTACCGCGGCTACAATGACCTGGGCCGCGAATTTCACGTTAAGATCAAGCCAGGTGGAGAAGCAGACAGCGCGTTTCAGAACGTGAAAGTCACGCTCAAGCCAGGAGCGCCCCGGAAACCCGGGGACGACTACCTGTTCCGCGAACCACCCAAGACCGTGGGGGACTATCCGGAAGCGGTAGTCTGGGATGTTACTTGGGCGCCGAAGCAGACGAAGGTGGTCCGCGTGAGTTTCGACATGGGCGAACCGATGGTTCTGCCCGGCTCCAATCATTTGGCGGCGGGCTGGCAGTGGACCTATATCGTGACCACCGGCAGCCTCTGGAAAGGGCCGATCGGGCGCGCCGACATTTCCATGCAGGTGGGCCACCCGTTCGCCTCCCACGCTCCCCTCCCGGCCTTCCGACAGGTTTCCTATCCCGACCAAGCCAAATGGCAGGGCGGCAATTTTGTCTCCTGGCATTTCGAGAATTGGACCCCGACCACTGAAATCTGGCTGCGCACGGCCGAATGGACGGGGCTGAAGACCGCGAATGTGCCCGATTATCAGTTCGCCCTGCCGGCGGATTACCATGGTGCCAAAGTGGAATACCGGGAAAGCACGATCGAGGAGCTTGTGGCCCGCGACCTCGGGTTCGCGGCCAAATACTTTCCCGCCGAGGCCCGGGCGTTCGATCGAAACCTGTTGCGGATCGCCATCGCCGATTGGCTGCTGCACGAGATCTATGCCCGCCACGGCGACTCCTTCCGCCTGCGACGAGCCGCCGACAACGGTTCAACCAAACCGCACGAAATCGAGGATGGCGACGGCTACCTCTACAGTGGGTGTCGGGAACTGTTTTTCGGCTATGGCTATCATGGGGGATGGTACAAGCCACTCCACCCGGTCAAGACATCCGCCTTATCACCCCTCGAACGCCGAAACGTGATCTTCCTGCGCAACTATCTGGATCAACTTCGCGCGAAGCCGGAGTACCGCGTCCTCATGGAAAACGCGCACGTCCCCGGCGCGGAAAACCTGGGTGAACCTTGAGCGGGGGCATTCCCGTCGTCTACTCCACCTCGACCAATCGCAGGATGTGGTGCTCGGGAATGGCCACCACCGAGCCTTCCGGCCGCGCCAGCAGCACGCAGCCGTGGTCATCGATGCCGGCGAAGGCTCCTTCCGTCTCCGGCAGGTCGATCTCCCGGGCGGCCTCGAGCCACACGTGGCGGCGCGGACCCCAGCAGTGCTTCAACTCGGGCACCAGGCCCGCGAGCCGCCCGACGGCGAATTCCGCGTGGGCCCGGCGGATCGCGACCAACACCGGCTCGATCAGCGGCGCCGGCCCGGTCAGGCCGCGGCGACAATGGTCCAGCAGGCGCGCGGCGCTGTAGCGCAGGGTGTGGTTTTCCAGCCATGGCTGGTTCGTGACGTTGAGGCCCACGCCAACGAGCAGCGTGTCGGGTGCGCCTTGCTCGACCAAAATGCCGCCCAGCTTGCGCGGTCCGACCATCAGGTCGTTGGGCCACCGCAGGCGCAGGTCCTCGGCCCCAAATTCCGTCAGCTCGATCAGGAGGGAGCGCCCCACCGCCAGCGCAAAGCCGCGCCACCCGGCCGCGTCACCGTCGAACGGCAGCACGGCCGTCAGGTACAAGCCACCCGGATCGGAAGTGAAGACCCGCTCCCGTTGCCCGTGCCCGCCCGTCTGGCGCGTCGCGACGATCGCGGACCAGGCGGGGAGGCCGGCGGCGGCGCGTTGCGTCGAAGTTACTTCGTCGACGCGCTGCAGGCGCCACCCGGTGTCGGCAAGTGGCTTGGTTGGTGGTGAGGCAGGAATGGCGGCGGTCGAGGTTTGCATGGCGGGGGTTGGTCAAGGGTGGTCATGAAACAGCGGTGGGCGGGGCGGCGGGGGTGGTCCCGGCCGGACACCGGGCGGCGAGGCGTGCATGCCAGACCGAGAGGACGATCGACACCGCGAGGACGACGCCGATCACGAGCAGCGAGACGAAGGTGCGTTCCTTGAACCAGTGCTCCACCGGCGGATACGCCCCCGCGATCATGCGCGCCCCGATGAAGAGCAGGATCAGGCTGACGCCGTGCCGGAGGAACCTGAACATGCCCATGACCCCCCGGATCGCGAAAAACAGGGAATTCAAGCCCAGGACGGCGAACACGTTCGACGTCACCACGACGAACGGGTCCTGGCTGATCCCCATGATCGCGGGAATGGAATCGAGCGCGAAAAGGACGTCGGTGCTGCCAATCACCAGGAACACGAGGAAGAGCGGAGTGACGCCCCATTTCCCTTCCTTCCTGACGACCAGGCGGCGCGAACCGGCTTCAAGCGCGTGCACCGTGAGGAACCGTGCGGCCAGCCGGTGCAGGACGTTTTTCTCGGGATGCACCTGCTCGTCCTCGTCGGCCGTCAGCATTTTCCAAGCCGTCCAGACGAGCAGGCCGCCGAAGAGGTAGAGCAGCCAGTGGAATTTCGCGACCAGGGCGATGCCGAAGAGGATGAAGAGGATCCGCAGCGCAATGGAGAGGAAGATCCCCAGTTTGATGAGCTTGGGCTGCGCGTCTCCCGCGACACCCATCAGCGAGAAAATCAGGATGAAGACGAAAAGATTGTCCACCGACAGCGAGTATTCGGTGAGATAGCCCGCGAGGTAGAGGACGGCGGTCTCAGGTCCCGCCGGATGCAGCAGCCAGACCGTGCCGGCGAACAACAAGGCCACGCCGATCCAGAGGGCAGTCCAGCGCAGCGCGGAACCCACCCCCTGCGGCGAAATGCGATGCGTAACGACAAACAGGTCGACCGCCGAGACGACCAGGAAGATCGTCCCGAATGAAATCCAGAGGAGGACGACAGGACTCAAGGAGGCGGCAGGTCAGCGAATTTGGTGGGATTGGAAAACTTGGCGGCGGCCCTCGCGCGACCAGGCCTGTCCGTTGGCATCGGGCGGGACGACCGCCAGGACCCGGGCCCCGGCGCCGAGCACGCATTGCACGGCGGCGGCGATGGCCGCGAGTTCCTCGGAGGCGATGCCCCCGTTCACCTGCGGCTTGGCGGGTGGTGGCGGAGGTGCGACCGCTTGCGGCGGGGGCACGGGTGGGGCGGCGGGAGCCCCGGCAGGCTCGACGGCCGGGCGGCGGCCTTTCAGCTCGTTGATTTCCTGCCGCAGGGTCGCCACGGACCAGGCGAGCCAAAGCACCGCGACCAGCAAGATCCCGAGCAGGACCGTGTCGATGTCCAGCTCCCAGCCGCCGGACGTGGGAAGCACCGCCAGCGACGTCAGCATGATGTGTTGCAACGCGTTCACAGGATTTGGGGCGGAATGGTTTTTCCGCCGGTAAGTGGTTCAGCCGCGACGGCAAGCGCCGCGAGCGCGGCGTAGGCGGCCAGTTGTCCGGCCGAATCGAGGGCGAGCCGGCCCAGCGGCGTCCAACCAGGCAACATGCAGGCCGGGAGATCCAGCGCAAACATGCAGGCCAGGACGAGCAGCCCGCAAACCGACGCCTTGAGTGCCTGGGAATTCATGGGCGGCGATGCATCCGGTCAGCCGAGCGTGACCAGGGGCGCTCCCTCCTCGACGGCGTCGCCCGGCTGGGCATGGATTTCCACGACCTTCCCCGCGCGGGGAGCGGTTACGAAGGTGTTCATTTTCATCGCTTCGAGCGTCGCGACCTGCGCGCCCTCGGCGACCGCGTCACCCAGCTTGACGTCGATGGAAACGACCTTGCCGGGCAACGGACTTACCACGCTCCCGGATCCCGCGGTCACGGCCGGCGGGGCCGGCCGTTCGACCGCGGGTGCGGGAGCAGGAATGGGTGGGAGCGGTGCCGCAACGGCGGCCACTGCGGCGCGCGGCGGCGCGAATCCGTCGTCGTCGATCTCGACGAGCACGTTGTACGCCTTGCCGTCCACGGTGACACGTAGGTTTCTCATGGGAATTGGGTGCGGGTTAGAGCGGGATGTTGCCGTGTTTCTTCGGCGGGCGGGTTTCCCGCTTGGACAGCGTGTTCCGGAGCGCCATCGCGAGCACCGCGCGGGTCTGCGCCGGCTCGATGACGTCGGTGATGAAACCCTTGCGGGCGGCCTCGAAGGGCGAGGAGAACTTCTCGCGGTACATGGCCACGAGTTCCCCTTCCTTGGCCTTGGGATCCGTGGCACCGGCGATCTCGCGCTTGAACAGGATCTTCACCGCGCCTTCCGCGCCCATGACGGCGATTTCGGCGGTCGGCCAGGCGTAAACCATGTCCGCGCCCATGTCCGCGCTGCACATCGCGAGGTAGGCACCGCCATAGGCCTTGCGGAGGATGACGGTGAGCTTCGGCGCGGTGGCGGCCGCATACGCAAAAAGCATCTTGGCGCCATGGCGGATGATGCCGCCGCGTTCCTGCGCCAGGCCGGGCATGAAGCCGGGGATGTCGACAAGCGTGACGATCGGGATGCTGTACACGTTGCACGTGCGGATGAAGCGCGCGCCCTTGTCCGAGGAGTCGATGTCGAGCGTGCCGGCCTTCACGAGCGGCTGGTTGGCCACGATGCCGCAAACCACGCCCTGGATCCGGCCGAAGCCGACCACGAGGTTCTTCGCCCAGTCCCGCTGCACTTCGAGGAAATCGCCGCCATCGACCAGCCGGGCGATCACCTTCAGCACGTCGAACGGCGATTTCGGGTCGGCCGGGAGGATCTCGTTCAGCACCGGATCCGGCGCCAGGTCCAGCGCCGGGGTCAGGTGGTGGGGAGCGTCCGCAATATTGTTGGCGGGCAGGAAGGAAAGCAGCTTGCGCGTGAGTTCCAGCGCCTGGGCGTCGCTCTCGGCCATGAAGTGGATGTTGCCGCTGATCGAGGCGTGCGCGGCGGCGCTGCCGATCTCATCCATGGTCACGGACTGGCCGGTGGCCGCCTTGATGACGTCCGGACCGCAAATGAACATGTTGGAATTCTGCTTCGTCATGATGACGAAATCCGTGAGCGCCGGGCTGTAGGCGGCGCCGCCCGCGCAGGGTCCGGCGATCACCGAAACCTGCGGCACCAGGCCGGAAGCCTGGACGTTGCGGAAGAACACCTGGCCGTAGCCGGAGAGGGAGTCGTCGCCCTCCTGGATGCGGGCGCCGCCGGAATCGTTGATGCCGATGATCGGCATGCCGGCCTTCATGGCGTAGTCCATCAGGTCGCAGATCTTCTTGGAGTGGATGCGGCCCAGGGATCCGCCGCAGACCGTGAAGTCCTGGCTGAATGCGGCCGCGGGGCGGCCGTTGATGTAGCCCACGCCGGTGACGACGCCGTCGCCGGGGAACGATTTTCCTTCCAGGCCGAAGCCGTGACAGTCGTGGTCGGCATGCAGCCCCCATTCCATGAAGGTGTTGGGGTCGAAGAGCGCGACCAGGCGCTCGCGCGCTCCCAACAGGCCCTTGGCATGGCGGGCCTGCAGTTTGTCCTCACCCCCGCCGGCGAGGGCGAGGTGCCGGCGTTCGGCCAGCGTTTCCATCAGCGGTTCGGCAATAGGCATGGGAAAAGGAGTCAGTGGGTGGCGCCGGGCTTCAGCGCGCAAAGCTCGGTGAGCACGCCCCGGGTGGACTTGGGATGGAGGAAGGCGACGAGCTTGCCGCCCGCGCCTTCGAACGGTTGCTCGTGGATGAGGCGCACGCCGGCGCTCGCGGCCTGCTTGAGCTGCGCGCCGATGTTGTCCGTGCGGAATGCCACGTGGTGGATGCCTTCGCCGCGCTCGGCCAGGAACTTGGCGATCGGGCTGTCGGGCGTGGTCGGCTCCAGCAGCTCCAGGTGCACGCCACCCGCGTCAAAAAACGCCGTGCGGACTTTCTGCGCGGCAACCTCTTCCCGCCCGAGGCAGGTGAGCCCGAGCGCTTTTTCGTAAAGGGGCACCGCCTCGTCCAGCGAGCGGACCGCGATGCCCAGATGATCAATGGCTTGGATCATGAGAGATGAAGTTTTACCGGCGACGCCAGTCTAGCGGACAATCGGCCGGAGCTCTCCGCACATCTTGCCAAGTGGTGCGCACCACTAATCCTGCGCAGCGGAATCCGGCTCCATTTCGGGATCTAATGGCCGCGCAATTCACGCGCCTTGCCGAGAAAACGGGCCGCGCCCGCCGCCGGCGACAGCCGGCCGGCCGCCACCAGGCGCTCAACCTCGGCCTGCTCCGCCCGCGCCGCGGGATCGGCCAGCATTTCCTCGCGCCAGCCGATTTCGACGAGCGCCTGCAGCCAGGCAAGTTGTTGGGCCGCGCGCCGCGCGGCGAATTCCCCCTGTGCCCGCGCCGCGGTGGCAAAACGCTGGACCTCGTCCCAGACGGCTGCCACCCCAACGCCTTCCCGTGCGGAGCAGGCCAGGACCGGCGGGTGCCAGACGTCGGACGGGGTCACGAGATAGTGCAACGCCCGCGCGACCTCCGCCCGGGCCAGCTCGGCCCGCGCGCGATTGTCGCCATCCGCCTTGTTCACGACGAGCACGTCGGCCAGTTCGATGATGCCCTTTTTCATGCCCTGCAGTTCGTCGCCCGCCCCCGCGATCAGCAAAACGACGAAGCAGTCGACCATGCCGCGCACCATGACTTCGCTCTGCCCCACCCCGACTGTCTCAACCAGGACTGTGTCGAAACCGGCCGCCTCGCAAAGGGGGATGGTCTCCCGCGTCCGCCGCGCCACACCGCCGAGTTCGCCGCCGCTCGGCGAGGGACGGATGTAAGCCGCGGGATGCCGGGCGAGCCGCTCCATCCGCGTCTTGTCGCCCAGGATGCTGCCGCCGGTCACCGGGCTGCTTGGATCCACGCTCAACACCGCGACGCGCGAGCCTGCTTCGCACAACTGCATGCCCAAGGCCTCGATGAACGTGCTCTTGCCCGCACCCGGCGCGCCCGTGATGCCCACCCGCAGGGCTCCGCCCGACCGCTCATGCACCCGCTGCAGCAACTCCGCCGCCGCCGCGCGATGGGCGGGGGCGCGGCTTTCCACCAAGGTGATGCCTCGCGCCAGGGCCACGCGATCGCCCGCCAGGATTTGTCGCGCCAGCTCCCGGGGATCGACCGGGGCCGGCGCCTTCCGGACCCGCCGACTACGGCCGGACGCGGCCGTCTTGCCGGCTACAATGCGCGTGGCAAACCCTTCCCCCCCGCCCGGCGGCGACCAGTCAGGCGGTGTCGAGTCGGGTTGCATGGCGCATCAGGAAACGCGCGCCACGCCGAGTTTTTCGAGCACGTTCGCCGCCGACTGCGGGATGGGTGTCCCCGGGCCGAAGACCGCCACGGCGCCATGCTGTTGGAGAAACGCGTAGTCCTGCGCGGGAATGACCCCGCCGCAGACCACCAGGATGTCGCTGCGTCCCAGTTTCCCGAGCGCCGCCACCAATTGCGGGAGCAGCGTCTTGTGCCCGGCTGCCAGGGAACTCATCGCGACGACGTGCACGTCGTTTTCCGCCGCCATGCGCGCGGCTTCCTCAGGTGTCTGGAACAGCGGACCGATGTCGACGTCGAAGCCCATGTCCGCCATCGCGGTGGCGACCACCTTGGCCCCGCGGTCGTGGCCGTCCTGGCCCAGCTTGGCGATGAGGATGCGCGGCCGGCGGCCCTCGCGCGCCGCAAAGGCGTCGGCCATGGCGCGCACGCGCGCAAACTCGTCGCGCCCCGCATAGGCCTGGCGATAGACGCCGGCGACGGAGCGAATCTGGGCCTGGTACCGCCCGAAGTGCTGCTCGAGCGCGGCGGAAATCTCACCCAGCGTCGCCCGGGCGCGGGCCGCCTCGATGCTCAGGGCGAGCAGGTTGCCGTGGCCGGTCCGCGCGCTCTCCGCCAGCGCCTCCAGGGCCAGGCGCACCTGGACCGGGTCGCGCGTGGCCTTGAGTTGCAGCAGCTGCCGGACCTGCGCCTCGCGGACCGCGGTGTTGTCGACCTCGAGGATGTCCATGGGCGCCTCCCGTTCGAGCGCGTGCTTGTTGACCCCGACAATCGTCTCCGCCCCGGAATCGATCAGCGCCTGCCGGCGCGCCGCGGCCTCCTCGATGCGCAACTTGGGGATGCCCGTCTCGATCGCCTTGGCCATCCCGCCCAGTTCCTCCACCTCCTGCAGGTGGGCCCACGCCTTGTGCGCGAGTTCGTGGGTGAGCCGTTCGACATAGTACGAGCCGCCCCACGGATCGACGACCGAGCAGATGCCGGTCTCGGCCTGCAGGTAAAGCTGCGTGTTGCGGGCGATGCGCGCCGAGAAATCGGTGGGCAGCGCGATGGCCTCGTCGAGCGAGTTGGTGTGCAGGCTCTGCGTGTGGCCGAGCACCGCGGCCATCGCCTCCACGCAGGTGCGGGCCACGTTGTTGAACGGGTCCTGCTCGGTGAGCGACCAGCCGGAGGTCTGCGAATGGGTCCGCAGCGCCATGGATTTCGGGTTCTGCGGCTTGAACTGCTTCACGATCTTCGCCCACAGCAGGCGGGCGGCGCGCATCTTCGCGATCTCCATGAACGGGTTTTTCCCCTGCGCCCAGAAGAACGACAGGCGCGGCGCGAATTCGTCGATGCCCATCCCGGCCTTGATGCCGGTGCGCAGGTATTCGAGCCCGTCGGCGAGCGTGTAGGCCAGCTCCAGGTCCGCGGTGGCGCCGGCTTCCTGCATATGGTAGCCCGAGATCGAGATCGAATTGAACTTCGGCATGTTCCGCGCCGTGAACGCGAAGATGTCCGCGATGATCCGCATGGAGGGCGCCGGGGGGTAGATGTACGTGTTGCGCACCATGTACTCCTTCAGGATGTCGTTCTGGATCGTGCCCGACAGCTGCTCCAGCTTCGCGCCCTGCTCCAGCGCGGCCACGATGTAGAACGCCAGCACCGGCAGGACCGCCCCATTCATGGTCATCGAGACGCTGATCCGGTCGAGCGGGATGCCGTTGAACAGCGTCTGCATGTCGAGGACGCTGTCCACGGCCACGCCCGCCTTGCCAACATCGCCGATGACCCGCGGGTGGTCGCTGTCGTAGCCACGGTGCGTGGCCAGGTCGAAGGCGACCGACAATCCGGTTTGCCCGGCCGCCAGGTTGCGCCGGTAGAAGGCGTTGGATTCCGTCGCGGTCGAAAAACCCGCGTATTGCCGGATCGTCCAGGGCTTCTGGACGTACATCGTCGCGTAGGGGCCGCGGAGGAACGGCGCGATGCCCGCGGTGTAGTCCAGGTGGTCGACTCCATTCAGGTCGGCCGGCCCGTAGGTCGGGTGGATCTTGATTTGCTCGAGCGTCTGCCAGTCGCCGAGGGCATCGGGACCGCCGGTTTCTCCGCGCGCGGTGCGGCGCCAGGCGCTGGCGCTCTCGCTCACCGGGACGGTATCGAGTTGGATGCGGGTAAAGTCGGGGAATTTCATGGCACCGGAGTGGTTCAAAGTCCGAGTTTGTCCTGGAATCGGCCCAGCAGCTGGGCGCAATTGGCGCGCAGGTGAATGAAGTCGTCGACCCCGGCGGCCCGGAATGTTTCCTGCAGGGCCGGGACGGCCGGCAACCCCGCCAGCACGACGAGGGGCGGGTTCGGGCAGGTCTTCAGTTCGCGCGCCAGCGACGGCACAATTTCCGGATAGGTTTCATCACTGGAACAGATGACCACGATGGGCGCACCGGCCTCGCGCGCGCCGGCGGCCGCGGCGGCCGGCGAGTTGAAGCCGGGGCTGCCTTTGACTTCGAATCCACCCGCGGCGAAAAAGCCGGTGGAGAAGTCCGCCCGCGCGGCGTGCTGCTTGCGGGGCCCGAAGTTGGCCAGGAACACGCGAGGCCGCGCCCCCGTGCGCGCGAGGTATTCGTCCGACCGTTGCCGCAGGCGCTCGAACGGCTCGGCCCGCCGGCGGATGCGCAGGCGGGGCACCGCCGGTTCACCAAATCCACCCGCCCGCAGGACCTTGCTCACTTCGCCCAGGGTCGCGCCATGGCCGAAGGCCTCGGTCAGGCGCCGCATGACGCCGGCTGGGGTGGCGCCGGCCACGTCGGCCAGGCGGGTCATCACTTCCTCGTCCCGCTCCGGCGCACCCGCGAGGCGGTAGGCGGACACCTGCCGCGCGCGGCGCGCGGCGAGCGCGGGGTAGTCGGGCAGGTTTGATTCGGCCGGTCGTTCCTTGAGGTTCGGGTGGAGATTCGTGCCGATGATGCCATCGCGGCGGGTTTCAACCGCGCTGATGCGTTCGGCGGCGAGCTTGTCGACCATTTCCTGCGGCCGCCCCGCCCGGATCGCCGCGGCCATTCCGCCGGATTGTTCGATTTCCTGGAAGAGCGTCCAGGCCTTGGCCGCGAGTTGCTGCGTGAGCGCCTCGACATACCAGGCGCCGCCCGCCGGGTCCACCACCCGCCCCAGCCCGCACTCCTCGCCGAGGATGAGCTGGATATTGCGGGCCAGCCGGCGCGAGAAGTCGTCCGGCACGCGGAAGCACTCGTCGAAGGGCGCGACATGCAGGCTGGCGCAGCCGCCCACGATGGCGGCAAACGCCTCGGTCGTGGTGCGCAGCAGGTTCACGTGGGGATCCAGCACGGTCTTGTTCCACAGCGAGGTCCGGGCATGGCAGACCAGCCGAGCGGCCGATGGCGGCGCGCCCGCGGCCGTCACCGCGCGGTGCCACAACAGGCGCGCGGCGCGGAATTTCGCGATCTCCATGAAAAAGTGCGAGCCGCTGGCGAAGGTGAAGAGGAAACGCGGCGCCGCGCGGGCCGGCCCGATGTGGCGCGACGCCATTTCACGGAGGTATTCGACCCCCGTCGCCAGGCCGAACGCCAGCTCGTGCACCGCGGAGCCGCCGGCATCCGCCCAGGCATTCGCCGCCACGCCGACGGTCCGGAGCGGCGAACCGCAGCGGGAAACCCAGTCGGTCAGCAACGCCATGTCATCGTAGGCCCGCTCGAGCCGCACGGGCAGCGTGCCGGCACCCAGCCATTCGGAGAAGGGATCGGCCAACACGGCGCCCTGGAGGTCGGTCGGCTTCCGGCCTTGTTCGATCAGGGCCGCGGCAAACATCGCCGTGAGCGGCAGTGCCGCCAGCCCGGCGGGCACGTACACCGGCACGGCGGAAAGGTCCACCCCGCGCAGGGCGCGCGCAAAATCGTCGAGCGTCGCCAGCGACAGGCCACAGCCGCCGACTTCCCCCGGGCGCGCCTCGTCGGGGTCGAGTCCCAGGCGGGTGGCGACATCGAGCAGCAGGTTCACCGCGTTCTGGCCGCGGTTCAGGTCTTGCAGCAGGGCGGCGTTGAACTCCGGTGGCGGCCCGTACGGCAATTCCTGGCAGACCTGCCAGCCGTGGGCGCGGACGCCCAGTGCGGCCGCACCGCGGCCGTAGGGCGGCAGTCCCGGCCAGTCGCCGGCCGCCGTGCCCGTGTCCGCGCGCGTGTAGATCGGCAGGAGGTCGATGCCTTCCGGGGTGCGCGTGATCAGCTTCTTCTCGAACGGCGCGCCATCGAGCGATTCCTCGGCCACCCGGCGCCACTCGGTGGGGGATGGAGGCGGAAATTCCGCAAAGAGTGACGGGGCGGCTTTGGTTTTCATGTGGGGATTACGGCTCCTCCACGACGATTTCGTGGCGACGGCCGTCGACGGTGAGGTGGAAGTGACGAGGTCCGCCCGGGTGCGCCCGGGCCGTCGCGGTCACGCCGCGGATCGGCGAAACCGGCGGGGCCGGCCGGGCTGCGGGGGCCGGCGCCGGGGTCGCCGCCGCGGGGGCTTTTGCGGCGGGCGCGGCAGCGGCCGGCGTGGCCGGCGGCTTGAGCAGGGCCTCGGTCTCGCGCGGGAACATCGCGTAGAGCACCGCCGTGTCGTCGTCGACGGGGAGACCCTTCGCCGTGAGCTCGGCCCGGAGGGAGGGCAGGCGCGGCGCGAGCAGGTCGGCCGGTCGGACGGTCACCGGCTCCTGGCCGGCTTTCTTCGCCGCCAACGCCAGCAGTTCCGGGTCCACCGGGCCCGGCGTGCGTCCATAGCGGCCGAGCGCGACGTCGATCGTGTTTTGCGCGAGATTCGCCCAGCGGCCGAACTTCACGTTGAGCATGGCCTGGGTGCCGACGATCTGCGAGGTGGGCGTCACGAGCGGAATCCACCCGAGGGCGCGCCGCACGACCGGCACTTCGGCCATCACCTCGGCGAAGCGGGTATCCATCTTCATTTCCTTCAGTTGGTTTCTGAAGTTGGAAAGCATGCCGCCCGGCACCTGGTATTGGAGCACGGCGCCATCCACGCGGTCGTTCGCCGGGGACATGAAGGCCGCAAGCTCCTTCGCGACACCCTCGAAGTACGTGCCGAGTTCGTACAGTTTCTGGGTGTTGTACAGCGGCGCGCGGGCATGCCCGGCGAGCGCCGCCAGCATCCGGACGGTATCGGGCTGGCCGGTCCCGTTGGCGAAGGGCGCGATGGACGTCTCGACGGCGTCGGCGCCGGCGTCGGTGGACGCCACGTAGGTGGCCAGGGCGAATCCCGCGGTGTCGTGGCTGTGCACGACGAGGGGCAGCGAATGCCGCTGTTTGATGGCGCGCACGAGCTCATAGGCCACCACCGGCGTGAGGAGGCCCGCCATGTCCTTGATGCATATCGAATCGACGCCCAGTTCGACCAGCTGGTCAGCGAAGGCGGCCAGCTGCTCCGGCGTATGCACCGGGCTCGTCGTGTAGCAGATCGCGCCCTGCGCGTGGCGGCCGGCGGCCTTCACGGCCCGGACCGGCACCATCAGATTGCGGGCGTCGTTGAGCGCATCGAAAATCCGGAAGATATCCAGGCCATGGGCAGCGGTGCGGCGCACGAAGGCTTCGACCACGTCGTCGGGAAAACTGGTGTACTGCACGAGGTTCTGGCCCCGCAGCAGCATCATTTGCGGTGTGGCGGGGGCCGCGCTCTTGAGGCGGTCCAGCCGGCTGAACGGATTCTCGCGCAGGAACCGCAGGCAGGAGTCGATGGTCGCCCCACCCCAGGTCTCCAGGGCCCCGAAACCGAGGCCATCGAGATCGCGCGCCACGGGCAGCATTTGGTCGGTGGTCATGCGCGTTGCCGCCAGCGATTGATGGCCGTCGCGCAGGACCGTGTTGTTGAAGATAACAGGTTTCATGGCATTAAGTGGCCCGCGCGTCCGCCGCTCCCGGGAGCTTGCATCCTGCGAACCACACCTTTGGGAACCACCCCGATGGGCCTGAATGCATCCCGGAACGACGGACAAACGCGGGCCATGCCGCTAGCATGCCCGGATGCCACCGGTCCGGCTCGTCGCTTCTTGGCGACCGCTGCGCACCGCTTGTGACGCGTCGAAGTCCCGCGGGAGTCCGCGCCTTATTTCTTCGGTTCCACCGGTTTGACGGGATTCACACCCTCCCCGCCCACCACCCCGATGAACTTCGTTTCGCCCAGGTCCACGCGCGGGTCGCCAAAGTACCGGCGGCGAAAGCCATTGGGCTGTCCGAACGATGCAGCCGCCGCGGCGACCATCTGCGCCATGCGATCATCGAAGCTGGTGCCCTGGGAGCCGATGCTGATGCGCGTCGCCCAGCGCAGCACCTGCTTCCGCTTTTCCTGCATCAGGCGAAAATCGTAGGCGCCGATGACGATGTAGTAACGCGGTTCCTCGATATCGGAGGTCAGCTCCTGCGTGATGCCGCTGACATCCGCCCAGGGCGGGAGGTGCCGCCGCTCATTGATCGCGTCGAGATAACCCAGCAGCTTCGCATTTTCGAGGTTCGCCGAGTCGCGGCCCAGGTTTTCCATCTGCACCCGCGCCATCGCCGATTCGATTTGCGACAGGCCTTCCGTGGGCGCGGGGTTTTGTTCCGAGGGCGGCCCGCGATCGGCATTGATCATCGGCAGGTTGCCGCCGCCGATGCCGCTGGAGGGTATCCGGTTCAGCTTGTAGTCGTTGATGGCACTGGCGACCTGGTCGACGGAGTTGCGATAGGTGCCATCGTTGTAGGGGACGGTCTGCCCCCAATAGACGACGAGGAACAGATCGGCATCCGCCGCCTTGTCGGCCAGCAGGTACTGTTGCCTGGCCAGGTGTTCCTTCAGTTTGCCCGCGACTTCCTCGTAAGTGACATAGTCGAAGGACTCATCACGCGTCGTGCCGCGGAACAGCCCGCCGTTGGCCATGACGTAGAATTCCGGTTTGAATGTGCCATCCGGCAGGCGCTGGCGCCGGTATGACTTGCCGGCCTCGGTGCTGATCGTGACGGTCAGGGTTTCAGGGCTGGCTTGCAGGGTCGCGGCGGGCAATGAAATCGCCAGGAGCAACCCGCAGGCGTGAAAATGCCGGGGGAACATGGGCGTCGGGGCTGTCAGCACGTTGGCCGAAGTTGCCGCCAAAACAAACGCCGAATCAGTCTTGCGATAGAGCAGGCCGGGCGGGCGAAATTGAAAACAGGCTGGCGGAGCGGTTTAAATCACCGATAACTCCGGCCTGCATGAAGCTTCTGGTCACCAATGATGACGGCATCAATTCCCCCTTTCTGCATGAGCTCGTTTCCGCGCTGAAGGCCGCGGGGCACGAGTTGTATGTCGTCGCCCCGGTGAATGAGCAGAGTTGGACCGGTGCCTCGAAGACCCGCGGCCGGCCCGTGAAGTCGGCGGCGGTTGACCGCGGCCTGGGCTGCGCCACCTGGATCGTCGACGGCACGCCCTCGGACTGCGTGAACATCGCGATTGCGCATCTGCTGCCCACGAAAGTGGAGGGCGTCGTCAGCGGCATCAACGTGGGCTTCAACTGCACCCTGGCCTTCATCATCGCCAGCGGCACCGTGGCCGGCGCCTGGGAGGGCGCCCTCCACGGCCTGCCGGCGGTATCGGTGTCGCAGGATGTCAGCGAGGAAACCTATTACCGGCTCAAGGACCATGGCGGCGTCCCGGAAGGCGAACTGCTGGCGACGCTGAAGATCTCCGCCGCGCGCGCCGCCGGCCTCGCCGGCCAGCTCCTCGCGGCGACTCCGCCCCGCAGCTTCACCGTGCACAACCTGAATTTTCCCCACGCCTGCCGTCCTGATACCGTCGTCAAACGGAGCGTGCCGGCGCAGTTCTTCGTGCCCGGCCTGTTCACGCCCCCCGACGCGGAGGGCCGCCACCGCCTTGTCTGGACCGAGGGCGAGGATGTGTCGCCACCCGAACCGTTGACCGACCTCAAGTGCGTCGAATCCGGCTTCATCAGCCATACGATCCTGGATTATCGCAGGCTGGGCCAGCTGTGACCGGCCCAAATTCGCGGGGGAGCCCGTTGACCTCACGGCGAGGTTGGGCTATTCAGTTCGCCCAGCGCCCATGAACCTCATCCAGCTTCCCGGCACACCCCTCGCCGTGTCGCCGCTTTGCCTCGGCGGGACCATGCACGGCAACACGATCACCGAGGCCGAAAGCTTCACGCTGCTCGATCGCTTTGTGGCGCTCGGGGGAAACTTCCTCGACACGGCCCGCATTTACTCGGATTGGGTGCCGGGCGAATACCGGCGGAGCGAGCGCATCATCGGCGACTGGCTGCGTGCGCGCGGCTGCCGGCACCGCATCGTCCTCGCCACCAAGGGCGCCCATCCGTTCATCCAGTCCCTGAACGTCCCCCGCACCTCCGCCGCCGAGATCCGCGACGACTTGGAGGGCAGCCTCCGCACCCTGCGCACCGACGTCATCGACCTCTACTGGCTCCACCGGGACAACACCTCGCACCTGGTCGAGCACTTCATCGACCTGCTCAACAAATTCGTTCATGAAGGGAAGATCCGGGCGTTCGGCGCTTCGAACTGGACGACCGACCGCATCCGGGCGGCCAACGCCTACGCCCAGCAATCCGGCCAACAGGGATTCATCGCCAACCAGCCCTTTTGGTGCCTGGGTTGCCAGCAATCCAAACCACCGCCGTTCACGGGCTACGTCAAACTGGACCCGGAGATGCTCCGCTTCCATCGGGAGACCCGCATGGCCATCATCCCCTATACCTCCCAGGCCGGCGGCTTTTTTTCCAAGCTCGCGCGCGGCGATGGCGATTTGGCCGGGAGCGAATTCCACGTGCCGGCCAACCTGGCCGCGGGAAAGGTCGTCGCCGACCTTGCCACCGAGCGCAGCGTCGAGCCCAGCGCCATCGTGCTGGCCTACCTGTGGTCGCGACCGCTGACCGTCGTGCCGATCGTCGGCACCCATACCGTCGCCCAGCTGGAGGAGTGCTTCGCCGCGCTGCCGATCCGCCTGACGACGGGGGAACTGGCCGCCCTCGAAACCGCCTCCCAGTCGGGGCTGCCGGCATCCGCGTAGCCTGGTTACCGGCGAATGGGTCTGGTCCCCGGCGGGGGAAAATGTCTTCAGGCCGGCTCCGGCCGCCGTCCTTGCTTGCTCGCCGCCATCAACGCCGCCTTCTCCTCCGGCGTGAGGAAGGCGATCTCCAGCGCGTTGGCCTGCGCCTGCCGTATGTCCGCCGCGGTCAGGCCCGCGGCCGGCGCCGCGACTTGCTGCTCGTGCCGGAGATCGATGCCGCTGATGCTGGGGTCGTCCGTGTTGATCGTGGCGAGCAGCCCGTGGTCGAGAAACCGTTTCAGCGGGTGCGCGGCGAGGCTGGGCACCGTGTTGGTCTGCACATTGCTCGTGAGGTTCGCCTCGAGGCCGATGCGATTCTCCCCCAAATGGTCCATGAGTTTTGGGTCATCGACCGCCCGCACGCCATGGCCGATGCGCGTGGCCCCGAGCTCCCGCAGCGCCGCCCAGACGCTGCGCGCGCCGCCGGCCTCGCCCGCGTGGACCGTGACCGCCCAGCCCGCGTCGCGTCCGCGCCGGAAATGTTCGACGAACAGCTCCGCCGGAAAATTCTTCTCATCGCCGGCCAGGTCGAGCGCGACGAGGTGCGTCCGGTGGGCCAGCAGGGCCTCGAGTTCGGCCAGGCACACGTCCGCCCCGAAGGTGCGGCTGAGGATGCCGATCAGTTTCACCTTCAGCCCGGTCGCGCGGCTGCCTTCCTCGACGCCCGTGACGACGGCTTCGACCACCCGGGCCGGATCCAGCCGGTGCCCCGCCGCCATGAACCACGGGCTGAAGCGCAGCTCGACATAATCCAGGCCTTCGCGCTGCGCGTCCTCGACATTCTCGCGGGCGATCCGCCGGCAGGCCGCGTAGTCGGCCAGGACCGCGATCATCCATTTGAATTTGTCGAGGAAGGCGAGGAGGTCGGGCACCGTGGACATCACCTGAACGTGCGGCCGCAAGCCCTCGGGGGTGTCGGCCGGCAGCTTGATCCGGTGCTGGCGGCCCAGCTCAAGGATCGTCTCGAGCCGCATGTTGCCATCGAGGTGGCGGTGCAGGTCGATGAAGGGCAGCGGCGAATCCATGGTCCTCGGCGGCGGCCCATTCAGACCGCGCGATTGCCACGGTTTTGGCGAGCCGAAAGACCGGACCGTTTCGGGCGTTCAGGATCGCCGGGTTTCCTCGACCGCGCGCATCAGGTCCGGAATGTCGTAGGGCTTTGGCAGGCTGGTGCGGAAACCGTAGTTCCGGGGATTGGCCATCACCGGATCGCTGGAATAGCCGCTTGACGCCATGGCGCGAATCTCCGGATCGAACTCGCGCAATTCCTTCAGCGCATCCCGGCCGCCCATGCCACCCGGCACCGTGAGGTCAAAAATCACGAGATCGAAGGGTCGCCCGGAACGGCGCGCGTCGACGTAGGCCCGCACCGCTTCATTGCCATCCGCGGCGAACACCGCCTCGTGGCCGGCCAGGGACAACATGCGCCCGGCGACGCGCCGGATGACGTCCTCGTCGTCCATCACCAGGATCCGGGCGGGCACATGGCCCGGGGCGCGGGTGACCGGGGCGCTGCTCGCCGGCGTTTGGTGCTTCGCCGCGGGCAGCCAGACGCGGAAGGTCGTGCCCTGCCCCGGCTTCGACTCCACCTCGATGTGTCCGTTGTGTTTCTTGACGATGGAATGCACGGTCGCGAGGCCCAGCCCATTGTTGCCGCTCGCGGATTTCGTCGAAAAATACGGGTCGAATATCTTCGGCAATAGCTCGGGGGCAATGCCCTCGCCCCCGTCGACGACGGTGAACTTCAGGTAATTGCCGGCCGGCAGCGATTCCACTTCGCCCTCGCGCAGCGTCGCCGCGGCCAGCGCCAGGCTGACCACGCCGCCCCGGGGCATGGCCTGGACGGCATTGATCACCAGGTTGTGCACCACCCGGGAAATCTGCCCGGCGTCGACATCGCCCGGCGGGAGGTCCGCGGGCAGGTCGAACTTGAAGCGAACGTTCGAGCCATGGCGGGCGAAATTCGCGGCCTCGGTGATGATCTCCGGGAGGGCCACGGCGGCGCGCACGGGATCGCCGCCTTTCGCAAAGGTCAACAGCTGCTGCGTGATGTCGCGGGCGCGCCGGGCGCCGCGCTCGGCCTCGACGATGCAGTCGCCCGCGGCCTCCATGGCGCGCTTGTCGAGCGAAGCCAGGCCCAGGTTGCCGAGGATGGCGGTCAGGAGGTTGTTGAAATCGTGCGCGATGCCGCCCGCCAGCACGCCGAGCGACTCGAGGCGGGTCGATTGCTCAAGCTCCATCTGCATCCGCGCTTCCTTCTCCAGTTGCAGGCGCAGCTGTTCGGTCTGGGCATTCACGCGGCGCCGCAGCACCACGACCCACGCAAAGGCCATAAACCCGCCCGCCGCAAGCAAAGCGATCACCATCAGCGTGCGCCGCGCAGTCCACCAGGGCGGAGCCTCTTTCACCGCGATGTCTGAGGGGCGGAAAACCTCGAGACGGAACGAGCGGGGCCGGCGGTATTCGTCGAATTCGAGCACATAAACGCCCGTCAATTCAACCCGGCTGCCCATCTCCGGCATGCGCCAGCCGGCTGCTTCGTGCAACGTGGCATCAAACAGGACGCCGCCCGCCTGGAGCGCCAGGCGCGCCCCCTTGCCTTCCGTCACGGCCTGGCGCAGGGTCGCCTGCAACGTGACCTGGCGCGCGTCGGCTTGCGGCTGGAGCTGGCTCGCGTCCTCGATCCGGAGCGAAGCGATCTCGGGGACCGCGGTGGCTGGCCGCCAATGGGCTTCGCGCAGGACCGGCCGGCCGCCGAGCCGGCCCGGGATCCCGGCAACCTCCACGCGGTCACCCGGGTTCAGCCGGGCCTCATCCCGCGACAAGATGAACAGCCCGCCCGTGGCGTCCTGGAGGTAAAGGTAACGGCCCGGCACGTGCAGAAGCACGGTCCCCGCCAGGTGCGCGCGGCGGTTGATCATCTGCGCCACCGAAAGTTGTCCGATGGAGGCAATGGTGGCGCGCGGCCCGGCAAAGGGATCGGTTGGTGCAACCTGTTCGATCTCCACCGCCTCCGAATTTTGCATCCACAACCGCACCTCCGGCGCATCGCGGCCCGCCACCCCGTCGGCGACGCAGACCCCGTGCAGTCGCACCGCGTACCCGGCCAGGCGGTCCAGCGTATCCGTCGCGGGCAGCCACGCGGAAAATTCGCCGGTGGCCGCCGTGAGATCGAGCCGCGTCCACCCGTCGCCGGACGACACCTGGCGCACGTAACCGCGCATTTCCACCCAGCGGCCCTCTTCGGCCCCGGTCTGGGCCTGTTCCAGCGTGATGCGCCGCGGCGGCGGCAAGCCCTGCAGGCCGGTCTGGTTCAGGGTCAGCACCTCCACCTCGGGCAGCGTGGCCCCGGCCACGGTCGTGCCGGTGATGGTGGCGGTGGCCCCAAACTCGAGCTTAATGCCGGGCTGGCGGCGAATCGCCACCCCGCCGCTGATGTCCTGCAGGTAAAACTGGCTCGTGCGTTCCGACCACCATGTGACGACGCCGCGCAACGTCACGGGCTGGCGCTTCGCGGCTTCTTCCAGGGTCAACTGCACAATCTGGTCCGCGAGCCGCAGCAGCACGGGCGGTTGGTTCGCGCCACCCGTCGCGCCCGCCGGTTCCCCCGACAGATTCAACCGGCGGAATAGCGGCTCGGTCAGGGTCCAGCCGAGTTCCGCCCGCTGCCTCCGGCCCACCACTTCGACCGTGACACCGGGCGGCGGAATTTCCGGCTGCGCCGTGGAAATTTCCATCTGGCCCGATTCATCGCGGATGATGAGCACGCCCGGCTTGTCGCGCGGCTGCACCGTGCCGGCCACGCGGACCCAGGGCCGGCCGCCCGCGGCGGCGAGTTCGTCGATGGGAGTGCGCGGGAGTTTGAAACGCGCGTCGTCCCGCAGCCAGCCCAGCACCTCGGGCTTGTCGCGCTCGCTGGTCCAGAGCTTGATGACCTGGATGCCGCCGGCGGAATTCAACGCCACGTCGTACACACCCACCACGCGGATCAATGCGCCCACCAATTGCGGCACGGGATCGGTGTCGCCGATCATCAAGGTGAGAAGCACCAGGCGCCCTTCGCTCCACAGCCGGATCTCGACGTGCGTGGGATCGGCTTCGTTCTGACCGAGCACATAACCTTCGAGCTGCACGCGACGGCCATTGAGGGTCGCAAGGTCCGCCATGCGACCCGCCGTCGGCAATGGCTTCGGCAGCTGCCCTTCCGCGAGGACCGTCACGGTGATGCGTTCGCCGTCGAAACCCTGCGCCGGGATTACCGTGCCTTCAAATCGCACCCGCTGTCCTGCCTTGATGGGCAGCGACTGGCCCTGCACGGGCATGTAGGTCGGCAAACCGCCGAAATCTCCATAGAGCAGCTTCCACGCGGGATCGTAGAAATATACCACCACCTCAGCGCACAGGGGATGCGGGCTCTGGCGATCCGCCTCCACCACCGTCCAGAACTCGCCCCCGGATGTGATCACTCCCGTTCCCTGCACCGGCGGGACCGCAGGCCGCGGTTGGGCCATTCCGGGTTGCCCGGCCGCCAGCAATAGAGCCAACAACGCCGTGTGCGGATGCCGTGGCAGCCGCAGGGACTTGGCTGAAGTCTGGCCGAGTTGTTCCAAGATGCCGCCGGAAAGTATCCGGCTGGACTATCAATCGTCATCACCAGAAGGCTCCTGAAGGCCGCGCTAGGGGAAAATACCCAGACTAATACCTCCCATTCGGGCCGGCAAAAAGCGCGCAGCAAGAATGACGGAGGCTTGGCGCGAAACGCCCAAACATCACCCCTCAACTCGTTTGATTGGCGCGAATTTCAGGCTTGGCATCGCTCCGGGCCCATCTCTTTGGGTCGCCCGCAGGAGATCGATTCAAATCAAAGCGTGGCATTCGGCGCTGCGCTTCGCGCGGGTTCGCCGGCGAAATCTTGGACTACGTCCGGCGCGCTTCTTCGATCGCTTTCAGCAGATCGGGAACGTCGTACGGCTTGGGCAGGGTCGTGCAGAAGCCGTAAGTTCGGGGGTTGGCCATCACGGGATCGTTGGAGTAACCACTCGAGGCGATCGCGCGGATGCTCGGATCGGCCTTGAGCAATTCCTGCAATGCGTCCTTGCCCCCCATGCCGCCGGGAACCGTGAGGTCGAAAATCACGAGGTCAAAGGGATGGTCCGACGCGCGCAACGCCGTGTAGGTTTTCACGGCCTCGGCGCCGTCGGACGCGAATACCGCCTCGTGGCCGGCCAGGGAGAGCATCCGCCCCGCCACGCGTCGGATCACGTCCTCATCATCCATGACGAGCACCCGCGCCGGCCCCGGGCCCCTGGTCGTCCAAGGCGCCGCGGTCGCGACGCGCGGAACTTGCTGCTGGGCGGTGGCCGGCAGCCAGACGCGGAAGGTCGTGCCGCGCCCGACCTTCGATTCAACGTCAATGTGGCCTTGATGCTTCTTGACGATCGAGCGGACCGCGGCGAGGCCGAGGCCGCTGTTTCCGGCCTTGTCCTTCGTGGAAAAATAGGGATCGAAAATCTTCGGCAGATGATCGGGCGGGATGCCTTGGCCGGTGTCGCTGATGGTCAGGCGCAGGTAGGTCCCGGCGGGCAGCATGTCCACTTCGCTGGGGGCCAGTTTGACCGCAGCCAACGCAATGCTGACCACGCCGCCGTCGGGCATCGCCTGCACCGCGTTGATGACGAGGTTGTGCACGACGCGGGATATCTGACCCGCATCGAGGTCGCCGGGCGGCAGGTCGGGCGGATAATCAAACTCGAATCGCACCTTGGATCCGTGCCGGGCAAAATTCGCCGACTCCTTCACCACGTCCGGGAGGTTGACGCTTTTGCGCACCGGATCGCCGCCTTTCGCAAAGGTGAGCAGCTGCTGGGTGATGTCCTTGGCGCGACGCGCCCCCCGTTCGGCCTCGGCGATGCAGTCGCCCGCGGCTTCCATCGCCCGCTTGTCGAGCGCGGCGAGGCCCAGGTTGCCGAGGATGGCCGTGAGCAGGTTGTTGAAATCGTGCGCAATGCCGCCGGCCAGCACACCGAGCGACTCCAGCCGCGATGACCGTTCCAACTCGCTTTGCAGGCGCGCCTCCTTTTCGAGCTGCAACCGGATCTGCTCGGTCTGGGCCTTGACCCGCCGGCGCAGCACGATGCTCCACGAGGCGACGAGCGCGATGACGAGGAGCAGCCCCCCAAACACATAGCCCGTGCGCCGGGCGGTCCACCACGGCGGCAAGGCCAACACGCGCACGTCGGTCGCGGCCCGCAGTTCCAGCCGGAACCCGCGCGGTTGGCGATATTCGTCGAATTCCAGCACGTAAACGCCGGTCAACTCGAGCCGGCTGCCGGTAACCGGCGCCACCCAGCCGGTGACATCGTGCAGGATCGCGTCAAAGACCACATCTCCCGCCTGCATGATCAGCTTGGTCTGGGTTCCCTCGGTCACAACCTGGCGCAAGACCGCCTGGACCTCCACGAGATGGGCCTCCACCGCGGCTTGCGGGACATTCATTTCCGTCAACGGCTGCGGCTTGATGGCCGGGCCCGCCCCGCCCGAGCGCCAGCTCGCTTCCCGCAGGATCACGCGATTGCCGGCCCGGCCGGCAAACCCCACGACTTCAACCCGGTCGCCCGCGTGCAGCCGCTCGTTTCCCCGCGTCAGCGCAAACAGGCCGCCGGTTTCGTCCTGCAGGTAGAGGTACCGCCCAGGCTCGTGCAGCAGCACCTGGCCGGCCAGCCGGACGCGGCGATTCGTCAATTGGGTGGAACTGAACTGCCGGAGTCCGGCAATGGTCTGGAGCGAGACCGAGAAGGGATCCGTCGGCGGGGTTTCATCGACGCTCACCGCGCTGCGGCCCTGGACCCAGAGCCGGATGTCGATCAGTTCCCGGTTCGCATTCACAAGCGCATTGCAGACACCGCGCACCCGCACCAGCGCCCCTTGGAGGTCCTCGAGCGACTTGTCTTCCGGCAGGTAGGCATGGAACTCACCGGTGAGAGTCGTGAGGTCGAGCCGGGTCCAGCCGCTCTCCGGCAACACCTGGCGAACATAACCGTGCATCTCGACGCGCTGGCCCTCCTCGGCGCCGGACAAAGCCTGTTCGAGCGTGATGCTGCGGACCGGCGGCACCGCCACCGTGCCGAGATAGGCGGCCTCGATCAACTCGACTTCAGGCACAAACGGGCCGCGCACCGTCACGCCGGAGAAAGCCAGCGATGAGCCCGCCCCCAGCATGCTGCCCTGCCCGGGCTTGTAGCGCACCCGCACCCCGCCGCTGGCATCCTGCAGGTAGAAGAAATCCGCCCGCTCATCCGACCACGTCACCGCGCCGCGGAGCGTGACCGGGTAGCGTTTCTCCGCCTCGTCGCCGGGCAGTTTCAAAACCTGCTCCGCCAGCCGCAGGCGCAGCGGCGCCTGGCCTGAACCCAACAGGGTGGCTACCGCCTGGCCGGCACGGCCGGTGGTCCGGAACAAGGCGTCCCGCAGGGTCCAGCCGGCCGGAGTCGACACCGGGCGGCCGATCACTTCCACCGCGGCGTTTTCCGCCAGCATCTCCGGCTGTTGGGTCGTGATGGTAATCTGTCCCGTCTCGTCCCGCACGGTCAGCGATTTGCCCATCTCCTGCGCGCGCACCTTGCCCACGACTCGCACCCACGGCTGTTTTGCCGCCTCGAGGTCGTCGACCACGGTGCGCGGCAGCTTGAAGCGCTTGTCGTCCGCCAGCCAGTCAATCAGCTCGACGTCGCCGCGACGGGATGTCCAGCAATCGAGCTGTTGGATGCCGCCGGTGGCATCCCGCGTGGCGACGTACGCGCCGCGAAACCGGATCCGCGCCCCCACCAGTTGGGGAATCGGATCCGTCCCGTTGATCTGCATGCGCAGGGAGATCACCTGGTTTTCGCAGAGCAAGACGAAGAGGACGTGGGTTGGATCCGGGTCGCTCTGCACAAAAACGTAGCCTTCGCCCTCGACCCAACGCGCATCGAACCTGGCAACCTCGCCGACGCGACCCGCCAGGGACAGCGGCGCCGGCATGGCGTCGGCGTCGAGCACCGTGGCCTTGATCAGTTCTCCCGCAAAACCATCCGCGGGCACCACCGTGCCCTCCAGCCGAACGCGTTCGCCGCTGCGGATCGCGAGGGACTCGCCCCGACAAGGCAGGTATACGCCCTGCCCGCCGCTCTCGGCCCACAACAACTTCCACTGCGGGTCGTAGTAGAGCACCGTAAGTTCCATCCGCACGGTCTGCGGCTTCCTCCGGTCTTCGTTGCTGACGCTCCAAAAATCGCCCCCGGAAGTGATTGTCGCGCCTGGTGTCACCGCGGCGGGCGCGGCCGCCTGCGCCTGCAGACGGACGGAAGGGACTCCGCTCAAAAATAGTGCCGACAGAACAACCAGCGGATGCCGTAGCAGCCGCAGGGATTGGACCTGAGTCTGGCGGAGGAGGTGCAAGAGGTGACGCCGGATGATTATCCAGCTGCCACCTATAATCGACACTCCTGCCCGTCTCCTTAAGGGAAATCTAGGGGGAAACACCTACTGCATTGAATTGCCATTCAGAGCTAATCGGCGTGCGGCGATGCCGGGCCGGTTCATCGGGAGACCGCGGTTGCCATCGTCCGTAAAGCCCGTTCAATCGGCGGCTTCCATGATCGAAGTCGAAAACCTCACGCGTGTCTTCCGCACCTACAAGAAGCAGCCCGGCTTTTGGGGCGGCGTGAAAGGATTGGTGAAACGCGAATTTGAGGAGACCCGCGCGGCCGATGCCGTGAGTTTCTCGATCAAGGAGGGCGAGCTGGTCGGGTTTCTCGGGCCCAACGGCGCCGGCAAGACCACGACGCTGAAAATGCTTTCGGGACTGATTTATCCGACGAGCGGCAAGGCGCGCGTGGCGGGCTTCGACCCCTCCAAGCGCGAGAACGCGTATCGCCGGCTGTTCGCGCTGGTGCTCGGGCAGAAGAACCAGCTTTGGTGGGACCTGCCGGCCATTGAGTCCTTCACGCTCCTGCGCGCGATCTACGGCCTGCCGCCGGCGGACTTCAAGGCGACGCTCGACGAGCTCGTCGCGCTGCTCGGCATCGGCGGCAAGCTCAACGTGATGGTCCGCGAGCTGTCGCTCGGCGAGCGGATGAAGATGGAGCTGATCGCCGCGCTGCTGCACCGGCCGCGCGTGCTGTTCCTCGACGAGCCCACGATCGGCCTGGACGTCGTCTCGCAGAAGGCGGTGCGCGGCTTCCTGCGCGACTACAACCGGAAGCATCGCACGACGATCCTGCTCACGAGCCACTACATGGCCGACATCTCGACGCTGTGCGAGCGGGTGATCGTCATCGACCACGGGAAAAAAATCTACGACGGCGACCTCGA
>DASZPS010000021.1:0-1577 GCA_035549955.1 Lacunisphaera sp. | reverse complement strand
ATACATTCCCAAGGTAGATTTGCGCTTCCGACTCTGCACGGTGGTTCTCTTCACGTCATGGTCTCTGGGCAGGCCAACTTTGTGTTGCACCTGACAAAAACTTCGCTTCGCTCAGCTTTTGCAGGTGAACACTGCTACGTTAGCCAGAGACGAGACGGCAGATGACTCCGCCTCCCCACCGCTTTGGACCCGATTATCCGCGTTTTTTCGAGGACGCCAATGGCGCTCAGATACCTCTCGACCGTGAGCGCCGATGGTCTCGCACGTATAGAGACCCCGCCAGCAACGTCGTCCACCAGATCTCGCGCTTCATGGACGGCAGCGCCACAATATCACTTGCCGACTTGCGAGCTGAGTGGCCAGGCTGGCGTCGAAGCGAGCGCATGGACTTCTGCACGAACGTCGCGTGGCTTCAGGCTCACCCTGACCTTGCCGACATGCTGCGGTTTGTCTTCCTCGTCGGCGATGCTGACGATTGCTCTGCAGTCGCCCTCTCCGCAGCGACACACCTGCCGCCGGACGAGGCTTTTCAACTCCTCTCTGAACGCCTCCCCGCCACCGAGCCCGCACATTGCTCGAATCTGCTCCAGGCCATCGCACGAACTAAGCACCCATCCGCGGCTGCGACTATCCGACAGCGTCTCGAGCAGATTTCTGTTCTTCCCGACCTCTGGCTCGACGACCCGTTCCTCAACTGGTTCGCCTACACGGCTACCTGTGCCGTCCGGTATCTCATCGACCTTGGAACCGATCCCCTCGAATTCGATTCCATCGTCCGCGCGCTCGCGCAGCACACGTGCTCTCGCTGTCGCGATTCGTGCCGACGGACTTTGAAAACCCACTATCCCTGGCTTTCTTCCGTGGGGCGCGATGGCGATGGTCCTGGCTAACTCCGTGTTGAACCTGACGAAACCCTCGCTGCGCTCGGGCTTTCGCAGGTTAACACTGCTACGTTAGCCTGACGCGAGACCTATGCACTTTGCAAACGAGGATACCGCTGACGCGGAGCCGCTGCCCGACATCGAGAAGTTGTGTCACCGCAAGGTTGTCGAGCATCCCGACGAGTTCATCAGCGAGCTGACCGGTATCACGGCACCCTGGATGCACGCTTTTGGGTCGACGCGACCGTGGTTCAGGGGCATGGCACGCGCATCGTTCTCTCTCGAGCCCTCGCTACTTCGGTATCGTCCGCGACAGCTTATGGCGACTGAGAGCAACCTGGAACTCCAATTTGCCCAGTATGCCGTTCGCCTTCTCGACCGCTTCCCAGCTTCGCGACTAGATCGCATGACGGTCATGCAGCATCACGGATTTCCAACCAGACTCTTAGACTGGACAGAGAATGCATTTGCTGCACTATATTTCTCCGTCAAGGAGTATGAGCATCTTCGCACGCGCGAGGATGCCGTTGTCTGGGTAGTTGAACCGGTTCGCCTCCATGAACTTCAACGCGGTGACCGTCAAATACCGTTCAGTGACGACGACCTCCTTGGCTCGCCAACCCTTCCGCTCCCCTTCTATCCGGCGCATATGTCGGCCCGGCTCACTCCTCAACGCGCGACCTTCACGTTGCACCC
>DASZPS010000020.1:0-6574 GCA_035549955.1 Lacunisphaera sp. | reverse complement strand
TAGCCCGGACATTTCACACTCATGAGCCATCCAATCAGCAAAATGCCCGTCCGCCCTCCGGGCGGAGCGACTTTGTCGCGGCGCGCCCCGACAAGGTCGGCCCGACAGGGCGCATGTTTCACACCTCTGCGTGTGAAATATGCGGGTTAGAGCGGTTCAAAATGAACGATAGCCGTTCCAAGTGCCCACACCCCATTTCCCTCCACCGTCATCCTGATCCCGCAGCCGCGAGAGAAGGATCAAAGGAGTAGGCGCTGATTGCATCCCCAGCTTGGATCCTTCGCGATGCTCAGGATTACGGGTAGTGGGTCCGTCTCAGTCCGATGTAGGGTCGGACCTTGGTCCGACCTCGCGCATGAGGTCGGCGCAAGCGCCGACCCTACATTCAAATCACCTCGAAGGAACCAAATGGACCCAGCACCTGAAATCCCCTTCCGAGATTTCACGATTTAGGATTTCACGATTTTCAGTTTTCAAGATTCCCCTGCCGTGGATTCCCCTGCCTCGGGCTTCGCGAACTTTCCCACCACCCAGTCGGCCACCTTGTTCAATCGCAGCACGAAGAGCAGCCACATGGCGCCGAGCGCGGCCCAGCAGCCCCAGCCCAGCAGCCAGTAGGTGCGCCGGATCGTGAATTTCTTCCAGCCGTAGCCGTCCATGAGCTTGTTCATGTCCCCGCCCTGGTCGTCTTCGCCGTTGATCATCGAGCCGAACGGAATCTCCTCGATCCCCCGGTAGATGTCCTGCCACCGCAGCCAGATGTTGAGGAATGCCGACGCGCCGATGAGGAAGAACACGTAACGGCACGCGCCCCACTTGAACTTGTCCGGGAGCTGCACCCAGAAAAACATCATGAAGAGCGTGCTCAGGTAGAACTCCCCGCCGACGCCGCCGAACGCGCTCCACCAGAATTCCTGCCGGTACTCGGGCATCTTCCACGTCATGTAGTATTGCAGGCCCGCGAGCGCCACCGCGGCCACCATCGCCCATGCCTTGCGTTCGAGCCAGCCCGCCACGAGGAGAACGACAAAGAGCGACAGCAGGCCCCAGTAGACGAAGTGCGAGTATTCCGGCTCCACCGGCGTCCAGCCGAAGGGCAGCGGCGTCGCGCGGTAGCCGCACAGCCACGCCGCCGTGGCGTGGCCGAACTCGTGCATCCATACGTGGAATCCGGTCAGCAGGAACTTCAACGGCGACAGGTTCACCAGCAGGACCAGGCCCAGCAGCAGGGGCGGCACAAAGGTGTTCACCACCCAGCTGTCGAACCGGAACAGGATGAACTCGGCATCGGCCGGGTCGCGCGGCGCTACGACCGGGGGACTGACCAGCGTGTGGCCCGGGGGCGGGGGCTGGGGTGGCCCCGCGAGGCCGAGCTGCGGCTTCCGGCGCGGGTTGGCCGCCTCGGCCTGACGCTGCCGTTCGCGCAGGTGTTCCGCCAGCCGGTCGTAAACCGCGCGCAGCTGCTGGCGCTGCGCGTCCAGCTCCGGGTTCGCCTCGTCGGCCGCGCCGCTCTTGCCCTTGATCAGCGCGAAATTCCTTTTCATGTACGCGCGCTCCAGCTCCTCGAGCGACACGCCGGGCGCCACGCCCAGCACTGTGTAGCACTCCTCCAACTCGCCATCGTTCATGGGCCGGCAGCGTGGGGGCACAAAGCGAACCTGTCGAGCGACAGGTTCCCCAAGCGCACCGCGACCTCCGGACGCGCCCATTCAGGTAGGGGCGCAGTCTTGCTGCGCCCATTCCGCGCGCAGCGCGGAATCCTCGTCACGTGCACCGACCAGGGAATCCCGGCATGCCGGGATTACGCGCAGCGCGGAATCCCGATCGTTAGTAGCAATGAGGGAATCCCGCGGCCGCGGGATTGGGCGCAGCAAGACTGCGCCCCTACAAAGCCATTTCGACACCGGAAGGCCTTTCAGGTCTCAGGTTTCCAATTTTCGTTCACGTGTTAGCGCGGTGGCTCGGCTTGCGCGGATGCCACGCCGAAGAGCAGCGCGACCTCCGGACGCGCCCATTCAGGTAGGGGCGCAGTCTTGCTGCGCCCATTCCGCGCGCAGCGCGGAATCGTCGTCACGTGCACCGACTAGGGAATCCCGGCCTGCCGGGATTGCGCGCAGCGCGGAATCCCGATCGTTCGTAACGATGAGGGAATCCCGCGGCCGCGGGATTGGGCGCAGCAAGACTGCGCCCCTACAAAGCCATCTCGGCACCGGAAGCCCTTTCAGGTCTCAGGTTTCAGGTTTCCAATTTTCGTTCACGTGTTAGCGCGGTGGCTCGGCTTGCGCGCGGATGGCCCGCCGGGTACCAGTGACGTTCCTACCCCATGAAATCCCGCACCTTCCGCCAGCTCACTCTCCTCGGCACGCTGGTCATTGCCCCTTTCATCTTCGCCCAACCCTCCGGCGGGCCGTACGGCCCGCAGCCCCAGGTTTACGAGGTGCCGAAGGACGCCGCCCACGTTTTCTATGTCGCCCCCGACGGCCAGGCCGACGCCGCCGGCACCCTCGAGGCACCCACGACCATCGAATCCGCCCTCGCCAAGGTCGTCACGGGCGACGCGGTCATCCTCCGGGGCGGCACCTATCGCACCGGCGGGCTGTTGCTCAGCCAGGGCATCACGCTGCAGCCGTACCGCGACGAGCAACCGGTGCTCAAGGGCACGCAGGTGGCCGACAAATGGGTCGCCTTGCGCGACGGCTACTGGCGCACCCCGTGGAAGACGCTCTTCCCGTCCAAACCGCGCGATTGGTGGCAGCGCGACCGCGAAGGCATGCGCACCCCGCTGCATCGCTTCAACAACGACATGGTGTTCATCGATGGCGTGCCATTGAAGTCCGCCGGCTGGGAGGGCGAACTCGACGCCTCGTCCTACTACATCGATTACGACGCGGGCATGGTCTACCTCCGCACCGACCCGACCAACAAGCTGGTGGAAATCACCGCCTGGGACATCGGCCTGTTGCGCACGAGCAAGACGGCACACGGCAAGCCGAACGACCACCAAGGTCCCGCCATCCGCGGGATCACCTTCACGCAGTACGCCTACCGCGCGCTGGAGGTCGAGGGCAAGCGCGGCGCCGTGCCGGCCACCGAAGAACCCACCGATGACCCGATCGGCGTGGCGGACCCGGCCACCTTCGGCAAGGAGGTCGTGGGCACGCTCGTCGAAAACTGCGCCATCACGCACTGCTCGCGCGTCGCCGGGTATTTCCGCGGCGACCACCTCGTCATCCGGAACTGCCTCGTCAGCGACACGAGCACCGAGGGCATCTACGTCATCGGCTCCTCCGACTGCCTGCTCGAAAGAAACATCATCGCCCGTAACAACGTCGAACAGTTCACGGGCTACTACCCCTCGGCCGTGAAGATCTTCAACCAGACGCGCCGCGTGACCTGCCGCGACAACGTCGTCATCGACAACCCGAACTCCAACGGCATCTGGTACGACGTCGGCAACGTCGACGGCGTCTTCGTGAACAACTGGATCGAGGGCTGCTACGACGGCTTCTTCTGGGAAATCTCGAAGGGCGTCACGGTGGCCGGCAATGTCTTCGTCAACTGCACCAAGGGCGTCCGCATCCTCAACAGTTCCGGCGCGAAGGTGTACCACAACACGTTCGTCAACGCCACCGCCTCGTTCGAGCGCAACGAGCGTAGCGCCGCGGCCGACCACTTTGCCTGGCATCCCGCCACCGGCCCCGACGTGCACGAGCGCGAGGGGCACGTCTTTTCCGGCAACCTCATGGTGGCCGACCGCAACTACGCGCGCCCGCTGTTCCGCGCCGAACAATCGGCCGCCCTCAAGGACAAGTTGAAGGCGCCCATGTTCACCGCCACCGACGCGAACGTCTATGTCCGCCCCGCCGGCGTGGAGCGGAGCCTCATCACCTGGAGTCCGGGCGCCGCCGACCTTAACCAGTTTGAATTCAAAACCCTGGCCGAATTGCACGCGAAGCTCCCGGCCTTCGAAGCCCACAGCCTGCAGTTCGCCCTCGAGCCCGGCGCCATCCTGCTGAGCCCCGAGTTGAAAAACTTCCGGCCCGTCCGCACCCTTCCCGTCAAGGCAACCATACCCGCCAACGTCGCCACCCTCCTCGGCTGGCCGAAGCAGGACGCGTACGCGCCGGGCGCCTACCAAAAATAGCCCGAAACCCGTAGGGGCGCAGTCTTGCTGCGCCCATTCCGCGCGCTGCGCGGAATCCGGATCGAACCCGTGGGCGGTAGGGGCGCAGTCTTGCTGCGCCCATTCTTCGCGAGGCGAAGAATCGCCGGTTCGGTTCAAGGGAAGCCCTGCGGGCTTGGGCGCAGCAAGTCTGCGCCCCTACCCGGCATCCGGCTCCCCGCCCATGGCCCGGCCTCATCGCGTGCTTGCCACGCGCGTGAGGCTGCGCCGTACTAGTTGGTGATGACCGTCTTGCCCCATCGCAGCCGTCTGCTCGGCCGCCAGCGCTTCCCGCGCCCGGCGGACCGTGCATTCAGCATCGTGGAGCTAATGGTCGCGGTGCTCATCATCAGCATCCTTTTCGCGATGGGCGTGCCGACCTACCAGATCGTCCAGCGCAACGCGCGGGCCAGCGCGATCGCCAACAATTTCCGGGTGTTTGGCGGCGCCTTTCAAGCCTATGCCCATGAAAAAGGCACGTGGCCCCCCGAAGCCGCCGCGGGCGTCATCCCGACGGGCTTCACCAGCCAGGACCTGCAAATCGCCGTCTGGAGCACCAAGACTCCCATGGGCGGCAAATTCGACTGGGAATACAACCAGGTTCATCCCGGCGGGACCAGTCCCGGCGGCAAATGGCGCGCGGCCCTGGCCATCACTTCCACCACCGACGCTCCCCTCGTCCTTGACGCCGATCTCATGGAAAGAATCGACCGCGAGCTCGACGACGGGAACCTCGAGACCGGCGTTTTCCGCAAGGGCTTCGGCGACTGCCCGATCTTCATTCTCGAACCCTGATGGCCGCCCCCGTCTACAGTGTAACGCTCCATCACCTCGCTCCCGGCGCGGCCGCGGCGGGCTTGGGCTATCCCGATGAGCAGATGCCCAGCGTGTCGGCCACGCAGCTCGCCGACTTGTTGCATGCGCTGGCCCAGGTGGCTTCCCGCCTGACCATTTACGAGCCGTCGACGCCGGAGATCCGGATCAAGACCGATCGCGAAGTGTACGTCGTTCGCACGCGTTATCGCCGCCTGTGCTTCGTGGGCCGCGAGGCCGCGCTGCGGGGCGAGGAGCATTCCGTCGACTACATCATGGGCACGATCACGGGCTTGGCGGAACCGGAGGTGAAGACGATCGCGCCCCGGGTCTTCGAGCGTCCCACGGCCTCGAGCCCGGCGATGCGCGTCCCCGTCAGCGCCGGTTTCCCCGAGTGGGCCAAGATCGCCCTGCTCCTGGTCATCAGCGCGGCCGCCGTCGGCAGCGGCGTGTGGATGCTCTTCCGCCCGGCCCGCTCGCTGGCGCCAAAGTACGAACTGATGTCCGCCAGCGATTCCAGCAGCCTCCTCAGCCGCGTGGCAGGCGAATACCAGACCGGCAACCAGGAGGGCGACCGCCGCCTCATCGTCGGCCCCGACGGCACCCTGCGCATCGCCAAGTACGGCCCGGCGCAGGCGATCGCCGAGGAAATCATCCGCACCGCGCGCGGCGCGCAGCAGAACGGCCAGCCCGCCCTCGCCACCAGCGACCCCTACCTCATGATCGTGAAGGACGCCGACAACGTCATCCTCTACGGGCAGAACTACAAACGCGTGGTCCGGTGAACGGCCCACCGTTTAGGATCTTGGGTCTCGGATCCCGGTTTTTGGGCCGCGTCCGGTAATACCCAAGACCCCGGACCCTGGATCCCAGACCCATGCCTTGTTCGCTTATTCTAGTCACCGGCGTTGCCGGCTCGGGGAAAACCACCGTCGGCCGCCAGCTCGCCGCGGAGCTCGGGTGGCCCTACCATGAGGCGGACGACTTCCATTCCGCCGCCAACAAGGCCAAGATGGGCCGCGGCGAACCGCTCACCGACGCCGATCGCGGCCCGTGGCTTGCCGCCATTCGTGCGGCCATGGACGAATGCCGCGCCGCCGGCCGCCCCGCGGTGTTCACCTGCTCCGCCCTCAAGGCAGCATATCGCCACGTGCTGCTCGATGGCACCACGGACACGGCGCTGGTGTTCCTGTCGGGTGAACGCGATCTCCTGCTTTCCCGCCTGCAGCAACGCAGCGGCCACTACATGAAACCCGCCATGCTCGAGAGCCAGCTCGCCATCCTCGAACCGCCCGCGGGCGCCCTGGCGCTCGATGTCCGCCATACGCCCGCCGAGCTCGTCGCCGAAATCCGGCGACACTTTCGACTTTGATCGCACCGGTGGAACGGATTGCTCCCCAATCCGCTGGTTCGCCCTCGAAAGGGGTTCCCCACCAGCGCTTGAAATGCAGCGTCCCGCGACGTAAAGCTGGCCGCCCCGGTGACGATTAGCCCGGATATTTCACACCCATGACTTCCTGGTACGCCGAAATATTCGTCCGCCTAAAGGGCGGAGCGACTTTGTCGCGGCTGGCCCCGACAAGGTCGGCCCGACAGGGC
>DASZPS010000019.1:0-33113 GCA_035549955.1 Lacunisphaera sp. | reverse complement strand
GGTGTACCGGCGCGTGGACATCTCGCTCGATACTTTCCCCTATCACGGCACCACGACGACCTGCGAGGCGCTGTGGATGGGGGTCCCGGTTGTCACGCTCATGGGCGATCGTCACGTCTCCCGCGTCAGCGGCAGCCTGTTAACGGCCGTCGGCCGGGCGGAGTGGGTGGCGAAGGACCCCGATGAATACGTCCGAATTGCCGCGCAGTTGGCGAATGATCCCGTCGCGCTGGCCGTGGCGCGTGCCGGCCTGCGCGAGCAAATGAGCAAGTCGTCCCTCGGCGACCACGCCGGTCAGTCCGCCCGCTTCGCCGCGGCGCTGCGGCAATGCTGGCAGAGCTATTGCGAATCCGGGGCCGCCACTCGTGCGGTGGCGTGAGGCGTTTGGACAACCTTCTTCTGGCAAGCGCGCATGCGGAGAGTCGGCATGTCGGTGGGAAACCGTTAGGGACTGCGGTTGCTGTCGCTCGTTGAGGTGGGCGTCACGGCTTGTCGGACAGTTTTTCGATATTCATGGACGGCGCATATGGCGTTAAACGCCAGCATGACAAAGAAGACGCCGTGCCAATTCAATCGGGCATGGTTCGACATGCCTTGCATTTCATCCTGAATATCTTCCCCGAGCGGCCATAGCATCGCCAGCGGCAGGAGGATCGACAAAGTGACGGTAAAGGGAGCTGCCCTTGTCGTGAACAACCATCGGTGGCGAAGCAGGAGAAAAATGCAGCCCGGAACCATGGTTAGAAAATTCATGATTCCGCGTGAGTCGAGTGTGCGGTGCACCAACTCATAGCCGGTCGCAGCAGTTCCAATTAAGGCGACAATCAGAGCATTGAGGACCACCAGACAACGGACTATCTTACATAGGGTAGACATGCCGGTTGAGCCCGCTTCTGGGAGCTCCTCATTCGCTGCCGGCTACCCGCGGCGGATCTCTGACCCCTTGAAGCGGATGATGGTGCGGTAGACCTTCTTCGTGCGGCAGATGATCTTGCCGGTGGCGAGGTCGACCGACTCGGGCACTTCGATGCGGTGCACGTCGACGACGGCGTGGTAGCCGCGTTCGGAAAAGATATCGATGAACATGGCGAGGGCGTCGGCCTCGTTGAGCACCGGATCCTCGCTGTTGATGTTGGCGTGGCCGGACAGGGCATGGCGCATCACGATCGGCATGATCTTCTTGTCGATCAGCGTCACGACGCGCTGGAAGAGTTCGGGCTGGTTCAGCTCATAGCCGTCGAGGCGGCGGACAAGATCCTGGCGCGCGTGGACGACGATTTCGCTGGCGAGCGGCAGGGTGCGCAGGCGGTCGAACGTGCGCGGGTCGAGTTCGAGCGAACTCTGGTACTCGAATTCCTTGAGGATGTTCTGCTCGACCTCCGCAATGGACTCCTGCGCGTTGATCAGGTGGTAGTAAAAGATGTCCTTGAGCGAGAGGAGCGCGTCCCAGGTCTGTTCCTTGAAGACCCGGTAGCGGCGGCGCGCGAGTTTCTCGTCGAAGTCCGTCGCGCGTTCCTCAAGCAGGTTGCCGACGCCGGTGCGGCGCACTTCCTCATTGTGGGCCTTGCTCTCCTGGCCGCGCTTGAGCTGGCGCGCGACGCTCTCCTTTTCGTCGATGAAGAGGACGAGGATCTGGATGACGGGCTGGCGGAAATGAATGGCGAGCGGCGTACCGTAGAACTCGCGCCAGAGCTGCGTCATTTTCTCGTACAGCATCTTTAGGCACTCGACCTGCACGTTGGTGCGGGGGAAGCCGTCGAGGATCGCGCCGTCGCGGTACTCGGGTTTGAGCAGCTGGCGCAGCAGCACGGCCAGCACCTCGCGGTCACCGATCATGTTGCCGGCGTCCTTGATGCGCTTCATCTCCGGCGTGTCGAGCAGCGCGCTCATCACGATCGGTGGGCAGGTCAGGCCGCGGGTGCGCGAGATGAACCCGGTCTGGGTGCCTTTGCCGGCGCCCGGCGCGCCGCCGAGGAGAATGATTTCCTTGGGGAAGCGCAGGTGCTCGCGGCCAAAGTGCGCCTCCAGATCCTCCCAAATGGGGCGGAAAATGACCTGCGCGTCCTTGATCTCGAGGTCAGGGGGAGTGATGACTGGGGACGGTTTGCCGTTCGCGGGGTCCATGCGGGAGGGCTGGAAATAAAGGGGGCCGCTGCGCCGAGGCGACAAAAATTGACGATGATCGGGCTTTCCGCCGACAAGGTCGAAAACTTGGTATCTTATTTATTTCTAATATCTTAAAGCCTCACCTAGGCTCGGTGCTCTTAAACGCCAACCGCCGATTTCCAACCGCCAACGAACCGGAAACGGCAGGCGCCAAACTCCAATCCGCGCTTTTGGGTTTCGGCCCTTCTATTGCTTTTTCTTGATCACCTGCGGAGCGGTTTCGAGCTGCCCTCGGGTGACACCGAGCTGGTTGATCAGCTTGAATTCCCGCCAGAGCTCCGCGCCGGAAATTTCACCGCGCAGCAGTTGCCGGTAACGGCTGACGGTGCGCTGCAGTTCCTCGCCGTCCTCGTTGAGGAACTCGATGCGGAAGGAACGGGCGCCGAGCGCGAGGAGGCGCCCGGCAAATTCAGCGCCGGTTTGCGCGCGGGAATTGTACACCGTGTTGCGGCAGCCGGCGTCGGCTTTGAGCGGATGCTCGGCGCCGACGCGATCGCGCAGGCGGACGTCATGCTGGTCGCAAGGCCGGCCGCAGTTCCGGTAGTCGATACCGTCCGACAAGAACGCGCAGAACACGCAGTGCTCCATGTGAAACATCGGCATGTGCTGGTGCAGGGTGATGTCGAACCACGCGGGCGGTGCGCCCTGCACCAGAGCTTCGAGCTGGGAGACATTCAAATCGTACGAAGCGGTGACGCGCTCCAAGCCGTATCGGTTGATGAAATAGTCGGCGGTGAGCGGGTTGGCGACGTTGAGGGAGAAATCGCCGCGACGGCGCACGCCGGCAAACCACTGGAGGTGGTCGTAGTTCCGCACGAGGTAGCCGTCGGCTTCGCAGGAGAGAATTTGCTTGAGGATCCATTCCTCGCCGGGCTTGAAAATACGGGGAGGGGCGACCCAGAACGATGGTGGAAAGCCGGGTGCTTGAGGTGCGAGTCCGGCGCGCAGGGCCCGGAATTGCTGCACGGCATCGCGGTATTTTTTTGGATCTTCGAACTCCGCGTAGATCGTGCGGGCCCCGGCCTGCCACGCCGGCTCGAGCTGGCGCAGGTGCCGGATGACGACGATGAGTTCGGGGTCGGGGTAGAGCGCGGCGTCCCCGACGCGCTCGGAACTCCTCCCGAGGCCACTTTCCACCTGGTTCATCGTCCACCGCTTCGGCGCCGCGCGCTGGGCATCGAGCTCCCCGACGGCGCGGCGGCGCAGTTCGTTGAGTTCGCTGACCGCCAGGATGACCTCGCCTTCGAGGTGATTTTCGAAGTCGCCGGGGGCGAACGGCGTGCCGCCGAGTCGGCCGAGTTGGTCGCGCAGGCGTTCGGTTGTCAGTGGCCGCTTTTGGGCCGGCGCGAGCGGCGTGGGGGAATCAACCTGGGCGACGTGGCCTTCGTCGTCCCGTGCAATCAGCGTGAGCGGCGCGCCGGCATGGCCATGGACGGCGAGATGCACGGGCCGTCGGAAACGGATTTGGTCGCCGTCGAACGTCTGGCGGACCCGGCGATCCAGTTCGGGGTCGTTGGTTTTCCAAACGCGGTTCCCGGGGTGGATGCGATTGAAGTCCAGGTCGCCATGACCGAAGCGCAGGACCGTTTCGCCGCCGCGCGTATCGACTTGGTAAACCCGGCCGCCCTGTTCCTTCTCGTCCGGCCGGCCGGCGTCAAACACGAGGCCGTCGCCAGGTTTCAGCGGGCCCTCGAGCTTGAGGGCGACATGGTCCCGGCCAACCCGCGTGACCGCCCCGAGGAAAACCCCGCGCTTGGTGCCGAAGCGGGCGTGGGCGAGTTCCTGGTTGTTGATGCCGCGGAACCACCCCGGGTAGAGCCCGCGGGAAAAGCCCATCTCGAGGTCGTAGCGCGCGGCGACCGGGTCGAAGGGAGGCGGGGTGCCCTCACCCCGCTTCGGTAATTCTCGATCTGCGGGGTGGGGGCACCCCGCCTCCAATTCAGCCATCGCGGCGTCCAGGGCGCGGCGGTAAACGCGGGTAATGTTGGCAACGTATTCGGGACTCTTGAGCCGGCCTTCGATCTTGAGCGACGCCACGCCCGCTTGGACGAGTTCGGGCAGGACCTCGAGTCCGGAGAGGTCCTGCGGGCTGAGCAGGTAGCGGCGGTCGCCGAGCTCCACCTTGGATCCATCGGAGACAAGCTCATACGGCATGCGGCAGGCCTGCGCACATTCTCCGCGATTGGCGGAGCGCCCGCCGAGCGATTCGCTCGTCAGGCACTGCCCGGAATAGGCGACACAGAGCGCACCATGGACGAAGACTTCGAGGGGAAGTGAGGTAGGGCGCGGAGTCCCTTCCGCGCCGGATGTGGCGGCGAACGGAGTCGCCGCCCTACCCTGCGCGTCGCGGATCGCGGCAATTTCCTTCAGGGAATTTTCCCGCGCCAGGACCACGAGGTTCGCGCCCAGTTCGCGGGCGAAGTCCACGCCGGCGGCACTGGTGACGGTCATCTGCGTCGAGGTATGGATCGGAAAATCGGGCGAGATCGCGCGAATCATCCGGCACACCCCGATGTCCTGCACGATCGCGGCGTCGACGCCCGCGGCGATGATGGCGCGCAGGTAGTCCGCGGCCGCCTCCATTTCGTCGGCGAAAACCAGCACGTTGAAGGTGACGTAACCTTTCACGCCGCGGCGGTGGAGGAATTCCATGAGTTTCGGCAGGTCGGCGACCGTGAAGTTTTTGGCGCGCATCCGCGCATTGAAACGTTCCAGCCCGAAGTAGATCGCGTCGGCCCCGTTCTCCACTGCCGCGCGCGCACATTCCCAATCCCCGGCGGGCGCGAGCAATTCCGGCCGCCCCGCGATGCGCGGCGGTGGTTGGGCGGAAGTGGCGGGCGCGGACATGAATGATCAGTATCCTCGGGATTGGTGCGCGGTGCAAACCTAGGTTGGGGCGGGAGGAACGACCATGGGCGCCGCCGAACCGACCGACGACGGCAGCGGGCCGACCACCGCGCGGGCCACCTCGGCAAACAGAAGCGGACCGGCCCCAAGGTAGCGCCGGCGATGGCGGACGAGCGCGATGTCGCGGAAAGGCAATTCCGGTCCCGTGAACTTGCGGAAAACCAGGCCTTCAGGGTCAGTGGCGCTGCGTGCGCTCTTGGGCAGGACCATGATGCCAAGGCCCATTGCGGTCAGGGTTTTGGCGGTCGCGAGTTGGGCACAGCGGTGACTGATGCGGGGCTCGAAGTCGTGGTCGCCGCAAAAGCGCTGGATCTGCAGGGTGAGGGTGGAGGCTTCGCCGAGGAGGATGAAGTTCTCATCGCGAAGGGAAGCGAAGGTCAATCGATCGGCCTTGGCCAGCGGATGGCTCGCGCTCATCGCGAGCCACAGGGGTTCGCTGTAAAGACGTTCGAAATGCAGGCGGGGTTCATTGAAGGGCAGGGAGATCAGCGCCCAATCGAGGCGGCCCTCCAGAACGGACTCGGTCAAAGGGCGGCGAAAATCCTCCTCTGTATGGAGGTCGAGGCGAATCTCGTTCGCCCGGCAATGAGCAAGGAGCGCCGGGAAAAAGAACGGCGCAACGGTAGGGATGGCGCCCACTGAGACCTTGGGTCCCAATCCCGTACCCTGCTTTAGATCGGCCAGCGTCTGCTCGACATTGTTCAAAATGCGGCGTGAGCCCGCGACGAGCGTTTTACCTGCGTCGGTGAGGACCGCCTTTCGTCCCATGCGGTGGAAAAGCTTTTGCCCGAGCTCCTCCTCAAGATTGAGGATCTGCTGGCTAAGAGAGGGTTGGGAGATAAACGATCGCGCAGCCGCTTTGGTAAAATTCCCTGTCTCAGCGACTGCCAAGAAGTAACGCAACTGGTACAATTCCATAGGCAAATACGATGATAGGCATAGAAACTAAGTATTTAGACTATTACAAGGGTTGTCGTATACTCCGGCATCACCCAACGAGGTGATCAACCAAGAGAAACCAAACTGACCTAATTTTATGAACACCAACAGCACGCACGTCATCACCGCCACCATCAGCGCCGGCCTCATGGCTGGCGTCATTGGAGTGGCAGTCACGGGTAACATCCTGGCTGGTGCAGCCATCGGAGTGAGCTACCTCGCCGTAGCCGGGCTGATCGCGATCGCCACCTCGGATTACCGGTCCGCCGGCAAGCCCTATTTCGCGGCTCCCGTGGTCACCGGTCACTTCAAGCCGACCGCCGCAAAGGCCGACGCGGCCCGCGAGAAGGCCCGTCTGGCCGCGTAAGCCAGCAATACTTAAGTCCGCGCAATATAACAGAGGCCGGTGGGTGCAGAACCCCCGGCCTCTTTTAATGTCTGCAACCGACCTTTGGTTCGGTAGCCTTAGACAAATCTTCCGGCCCGTGACGCTCTTTAGGAAACAACGCGAACCCTCCCGCATGGAGCGCACAAATGAGCATGACAGCTGGAAAGACTGGATCGAGGCCCATGGCCCCAAGCTGCTCCTGTGCGCGCGCCAATGGACCCGCTCGTTGGCGGACGCGGAGGACGTCCTGCAGGAAGCCTTCGTGCGCTACTGGCGGCACCAACGGCATCTGCCAGGCGACCCGATGGCGCTCATTGTCACGTCAATCCGGCGCGCGGCGCTGGACCTGGCGCGCCGGGAGGACCGTCGCGCGGCTCGCGAGGAGAAATCCGACGGCGGCCTTGCGGAGCCGCCGATCCAGTTCGAAAGACTGCCCGGCGAAGGTGACGAGCGCCGCCTCGAAATCGAAGCTGCCCTCCAGCGCTTGCCCGCTGAACAACGGGAAGTCCTCGCCCTCAAGATCTGGCAGGAATTCACCTTTGAACAAATCGGCGAGGCCCTCGGCATTCCGCCCAATACCGCGGCTTCGCGCTATCGCTACGCCTTGAATGCCCTCCGCAAGCAACTGGAGCCCCTTTGCCATGGATGAGAATCTCCAAGAACTCGAAAACGAACTGAAGCGCCTCACGCCGCGGGGCCCTTCGGCCGGACTGATGCGGGCGTTGGAACGCGACCTGGGACCCGCCCCGGTTGCGGCCGCGCCGGCTCGTTATGGTTCAGCGAAAAGCTGGAACTCCTGGAAATGGGCGAGCTGGTCGCTTGCTGGCATCGCGGCGGCGCTCGCTCTCGTGGTGATGGTTCAATCCCACCGCCGTGCCGCCAAGCCTCCGGCACCGGTGACAAGTTACGCCGCGGCGTCGACGCCGATAGAGCAGGAGGCCACGACTCCCATTGCCGTCAATCGTTACGAGCCGGTTCAGGCCACCTCGGTGCTTTACGACTTGAAGGAAGACGGCCCCACCACGCTCCCCGACCAGACCGAAGGCCGGCAGGTCCGCTATCGCTACGTTGACACTTATACCTGGAAGAATCCCGCCACCAACGCCTCGCTGCGGTGGCGCGTCCCACGCGACGAAGTGCGGCTCGTCCGCGCCAGCCTCGACTAATCTCTACCATGAAAAACAAACTCGTCAGTTACCTCGTTCCCGTCTTGTTGCTCGCCACCTCGGCCTGGGCCGACGGTGAGCCCAAGAAGGAGATTACCATTCGTCGCCGGGTTGACGGCCCCGGTGGTCCCGGCGGCACTTTCAACGCCAGAGTCGACCGCGACGGCCCCCCGGGAACGCAGGAAATGGAGAAAGTCGCGTTCCTCGGCGTCGAGACGATGCCCGTTGATCCGACGGTGGCCGCCCAGTTGTCCCTGCCCCGCGAAACCGGGCTGGCGGTCCGCCGCGTCGCCGATGGCAGCCCCGCGGCGAGCCTGCTGCAGAAGCACGACATCCTGACCAAACTCGACGATCAGATCCTCGTCGACATGCACCAGCTGAGCGTGCTGGTGCGCAACCACAAGGCCGGCGACGAAGTGAAACTCACGTATGTGCGGGGCGGCAAGGAGTCCTCGGTCAAGGCCAAGCTTGGTGAGCACGAAGTGCCGAAGCTGGCGATGGACGACGGCCGGCCCATGATGGAGTTTTTCAATGCAAACGGCCCCATGGGGGCCGGCAACTTCGTCTTCCGCTCGGGCGGTCCGGGGCTGCCCGGCATGGAAAACCACGAGGCCGGCGATGTCATGCGGCTGATCGGTGGTGACCGGATGAACTGGTTCGCGCGTCCGCGCGTCCACATCGTCAAGCGCCAGGGCGGCAAGGCCATTCTCGACCTGCCGAACGGCAACTTCGTCTTTTCGGACGACGAAGGCTCCGTCGAGGTCAACGCCACCGAGGGCAAGCGCGACCTCACGGTGAAAAACAAAAAGGGCGAAGTGACCTTCCAAGGTCCAATCAATACGCCGGAGGACCACAAGAAGCTGCCGCCCGAGGTCATGGCCCGCTTGGAAGCCATCGGCGGCGCCGACATCGGCGATGACGATGACAACGATCTCGAGATCGAGACGAAGATCATGCAGCCGGCAACCAAGACGCGGCGGATCCTGCCGCCCGCCGGCGTGCCTGAGGCCGGCATGCGTTCACTCTGAGCCTGGCACTTCTCTTTCGGCCAAACCGCGCCGATGTGTGTGCAAAGCAATCGGGGCCGTCCGCCAAGGACGGCCCCGTTTTATTTAGCTGGCGGCGGGCGTCGCGGATTCGGCCCGCCGGATGAAGGCGGCAACGATCAAGGCGATGATGAAACAGAAGATGAAGCCGAAGATCAGGGCGAAGATCGCCTGGGGCACCGGCCCGGTCATCATGCGGACCATCCCTTCGGCCTGCTCAATCTGGGTGGATGACAAGCCTTTTGCCTCCATCTTGGCCAGTTCGCCCTGCACGACGAGGTCGCGAAACTCGGGATTGATCACCGTCATGTACAGCAGATGGCCCAAGGCCCCAAAGATCGATCCCCACAGGGCAATCAGCGTGCCGGTGCCAAGCGCGCGGCCATAGCCGAATGGCTCGCTGGCGGGCACTTCCGCACGGCGCGCCCGGATACCCAGGGCAAGGAACACCACTGAATTCACAATGCCGCCCACCATGCCAATCATCTGGGCGGACTTGAGTTTTTCCACCGAATCGTGAAAGCCCATAAAATAGAGAAGACACGCCAGGAGCGTGCCGACGAACGCCATGGCCAGGCCATAGATGAGGGTAGTTTTCATAGTGTGCAGGGAAAAAGAATGGCTGGCGCCGGCGTCGAGCCGAGCATGGGGCCGACAGGCGGCCCCACAGCCTGATGAACGGCTTAGCTGTTGTCGCCGTCGAGCACCCGGCCAAGCCCGCCGAGAAGGGAGCCTTCCTCCCGGCCGCCGCGGCCGGTTTGCGGGGCGGCCGCGACGATGCGGCCAGCCAGGCGCGAGAAGGGCAGCGACTGGAGCCAGACCTTGCCCGGACCGCGCAGGGTGGCGAAGAAAAGCCCCTCGCCGCCAAAGAGCGCGGTTTTGATGCCACCAACCAGCTGGATGTCGTAGTCGATGGTGGGCTGGAAGCCGACAATGCAACCCGTGTCCACGCGCAGCATCTCACCGGCGGAGAGCGTCCGCTCCAAAAGCGTTCCCCCGGCATGGATGAAGGTCCAGCCATCGCCGTTGAGTCGCTGCATGATGAAGCCCTCGCCACCAAACAAGCCGGCGCCGAGTCGCTTCTGGAAGGCGATGCCGACGCTCACGCCCTTGGCGGCGCAAAGGAAGGAGTCTTTCTGGACGATCAGTTCGCCGCCGAGGTCGCTGAGCTTGACCGGGAGAATCTTGCCGGGATACGGCGCGCCAAAGGCGACTTTCCGCTTTCCCACGCCCTGGTTCATGAAAACCGTCATGAACAAGGATTCGCCGGTGAGCAGGCGCTTTCCCGCGCCCAGGAGCGCTCCCATGAATCCCGTGTTTTGCTGCGAGCCATCGCCAAAGATCGTCTCCATGGCGATGCCATCGTCCATGTACATCATCCCGCCCGCCTCGGCCACGACCGCCTCGCCCGGGTCGAGCTCAATTTCGACGAACTGCATGTCGTCGCCATGGATGTGATAGTCAATTTCGTGCATTGCATTCATAGTTAGGGGATGGGAATGGGGAGACAACCCGCAGCATGGCAGGAAAGTCGCGGAAGTTCAGCAGGAATCTCAGGGCATGAGTGTAACCCAAGTTGCACCCCATCCGCCGGACGATTCGTCGCCCGGGCCGAAGCTTACCACCGCGGGCGACCGGCGGAGTTGGGCCTCGACGGTCGCGCGGAGCGTGCCAGTGCCTTTGCCATGAACGACGCGGACGCGCCGAATGCCGCGCGTGCGACATTCGGCAAAATAGCCTTCGAGCAACGACCCGATTTCCGCCGGTCGAAATGTGTGCAGGTCGAGTTCGCCCGTGATGGGAATCGCGACAGGTGGCGTCGGATCGTCGTCGGTCATGACGCCATCGTTGGCGCGCGGCGAAATCAGGCGACATAAAACCCGCCCCCTGCGGGGCGGGTTCATATGCACACACACCTAACTATGACAGCTGAGTGTTGCATGCCGGATGCCAGTATTTGGCGCCGTGCGTAAGCTGCGTTGAATCAGCGAAAAGAATTTTTCGCGCGCGACGGCCGCGACAAAAGCCGGGTCAGCGCGACCCGTTCGTGAAATCTCCGCATCCCGCGAGTGGGACAACACGGCTGGAATGTTTGCGCGGGTTTATCATCATGAAGGTCTCGTCTTTGGGCGCGCGCCACCCAATCTCCGCGCATTCCCCACGACCCCCGCATGCTCACCCTGGATAATGTCACCAAGCGCTACGGCAGCCTCACGGCCCTCGATGGCGTTTCGCTCCGCATTGAAGCCGGCGAGTTCTTCGGCCTGCTGGGCCCCAATGGCGCCGGCAAGTCGACGCTCATGTCCCTGGTCGCCGGGTTGCGCGCGCCGGATGGCGGCGAAATCACCCTCGATGGCCAGCCGTTGTCCGCGGCGCGGCCGGAAGCGCGGGCGGAGCTTGGCCTCGTGCCCCAGCACATCGCGCTCTACCCGAAGCTGAACGCCGACCAGAATCTCCGGATTTTTGGCCAGCTCTATGGCCTCGATGGCGCCACGTTGCGCCAACGCATCGACGAGGCGCTGGAAGCCATGCAACTTGCAGACCGGCGGCGCGACCCCGTGAGCACGTTTTCAGGGGGCATGCAGCGCCGCCTGAACATCGTCGCCTCCCTGTTGCACCGGCCGAAGCTGCTGCTCTGTGACGAACCGACCGTCGGGGTGGACCCGCAGTCGCGCAATGCCATCTTCGAATTCCTGGAGAAGCTGAATCGCGAGGGCCTCACGGTCATCTACTCGACCCACTATATGGAAGAGGCCACGCGGCTGTGTTCCCGCATCGGGATCATCGACCACGGCAAAATCCACGCGCTCGGGACGCTCGACCAGTTGCTGTTGAAACTGCCCTTCGAGGAGGAGATCCGATTCCCGGCCGGGGAGGCCACCGCGGCGCTGGCGGCGCAGCTAGGGGGCCATGGCTCGGTCGAGAAGGAGGATGAACAATGCCGCTTCCGCCCGCATTCCGGCTACAAGCTGTCGAGTTTCTACCAACTGACCGAGTCGCTCGGCCTGCCGGCGCGGCTCTTCACGAGCCAGCGCCCCACGCTCGAGGCGCTCTTCCTCCACCTGACCGGCCGCAATCTCCGCGAGTAAACCGACCCATGCGCACCATCCTCGTCCTCGTCCGCAAGGACTTCGCCAATTTCTTCCGCAACAAGGCGGCGGTTTCGTTGACGTTTGTCGTGCCGTTCGCGCTGATCTGGCTGTTCGGTACCATCTTCACCGGGGGCAAGGACAGCGGGCCGACCGGCATCAAGCTGGCGGTGGTCAATGCCAGTGCCAATCCCGGTGCCCAAAAACTGGTGGCGGCGCTGCAGGCGGAGAAGACCTTCCGGGTCGTCACGACCACCACGGGAGCCGACAAGGTGGAACGGCCATTGCGCGAGGAGGACCTGCAAACCTTGATGCACGATGACGCGTTTCGATTTGCCGTCGTGATTCCCCCCGACCTGTTCGACGAAAAGAGCTTTGGTCTTCACCTTAAGATCTACACGAACCCGCGCAATGAGATCGAGACCCAGCTGGTCAATGGCATTCTGCAAAAGACGATTTTCTCGAACGTGCCGCAACTGCTCGGCCAGGCGCTGATTGCCCGCGGCCGCGGGATCGTGGGGGCCGAAACCCTGGCCCGCTTCAATCGCGCCACGGCGGACAACGTGGCGCGGAGCTTCGGCGGGAATGCCGATGAGATCCTGAAACAGATCGAGGCGGGCGATTTCGGGCTGAGCCGGATCACCGGCGGGTCTGGCGACTCCGGCACCGGGGATTCCCTCGTCAACCGGGCCATCCGCATCGATTCCGTGCAGGTCGTTGGGCAGGACGTGAAGTCGCCGCGGGCGACCCAGCTCGTCGGTGGTTGGGCCATGCAATTCCTGTTGTTCGCCCTGAGTGCCGCGGCGACGGCGCTCTTCTACGAGCGCGACCACGGGATATTCCACCGCCTGCTGGCGGGCCCGGTCAGCCGCGCGCAAATCCTCTGGAGCAAGTTCATTTACGGCATCTGCATCGGGGTGATCCAGCTCACGGTGCTGTTTTGCGGCGGGCGCCTGCTTTTCGGCATCGACGTGGAGCATCACGCCGGCCTGCTGATCCTGACCTGCGCGTTTGCGGCCGCGGCCTGCACCTCGTTCGGCATGCTGCTCGCGTCGATCACTTCCTCGCAGGAGGCGGCCAGTGGCCTGGCGACCTTTGTCATCCTGCTCATGTGCGCGCTCGGCGGCGCGTGGTTTCCGGTGTCGATCATGCCGCAGTTCATCCAGCAGTTCAGCAAGCTGACGATCGTCTATTGGGCCATCGAGGGTTTCACCCAGGTGCTGTGGGCCAACGCCAGCTTCGTCGAACTGTTGCCGATCCTTGGCGTGCTGGGCGGTATCACGGCGGTGGTGATGGCTATCGCCGTGTCGCGGTTCAACCGCGGGAATATCTTCGGCTGAGCCCGGATGATGCCACCGAGGCGGAGCGACCTGCTCTTCAGGGCGCTTCTTCCGCCGCGGGTGTATTCAGCGCGTTGGGGAGCAACACGCCCCACCATTTATGGGTGCGAATTTTCTCGGAAAGCTGTCCCTCGCGGCATGAGTCCATCTGAGAGTCACTCCGCGCCCGGTGGCGGGGTGGTGGCGGTGGGCGTCTCGCCCTGGCCGATGGTTCCGGCGGGACGGGGAGCGGGCGGCGGCGGGGGTTCTTCCATGGCGCGGCGGACTTCCTGCTCCACTCCGCTGGTGGCCTTCTTGAATTCACGCACGGCTTTGCCAAATCCGCGGGCGAGGTCGGGGAGCCGGTTCGCGCCGAATAGCAGCAGGACGATGAACATGATCAGCAGCAGCTCGGGTCCGCCGATACCCTCGATGAATGCAAAGGGAAAGTTCATGGAGTAACTTGGCTCGAATCGCCCGGAAATCAACCGACGCTGATTTCGGTGTAGAACTTCTGCGTCTGGCCCGGGGCGACGAGATGCAGGCCGACCTTGGTTTCGGGCGCGTTTGGCGGTCCCATCCAGGGTTCAACGCAATAGTACGGCGATTTCTCATCCTGGGTCCAGGTCACGACGGCGAGTTCCTTGCTGGGGCTGCCAGCCATGCTGGTGCGGAAGAGCAGCCGGCTGCCGGTGTCCGCCTCGGTGACCGCGAAGACCTCGCGCCGCAGCCCGGTATGGATCAGGTCGACGAGTTCCTTGTTGTCGAAAGTCTCCCGGGTTCCAATCCGCGGGCCGGCATAGAGCTGGCCTTGCTCGTCGCGCCGGAGGTGCTTGGTGGCGGTGGTCTCGAGCACATAGTTGCGCCGGGTGCGCTGCGGACTCCAAGGCAGCGTGAAATAGAAATGATGCCCCGCCGACCAGGGCAGTGGGATCGGGCCATGGTTGGTCAGTTGCAGTTCCACGAACAACGCGGTCGCGTCGAACCGATAGCTGACCACGAACTCATAGTCGAAAGGGTAGGCGGCCTTCGCCGCTTCATCAGGAAGGAACTGCGCGGAAAAGCCCCCCTCATCGAGGCGGGTGATCCGGAAAAGGCCCTGCCGGGCGAGCCCGTGCATCGGCATCGGGCGGCGGACGCCATCTTCGGCGCGCCAATGATAGATCTCACCGCGGTCGAAGGTCCGCCCGCTGAAGGGAAACAGGATGGGATTGCCGCCCCGCACGCTGGCAATGTTGTCGAGGTTCTCGACTTCCGGCCAATAGATGATGTCGCGCACGCTGCCGTCGCCGAGCGTGACGTTCCAGTTCATCAGCCGGGCGCCCTTCTCCGGCAGCGCGAGGAAGGACGAGGCGCCGACCTGCCACTTGAATATTGTGTGCCCGAGATACGGGATGCGTTCCATTGCCCCTTGGTAAAACGGAATGCGCCGCCCGTTCCAAGCCAAAGTCAGATAATTTATCCACATCGCCGCGCCCGGCGCTTTCCAGCCTTGAAACCGGAGGGGCGATTGTAAGTTCGCGATGCTTGCTAGGACGGGCTGAGGGCGTACACTGCATGATCATGATCAAGTCGATCGGCGCCCTGTTCGCCTTGGTGCTGGCCCTGACGCTACCCGCCCGGGCGGGAGAACCGGCCGCCCTCCGGGCCGGGGCGTCGCCCGCGAAGGGCACCGTGGTATTTGTGATCCCCGTCAGGGAGGAGATCAACTCTCCGACCCTTTTTACCCTGCGCCGCGGGCTGAAAGAGGCCATCGAACGCAAGGCCGACGTGGTGATCCTGGACATGGACACGCCGGGCGGTGAGGGCAAGGTGATGCTCGAAATCATGGAAGCGCTGGACAAGTTTCCCGGCCGCAAGATCACCTATGTAAACAACGAGGCCATTTCCGCCGGCGCCATCATCGCGGCGGTGAGTGACGAAATCTACTTTGCCCCGCGAGGGGTGATGGGGGCCGCCGACGTGGTGCAAGCTTCCGGGGCCGACCTGCCAGAGACCTTGAAACGGAAGGTCGACAGCTACATTGGCGCCAAAATCGAAGCCTATTCCCGGCAGGACCCCCGCCGGGCCAGCGTCCTCAAGGCGATGCGGCTGCCCGACTTCGAACTGAAGCTCGATGACAAGGTCATCAAATCGAAAGGTGAATTGCTCACGCTGACCGCGGACAAGGCGATCACGCTTTACGGTGAGCCCCCGACTCCATTGTTGGCCGCGGGCATCGCGACGAGCCTGGATGCGCTTTTGGCGACCAAATATGGCGGGCAGGGGGTGGAAAAGGTCGAACTCAAGGTCACCTGGTCCGAGGAACTGGCGCAGTACCTCACGGCGATCACGCCCATCCTGATGGGACTGGGGATGCTGGCGCTTTTCATCGAATTCAAGACCCCGGGGTTTGGCTGGCCGGGAACGATCGGCATCATACTTCTGGCGCTGGTTTTCATAGGCAATTACGTGGCTGGATTGTCGGGGCACGAGCCTGCACTCATTTTTGTGGTGGGTATCCTGCTCGTGGCAGCTGAACTCTTCTTCTTCCCCGGCGTCGTGGTGGTGGCCCTGGCCGGTGTGATTTTCATGCTCGCCGCGTTGGTGTGGGCCGGGGCGGATTATTGGCCGAACCAGCCGATGGCGGTAAACTTCTCGGGCACGATGCTGATGCAGCCGGTGATCAATCTCGCGCTGGCCCTCGCAATCACGGTCGTGTTGGGCGCGCTCGCGATGAAGTATCTGCCGAACACGCCGCTTTACCGGCATTTGGCGCTCCAAGCGGCCCCGGCGGGGCCGGCGCAGGTTGCCGGCATGGCACCTGCGGCTGCCGGCGGGCTCGAACGACTTGTGGGTCGCACCGGCCTCGCGGTCACGGGTCTATTCCCGAGCGGGCAGGTGGAGGTGGACGGCCGGCGTTATGAAGCGAAACTGGAAATGGGTTCAGCGCCCGCCAACACCCCGGTGCGGGTGGTGGGCCACACCGATTTCGGCCTGAAGGTGGAAAAAACCCAACAAGCATGACCGGTGTCGTCATTTTCTTTGTCTTAGGCCTGACGTTCCTGGCGTTGGAGATGTTCTTCCCGGGAGCGGTGATGGGCATCATTGGGGGACTGGCGATGCTGGTTGGCGCCATCATCGCCTTTGCAAACTTCGGCGCCGCCGGTGGCACGCTGGCACTCGCGTCCGCCATCGCGCTCGTGCTGGTCGCGCTCTACCTGGAGTTTGTCTTGCTGCCGCGGACCCGACTGGCCCGTTCCCTGACCATGTCCACCACGGTGGGGGGGACGAGCCAACCGGCCCTGGCGGACCTGCAGGCTGTGGTTGACCAAGTGGGAGAGGCGGAAACCACGCTGGCGCCTTCTGGTTACATCACGTTGCAGGGGCGGCGCTACGAGGCCTTCTCGCGGTCCGGGATGCTTGCTCGCGGCACTTCCGTGCGCGTCACCGGCCTCGACAATTTTCGTCTCATCGTAATCAAAAACCAAAGCATATGAATGGATTAGTCATCGCCCTCGTGGTGGTCGTCGGCATTATCGTCCTGGTTCTTGCCGGGATGTTCTTCAGCCTCGTGGGCGCGTGGGTGCGCGCCTATTTTAACGGCGCTCCCGTGGGACCGGGCCGGTTGCTAGGCATGAAATTCGCCGGCATTCCCTACGGTATGGTCGTCGATGCCCGGATCACTGCGGTGCGTGCCGGCATCGAGATAAGCGCCGACCAGGTGGCCTCACATTTTCAGGCTGGCGGCAGCGTCGTACCGACCGTCCAGGCCTTGATCGCCGCGCAGAAGGCCGGCATCGTCCTGAACTGGGACCGGGCATGCGCCATCGACCTTGCAACCAAGGGGTCGGGCAAGAGCGTCGTTGAGGCGGTCCGCACCTCGGTAGACCCCAAGGTGATTGATTGTCCCAACCCGGAAAGCGGCCGCACCACCATCGACGGCGTGGCGAAGGACGGCATTCAGGTGAAGGTGAAGGCCCGCGTCACGGTGCGCAGCCACCTCGACCGCTTTGTCGGTGGTGCCAAGGAGGACACGATCATCGCCCGCGTCGGCGAGGGCATCGTCACCACGATTGGCGCGGCGGAAAGCTACAAGCAGGTCTTGGAAAACCCGGACAGCATTTCCAAGACAGTGCTGGCGCGGGGCCTGGATGTTGGGTCGGCCTTTGAGATCATCTCGATCGACATTGCCGACGTGGACGTGGGTGAGAATGTCGGGGCAAAGCTCCAGGAGGCCCAGGCCGAGGCGAACAAGAACATGGCCCAGGCGCAGGCGGAAATACGTCGCGCTGCGGCCGTGGCGCTCGAGCAGGAAATGAAGGCCAAGGTGCAGGAGATGCAGGCGAAGGTGGTCGAGGCGCAGGCCCAGGTGCCGATGGCGATGGCCGAGGCCTTCCGTTCGGGGCGGCTCGGAGTGATGGACTACTACAAGATGGAGAATATCCAGTCCGACACCGCGATGCGCGGCTCCATCGCCCATCCCGAGGGTAAGAAGTGAGCCGTACCGTTCACTGAGCGAGAACACCATCACCTCTTCCCGATGAAGTGGATCTCCTGGCTGCTGGATCACCTGTGGGCGGCCGTCGTCATTGTCGGTGTCCTGGCGCAGTTGTTCCAGGCGGTCTTCAAGCGCAAGAACGAGGGCATGCCCGGCTCCGACGCCGGTGAGGAACCGGCGCGGGACAGCGATTTTGGCGATCCGGATCTGGCTGAACAGACTCGCCGGATCCGCGAGGATATCGAGCGGCGGAAGGCGCAGCGGGCGGGACAGCAGGCAGAGGAGCGGGTGGAGCAATCGCAACCGAATCCCAGCCCAGTCCCCCCCCTCGTGCGCGAGGTGACCAAGTCCCCGACGCCGGCAAGGGAATCCACCCGGGTCGAGGCCCGGCGGCAGGCGGAGATCCTCGAGGAACAGGCCTCCCTGCTGGAAAAGCTTCAGGAGGCCGAAGTGCTAAAGGCGGCGGCCGCAAGGCGTCGGGGATTCGAGCTGGCGACAGCCGATCATGCCACGGAAGTTCGGGCAGCGACGCGCCTCACGGTGCTCGAAGACTTGCACAGCCCCGCCGCCTTGCGCCGCGCGTTTATCCTGCGCGAAGTCCTGGGACCGCCATTGGCCTTGCGCCCGGACAGACCAACGTCCGTCACTCCAGGTTGAAGTATCCGAATTTGGTATCGGCGCTCTGGAGGGGAGGGATTTCGTAACTGCGGCCGTTTACTTCCATGCGCAGCTTCGTGCGGTCCTCGACCGTGATGCGCAGGCCGCCCAGCTTCTTGACGCTCTTGGTCTCGCCGCGGGCGAGCGTGATGTTGTCCAGCAGGACGGCGCCATCGAGGAGCTGCGTGACCTTGACCCGCACCGTGTCGGTGGCGGTGAGCGTGAGGGTTTGGGCCGGTTCGGCCTGGACCACGGCGGGCGGCGCAACCGGCTGCGCGGGCGGTTTCGCGGGCGTGCCCTTGAAGACAACGTTGATCAAAAGGATGATGACGACGATGACGACCAGCGCGCCGCCGCCGAGCAGGCCGAACTTGATCAGGAGCGCCTGGTCGGTGGCCGGCCGCCCACCGGCGGCGGGCGGTTCACCGGCATCGGCCGCCCGGGCCTCGCTGCCGAATTCCACCCGGCCGAGGGCCTCGCGGGTTTCGCGGCGCTGGGGTTTGCCTTCGCGGGCGAGGGCGGCGTCCACGTCGCTCACGAAACGTTCGGCGTCCAGTTCGAGAAAGCGCGCATAGCTGCGCACGAACCCGCGGATGTAGAGCGGCGGCAGGTCAATCGAGAAGGAGTTGGCCTCGAATTTCTGCAGGTAGTCGCTGCGAATCTTGGTGGTTTCGGCCGCCTCGCGGATGGAGATGCCCTTGCGCTTGCGAGCCTCCTCAAGTCGTTCGCCGATGGTCTGCATGTTGATTGGTTAAGTCGGTTTGGCGGGTTTTTGAAAGTCTATTTCGCGCTCAGGGCTGATAGGTGTCGAGATCGACCAGAATTTCACGCGGCGACGAACCGTTCTCGGGGCCCACAATGCCCTTTTGCTCCATGAGGTCCATGATGCGGGCGGCGCGGTTGTAGCCGATGCGCAGCCGGCGCTGCATCATCGAAGTGGACGCGCGACGGGTGGATTTGAGCACGTCGTAGGCCTGGGCGAACAACTCGCCGTCGTCGCCCATATCCTCGTCATCGCCCACGTCGTCGCCGTCCTCGTCGTCCTCCTTGGCCGCCCGGTCGATCTGCTGTTGGACCGACTGGGCATATTGCGGGGGCCCGTTGCGCTTGAGGAATTCGACCAGGTCCATGACCTCCTCGTCCGCCACGAAGGCGCCTTGGGCGCGCACGAGGCGCGAGCTGCCGGGCGGCGAGAAAAGCATGTCACCGCGGCCGATCAGCGTGTCCGCACCTTTGGTGTCAAGGATCGTGCGCGAGTCCACCTGCGACGCGACCTGGAAGGCGATGCGCGACGGCAGGTTGGCCTTGATGACGCCGGTGATGACGTTCACCGACGGCCGCTGGGTGGCGATGATGAGGTGAATGCCCGCGGCGCGGGCCAGCTGGGCGAGACGGGCAATCGAGGTCTCGATCTCGGCCGGGTTGACCATCATGAGGTCCGCCAGTTCGTCGATGATGGCGACGATGTATGGCAACCGGTCGGGAATCTCGATTTCCTCGGTGACGCCCTCCAGCTCCGCCTGCTGTTCGGCGGGGGGGAATTCGGCGCCCTTGGGATCCTTCTTCCGGTTGTTGAACCCGACGATGTTGCGGACGTTGACCTTGGCGAAGATCTGGTAGCGCTGCTCCATCTCGCTGAGCAGCCACTTGAGCGCGCCCGGCACCTTTTTTGGCTCGGTGACGACCGGGATAAGCATGTGCGGAAGCGAATTGAAGACTTTCAGTTCAACGACCTTGGGGTCGACCATGATGAGCCGGAGGTCCTTCGGGCTCTTCGAATAGAGGATGGAGGCGACAATGGAATTGATGCAGACGGATTTGCCCGAGCCGGTCGCACCGGCGATGAGCAGGTGCGGCATCTTGGTGAGATCGGAGACCAGGGGTTTGCCCGACACATCCTTGCCGAGGGCGATCGGTATCTCGGCCTTGGCTCCCACCCAGTCCTCGCTTTCAAGGATCTCGCGCATGCCGACCGGGGTGGATTTCTGATTCGGAACCTCGACGCCAACCGCCGCTTTGCCGGGAATAGGGGCGAGGATGCGGACGGACTGGGCGCGCATGCCGAGGGCGATGTTCTTGTCGAGGCCGGAGATCTTCTCGACCCGCACGCCGGCGGCCGGGACGACTTCGTATCGGGTGATGACGGGGCCGACGTGGATTTCGCCGAGGGTGACCTCGACGCCAAATTCACTGAGGATGCGAAGTAAATTCTCGGCGTTCTGCCGGTGTTCTTCCTCACTATTGCTTTCCGATTTGACCTGTTCGCGCAGGAGCTTGAGCGGCGGGAATTCGTAGTCCTTGTCGTCGCTCTGGGGAAGGGTGACCTTGGCCTTCTTGGTTTCCTCGGGTTTGACGATGTTGAGCTCGATCTTGCCCGCGGCGACCGCCAGCGGCTTCGTATCCGTGGCTGGTTTGCTCTCCGTCGCAGGCTTCGTCGCGGTGGCCTTCGCCGGGGCGGCGGGCTTGGCGGGAACCACCGGCTCCGGCGCAGCCTTCATGGGCGGGGCCGTTCCGGCCTTGGCCGTCTCCGCGAGCGGATCCTCGCCTTTGGGCACAACCATTTTCTTTGACGTGCCGGCGTGGAGGATGGGCGCGGTGGACGTTGTCGCCGCGGTGGCGGCGGCCAGTTTCGCCTTGGCGGCATCCTCGCGTTGTTTCCGCATTTCATCCAGGCGCGCGGCCCTGAGCGCGGCGCGCTTCTGGCGCCACTCGGTGAAGTTGTTCATCAATCGCGCGATCTCCGCCGCGATGTCGCGCGTGAAGATGAACAGCATCCCGACGAGGTAAATTGTCCCGAGGATGAGAGCGGAGCCAAAGACGCCTATGCTGTCCTTCAACACGGTCAGGTAAATGAAGGCGCCCAGCTGGCCGCCCGGGCCTGCAGTAAAGAGGTCCTTGCTCGTAAAGACCGTTAATTGCATCGCCATCAGCGGCGAAAAGGCAGCGATGCAGCAGGCCATGGCGAACAGGCGCGTGCCCGTGAGGCTGCGGGCGCTGCGCAGATAAATGTACGTCATCCAAAACAGGAAGATCGGCAGGAGCCAGGTCGACGCACCGAGAAGATTGTAGGACCAGAAGGTGAATTCGGCGCCAATCACACCGACCAGGTTCACGCTGGTCGGATTGGTCGTGTTCTGGATGCTCTGCCCGGGTTCGTAGTCGAGCAGTGCCACGGAAAGCAGGATTCCCACCACAAGGCAGGTGAATGCGGCGAGCCAGTGCGGCCGGTGCCGCGGACCCTCGAACGAGGGGACATCCTTTTCCTTTGGATTTGAACTCTCCGCTTTGCGCATTTCAAGTGAGTGACCAAATTAATTGCAGGTTCATCGGGTCGGAGGGTCAAGTAAAAGCCCCCGCCGCGATCTGCGCAAAGCATTTGCCGTCAACAAATGACACCATTTTTCCGCTTCAGTCCAATCTATCAGGAACGCGTGTGGGGCGGCCGGGGCTTGGAGGCGTTTCTCGGCCGGAAGATCCCGGGCGCGGGGCCGATCGGTGAGAGCTGGGAGTTGGTTGACCGGCCAGAGGCGCAATCGATCGTGGCGGATGGACCGTTCGCGGGCAAATCGTTGCGAGGGTTGATCGCCGGCGGCGGCGCGGAAATCATGGGGCCGCGATGGCCGGCGAAGCGGCCGTTTCCGATCCTGGTGAAGTGGTTGGATTGTCGCGAGCGCCTCAGCCTGCAGGTACATCCGCCCGCCGCGGTAGCGGCCCAGCTGGGGGGCGAACCCAAGACCGAAAACTGGTATGTGGCGCGGGCCGAAGCCGGTGCCGCGGTGCTGGCCGGCCTCAAGCCGGGCGTGGATGTGGCGGCATTCCGGGCTGCGCTTGAGAACAATACCGCTGAAACCTTGGTGCACCGCCTGCCAACCGTCGCGGGTGATTCGTTGTTGATTCGCAGCGGCGTGATGCACGCCATCGACGGCGGCAACCTGATCCTCGAAATCCAGCAGAACTCGGACACGACTTATCGCGTGTACGACTGGGGACGCGTGGGTTTGGACGGCAAACCGCGGGCCATGCATGTGGAGCAATCGATGGCTTCGCTCGCGGCCAACACGGCGGGTACGCCCCAACTGGTTCATCCAGCCGGGAAAACAACGTTGCTCGCCGACTGCCACGAATTCCGGATCACGCGCCATCGTCTGGCGGCGCGTGAAAAGATGGAATTTCGCGCGGGCGAGCAGGCGAGGATATTGTCGATCGTTTCGGGCCAACTCGTCTCGCCGGAAGGCACACTGGCGGCGGGAGACAATGTGCTACTGCCTTATGCCGGGTCATTTGCCGGCGTGGCGGGGGTGGAGGCCGAGGTGCTGGTGACCGAAAATTTCAGCTCGCTTGATTAACGGAATCTATCAGGTAACGTCGCCAGTTCCCTATCATGAGCGAAGCAAGCCAGACTGAAACCACGAATCCCACGCCGACGCCGGCACCCGCGACTGCCGAGGCAACTCCGCCGCCGGTCGCAGCGATTCCGGGGCTGGATGAACTTCTCGCCAACGCGAGAAAAGAGGCCGCGGCCAATTACGACCGTTACATGCGCGCCGTGGCCGACCTCGAGAATTTCCGCAAGCGGACGATTCGGGAGAAAGACGAACTGCGGCAATTTGCCGCGGCCAATGTGGTCGAAGATATCATCCCGATCCTGGACAACCTGAGCCTTGGCCTGGCCGCCGCACGGCAGCAAACGGATGTGAAGGCCATCGTGGATGGCGTCGGTCTTGTGTTGGAGCAATTCAAGGCTGCGCTGGCCAAGCACGGGCTGAAGGAAATCAATCCCCAAGGTCAGCCATTCGATCCCAATCAGCATGATTGCATTTCGCACCAACCAAGCTCCGAAGTACCGGAGGAGAAGGTGAGCCAGGTGGTGCGCCTGGGTTATTCGCTGAACGGCCGCCTGGTGCGCCCCGCGTCAGTCGTTGTTTCCAGCGGACGGGCCAAAACGGCGGAGGGGAAAGGCTAAGCCATGGCAGCCGGACAAAAACAGGATTACTACGAGTTGCTGGGCGTTGCGAAAGGCGTCGGTGAGGAGGAATTGAAGAAGGCCTACCGCAAGAAGGCGGTCCAGTACCATCCCGACAAGAACCCCGGCAACAAGGAGGCGGAGGAGATGTTCAAGAAAGTCTCCGAAGCTTACGAGGTATTGAAGGATCCCGAGAAGCGCGCGGCCTATGACCGCTATGGTCATGCGGCTTTCCAGCAACCGGGCGGGGGCGCGCGCGGCGGTGGCGGTGGGTTCCATGATCCATTCGACATCTTTCGCGAGGTCTTCAGCCAGCGCGGGGGTGGCGGGGGCGGAATCTTCGACGAGTTCTTCGGCGGTGGCAGTGGCAACGGTGAGGGCGGCGCGGGCCGCGGGTCCGACCTGCGCTACGATTTGGAAATCACCCTCGAGGAAGCGGCGCGCGGGGTGGAGAAGGAGATTTCCTTCCGCCGCCTGGGTGAATGCAAACATTGCCATGGCTCGGGTGCCGAGCCCGGATCCAAGAAATCGACCTGCCCCACCTGTCGCGGTGCGGGGCAGGTCACGACCTCGCGGGGGTTCTTCCATGTCCGGCAAGTCTGTCCCACCTGTCATGGTTCGGGCTCCCGCTTTGAGAAGGTTTGCGCCAAGTGTTCCGGTGAAGGCCGCGTTCAGGAGACGGCCAAGATCAACGTCAAGATCCCGCCCGGAGTGGATACGGGTTCGAAGCTTCGTTCCACCGGCAATGGCGAGGCGGGAGTGATGGGCGGCTCGGCCGGCGACCTCTACATTGTGATCCACGTGAAGGAGCACGAGGTCTTCGAGCGCCAGGGAGACGACCTGTTTTGCGAAATGCCGATCAAATTCACGCTCGCGACCCTGGGGGGAACGATCTCCGTGCCGACCATGGAAGGGAAGGCGAGTTTGAAGATTCCGGCGGGCACCCAGTCGGGAACGACGTTTCGCCTGCGGGGGCGGGGCATGCCGCCCCTGCGCGGCGGCCCGCAGGGTGACCAGCTCATCCGGGTCCAGGTTGAAGTGCCGACGTCGCTCAGTTCGGAGCAGAGGAAGAAGCTGGAGGATTTCGCGCACGCTTGCGGTGACGCGGACGAGCCGACATCCCGCAGCTTCTTCGAGAAGGCGAAGAAGTTTTTCTAAGCCGGAACAATTCAATAGGTGGGCGTCGGTCTCGACACCGACGCCAGTTTCACCCGCCCCGTGGGTCCTTATCGGCGATGTGGAAATCGCCGACCACCAAGTGGTGGAACGCGTTGACCCCAGCGCGTTGCGGCGAAGCCGCTCCGAGCCAGCGCCGTGGAGTCAAGTAGCTCCATCTTCTATTGCATGGTTACGTATCGGTGTTCCGCTGACCATAAATTCAAGATTTTGGGGAGGGGTACCGGGGAGGGGCGACAGCCCCTCCCCGCCCGGAACTGAGGTCTTGGGTTGGATCCCGGGATGTTTCAGAGCTGACCGGGGCAGGGTCGGCACCTAATTTGCCGACCGGTCGCGGGACGACTGATGAGTCCATTCCCGCGAGGAATATTAGCCAAGCAATCGCCCGCGACCGGAAGGCATCGGGAACGGCCATGCATACTCAGCTACCGGCGTCACCGACGACCCAAGCGATACGATCTGCAGCCCGGGCCCGCCAACCCCAAAAAAACATGCAAACACCCACCGACTACGCGGCCCTCGTGGCCTTGGATTGGGGCGACACGACCCATTCGTTCGCCTGGCAAAAAAACGATGACACCCCGCTGCACCGCGGCAGCCTGCCCGCCACGCCCGAGGCGCTGCACGAGTGGCTGGAACGACTGCGGGAGGCCTGCGGCGGCCGGCCCGTCGCGCTCGCCATCGAGGCCGGGCGAAACGGTCTGCTGCACGCGCTGCTGGAACAAGCCGCCTGGCTGACGATCTATCCGATCCACCCGGCCACCAGCGCGCGCTTTCGCCTGGCCTTTGCCCCCTCCGGGGCCAAGGACGACGGGCCCGATGCGGAGACCATCCTCGCGCTGCTGCGCCAGCATCGCGAGCGGCTGACGCCATTCCTGCCGGACACACCCGCCACCCGCGAGCTGGCCGCCTTGGTCGAGCAGCGCCGGGGCGCGGTCGATCAACGCACCGCCTTGGTCAACGAGCTCATCGCCCGGCTCAAGCGCGTCTTCCCTCAGGCGCTCACCTTGATCGGCGAGGACCCTTCCGCCCCGCTCGCCCTGGCCTTCCTGCGTCGCTTCCCCTCATTAAAGAGGGTGCAACAGGCGGGGCCGACCCGGCTGCGCGAGTTCTATCGCCGGCACAACGTGCGCTCGGCCGAGCGGATCGAGGAGCGCGTGGCGCTCGTGGAGCAGGCCCGAGCGATCACCACCGACGAGGCGATCCTGCGTCCGGCCGCCCTGGAGCTGGCCCGGCTGCTCGATTTGCTCGAGGTGCTCGCCCGCCACATCGCCGTCCACGATGAGGCCATTGCCCAAGCCTTCGCCGCTCATCCCAAGGCGAAGATCTTCGCATCGCTGCCCGGCGCGGGCCCGGTGCTCGCGCCTCGCCTGCTGACGCTCTTTGGCGAACGCACCGAGCGGTATCCCAACGCGGCCTCCCTCCAAAAGTATGCCGGGGTGGCGCCGGTGCGCGAACGCAGCCAGGGGCGGCTGTGGGTGCACTGGCGTTGGGCCGCCCCGAAGTTCCTGCGCCAAAGCCTGGTGGAGTGGGCCGGCCAGACCGTGCCCCGCTGCGGGTGGGCCAAGCAATATTACCTGAAGCAAAAGGCGGCAGGCAAAGGCCACCACGCAATCCTGCGCGCACTCGCCTTCAAGTGGGTGCGCATCCTCTGGCGCTGCTGGAAGGACAACGTGCCTTACGACGACACCCACTACCTCGCCGCCCTCACCAGGCGGCGGTCTCCCTTGCCCACCGGCGTCTGAAAACCTGCAAAAAAGGCTTGCGCGGACCACCTCAGCTTTTGGCTTAGTCCGCGAGTTGCCGGCGATGCGGCCCCGGCCTCACGGGACCGTTAGTCCGATTTCCCGCGACCGGCCCATCCAAGGCTGGCGTGGTGTGGCGTCGGCCGCCGCTCGCGGGCGGTCCCGTGCGGCCTTGACGACTTTTGTACGTTCAAGGGCTGACCCAATTTGCAGGGTTTTTTCACAGAACCAACGGCGACAAAAGCCATCTGAAGTGGTACCACACTCTCACCCCGTGATGACCTCACCGACCATCGCCCAGGCCAACGAACCCGAGAGCCCGAAATCATTGCGGGTGCTCTATGCCGACGACATGCGCGAGCTGCGCCAACTGCTGGAGATCGTCCTCGGCCGCGATGGCCATCGCGTCGACTCCGTGGCGGACGGCCAAATCGCCCTGGATATCCTTTCGAAGGATCTCGCGGCCTACGACGTGGTGATCACCGATCATCACATGCCGACGATCACGGGGCTCGAACTCGTCGGTCAATTGCGCGCCCTCAAATTTCCGGGCAAGATCATCGTGTTCAGCTCGGAGCTGAGCACCGAGGTGGACGAGGGTTACCGGCGCCACAAGGTGGATCATATTCTGCCGAAGCCGATCTTCCCGTCCCATCTCCGCGCCATCTTCGCGACCTTGTGATTGGGTGGAGGCCCCGCGTCGCGGCGGGCCGGTCTGCCCGGTGGCCCGCTGATTCTGCGATTGTCTACCGGTGCCAACCTTGGGAGGACAGGGCAATGAATCGCTTCCTTCCGTCCGTGGCCCTGCTGGTCGTCGTGTCGCTGTTTGCCGGTTGCGCTTCATACGAGACCCACGTCGACCGCAACCGCAGCCTGACCGGGGTCCGTCATTTCTTCGTCATCGCCAACGCAAACGACAACCATGGGCTCAACCAACAGATCGTGGCGGCGCTCACCGCCCGGGGTTTGCAGGCCGAAACCGGGCCGCTGACGATGATGCCCGACGAAACCGTGGCCATTGTTTCCTACCAGGACCACTGGACGTGGGACTTCGGCGACCATTTGGTTTACCTCCAGATCACCATGAAGGACCGCAAGTCCGGCCAGCCCTTTGGCAGCGCGACGTTCAGCGCGAAGATTCCCACGCGGAAAACCACCGCCGAGATTGCGGCCAGCTTGATCGAACAAATCCTCCCGCGCACTTCTTGACGCGGTTCTCCGCGTTTCGCCGCGCGGCTAGTCTAGGCGAACACCTGCTTTCGTTCGGCCGCGGTCAACTCCCGCCACTGCCCCGGCGCTAGGTCGGTGGGCTGGAATTGCCCGATCCGCACCCGGACCAGGCGCAAGGTTGGATGACCCACGGCCGCGGTCATGCGGCGCACCTGGCGATTCTTGCCCTCGGTCAGCTCAAGCGCCAGCCAGCTGTCGGACACGGTTTTCCTCAGGCGAATGGGCGGAACGCGCGGTGGCAGCTCCGGGGCGGGATCGAGCCGACGCACGTCGCAGGGTCGCGTGACATCGCCGCCGATTTTCACCCCGCCCGCCAGCTGGCGGAGTGCAGCGGGGTCGGGAACACCCTCAACCTGCACCCAGTATTCCCGCCGGTGGCCGGCCGCGGGGTCCAGCAAGCGCGAGTTCAGCCCCGGCTCGTCGGACAAAAGCAGCAGGCCTTCGGAATCGGCGTCGAGCCGCCCCAGTGAGTACGTGTCACGTGGCAGTCGGAAATCCGCGAGCGTGCGCCAGCGCGAACCCGGTTCCGGCGTGAACTGCGACAGCACTCCGTAGGGCTTGTTGAGGGCGAGGAGCAAGAGATTGAAGCTGGGGGCTGGGAGTCCGACGCTCGATCCAAAGGACCCGGGTAACTGAATCTCGCAATCGGCCGAACCAGACGTCACCTGGCTCTCGGCTCCAGACTCCCAACACCGCGAAGCGCCTCTATCGCGTCAGGCGCGCCCAGGCGAAGTTCGGATTACGACCGTCGCGGATGCTGAGACGGATCCACAATAACGCCAGCGGCTCGAGGCTGCGTGACATGCCGAGCCCGCCTGTGTCCACCGGTTCGAAGCCGAGGTCGGCGGCAAGCTGGTGCACCTTGGCCTTCGCATCGTCGTTGTCACCGCAGTAAAACATCACGGGCTTCAGGCCGCCCGTGTTCGGGTATTCGGAATTCGCGTAGTTCTCCGGGCCGTAAATGTTGAAGGCTTTCACCACCATCGAACCGCCCGCGAGGCGCTCGATTTCCTCCGCACCGGACGAGGTCGAACCAACCGCGAGGCTGAGGCTGCCATCACCTGCGAGCGTGAGAGGATTCGTGGCATCAATCACGATTTTGCCACTGAGGTCCCCCAACGCCTTGATGGTGTCTTCCACTGCGGGCCACGGGCAGGCCAGGACAATGATGTCGGCCTTCATCGCGGCATCGAGCAGGGGCATGATCGCGGTGCCAACTCCGATCCCCGGCATCGGTGCGTTGGTCCGGCCGGCCTGCACCTGCGGGGCATTTCGCACCCCGAAGATGATGTAGTGCCCTGCCTTGGCCCACACCCGGCCGAGCGAACTACTCACGTTCTCGGCGCCGATGATCGCGATTTTCATTGGCGTCACCTTGGGGAGTTCCGAGGCGCTTGGCAACCACAGCATCGCCGTCATCCCCGAAATCGTGTCAGCCTTGCCTATCCGGATCCCGGCGCCACATACCAGAAAATCGCCGCCCAGTGGCAGGCACTTCCACCCAAAACGAACAGATGCCAGATCGCGTGATGGTAAGGAAGCCGCTGCCAGAGGTAGAAAGCCGCCCCGCCACTGTAGCATAACCCGCCCGCCACCAGTAACTGCAAACCTCCGGCTGGAAGAACCGCCATCAGCGGCTTGATCGCTAAGAGCACCAGCCAGCCCATTCCCAGATAAAGCAGCGTGGACATCAACCGGAAGCGCCCGGCAAACCAGAATTTCAATACAATCCCCGCTACCGCCAGGACCCACACCACGCCAAATAGGCTCCAGCCCCATGGACCTCTCATGGTCACCAGCGTAAACGGTGTGTAGGTGCCCGCGATCAGCAGGAAAATCGCGGCATGGTCGAATTTCCGCAGGAGCAGCCGCGCGCGTTCTCCCCGAAAGCTATGATAGAGCGTCGAAGCCGTGTAGAGCAGGACCAAGGTCGCGCCAAATACCGCAGTGCTGACCACCTGCCAGGCATCGCCGTTTCGCGCGGAACAGACCACCAGCAGCGTCAGTCCCGCCACACTGCAGACCGCCCCCAGCCCGTGCGTTACGCGATTGGCAAACTCCTCCCGGGGTGGATAGACGGTGGCGGCCATGGCCGCAGCCAAACGGCCACGAAGCCAGGGTGCGAGCCGAAAGCATTTTGCCATGGGAATCGGCCCAGGGAGGTCGCGGTATTTATCCTCGCCAACCGCACGCTGGGTGAAAGCAGCAGCCACCGATTATGGTCCCATCGCTGGCATGAAATGAGCAGCAGACGTCGGTATTAACCTGCGTTGCTTGAACGAAGTTACGACCGTGAAACTTCCGCCCACGGATCCAGAAACGCGGGGGTTGAATGCTTGACTATGACACAGCCGAGTCGTTCGCTCCGCTTCGTTCAAATTGTAGGGTCACCTGCCTAAAACCTAAACTGCATCACACCATGCAAAAATCGTTCATTAAATCGTTAGTCCTCACTGCCGTCACGGCCCTGGCCGTGCTCCTTGTGCCCGCCGCCCATGCCCAGGGCGTCGTTTCCGGCGGTATCACCGGAACGCTGCTCGATAACACCGGCAAGCCCGTCAGCGGAGCGTCTGTCACCGTCGTGCACGAACCGACCAACACGACCTACACCGCGATCACCGGCGACAACGGCCGCTTCAAGGTTTCCGGCCTGCGCGTCGGCGGCCCCTACACCGTCTCCGCCTCGGCCTCCGGTGTCACCGTGAAATCCCTCGAGGGTGTGCAGACCGGCCTGGGTGAGGACACCGATGTGATGCTCTATGCGGCCAGCGAGGTCCTGCAGCTGGAAAAGCTGGTGACCACGGCCGACGTCAACGACCTCGACTCCAACGCCACCGGCGCCGGCTCGGTTCTCAGCAACCGCGGCGTGCTGAACCAGCCGACCTCCACCCGCTCTTTTGCCGACATGATGAAGACCAACCCCTTCGTCACCGTCCGCGCCTTCCCCCAGATCACCGCGCTGGGCATGAATAACCGCTATAATTCGATTTCCATCGATGGCGCCCGCCAAAACGACCAGTTCGGCCTCGCCAGCTCGGGCCTCTTCTCCCTCAAGAACCCGTTCTCCCTCGATGCCGTCGAGAACTTCAGCATCTCGCTGACCCCGTATGACGTGACCCAAAGCGGTTTCGCCGGGGCCTCGGTCAACGTGGTGAGCAAGAGCGGCACCAACGAATTTCATGGCTCGGCCTACTATCTCTACACTTCGGACAAGTGGCAGGGTAAGGACGTTTCCGGCACGAACATCGGCAAGCGGCCCGCCACCTTCTATGAACGCACCTGGGGTGCGACCCTCGGCGGACCCATCATCAAGAACCGCCTGTTCTTCTTCCTGAACTACGAGAAGTTCAGCAATCCTTCCGGTGGCCCCACCAATGCCGGCTTCAACCCCGACAGCGCGTTCCTGACCGCCCTGGGTACGCAGATCTCCGCCCTCCCCGGCAGCCCCAATCTCGGCTCGTTTGGCGCCGCCGGGTCCGCCCTGCAGGAGGATGAGAAGAAACTGGCCAAGCTCGATTGGAATATCACCAAGGATCACCGCCTCTCGGTCCGTTACAGCGAGACGGTTGGCAACCAGCCGTTCAACCCGGACTTCAACAGCACGGGCGCACCCTCGACATTCCCGTCGATCAGCCCCGCGCCTTCGTTCACCAACGGCGTCACGACCTTCGTCGGCTCCAAGTCCTATAACCTGGCGGTCGAGGAAAAGGTCTGGGCCTCCCAGCTCTTCAGCAACTGGACGCCGAACCTCCGGACCGAACTCGCCTACTCCAAGAATGACTCGACCTCCCTGCGCTCGACCCCGGTGAATTTCCCCGAAGTCGTCATTCTCGGCGTGCCCGGCACTTCCACCACCGGCACGGCCATCAGCACCAACGACGCCCTCCTGATCGGCACCGACTTCAGCAGCATGGGCAACGGCGTCATCAGCAATTCCACCGCCTTCAGCGGCAATGCCACCTACAACTGGAACGACTACACGTTCAAGGCCGGCTTCGATCACGAGGAGACCGACTTCGAGAATCTCTTCCGCAACGGTTCCTATGGGCGGTTCGTCTATAACTACACGGGCTCGGCGTTCAACCTGGCCAACGACACGCCGCTCGCCTTCCAGCGCAACGTTGCTTCGTCGGGCTTCCCCGGCACCGACATCAGCACCTTCGAGCAAACCGGCTGGTTCGGCCAGGTGAAATGGGAACCCAGCAACCGGCTCAGCCTCGCCTTCGGCCTCCGTTACGATGCCCTGGGCAGCCCGATCGCGCCGACCAACAATCCGGCCTTCTTCACCGCCTTCGGCGTTCGCAACGACGGCACGATCGATGGCACCAGCCGCCTCGCTCCCCGCTTCGCCTTCAACTACTCCGTGGATAACGACCGCAAGGTCCAGATCCGCGGTGGCGCCGGCGTGTTCCTCGGCCGCAATCCCTGGGTTTGGATTTCCAATTCCTACGGCAATGCCGGCTTCGGCCGTTTCACCCGCACCTTCACCGGCTCCACCGCCCGGCCGACCCTCGCCCAGTACCTCAACGGGACGTTCGCCGACACCGATCCCGTCTACAAATTCGACCCGAACAACCCGCTCGGCACCACCACGGCGACCACCGGCGGCGGCGACGTGGCCTTCCTCGTCGACGGCCTGAAGCTGCCGACCAACCTGCGCGGCAACCTCGCCGTCGACATGAAGCTGCCGAAGTTGGATTCGACCTTCAGCGTCGAGTGGATCCACACCGACGTCCTCGAGGGCTTGTTCTACTCCAACATCAACCTGGTCCCCGGCGGCAAGGGTGCGGACAACCGGACCTACTTCCGCCGCTTCACCAGCGCCACCAACACCACCCTGGTTCCGCTCGGCACCTCCGGCGGCCTTGTGAACACGTTCAGCACGGCCTTCTCCCGTGGCCTGCGCCTGAGCAACGCCGATGTCGGCCAGTCCGATTACATCGCGTTCGCGTTCGACCGTCCGTTCAAGGATGGCTGGGCCTTCAACGCCACCTACACCCGCGGCCGGGCCACGGAAGCCCAGCCCGCCGGCAGCTCCACGGCCAGCTCGCAGTACGCCTTCAACATCGTCTTCAACCAGGGCGAGGTGGAGGAAAGCCGCTCGGACTATGAAATCCGCGACCGCATCCAGCTGACCTTCAGCAAGGAGTTCAGCTACTTCAAGCGCTACAAGACCGTCGCCAGCCTCTACTACGAGGGCCGCAGCGGCCAGCCCTACAGCTACGTCTATTCGGGTGACCTGAACTTCGACGGCAACAGCGCCAACGACACCCTCTCCGTGCCGGTCGATGCCAACGACCCCCGGTTCAACTTCGCCAGCATGACGTCGGCCCAGCAGAACGCCTACTTCGCGTTCCTGAACAGCAGCGGCCTCAGCAAGTACGCCGGCTCGCACGCCCCCCGCAATGCCTTCATCGGTCCCTGGCAGAACCGCCTCGACCTGCACCTCTCGCAGGAAGTCAAGGTGATGGGTCCGGTGGGCGTCGAAGTCTTCGCCGACTTCATCAACTTCGGCAGCTGGCTGAGCGACGACATGTTCAACTATGTCGAAACGCTCGGCGCCAATACCTCCAACAGCAACCAGAACCGCGTGCTCGGCAATGCCACCTACGGCGCCGATGGCCGCCTCATCCCGACGGTCTCGATTGACGCCAACAACAACGTCGTTCTCCCCGCCGCCTCGCAGTTCCTGCCGAACAACACCGACGCCCGCTGGCGCATCGTCGCCGGTGTCCGCGTGAAGTTCTAAGCGACCCCGCTTCCGCTTCCTTCAAGGCGCCCCTTCACCGGGGCGCCTTTTTTGTTGCCCGGTGTCGTCGATTCCCACCTCGACGAACCCCCA
>DASZPS010000018.1:0-2188 GCA_035549955.1 Lacunisphaera sp. | reverse complement strand
ACGGCTTCCTGCAGGATGCGATCCGGGAATCGCTCCCAGATTTCGGCCGCCGTGCGAATCCGGAGACCGGCCGCGTAGCCGGTGAAGTTCGCGTATTCCTTCTTCGCCATCTTGCTGGTGAAGTAAGGATGCCGCGGGTGCTTCAGGTCTTTGCCGGTGAAGCAGATCCGGTCGACGTTGGTGACGATGACGAAATCGCCCGTGTCGACGTGCGGCGTGTAGCCGGGCTTGTGCTTGCCCATCAAAACGGTGGCGATCTGGACGGCGAGGCGGCCCACGATCTGGGCGTCCCCGTCGACGACGAACCACTGGGGCTCGACTTCTTCCTTCTTCGCCAGATAACTCTTGCTCAGAACAGGCATTCCATCACCGACGGATTCAGAGATCAGAATTCCGGAATCAGCGCGAACCGGGCAGTCTAACGATCACCGCCGAACGCTTCAACGGCACGGGGCGAAATCGTTGCCGTTGGGCGTGGGAGTGGTTTTCTGCGTCAGACACCCAGCGTCGTCCAGTAGGCGTCCCAGTTGTGGCTGTAGAGACAGCAGCAGAGGCCGGCCATGCGGTTGACGCGGCGGATTCGCCAGCGTGCTCCCGTTTGTTTCAGGCGACGTCCGATCATGTGCTTGCAGGCGCCTTCCACCTGTCCGCTTCCAATCGATCGTCCTTCCGCAAGACGGGCCCGGTAGTTCAGATGGTCGACGTGATTGCCGAGATAACCTCGAAGGCTCGCCAGCGCCTTGCGTCCCGACGGACCCGTCCCGTCGAGCGCGGAACGCACTTGCTCTTCCACGCCCGCCAGTCCGAGGCTTCGCAGCGCCGCGCACGTGTCCGCTTCCCAGCCGGCGGCTTGCGCGGGGTCCGGGAAGACGCTCTTCGCCGCCGCGGCGATGTGTTCCTGAGCGTGGTAGATGTCGAGCGTCCCCGTCGCGCCGATCAGGTTCTTGCGGAGTTCCTCCCACAGGCACTTTGCGCCGTCGGCCAGAAAATGGATCCGCGAATAATCCCGGATTCCCAGGCGGGCCGCCCACTGGTCCCACCGGCTGCCGAAACGCTCGCTGTCTTCGATCGCCGCGAAGGCCACGCGTCCTTCCGCCGCCGGCAGCTCGCGCGAGTCCCACTCGTCCGGCGTCGCGGCCGGCCCGCGCTGCCGCTTCGAGTAGATGCCGACCCGCATCTCGCGCCAGCCTTCGGTCGTGTTGACGCAGGTCCCGTCCGAAGTCAACTCGATGTCCCCTTCCGCCTCGCGGAAGGCCTGCACGGCGGCCTTGTCGGTGCGCTGCCATTCGTTCATCCGCGCGCCGTGCTCCTGCGAGAGTTCGCGGATCGTCGTATCGGAGACGTCGAGCCCCGACAGTTCCTCCAGCCGCTCTGCCGCCACGTCGTACGACCAGCTTCCGCCGGCCAGGCAGATCAGCCGCTGCGCCTGCGGACTGTATCGCCCCGTCACGCCCAGCCGCTCGTCGAGCGGAAAGCCGCCGACCGTGCACGACGAGCAGAGGAAGTAGACCCGCGCGAGCTTCAGCGTGCCGGCGGAGGTCACGATGAAGCGGGACTTGCGTCCGCCGTGCCGCCGTTGGGATCCGCATGTGCAGGTGCGGCCCGAGCCCCCTTTTTTTCGAGATCGCCCGCTTCCGCCTGCATCGCCGTCTCGAGAGTGCGACGAGTCAGCTCGCGTCCCTGCTCGACCGCAAGCCTCTCTCCCACGGCGAGAACCTTCCCGTGGGGGGCAGCGCGACACGCCGTCTTCAGCGTTCGAAGATTCATCACCGCCTGCTCTGCCAGCAAGCGTTCTTCCGCAGTCATCTCGGACCAGTCCATGACAAGCCCTCCTTATGGGCTTGCCAAGTTAATGCAGACCTCCCAATCGCGCAACTGAAAGTTACTGCGCCCCTGGGCGACGCGTTGGCGGCCGAGTATTAAGCAGTTGAGCAAGGAGACGGTTTCGGGGTGGAAAGCGCGTACTACGCATTCATCGTGATTGCATGTTTGATCGCCGTTCATAACTGGCGATGGGGGATCCATGCGGGCATTGTGATCGACTTCCTTCGGGATCCGGTGCGTAAGCTGTGCGACAACGAACCCGTGGCAATCACGGTTGCGGGGGTGGCGGTCTGGGGAGTCGCGATCCTCATGGCCCTGCTGTCGGAACAGGCAGAGATGCTCCGCATTTTCCGTCGGTATATCC
>DASZPS010000017.1:0-11918 GCA_035549955.1 Lacunisphaera sp. | reverse complement strand
CGTGAGTCCTTGTCGGCGATGTGGAAATCGCCGACCACCAAATGGTGGAGCGCGTTGCTCCCCAACGCGCTGAGGACGCCCGCTGCGAAGAAAGCGCCCTGAGGAGCAGGTCGCTCCACCTCGAACTGAATCGTTCCGGCTTAGCCGGAACAATCCAATAGGTGGGCGTCGGTTTCCACACCGACGCCAGGTTCGCCCGCCTCGTGAGTCCTTGTCGGCGATATGGAAATCGCCGACCACCAAAAGGTGGAACGCGCTGACCTCAACGCGCTGCGGCGAAGCCGCTCCGAGCCAGCGTCTTGGGGTCAAGTCGCTCCACCTTCCATTGAATAGTTCCGGCTTAAGCGAACGCGACGGCTTCGTCGCGTGCCTAGGTCGTCAACCCCGCAGCCGGACGGCGGATGCGTCCGCACCGTTCGCCGCCACCCAGGAGCGGGCTGCCTTGGTCAGATCGCCGCCGTCGATGGTCACATTCGCCGTGGCCGCGCCCTCGACTTGCAGGAACACGGCCGCCGGCGCCAGCACCCGCGGCGCCGAGAGGAGGACGTCCTGCGTGTCGCTGAAGCGCAGGAGCGCCTCGGCATCCGGCGTCCCCTGCGCGCCGAGGCCGCTGATCGCCGCGTCGCTGACAAGGTCGAGCACCATGGCGGGACGCAAGTCCGGTTTGGACACCGTCAACCGCACATTGTGCAGGGTGAGACCGCGCACGCCCCGGGCATAAATGCCGTAGGCGGGCGGGGTGCCGATTTCGAAATATTCGCCGGCGATCGCCGGCACCTCGGCGCGCGCCTCGCCGGCCGTTCCCCCACCCTCGAAGGTGGCGTGCACGTCGTCGAGGGAGATATTCTCGAGGCACGCGCCCCCCACCCCGTTGAAGACGAAGCAGGTGCGAACTTCGCCGGGCCGGTAGACCTGTTCCCACGGCATGTCGGGAAACTGCCGGCCCTCCGCCACGACCGTCGCCCGGATGCCGCGGAAGGCGAGGTTGCGCACGAAGCCGGGGATCGGGGGCGGATCGCTGACCGCGGCGCCGGGCCGCGGACGGTGGTCGCAGCCGACGGAAACCGGCCCGGTGACATTTTGAAAGACCAGGTTGGAGAACAGGATGTTCTGCGCCCGGGAGGTGCGGCCGAAGCGCATCTTCACCGGGCAGCCAAAGGTGTCGTATATGAGGCAGTTCGAGACCGTGATGTTTTCCGGATCCCCGCCACCGAAGCGGAAGACCGACCAGCGGGTGCTGAAGCTGCAGTTGGTGATCGTCACCCATTTGTTGCTGCCGAAGAGAGCGCAGGCGTCGTCCTGGCACTGCACGTCGCAATCCACGAGGTGGAGGTATTGGTTGCTGACGAGGTGGAAGCCGTCGTTGTTCTTGTTGACCCGGTTGAGGATGCGGACGCCGGTGTAATGGACGTCGCGGCATTCGAGCGTGCGGAGACAATGGTAGGCGCTCGCGGTGAGGAAGACGTCGCGGATGCGCAGGTTGGTGCAGCGGTAGAACACGAGCAGGTGCGGGCGCTGGAAGTAGCCGTCCGCGGAGTTTTGCCCCGGCCCGGTCATGTCGCCCTTGCCGGTGAAGAATTTCGCCCCGTTGCCGTCGATGGTGCCGGTACCCTCGATGAGGACATGTTCCGCGTTGGCCGCGGACAGAAAGACGATGTTGCCGTTGCTCTTCGGCACGCCTTCCCCGGCGTGATAATCGGCGGGATTGCCGCTGCCAAGCAACCGGGCGCCCGCGGCGAGGTGGAGCGTGACATAGCTCTTCAGTTCCAAGGTGCCGCTGAGAAAAGTCCCCGCCGGCACCAGCACGACGCCGCCCCGGGCGGCGTGGCAGGCGTCAATCGCGGCCTGGATCGCGACCGTGTCGAGGGTTGTCCCGTCGCCCCGGGCCCCGTGGTCGCGGATGTCATGCACCCCGGCCCCCGTCACCCGGTCCGTGCCGGCTTCCGCTCCCGCCGCGGAGGCCGCCACCAGGTGGGAACCGGCCACCGTGGCAAGCACCGGTGCGGACATCTGACCGAACCATTGACGGCGGGAAAGCGGGGCGGGAGCGTTCATGGGGACAGCGTGACGCCGGCATTCCGCGAATTCCATTTCTATTCCGCTTGATTGGTTAACCACGAAGCGGGCCCGGAAGTTGTCCGTCGCTTAAGGATAAAACCGGGGGGCGGCTTCTCCTGCGGCAGCGTATCGCCAAGTTGCCCTCGCAAGAGACGGCATCGCGCCGTCCGACTCCCCCGCACCACCCATCCCACCCATGAACGCATCCAACCCCACCGTTGGTTCGCGGCGCCAGGCCGGCATTGCCGGCTGGTCGACCGCCCGCTCCGCCGCCTGCCGCCGCCTGCTGCTCGCCGTCTGCCTGCTCTGCACCGGATTCACCCCGCTCCCCGCGCAGGTAACCGGGACCGGCACCATTACCGGCCGGGTGCAGAACCAGGTCACCGGCGATTCCCTCAACAACGCCCGCGTCTCCGTCAAGGGCACGAATATCGTCACCCAGACCGATGAAGCCGGCTATTATCGCCTGATCGGCGTCCCCGCGGGCGAAACGACCCTGCGGGTTTTTTTCACCGGACTGGACGAGCAGGAGGCCAAGGTCACCGTCGCCGCCGGCGGCGTGCAGACGACCGACTTCAAACTCACCAGCACCGCCCGCTACGGCAAGGAGGCCGAGACCATCGTCCTCGACAAATACGTGGTGCAAGCCACCAAGGAAACCAGCGCGGCCGCCGTCGCGGTAAACGAACAGCGGATGGCCCTCGGCCAGAAAAGCGTCATCTCGGCCGACCAGTTCGGCACCATCCCGGATGCCAACCCCGGCGAACTCATGAAATGGCTGCCGGGCGTCAGTGTCGAATACTTCGCCAACAACATCGTCGGCGTCAGCGTCCGCGGCCTGGACGCGGTCAACACCGAGATCCGCTTCGACGGCATGCCGACGGCGTCCGCCTCCACCGCGACCCTCGGCACGAGCAGCCGCGACCGCAACTTCGAGATGTTGGGCTCTTCCTCGGCCGACATCGCCCGGGTCGAGGTCAACAAGCTGCGCACGCCCGAGAACAGCGCCAACGCGCTCGGCGGCTCCATCAACATGATTCGGCGCTCGGCCTTCGAATACAGCCGCCGCGTCTTCACCTACAACGCGCTCTTCTCGTCCGACTTTGAAACGTTCAGCCTGGGTGAACGCGATGGTCCGCGCGACACCCGCGTGATCGGCTGGCGGCCCAATCTCAAGCTCACCTGGACGGATCCGGTCTCCTCGACCTTCGGCTATGCGGTCACTTTCAACCACAACGACAACCTCTCCCAGGTGCACTGGTCGTTCCCCACCGTGAACTTCGGCTCCGCCGCCCAGGCGGTCGCCGCCAAGGCCCGCCTCGATGCCGGCCTGCCCCTCACGACCGTCAGCGCCTACAATCCCCAGTTCCGCCAGGAGGGTCTGCATGACAACCCGAAACAGGACATCACCGACAGCGCCTCGGCGAAATTCGACTGGCGCCCCACGAACGACCTCAAGCTCTCCTACTCGATCAGCGCGAGCCGTTACCAGGAAAGGGCCGGCGACGACGTGCGTTTCAACTGGAACACCGGGTCCAGCCAGACCCAGGCCAACCTCGACGCCCCGCTCGGCACGCCCGGCACCAACGGCGAGCACGCCGTCTATGGCAATCTGGGCACCGGCGCGGTCGTGTTCGACCTGCGCGAGGCGTGGCGCAACGGCACCAAGGACGTGCTGACCAACGCCCTCGACGCCGAATGGCGCCACGGGGACTGGACCGTCAGCGCCCGCGGCTCCTATTCGACCTCGAAGCACACCTTCGGCGACACCGACGACGGCTTCTTCGGCAGCACCACGATGACCGGCTCCTCCCTGCCCAACACCGGCCTCGGCACCGGCACGGCCAGCACGCAGCTCATCACCCTCAATGTGCTCGATCGCGACTTCACCAACGCGCACACCGTCAACACCTATGCCCACAGCGCGGGGGCCACCGCCCTTGGCGCCCCCATTGACTGGCAGAACCTGGCCAACTACACCATCGGCGGCGCCGTTTCCCGCCCCGGGAAGACCACCGAGAGCATCGCCGCCCTCCGCCTCTGGGCCCGGCGGAGCTTCATCCTCGGGAACAACCCGTTCAACGTGCGCGTGGGCTTCGACTACGACGAGCAGTTCCGCAACGTCCAGCAATACGACGCGAATCTCTACACCTTCGTCGGCGCCGACCACGTCGCCCGCACGGCCGACGACAACGCCGCGCAGATCGCCGCCGTCAATGTCGCGCCGCGGCGCGACGCCTTCTACGACTTCCCCGCCGTGCCGCGCATCAGCATGCGCGAGCTCTACAACCGCTATCTCGCCCATCCCGACTGGTTCGTCCTGCGCGACGCCGAATCCTACCGGTTCTCGACCGTCGAACCGTATGAGATCCTGGAGAAGACCACGGCCCCGTGGGTCGAGTTCACCGGTGCCCTCCTCGACCAGCGCCTCACCTACGTCGGCGGCGTGCGCTATGAAAAGGCCGAGGCCAGCGGCATCTTCGCCCTCGACCGCGGCTCGCGCTACGTGACCGACCACGGTCTCGTCGATGGCAGCTTCGCCGGCAATGTGGCCCGCTACGTGCGCAAGGGCGCTTCCGGCCAGGGGAGCAACGACGGCTGGTTCCCCAGCCTCGAGGCCAACTACAGCGTTCGCGACAATCTCATCCTCCGCGTCGGGTACGCCGCGACCCAGGCGAAGAGCCGCTTCACCCGCTCGATCATCCCGTCGGGCAGCTCCACCCTCGACCTGAATCCGGTCACCTCCGGCGCCTTCGCCGGCATCGCCGTGGGCACGGTGAACCGGTCCAATCCCAACCTCAAACCCTGGACCGCCGACAACTATGAGGCCCACCTCGAGTATTACACCGCCCAGGGCGGCGTGATCAGCCTGGGCGGCTTCCTCAAGGAGATCGACCAGGTGCAGGTGTCGCGCACCATCCTCCTCGACTCGGCCGAAAAGCTGGCCGAACTCGACCTGGAGTCCTCCTTCCTCAATTTTCAGTCGGCGACCTGGATCAACGAGGGCCAGGGCCAGATTACCGGCGTGGAGTTCGAGGTCCGCCAGCCGCTCGATGCCTGGCTCCCGGAATTCGCGCGCGGACTGACCTTCACCGGCAGCGCCAACACCAACCACCTCGAGAAGTTCGCCTTCCTCACCTCCGCCTCGCGCAACGTCGGCGGCGATTTCCAGAACTTCTACGAGAAGCAATTCAAGGCCAACGTCGGCTACCGGCGCGGCAAGCTCGGCGCCAATGTCGGCGCCATCTACTACGGCCGGGTCTACCGCCAGCGCGAGGACATCGCCGCCGCGGGATCCAGCCCCGCCATCATCGGCCACCGCTACTATCCCCCCTACACCACCGTGGATTTCAGCCTGGAGTATGCCGTGACCAGCTGGGCCCGGGTCTTCCTGTACGGCCGCAACGTCACCAACGCGCGCAAGATCCGTTATCGCGTGGTCGAGGGCGCGCCGGACTGGAGCGACTTCCAAATCGCGAACAGCCTCGGGGCCTCCTACACGGTCGGCGTTACCGGTCGGTTCTGAACCGGTCCAGCCCGCCTCCTTCCGTCCGGCCCGGCCCCCATGGCCGGGCCGGTTTGTTTGCATCATACATCCCCGCCTGGCCCCGCCGCGTTAGCCCTATCTTCCCCTGGCTCGTCTCGTATGAATACCATGCAAAAGTTCCTGCCCGCCCTTTCGGTCCTGGCCATGGCCACCGCCGCCTTGGCCGCCCTGCCCGCCCCCGACGCGGATGATGGCGCCATCAACCTGCCCCCGGGTTTCCGGGCGCTGGTCGTCGCAGACAACCTCGTCGTCGGCCGGAAATCCGGCAAGACCCCGGAACGCCTGCGCGGCATCGCCGTCGCCCCGAATGGCGACGTGTACGCCAAGCTTCTCCGCGGCCCCATCCTCGCCCTGCGCGACACCGACGGTGATGGCCGGGCTGACGTCATCAAGGAATTTGGCCCGGGCGACGGTGGCACCCACATCCTGTTCCATGATGGCTGGCTGTATCATTCGAGCCGCACCGCCGTCTACCGCTACAAGTACATTCCGGGCGAGCTCGTGCCCTCAAGTCCGGTGGAAGTCGTGGTGCGCGACCTCCCGGCGGAGAAGGACCACGATGCCAAGGCTTTCGCCTTCGACGACCAGGGACGGATGATCGTCGAGGTCGGCTCGCCCTACAATGTCTTCAGCGATGGTGACCGCCGTCTCGGCGCCAAGGGCAAAACGCCCGCGGAGATTGCGGCCTTTCAGCAATCCTACGGCGGATTCTGGCGCTTCGATCTGAACCGGCTGAACCAGACGCAGGCCGACGGCGTCCGCTTTTCCACCGGCCACCGCCACTCGCTTGCCCTTGCCTGGCATCCGCTATCCCGCGAGTTCTTCATGGTGATGATGGGGCGCGACAACCTGAACGTCGTCGCCCCCGAATTCTACGACGAGCTGGACAATGCCGAGCGTGACGCCGAGGAGATGCATCTGCTGAAGGAGGGGGCCAACCTCGGCTGGCCCACCACCTACTGGGACCCGATCAAGCAGGCCCGCATGGTCGCGCCCGAATACGGCGGCGACAACCGCAAGCGCGACAACAACCCCGCCTACGACCCACCCGTCGTCGCCTTTCCGGCGCACTGGGCCCCCATCCAGATGTGCTATTACGCCGGCACGCAGTTCCCGGAGCGCTACCGCGGCGGCATGTTCGTCGCCTTCCACGGTTCATGGAACCGCGCCCCGCGCGCGCAAGCCGGCTACAAGGTCGCCTTCGTCCCCTTCAACGCCCAGGGCCTGCCGACCGGCGCCTACGAGACCTTTGCCGATGGATTTCCCGGCGTGGATTATTTCGTCAACACCCGCGACGCCCGCTACCGCCCGGCGGGCGTCGCCGTCGGGCCCGACGGCTCGCTCTATGTCACCGAAACCGAGAAAGGCCGCATCTGGCGGATCATCTACACCGGTGAGACGGCCTCGACCGCAGCGAAGAAATCCCCCGTGCCTTCCGCCCCGGCCACCACGCCGACCGCAGCCGATTCACCCGGCGCGAAGGTCTACCTGCTGTACTGCGCCCCGTGCCACATGCCCAACGGCAGCGGCGTCCCCGGCATGCAACCCGCCCTCGCCGGCAGCGCCGTCATCGCAGGTGACCCCAACCGTTTGATCGACGTCCTGCTACGCGGTCCCGCCGCGGTCCTGCCGTCCGACCGGGAGAAATTCAGCAACGTCATGCCGCCCTTCGCGATCCTGGGCGACGCCGACCTCGCCGCCGTCATCAACTACCTGCGCCAAAGCCATGCGCCCGGCTCAACCGAAATTACCGCGGCCCAGGTCGCCGGAATCCGGGCCAGGCTCGCGCAACCCTAGCCCGGACATTTCTCACAATCTTCCATGCGCAACCGACACACCCCGGCGCTGCGCACCACCCCTCTCATAGAGGGGAATCCAATCCTGCGCAGCCGAAGTCCACTCGATGAAGCCGAAACAATTCAATGAGAGCCGACTTTCAGAGGGAAATCGGCGGCACAATAAGGTGGAGCGCGTTGCTCCCCAACGCGCTAAGGACGTCCGCTGCGAAAAAAGCGCCCCGGGGAGCAGGTCGCTCCACCTTCGATTGCATGAGTCCGGATCAAGAGGGGTGCCCGACAGGGCGGGGTGTGTTGGTTCGTTACCAAGTAGGAAATATTGCGGCTAGGCGGGACGCCCTGGCGTCCCAAACGTTCGCCCCACGCAGCCCGCCCGCCAGAGGGCCGCCGGGCCTCACCGCACGAGACACGGACGCTTCGGGTCGAATTTCCAGCCGGGAATCAGGTATTGCATCGCCATCGCGTCGTCGCGCGCGCCCAGGCCCATTTTCCGGTAACACTCGTGCGCGCGCTCGAGCTGCGAATGATCGACCTCGATGCCGAGGCCCGGCCGGGTCGGCAGGCGCAGCAATCCGCCGCGGATGACGAACGGCTCCGTCGTCAGCCGCTGCCCGTCCTGCCAGATCCAGTGGGTGTCGATCGCCGTGACCCTGCCCGGCGCCGCGGCGGCCACGTGGGTGAACATCGCGAGCGAAATGTCGAAATGGTTGTTCGAATGCGAGCCCCAGGTGAGCCCGTGTTCGCGGCACACCTGCGCCACCTTCACGCTGCCCTGCATCGTCCAGAAATGCGGGTCAGCCAGCGGAATGTCGACCGCCTGCAATTTCAGCGCCTCCTCGAGCTGCGGCCAGTCGGTCGCGACCATGTTGGTCGCCGTCGGCAGGCCGGTGGCGCGGCGAAAGTCCGCCATCACTTCGCGCCCGTTGCGTCCCCCTTCCGCCCCGCACGGATCCTCGGCGTAAGCCAGCAGGTCGGCGCGGCCGCGGCACAGGCGCACCGCCTCGGCCAGCGACCAGGCGCCGTTGGGATCGAGCGTGATGCGCGCCGACGGAAAGTGCGCCTTGAGCGCCGCGATCGCCTCCATCTCGACCTCGCCGGCGAAGACGCCGCCCTTGAGCTTGAAGTCGTTGAATCCATAGCGGGCGTGCGCCGCCTCGGCCAGCCGCACGACGGCGGCCGGGGTCAGCGCCTCGTCGTGGCGCAGCCGCAGCCAGTCGTCGCCGGCGTCCGGTTCGCTGCGATAGGGCAGGTCCGTCCGCCGCCGGTCGCCAACGTAGAACAGATAGCCAAGCACCTCGACCGCCTCACGTTGCCGCCCGGCGCCGAGGAGGTCCGCCACCGGCAATCCGCGCCACTGGCCCTCGAGGTCCAGCATCGCGGCTTCGATCGCGGTCATGGCGTGGATGGTGGTGCGCAGGTCGAAGGTCTGGAGCCCGCGGCCCCCCGCATCGCGATCGCCATATTGCCGTTGGATCGCGGCGAGCACCGACGTGCTCGCGGCGACCGGCTGCCCCAGGACGAGCGCACGCGCATCCTCGATCGTCTGCCGGATTTTCTCGCCCCCGGGCACCTCGCCCGCGCCGGTGCGGCCGGCGCTGTCGGTCAGCAACACGACGTTGCGGGTGAAGAATGGACCGTGCGCGCCGCTCAGGTTCAGCAGCATGCAGTCGTGTCCGGCGACCGGGATGACCCGCAGCGTTCGGATGATCGGGGCTTCGTTGTCTGGTTTCATGAAGTCTTTAGTTCCACGCGCCGGATCGGACCGACGATTGCCAGATAACAGACGACCGCCAGCACCGCGTGCGCACTGACGTAGACGAGCGCCCACGCGAACGAGCCGGTGGCCTTCAGGATATAGCCGATGGCAATCGGCGTCACGATCCCGGCCGTGTTGCCGAAGGTGTTGAAAAGTCCGCCGCACAGGCCGGTGACCGACCGCGGCGACGTGTCGGAAACCACCGCCCAGCCGAGCGCGCCCACGCCCTTCCCGAAAAAGGCCAGGCTCATGAGCGTGACGACCGCCCATTCGGCGGTGACGTAGTTGCAGCCGACCATGCTCACCGAGAGCAGCAGGCCCGCCACGATCGGAAGCTTGCGCGCGACCGTGAGCGAGCAGCCGCGGCGCACCAGCAGGTCGGAGAACCACCCCCCCAGGATGCCACCCGCAAAGCCGCACAACGCCGGCAGCGCGGCGACCAGCCCCACCTTGAGGATGGCCATCCCCCGCTCCTTCGCGAGGTAGATGGGAAACCAGGTCAGGAAAAACCAAGTAAGGGTGGTGATGCAGTATTGGCCGAGATAGATGCCGAGCATCATGCGGTTGCCGAGCAACTCGCCGATGACCCCCCATCTCACCCCGCCGGCCGCCTCTGGCCGGCCGCCGCCATCCAAGTCGATCAGCCCGCCGCCGCGCTCGATATGCGCGATTTCCGTCGCGCCAACCCAGGGATGCTCCCTCGGACTGTGGACCAGCCGGGGCCAGACCGCGGCGATCGCCAGGCCAATGACCCCCATCACCCCGAACACCCACTCCCAGCCGAGGGCCTGGGTGATCCCGCCCATGAGCGGGGCGAACATCACCGTGGCAAAATACTGCGCCGAATTGAAGATCGCGCTCGCCGTGCCGCGCTCCGCCGTCGGGAACCACGCGGCCACGATGCGCGCGTTCGCCGGAAATGACGGCGCCTCCGCCAGCCCGAGGAGCAACCGGAGACTGAACAGCGCGGCAAAGGCTGCGCCCGCCTCGAACCAGCCGATGCAACCCTGCAACAGCGTGAACAGCGACCAGAGCGCGATGCTCCAGCCATAGACGATCCGCGAACCCACGCGATCCAGCAGCCAGCCGCCCGGAATCTGCGCGACCACGTAGGACCACGAGAACGCCGAGAACAGCCAGCCCATGTGGACCGGGTCGAATTGGAAGCGCCGGGCCACGTCCGTGCCGACCATCGACAGCGTGGCGCGATCGGCATAGTTGACTGAAGTCAGGAGGAACAGGAATCCGACGATCCAAAAGCGAACGTGGGTCGGTCGGTCGGCACGCATGCGTCAGGGTTTCGGTGACTGCATGCGGCGGTCCGCCGTTTCAGCGCCCCGCCGCCCAGCGCAGGGCTCGGGCGAGGAATTCCCGGTAGGAGGGGTTCCCAAAGCAGGAGGGACCGTGACCGAGCTGCAGGTAAACCACCCGCGATTTGCCCTCGTTTCGGCACCAGGCGAGCGGCTTGCCGCTTTCGGGATGGGTGGTGGTGAGGAGCGGCGTGACGTCCGCGCCGACGCGATAACCCCAGTAGATTTCATCCTGGACGGTGAAGTCGGCCAAGCCCGCGGTGATGGGGTGTCCGCGATTGGCGATCACCACGGGGATGGTAACGTCGTGCCGGTAACCGGCGGCCTGGGCGCCGGGTGCCCCCTTGACCGGGTAGGCGCCGCCGACGATTGCTTCGTAGCCGGGCCAGCCATGCTCGGTCACCAGCGCATGGTGCAACACCACGAGTCCGGTACCGCGGACGAACAACGAGCGCATCCGCTCCTGTTGCGCGGGCGAGATGACCGGCGGCATGTCGTAGAGCACGACCACATCGGCCGCCGCGAGGTCGGCGCGCTCCCAACCATCGGCCGTGTCCTTGGTGTGCTCGATGGCGGTGAAGTCGATCCCGGGATTGTCCTGGAACATCCGGAAAAAAGGTTCCCGGGCAAAGCCATGCCCGCCGGTGAGGACGAGCACGCGGAGCTTGGCGGGCTCGGCGAGGACCGCGACGGCGGCAAGGCCAAACGCGAGGAGGGCGGCGGAAATTTTCACGACCAAATTAGGTTCAGCGCAGCAGGGCTCCGGCGCACCAGAGCAACGGGGCCTGCCCGTGCATGTCACCCACGATGCGCTCGCGGGCAAGGTAATAGGCGCGGCCGTCGGGACCGTGCTTCTTGGGATCGTGAATGTTGGTGCCCTGGCAGACCTCGCGGATGTCGGCGTTGTCGTCGAGATAGGTGATGAGCCGGAGCCAGGCCTTTTTCGCGGCCGGCCCATAGGTGCCGGCATCGAGCCAGCCCGCCTTGACGCCGGTGATGAAGGCGAAGGTGAACATGCCGGTGCTCGAGGTCTCGGGCCAGGTGGTGGGATCGTCGATGAGCTGGTGCCACATGCCGTCGGCGTCCTGGAATTTGAGCAGGCTTTCCATCATGAGCCGGTAACCCTGCATGATGCGCGGGCGCTCGGGGCTGTCCGCCGGCAGCTCGCGGAGCAGGATGCTCATGCCGGCGGCCATCCAACCGTCGCCGCGGCCCCAGAAATAAGGGACCCCCGGGGCATGGTGGAAAAGACCGTTGGGTTGCTGGAGGCGATCGAGGTAGAGCACCATTTCCCGGGCCGCGCGGTCAATGTAGGCGCGGTTGCCGGTGGCGCGCCAGGCCTGCGCCTGCACGGCCGTGATCATGAACATGTCGTCGATCCACAGGCGCGTCTGCCAGGTGTAGCCTTGCCGGTGGAATTCATGCGATTCGGCCGTCGGGCGGTTGCCGAA
>DASZPS010000016.1:0-66343 GCA_035549955.1 Lacunisphaera sp. | reverse complement strand
CGACCGTCGCGCTGCGTTTTGTACTCGCCAAGTGCGAAAGGTCGTGGCAGGGTCCGCCTCCCTTCTGGGGCCGTAGCTCAGCTGGGAGAGCGCATGACTGGCAGTCATGAGGTCTGGGGTTCGATCCCCCACGGCTCCACCAACAATGTCCAGCAGTTGACGGTCGCTCACTGAGCGGCCGTTCTTGTTTGGCCCACCCTCTGGCCCACCCTGGCCGTCGTCGCCGCTCGAAGTGGCGCCTTGAGCGCGTTCGACCTCGAGCAAAGCGTGCACTCCGGCGAGCTCGGGGATTGCCTCGACCAGTGGCATGACGTCGCCGAGGTTGAGCTCCTCGAGTGAGCGAGCCGTCTCGCGGTAGCGCAGCAGCTCGTCGCTCGTGTGGCCCGTGCGCTGGCGGACCCAGTCGTCTGTCTTGCCCAGGGCCAGGCTACGTGTTGTGAAGCTGTGACGGAAGGCGTGCGTGCCGAAGCGAAGCGTGTTCGTGCCCCTCGTGAAGAGACGCGCGCGTTTGATGCCCGCCGCGGTGAGGTCTGCGCGAATGCGCTCCGACAGATGGTCGATGTTGATCGGCTTCAGGTCGTCATCGAGGAAAACGGGCGCGTCGGCCTCGGGCTCTCCGAGCAGCTTGTACCAGGCACGTAAGGCCGCAGCGACGCCAACGTCCAACCGGCACCAACGGGCGTGGTCGGTTTTGTTCTCATCGTACTGGAGCACGCCGTTCTCTAGATCTACCTCGCGCCAGAGCAGTTTGGCGGTCTCGGTGCGGCGTCCGCCCTCGCGGTGCAAGAAACCGTAGTACAGCCGGCGACCGAGCGAGACGCGTGCAGTGCGCATCAGCAGTGCGTCTTCACCAGCAAACAAGATCGGCACATCCTTCTTCTTCCCGGGCTTCGGGATCCAACCCTTGGGTAGTGGGTTGCGATCAATGTAACCGAGCAGCTCGGCGAGGTTCAGCACGCGGCTCACGATCTGCGCCACGTGGCGGCGTGAATTGCGCGACAATCGCGCGGGCAGTTGACGCATCACCTCGTCACACATCGCGCGCGTCAACTCGGACATCGCTACCGCGCCGAGCAATGGATAGACATAAGCGTCGAGCTGAATTCTGTTGTTGGCGTGGTCGATGTCGGGCACTTGGTCGGGGAACCGTCGGTGCATCTCGCCGTCGGTCCACTCCTCGGCGACCTGCTTGAACGTTCGCTGTGCAGGCGCCACAGCGGGCGCTATGTGCGTATTGTCCGAGTACTCGCCAGCACAAAGCCTCCGCACCAGGCGCCGAAGGTCTGCAAGCTGCTGCGGGTCGCGTGCGATCGCCATCCGGTTCAGAACGGCAAGTGCGTCTGCGCTCCGTCCTGCTGCCGTCAGAGCTTTTGCCGTCTCCGTCATCGTAGCAGCGCGCTTCGTCGCGGCGTTCTCGGACTGACAACCGTTGATTACGAAGCGTTGACGCTGGCCTTTGCCGAAGCGAATACGCACTTCCCAACCTCCCGCAGGAAGTTGGCGAACGAGTGGTGACTGTGTCCTCATCAACTAACCTCCTCCCCGGTTTCTGAGTCACTGCTTTCGCGGCTGAATTTGTCGTTTGAAACCCAGTTCAGCGGCCAATGCTTCGACCGCGTCGGGCGGCGTGGCGGTGGTCACGTCCGAGCTCTGCGCAATGTACTTTTCGAGATCTACCTTGCGAACTAGGTATCGTCGTCCAACTTGGGTGCCCGGCAGAGCACCCGAGCGGATCGCCTGGATGTGACGACGTCGTCCGAGCGGGCTGTCCGCTTGGTCCACGTATCCGACGATCTCTCCGCCACGCAGCTTGTCAACGACGCGGTCGGCGACGCGTTCCACAACCGCATCAATCAACGCGTCGGCAAGCGCTGCGAGCTCCTTTCCATCCATGTGCAACTCAACCCGCTTGCTCGTCGACCATGGTTACAGCCATGGTTCTTATTCCACCCTCTGCGGTGCTTCTTGCATCGGGCGTGACGTCGCGAACCAATAGATCGCCCGACGCAGATGGAGAAAGAACGCTAAGCCGAGGGCCGACGTCACCGATCGCATCGCGCAGGTCGCAGAGCCTATCTACGACTTCATCTCGCTCCTCTTTGAAACTCGGATAACTACGGTCGAGAGCGTCGAGCTGTTCACTGAGGCTGTGCAGCTCTCGCCGCAGAGCCTGGGCCTGAGCGGCAAGCTTGGCGAGCAAGGTCACCGAACCAGCTGCCGTAGATGCTGATGGCGATGACCGACCCGCACGCTTCTGCGCACGCACTCTCGCCACGGTCCATTTTTCGTCGATCGCACGATAGAGCAGTTGACGACAGGCCACGCGATCCGCGTCTGTCTTTGCGCCCTCACTAACCTCAAGCAGAAGTGAGATACTGAGCGTGTACCCTACTTCGTCCGAGGCTCGCCTCGCGCCCGCGAAGTCCTCCGGCGAAAACGTCCGCGCGACGCCGGCGAGGCGAAACAGCATCTTGGCGCGTAACCGAACCTTCGGTGCCAGTTTAGCGACACCAGCTTCCCCGTACTGCGCGTGGACGCGGACTAGTTCTGTGAGCCGTCCGATCTGCATCCGCTGCTCGAGCACGTTGGCCGCCTCGCTCGCGAGTATCCGGAGGATCTGTGCCGCCGTGCCTGCGAGCAAATCGGACGTGCCGTTGTTGCTCGCCGACGACGCCGGCTGAGCGACACGCCTCACGTGCGTCGCCCCGTGAGACTTGCTCATGTCGGGAGAGCTGCTCATCGGCGCCCCGCCCTTGTGGATGCCGAGACGCCGGCGTCGAGTTCGGGGTGAACGTCACGGCCCGCTTCCGGGTCAGCACCAAGCGCAGCAGCCTCCTGGGCTCGGCTCATGCGGTCGATGCCCGCTCGGGCAACAGCGAGCGTCGCGCGCAGGACCGGCAAGCCCGCTAGCAAGCGCGCGAACGGCAGCTTCCCGAGCCCAAGTTCACGACAAACCCGGTGCTCGCCCCATTTCCTGATCAGCTCATTGAGCTGACGTCGCTCCCGATGATCACTAGTTCGAGTTGACCGATTACTCATGACCTGAGGGATAGGTCACGTCGAACCGACCAGCTTCGCAAAGACTCGGCCGAGATTTGCGAGACTAGCTGCCTCGGTTGAAGAGGTGTCCAAATGGCGCCTGGAGCGCTTCGTTCCACGCTTCTAGTGCGCGGCGGGATGCATCCGGCGTAGTCGCACCGATGACGCTCAGCACATACTCCAGACAGGCGCTAGCGCCGATGCCGTCGTCCCATGCGATCCCCATCTGCGCCGCGGTCTTGACCCTGCCGGCAGCTCGGGGTCGCGGTGAATTGTTGGCAGATTCATTCGCGTGCTTGGCAAGCTCGACGAGCTCCCACACCGTCCGCTCCGAAGTGTTATCCTCGATGATCACATTGTAGGCACGCCGAGCGCGCTGCCCGTCCCCCTCCTTCTGGAGCTGGATGGCTTCAAGAAGTCCGCTGACTTGGCCCTCGGTTAGGTCGAGGCCGAATTGGTCGACGACCTTCCGGACTTTCGCCTCTGCGTCGGCCGGCAGATTCCGCTTGGGCGGAAACATCTCGAGGATTGCTTGCACTGAACGGGCAGCGCGCACGCTCTCCACCAGCTTCTCTCTTTCCTTGCGATGCTCCTCTAGCGTCGCGATGATGGAGGTAAGCACCCGCTGCGTACGGGCCAGCGTATGCAGCTCACGAAACAGCCGCGCGTCGACGTGGTCAGCTTTTGTCGGATCAGTTGCCTCCCGCACTTCGGCTGCGAGTGCGACTAGCTGCGCTACAGCCGCAGCCAGCCGCGTCGGGTCAACGGTCGTGATCACCTTCTGTCTGCCAGCACTTGTTGGCTTGACTTTCGAAGTCTTGGCAGGTTCGGTCTGGGCTCGCATCTTCTTCGTAGCGCGCGTCGCCATAGCTTCATTGTACCTTTTCATGCCCATGCCTGCACTGCCCTGCGGGAACATGTAGCCGGCAGTAGCGAAACGCAATTGGGCATGAAAACCGCGGTTTGCCGCGAGGAGCAACGGCCACCGAGGGACGTAGATCATTGGTGAAGAAACGCTGTGTTGTCACTCGAGCACCTTTCTTGTGATTCAGATCGTTTTACAAAGTATTAGACATTAGAACTCTAGCTCTAGCTCACATCTCCAAATGATCTACGTGCCTCGGCGAAAGGTTCCTTTGGTTGGAAACCGCGGAAAACATGCCGCTTCACACCGGAGCATAGACCCTCGACTCGTGCGGCCGGGCAGGCCAAAATCGTGAGGCAAGCCGATAGACTCGAGGGGCAACGTCAGGCACCGCCTTCCTAACCATTACGAGCCAACTGTGGCGCGTCAGGATTTTCTCGACATCACTCGCCGTCGAGTCGCCGGTGAATTCCTCGAATCGTTCTTCCCAAATCTTGCGCTCGTTGATGCGCCCCCGATAGAACTGCTCGGCGATGCTGAAAGCCGTGGCGAGCAGATCGGGCAGTGCAAGTTGGTTCGCAGCACGAGGAGCCCGCTGACCGAAGTGGAGACCGTTGCCGCGCTGTAGGGCACGGTGGTAGTTGCGCGACACGTGAGACTTCATTGAGTCCCAGAAGCGAACCGGAACGCCCGTCCGATTCGCGTAGTACCTCGCAACTGCCATATCGATGCGCCTTACGACGTCAGAGCTTCCGCCTCGTGACAGGCCAGCGTGCTGGCGCTCGGCGGCCCATTCGCGCATCAGTGCCTCCACTTGGTCGCGGGGCAGTCGCCGACCGAGTTCGGTCAACAGCTCTGCGGCCCAGACCTCGATCGAATCCCAGGTCGATGAACCGTGGATTGCAATATCTTGGGCGGGAATCGAAAGGACCTGCAGTGCGCTTGACCAACTGGAACTGAGCGCGTTCGGCGGCAGCGTCGCCGGTTTCAGGTGCGCCACAGAATTCGCGAACAGAAACTGCCCGATCTTTCGCTTGGTGGTGGCGGACCACACGCTTCGCAACCCGCACTTTTCCCGAACAGTAGCCACGATGTCCGCGTAGAGCTGGCCTTTGTCGAGCTGCACAGCTTGAACGAACTGCTGTACCTGGGCGCTGAAATTAGACTTGTTGTTCACAAACCGCGACCCGCCAGCAAACGGCAGCACGAGGCGACCAGTCGAAACGGCCGTGATGGACACACGCACCAGAGAACCATCGCAACCAACGTCGCACCAGAGCAGCTCATGGATACCCAGAAAGGCCCGCAAGTAGAGCGCCGCCTGAATGTACCGCACGCTTGGAACGGGCACATAGACCCACCCGCCATTGTCACCAGCCAACGCAATCGCACCCGGCAGGAGCTTTACCAGCTGGTCCATCGTCTCTTGAAACGCCGCGTGCTGGACGGCCGACTGTCGTAAGACTTCGACGACGACGAACCGCCAATCCTTGCGGGGAGCGACCGCTAGCAACGTCCGACCGCGCAGGTGTTCTCGGACGCCCCGAGCCGGAACTTGGTTGTAGTTCGACCCAGTCCATTTGGAGGTGAAGCGATGGGCGCCGAGCAATCCGGCTACTTGAGCAACATCGTCATCGCTGACCAGCGTCGGCCCTTTCCGCTGCCGAGCCGGTTTTGTGCCAACGAGGTACTTGCATGCAGCCACCGCGGCCTCGCCAATATGCAGAGCATGAACCACAGCTACCCCCCGATTTTGCGGGTGGGGCTGCCAGTTGCCGTTCATTAGAAGGCCCGCCAGGCGGGCCAGACGATACGCATCTGGGCCCAGCAAAATCACAAGCTCGAGCGTGGCCAAGGCGGAGCCGGAAAAGCGTGCACTGCAAGCCGCCACATCGTCAGGAGTGGGCGCGTCTGTGCCGCATGCCGCAAGGACATCGCCCACGCACTCGCCTTGCTTGAGTCCGCACTCGCGCTCGATCGCGGTGACCGCATCGACCAGGATCCTGTCCGGCACGCCGGCAGCCTGCGACTCGGCGCTAACGGTCTCGGACAAGACGAGAACGCGTGCAAACGTCGACCGACGCGGTAGAAAAATCCCCGCACGACGCTCGCACCTGCCGCAGCGCGTACAATTTTCCCACTCCGCTCCTATATCCGAGCTCATAGCAGATCCGCCCAAGTTGAGCCGATCCGAATCCGTCCAATCGCCAGGCGAGCACCGCGTGGGAGTAGGCCAGGCTCTCGTTCCACCTCTCGGAGCATCACGCGCTTCAAGATCGGGATCACTTGCTTCGACTTGCCTCTTGGAACGGCGACGTACACCTCGTCGTGGAGCTGATGCACTACAAACGCGCCAAAGGGGGGCAATACCTCGTGCAACCGCCGGAGCACGAATCGGAGAATGTCCGCAGCGCGTCCTTGGACAATGAAGTTGAACGCCGCGCGCTCTGCCGCGCGACGCCCCTTTGACGCGCCTCGTGGTTCCCTGCGTGCTCCGCTGGGCGTCGAAACATAGCCATTGGCTTTGAGCTGCTGAAGGATCTTCTTCCTGTACGCTTCTCGCCCGGGGAACATCTTCTGAAGCGCGTCAAAGAGCCTCTCAGCCTCCGAGATCTCGAGCTGGTCGAGCGCCGCCGCAATGCCTGCTCGCCCACTTCCATAGTCCATCGCATGCATCGCCTGCTTCACAGTAGCGCGACTGACGCGAATACCTTGCCGAGCGAGTTGCTTGCGAATCCACTTGAAGGGATCATCCCGCGGCAACCCGGTCAGGGGATCGCGCACCGCATCGAGGAGCGCCTGGTCCTTACAAAGCCATGCCAAAATCCGGAGCTCGAAAGCGCTGTAGTCGAGGGATACGAGTTCGTAGTCAGCGCCAGCGCGAAGGGGCGGGGCAACCAGCGCGCTTCGCAGCCCTCGAGCCGAACTGCCGCGTTTCACCAATCCATGGAGCGGAGAATCTCGGAAGGTAAAGCGGCCCGTCCTGGCTGGCACATGCCTTCCTCTCAGCCGGCGATGTCCGTTGAGTCTACCAGCCCAACGCCGCAACTTCCCTTGCAGTCTACGAGCCTCTAGAGCCGCTGAGGCCGCACGGTGGTGACGCGCTTGTCGTCGCAAGACGTCGTCGGGAGACAAACGAGGGAGCCACACTTCTTTCGGCAGCAAGCCAATCCATGCTCCTAGCCTCTTGCTCAAGAACCGCGGCGATAGGCGGTAAAGATCCTCGCGCCCGAGCACTTCCCGGACAATTTGCTCGTGAGAGTCCGTCTCCGCCTCAAGCGACGTCAGAAACGTCGTCCAGGAAGCGAAGCCAAAGGGACATGCCACCGTCGCCCCTCTTCGTTCAATGCTCGCCAAGGCGGGGACGGTGGCGGCGATGTCGTCCTCGACTAGACGGCCCATCTTTCGCGAGGCGGCGATACTTAGGAGCTCCCGCTCGATGGTCGGCAGGGCCAATAGGATCTGCTCGTGCTCAGTCAGCCGCGTATCCTGATGGCAATCCCAAAGCGCCGCGGTGGCAACGCTCGACAGGTCGCGTGTTCCGAGAATCCTGTCGTGAATGGTCTTCGGCGAGTCCGAACAGAGGAAGAATGCAGTGAGGGCTGGGTCGAAAGCCCTTCTCGGAAGCTGCAGGCCCTGGTCGACCATCCAACCCATAAGGCCGAGCGCACGGGGGATAACCCAGCGCTCACCATCGTGGCCGAGGAGCGCCTCCAAATGTGCGCGCGCAGCGTCCCCAAAGAGCACGACTGGATGACCATCTTTCACCACGTGCAAACCGTGGAGCAGGAGCTCCCCGTCAGCCGACCGCTCCACGTTTGGCACGATGTATTGGGTCATTCCATGCAACTCGTCCTGCGCATGCGCGTTCCGAAGCCATGCGATCAGGCTCGCGCGGGCGACGGGATCGTCGTCGGTGTTGCCTTCCAACTCAGCCGCACGCTGGGCCCAATCGGAACGATTCTTGACGGCGGCAGCGCTGATGGACTGCGGAAACTCGTTCGTCACGCCTTCTATCGGACTCAGAGCGCTCAGCAACGAGGCGATTTGGACGCGATATCTTGCGGCAACTGCCGTCCCAATCGCGTAGCGCCCCCCCGGCGGCGGTAGGGTGAGAGCCTCCACACGGGGCAGCACCACTGGCTCGATGAATCCGCCCGGCGAGGTCGTCTCCCACAGTAGTCCGGAGACCGATGCCCGCGTCCATGCGCGCCCGTCGAGTGCGTCCAGAACGACCTTCACATCGAAACAGTCCAGGACGAACAGCCGAGCCAGGTGCGTCTTCAGGTCTACAGAGATGACCGCAACGGGAATACCCTGGAGGAATATACGCGCAAGCAAACCGTTCAACGGCAGGTCGCTCTCCAGAATATCGCCCGGGCTCATGGCGGCACGAACTGCGGCGGTCAGGTCCGCTAGCTTCTGCCGATCAAAGATCGGGGTGACGATCGGCTCCTGCGCTGCGACGAACAGGACCCTCCGAGGGGAAGCACGGACCGCCTCCAACAATCTGCAAAATGCGGGCGTGGACTCAACACGCTGCCCAGGCGCCGGAGGAGCGTGCTCCCATATCCAACGGCCGAATGCCGTGAGATCGACCAAGGCGGTATGGGGGAGCGTGCCTGGCCCCCTCGCAAGCAAACGTTGCAGTTCGAATCGTGGCTGTGACATTCGGTCTCCGAGAAACGTCCCGCAAGACTCGGCGCACAGCCGCGTGCTAGAATGCACGCACTCCGCGCGCCGATACCGCGCGAGTCAGGCCCCGGTCGGTTGGCGCCGACGCGGGGTCGCCAATTCCATAGCATGTAGTTCATCGAACGCATCACGCGTTCGAACACGACGCTTCTCTTTCCACCACACCACAGGAGACAATCTCTAAATGGAAGATCTCAACGCTCACGAACACCCTTGGTCCTGGGATGAAGCTGGCCAGAAGGCCGCTGCTGAAGCTCGCAAGAAGGCAACGGATGAATCGATAGCTCGCCTCTCCAAGTCCTGGCGACAACAACATGAGCACGATGCCCGTAAACGGTTGAAGACGCTTCTCGCAGATGCACCCAACGCGCAAGCCGACGAGCGATTGCTACTCAACATGGCGGCTCGCGACAGCTCACTTGCAAGCAGTCTCTGGCGGACGCAGGTACAGCTCGCGGCCCGCGTTGGCGTCTCCCTGGAGAATCCGAAGCAGGCGCTTCAACTGGCTCGTGCGCTTAAAGAGGTGACCGCCTGCCGCAATGCGATCACCAAGCGAGCGGAAGAGCTGGCCCTCGCAGTCGGGACAATCCGTGTTCAACGCCAACTGGCAAATATCCATGCAGGTCCACGACTTAGGCGCGTGGCATGACCACGTTTGAGGCGGTTAGCGTCAGGATTGGCGAGGTCCGGCTCGAGGACATACTGCCGCAGACAGGCGAGGCCCAGACGCTCACCGTGTTGGCTTTGGACGCGCGCGGCGTGCCGGTCGTGCTGCCTCTGCGCTTCACGTCAAAGTGGGGCGGTACCTGGCAGCGCGCCCTGGCATGCCCGCGATGCGCCGGTCCGGCGCGCGTCCTGAGTGTCACTGAAAATGGGGCCGCGTGCGGCAAGTGTTGGCCGCGCCGCACGCGCCAGCAGCAGAAAAAGAATTCGGCGGAATGGGGAGCCGAAGGCAAACTCGCGGATCAGCTTCTGCGGATTGTGTTGGCCGCGCCACTTTCAGCGACGCCCATCGCACCGCTGCGCGAGCTGGCGCGCAAGATCGCGCGGCACTCGACGACGAGGGCGCGCACCGCCGCCGGGTCGGCCGCGGACACAATGGCGCGTGTGGATCGGGGGCGCGGCGAGAGATGAAGGAGGTTCGCGCCCGCCGGTGCTCGAGCCATGAAGTAGCCGTTGAGCCCGCTCGGGTTCGCGTCCTCGGTGGTCCGCTCTTCAAATTCGCGACGTCGCGACCTTCAAATGATTGCTGCCGGCGCCGTAGCCCGCCCGGAAACGACATCGACTGCCACCAGGGCCGGCGACGTGCGCGACATCCGCGATTGGGATCGCCAGCGCTCAGGGGCCTCGTTGACACCCCGTGGCGGGCTTCTGCGAGGTCGAACTGAGGAAAAATGAGCGATCTTGGAGCCTCTTCTTCCGTTCCCGCAGTAAAAATGGCCCCCCGGTCCGGCCCCCATGGAGATACCCTGGCCGGCTCAGATGACCGACGCCGCTCGCTCCTACTATCTCGCGGCCCTCGCAGGGCTCCGGTTCGTTGAATCGAAGCAGGGAAGTGCCCGGAGATTTGGGGAGAACGCGCGCGCCCTCTGGTCCGAGCTTCGTGGAGATCTGACCGACGCGGACCGGCTCGATCTGTTGCTTCGTGATGCCGATGTTCAGTGGCCGGGCGCGTTTGGGGCACGCGGCGTGTTCCGGATGCCGGGGGTGGCTGAGGATGACGCTTTCGGCGCGGAGTGGTCCGGGCTCGATACGGTGGATGCCTCCGAGGTGCTGCGGCAGGCGGAGCGTGCTGAACCGCCCCGCGACGCGGTGGGCGCCATGTCTCGAGTTGCGGAAGCCTGGGGGCTCGAGCTAGCGCCGATCGACGTTCCACCCCTGGGAGCCGCCGATCGGGTGCTTGTCGCCGGGCCGAGTGCGGTGGTCGCGGTCATGCGGCGCTTCGTGGACGAACGCGACTTGGATTGGGCCGCGCAGGTGACGTGCTTTGCTACCTCCCCGGCGCACCGGCAGATCGCTGCACTGGCGGGAGGTTTCCTGAACATCGCCAAGCCGGCAGCAATCCTGGCGGCCACTCACTCTGAAGCGGTGAAGCCAGGTGCGCGGCTTGTGGTGTCGCCTGACGCTGCGGCTGAAGACTTGGCAGCCGCGCACGCCGTCGAGCGGGGGCGCTAAAACCTCATGCGGGGCGTCGACGAAGTGCGGGGACAGTGGCGATGCTGAGCCAAGCGCGCATCGTGCTCCAGGGCAACTCCGCGTATGCGCACGAGCAGGAGGCCATCGCGTTTCTGCGAAGCGTTTTGCCCGATGCCGATCCCTATCAGGTCTGGGAGCTCGTGGAGTTCGTCGATCCCTCGAGCGGACGCCTGCATGAGGTCGACGCCATCGTCATTGGGTATTCGGCGGTCTATGTGATCGAGATCAAGAGTGGGCCGGGGGTGTACGAGGGGGATACGGTCGATTGGTATCGAACGCCGCCCGGCGAGTCGGCGCGCTTCATGGAACCGCCGCTCAAGCTGGTGAATTTCAAGGCCAAGGTTCTGAAGAGCCTGGTGCAAAGCAAGCTCCGAGACGCGGTGCCCTGTCCGTTCTTCCAGCCGCTCGTGTTCTTGAGCCATGCCAACGTGGAGCTTCGATTTCGCAACTACGGCGACCAATGTGTGGTCACGCGCAAGACGCTGCTCGACGCGCTCAAGTTGAACAAATTCCCCGGTGTGGACCGCGAGCGGCCCCGCATCAACAACCCACAAATGAGAGCGCTCGCGAAAGCGCTTGAAGACATCGGGGTTCGCGCGAGCAAGGGCGTAGCCCGCGTGGGCTCGTACGAGCTTGGCGGCATTCTGGAAGAAGGCTCCGGTTATCAGGACCGGAGCGCCAAGCACGCGCAAACCCCTGGGTTTCGACGCCGCGCGCGCATTTACTTGGTTCCACAGCAGACTAGCGTCGAGCGGCGCCAGCAGCTTCGCCGCGCGGCCGATCGCGAGGCGCGGCTCCTCGAAGAAGTGAAGGAGCACCCGGGCATTCTGAGCCTCCGCGAGTACGTGCCCGATGCGCCGCTCGGCCCTACTGTGCTGTTCGATGAATTCGACGGGGTGCGGCTCGACGTGTTTCTGCGCAGCGCTCCCGAGCCTAGTTTTTCCGAGCGCATCGAGCTCATCGAGAAGATCGGGCGCGCCCTGCACCATTGCCACGGCAAGAAGGTGGTGCACGGCGGGCTATCCCCGTTCGCCGTGCTGGTGCAGCGCCGCGAGCAGGGGCTTGCGATCAAGCTTTACAACTTCCAGTTTGGGTCCGGTGAAGATGTGACGCCCACGATGCACTGGTCGTCGCTCAAAGACGAGCCGTGGGCACTCTTCCAAGCACCCGAACTACGCGAGAATCCGCTCAGCCGCACGCCTACTTCCGACATGTTTAGCTTGGGCGCGCTCGCCTACTTGATTTTGACGGGAAAGCCTCCCGCGGAGTCGATCTTGGAACTCGACACGCGCTTGCGGCGTGAGCACGAGCTCGATCCAAGAGTCGCGGCCGACGGAATTCTAGAAGGAGTCGCGAACGCCGTTGCGTTTGCCACCGCCTCGAAACCGGTCAACCGAGCCGACGACGTGCACGAGTGGCTAGAGCTCTTACTCGGAGCGGCGACGGCGCCGGAGCCAGTAGAGACGCCGGAAGTGAACCCTCTCACCGCGCGTGCAGGGGACGTTCTCGGGGACGATCTGCTCGTGAAGGGCGTACTCGGCCAGGGAGCGTCCTCGCGTGTTCTGGAGGTTGAGAAAGACGGCCGTTCGTACGCGCTCAAAGTGGCGCTGACCGCCGAAGATGACGACCGTCTGAAAGACGAAGTGGTCACGCTGAACGGCCTGCGCCACGCGCGCATCGTGCAGTTCGTCGAACAACGGGAGCTCGGCGGGCGCACCGCGATCCTGATGGCAAAGGCAGGTGAGCAAACCCTACAACGTCAGCTCGCCAAGGAAGGCGCCGTTTCCCTCGACTACGCGAGCCGCTACGGCGAAGATCTCCTGCTCGCGCTCGAAGAGCTCGAGGAGCGGCAGCTGTTGCACCGAGACATTAAGCCCGCCAACCTCGGTGTCGGCGCGGTGGGCAAACGGGCGAACCACCTCACCCTATTCGATTTCTCCCTGGCGCTGGATCTTCATTCTGAAGAGAAGGCGCGCGTCGGCCGCACACAGCTCAGCGTAGGAACCGCCGTCTATCGGGACCCCTTCTTGCGCCTGCGTGGCGCGTGGGACGCCGCTGCCGATCGCTGGAGTGCAGCCATCACGTTGCACGAGGTGCTCACGGGTGTGCGCCCCAGCTTTTCCGTAGACGGCTCGGCAGCGCTCGAACCGGAAGCGGAAGTGGTCCTCGCTGCTGAACGGTTCGACGCTTCCGCGCGAGAGCACTTGGTGCGCTTCTTCGGAAAGGCATTGCATCGCGATGCCGCCACCCGCTTCGCGAGCGCCGAGGACATGCGCCACGGGTGGAACGCCTGCTTTGGCTCCGGCGCCGTTGTGTCGCCGTCCGGGTCGGAGCCCACGCCAAGCCCGAGCGAGGAGGAGCCCGAGGAACTAACCGACACCGCGATCGCCGCGATCTCTCCTGATACGCCGATTGAGTCGCTACCGCTCTCGGTGCGAGCCAAGAATGCCCTCGACCGGGCCGGGCTCACCACTGCGCGGGACCTGCTCGAGCTGCCGGACAATCGGCTCTCAGCCGTACGCGGCGTGGGCCGGCTCGTCGCGAAACAGATCCTCGAGCTGCGGGATCGCTGGCGCGCCCTACGCAGCATTTCCGAAGCGCCTGGCAAGCCCTTCTTTGCGGGCTATCGCGGCGACGACATTTCCGTCACGAGCTCAAGCCTCCCTTCCCCAAGCGCCACCACCCTCCGCGACGCCGGGCTGCAAACGCTCGCTGCTCTCGCCGCCGCGCCTTCGCGACACATCGAGGCGCTCGCCAAAAAGGCCTCCCTGAACCTGGACGAGCTCCGCAAGGTGCTCGAAGATGAGAACGCACGCTCCAACGTGCGCCAGCGACCGACCACACTCGAAGGCTGGCTCGACGCGTTGTTGCCGGCCAAAAGGGCGCGCAGCGCGAAGAACCTGCGTGTGTTGTTCGGCCTCGCTGAACCGTTCTTGGGCCAGATCGACCCTCCTGTTGCGGAAGTCGCCCGAGCGCTCGGGATGACCCGCGCGAACCTCTACCTCCAGCTTGGCCGCGAACGCGAGCATTGGGTGCAGCATGGGGCCGTGCCTGAGCTCCAACGTCTCGTGCACACGCTGGTCGCGGACGCAGGGGGCGCACTGCCGGCAGACCGCGCGGCTCAGACCCTGCGCGAGCTCATCCCGAGCGATGGCAGCTCCTCCCAGCCCCTCGCTCTCGCAGCGGCCGCCGCGCTGCTTCGCATCGTGACGCTGGTCGAGCGCGAGGCCGAGGGAGGCCTCGTTTGGGAACGCCGGGACGGGAAGCCCTGGCTCCTCGCGGACAGCGCGCTCACGAGCTCGCTTGATCGACTCGGAGCCGGTGCGGACGAGCTCGCCGCGCGCGCAGTCCTTGCGTCACCCGGCGAAGCGACTCGCGTGCTCTCCGCACTGGTGGAAGGGACCCCCTTCGCCAATCTATCGCCCGAGCGCCTGACGGAACTGGCGGCACTTGCCAGCCGCTCCGCGGCACGTTCGGCGCGCCTCGAGCTCTATCCGCGAAAACTCGACGCGGGCCGCGCCCTCCTGCTCAGTAACTCCGTGCTCGTCGGCGAGCTCACGCCGGAAGTCATCCAGCAGCGGGTCCAAGCTCGCTACCCCGAGGCCCAGCCTCTCCCGAGCCGTCCCGAACTCGACGCCCTGCTCACCCCACTCCAGATCAAATGGGACGACGCAATCGGTCGCTACGTTCGCCCGGGCGAACGACGCCAAAACACCGAGCACACCAGCCTTGCGACCCTCGGCAGCATTCCCACACTCACCTCGTCGCAACGCGCTCTTGATCCGAGCGCCATTGCCCACGAAGACTTCGAAGAGCGCCTTCGCATCACGCGGGATCGCAAGACACTCAAGGTCCTCGGCGTCGTGGCGAACGATGCGCAAGCCGCCGCACTCGCCTTGACGAAGCTGCTCGGGGTGCGCCGCGTGTCGCTCGACGAAGTCCTGTCCGCCGCGATTCACGAAGTGATGCGCGAGCAGGAGGTCAGCGAGGAGGTGTTCTATGGCGCAGACCACGTCGGCCCCGGTGGCGATGACTGGCCCGAGCTGCGGCAGGTGGCGGAGCAGGCGGCCGAACGCGTCGCGAGCCGTCTCTTCCCTGCGCGAGAGCCCCTTCTGCTAGTGCAGCCTGGACTCCTGGCGCGCTACCGTTTGAACGGCTTCTTGCGCCGCCTGCTCGAAGCATCCCGCGATACGCGCTGCGCCGCGTTGTTTCTGCTGGTTCCAAGCCGCGATCGCGCTGGCGTCCCCAAAATCAACGAAACCCTGGTCATCCCCGAAGTGGGCCTGCCTCAAACCCTCTGGGTGCCCCACAGCTGGCTGCGCGCACGCGAAGACGCCGCCTGATCAACCCTTCCGAAGCCATGGCCGCCCGCAAGAAAAAAGCCTCGCCCCTATCGGCATCGACCGGAACTACCGATCCGCGTGCCCCCCTCGACCCCGCGGTGTTCCTCAGTGCCGCCCAACCGGTTCTCAAGGCACTCTCCACCAGTTTACTGGCGCGAGCGGACGCATCCCCCGCGGTCACCGCGGCTCTCCAAGCACGACACGCCAAAGAGCAGGAGCTGAAGCGCACGGCCGATGCGTATTCCGAATGGCGACGCGCGTTTGCGGATCAGGTGGCAGCAGCCTGGCTCCTTGCGTGCGTCTTCGTGCGAACACTCGAGGATCGTGGACTGCTCGGTCGCGCTCGCATCGCTGGCTCGGGTGCAGAAGACAGTTGGAAGGCGTTTCTGCAGATCGCGCCGTCACTCTCTGAACGCGAATACCTGCTCACGGTCTTTCGCGAGCTGTCCCGCCTGCCAGCGGCAGCGGATCTGTTCGACGCAAAGCACAACCCGGTTTGGCTCCTGGCTCCCTCTGCCGACGCTGCGCGGCAGCTGCTCGATTTGTTCCGTTCCCCTAGCACAGAAGCCCCGCTCTTTCGTTTCGGCGGGGACGACACGCGGTTCCTGGGCGACCTCTACCAAGACCTGAGCGAGGACGTCCGGAAGCGCTACGCGCTCCTCCAAACACCTCGCTTCGTCGAGAGCTTCATTCTCGACCGCACGCTCGAGCCCGCCATCGAGCGCTTTGGGCTCGACGAGACCAACCTCATCGACCCCACCTGCGGCAGCGGCCACTTCTTGCTCGGTGCCTTCGAGCGCTTGTTCGAGCACCGTCTGCGCGCCCAACCCGGACTCAGCGCCCGAGAAGCCGCCACCAAAGCGCTCGATGCCGTCGCCGGAGCCGACATCAACCCGTACGCGGTCGCCATCGCGCGCTTTCGCCTCACGCTCGCCTTCATCGCAAAATGCGGCTTTACGCGTTTGAAGGATGTTCCGCGCCTACCGCTGCACCTCGCAGTGGCGGATTCGCTCATCTACAACCCCTACATTCCCCAATTGGCACTCGCACCAGACGCGAAGCCGGCGGAGTGGGAAGGCGACCTCTTCTCCTTCGAAGATCCGAAGAACGCCCGCGAGGTCCTCTTCAAGCAATACGCTGCGGTGGTTGGGAACCCGCCCTACATCACGGTCAAGGACCCGGCGCTGCGCGAGCGCTACCGGCAGGACTACACATCAGCTGCTGGAAAATACTCCCTCGCTGCGCCGTTCGCCGAGCGCTTCTTCCAAGCTGCGCGAGCGGGTGGATCGGTAGGCATGATCACGGCCAACTCGTTCATGAAGCGCGAGTTCGGCAAGCGCCTCATCGAGGAGTACTTCAAGAGCGTCAACCTGAACCTCATCATCAACACGTCCGGCGCCTACATTCCGGGGCACGGCACGCCTACGGTGCTCTTGTTCGGAACGCCCGATAAGCCGCAAGGGTCCGATGTTCTAACGGTCCTCGCCAATCGGGGAGAGCCCAGCACGCCAGAAGCCCCTGAGCAGGGCCTGGTCTGGACGAGCATAGCCAGCCACTGGAACGAAGTTGGTTTTGATAATGAGTACATCTCGGTGGCGCGCACCGAACGCAAATCGATCGAGCACCATCCTTGGAGCTTGGGAGGCGGTGGTGCCCCTGAGTTGAAGGAGCTGCTCGAAGAGCGCGCAGCTCAACGCCTCGGGGACCTAGCCCAGAGCATTGGCATCTCGTGCGTGACCGGCGAGGATGAAGTGTACTTGCTTCCACCGGACGTGGTCAGTCGTCGAGAGATAGGAAGAACGCGCCCGCTCGTCACCGGCGAATACGTCCGGGACTGGTGCCTCGCTGCCGCCGGAGAATGCGTTTTCCCATACACGACTGACTTCACCGTGCTTCCCGTTGGTTCAGCAACCCGCGAGCTAAAGTACCTGTGGCCGTTTCGAAGCATCCTTAGCAAACGCAAGCGCTTTGGGACGCCAATGCTGGAGCGAGGGCTGACATGGTACGAACTTCAGGAACTCTACGCGGACAAGCTGCGAACTCCGCTGACGATCACCTTCGCCGAAGTCGCGACCCACAACCACTTTGTCCTCGACCGCGGCGGCAAGGTTTTCAAGCAGACCGCCCCCATCATCAAGCTCCCCGAAACCGCCACCGAAGACGACCACCTCGCGGTGCTTGGCTACCTCAATAGCTCCACTGCCTGCTTCTGGATGAAGCAAGTTTTCTATCCGAAGGGTTCTGCAACGCGGGACGCGATGACTCCCGAGAACAATAGGTACGCTTTCGCGGGCACCGGAATGCTGGCGGTACCAATTCCCGCGAATTGGCAAAATGAACGTCTAGTGCAGTTGGCGCGGTGGACCGAGCACGCAGCATTAGAACGTGCCAGGACGACGCCGGACGGTGTCTTGGCTAATGATACTTCCTGGTCGGACTGGTCTTCGCTTCTGGCCGCACTCGCGGTGGCAGAGAAAGCTGGAACTGCTCTCTTTGGGCGCCTGGTTTTTCTTCAGGAGGAGTTGGATTGGCTCGTGTATCGACTTTTCGGCTTGGCCGACTCCCCAAGCGCTTTGACGCTTGAGGCGATTGAGCCTGGCGAAAGGCCCTTTGCCTGGACCAGCGACTTGCCTCCCACGACGCTACCTTCGTCGCTACGGGAGTTGTATACGGAGCGCCGACGCGCCATTGCCAGCAGCCCAGAGCTTTCCTTGCTGGAGAGTCGAACCATGAAGCGACTTTGGCGCGGGACTACCGGGGACTCTGGAAGGTACGGAGACTCCTACGACGAACGGCTTGAGCTCGCTGCGGGAGAATGGTTGGCAGATAGGCTCGAGAAGGCGGCAATGCGCCAAACTAGAGTAATCCGCATCCGTTCTCTTGTCGGGACCTTGCAGGATGACGAACGGTTTCGCGCCGTGGCCGAAGCATTCGGAGGGCGCCGTGACGGCGACTTGTTGGACCTAGTCTCGGCCGTTGTGGTTCGCCGATCGGTTCCCAATCTCAGCTGCCATACGTACACCGACTCTGGTTTGTCAAAGCGTGCCGAGTGGGAGGCGGTCTGGTCGATGCAACGACAGGCGGATTCAGGCGAAAATGTGGCGACGATTTCGCGGCCGCCCGAGTACAGCCAAGGGAGTCGAGGAAAGCGAACTGACTTCGACCGCGACGAATATTGGGCGCTCCGTGGCCCACTCGACGTCCCCAAAGAGCGCTTCATCTCCTACCCTGGCTGCGAAAGCGACGAAGACAAGGAGCCCGTCTACGGGTGGGCAGGATGGGATCATCTCCAACGCGCCGTCGCGCTCGCCGGCCTCTATCAAGACCGCAAACAGCGCGAGGGTTGGGGCAAAGAGCGCCTCAAGCCGATGCTGGCTGGGTTGCTCGAGCTCTTGCCGTGGCTCAAGCAGTGGCACAATGAACCGAGCGCCGAGCTCGCTGGCGAGCGACCCTCTGATCAGTTCGAGGCGTTTCTGAACGCGGAGTGCGGGGAGTTCGGCTTCACGCACGACGACTTGCGAGCATGGCGACCAGCCACCAAGGGGCGTGCGAACAAGAAACGCAGTAGCTCTAAGGCGGCGTCGGCTGACGCATCGGCAGGAAAAGAGTAGCGGACATGACCGAGCTGAATCTCGTACGAGACCTATTTGCCCTGCCGGCGCAGGTGGATGACGGCGACTTCGTACTCAAGCTCACCGAGGGGCTGCAACATCCGGAGGAAACGGCGCGCACCTACGTAGCGACCGAAGCGTTGGTCGACGCCTTCAACCAGAGCCTCGCTCTCGTGGACAGCGCGCTGCGCGGCGGCCGGAGCAAGGCGACCTACCTCCACGGCAGCTTCGGCAGCGGTAAGTCGCATTTCATGGCGATGCTCAACCTGCTCGTGAGCGGGAGCGAAGCGGCATGGCGGAACTCGGCACTGCACCCCCTGCGTCAAAAGTTCGGGTTCGTCGGGAAGAAGCAGTTTTGTCGGCTCAACCTACATATGATCGGCGCGACGAGCTTGGAAGACAAGATCTTCGCGAGCTACGTCGCGCTCGTGCAAACGCGGCACCCGGATGCGCCGATCCCCGCGCTCTTCGCAGACGAAAAGCTTTTCGACGACGCGCGTCGGCTTCTCGAGAGCATGGGAGACGATAAGTTCTTTGGGGAAATGGGTGGTGCGAAAAAGGGCTGGGGCAAGGTCACCCAAGCCTGGACGCGCGAGCGTTTCGACGAGGTATCGACTTCGACCGATCCGGAACAGCGAGAGCTTCTGTTCAGTGCGCTTGCTAAGAGCTGGTTTCGCTCCTCATTCGGGGAAGCACGTCAATATGTAGACCTCGACACCGGGCTTGCAACCATGGCGCGCCATGCGAGCGAGCTCGGCTATGACGCCATCCTGCTGTTCCTGGACGAGCTCATCCTGTGGCTCTCGCACCGCGCCAGCGACTCGGCCTGGCTCCACAATGAAGTCCAGAAAATGGTCAAGCTGGTGGAAGCGCAAGAGAGCGACCGCCGCCTTCCGATTGTCAGCTTCATCGCGCGCCAGCGGGACTTGTCGGAAATGGTCGGCAAGATTCACACGGGGGCCGAGAATGCGCGCCTGCACGATTCGCTGAATCACTGGGAGGGCCGCTACGGCACGATCACGCTCGGCGACCAAAACCTGCCCGAGATCGTCGAAAAGCGCATCCTCACGCCCAAGGGGTCCGAGGAAAAGGCGGCCCTCGAGCGCTCGTTCGAATCACTGCGGGCGAGCGCCGGCGCCGCATGGAATACGCTCATCGCTCAGCAGGACGCCACCGCGTTTCGCAAGCTCTACCCGTTCAGCCCTGCCCTCGTGGACGCGTTGGTCGCGCTTTCGAATTCGCTGCAACGCGAACGCACGGCGATCAAGCTGCTGATGGAGCTCTTGGTCGAGCACATTCCGGATCTCAAGCTCGGGGAAGTGGTGCGCGTCGGCGACCTGTTCGACGTCCTGGCAGGTGGAGAAGACCCCGCGGACGGCCTGATGCGAAGCCGTTTCAACTCGGCAAAGCACCTCTACCGCTACCAGTTTCTGCCGATGATCCAGGACACCCAAGGCACGAATACCGCGGAGCGCTGCCAACGGTTGCGCCCGGGTCACCCACCTCGCCTGGGGTGCTCGGGCTGCGCCGAGGTGCAATGTCGCAAGGACAATCGCCTGATCAAGACGCTCTTGATCGCCGCCTTGGTCCCCGAGGTGCGCACCCTCAAGGACTTGACGGCCAGCCGCCTGGCTCAGCTCAATCACGGCACCATCAAGGTGCTGATCCCCGGTACCGAAACGGCGCAGGTCACGCAACAGCTCAAGAAATGGATCTCTGCCGGGACCCTGGCGCAGCTTCACGTGGGCAACGAAAGCGACCCGTCCGTCCGAGTGCGGCTCGAAGGCGTTGACCTCAAACCGATTCTCGAACGCTACTCGCGCGCGGATAACCTCGGCAACCGGCAGCGAGTCATTCGCGACGTGCTGTTCGAGGCACTTGGCCTCGACAAAACCAGCGAATCGGGCCGCGATGAGAAAGTCGACTGGCGCGGTACCAAGCGCCATGGCCACGTGCTCTTTGCCAACGTCCGCGCGCTGCCCCCCGCGCTGCTGCGCTGCGCCGAAGATCACGACTTCCGCTTGGTGATCGACTACCCGTTCGATGACGAAGGCAAAGGTCCACAGGACGACCTCGAAGTTGTCGAACGGTTCGTGGAGAGCGAGCGCAGCTGGACTCTGGTGTGGTTGCCTCACTTCTTCTCTGCGGCGGTGAACCAGCTGCTTGGGGAGCTCGTGATTTTGGAGCACATCCTGGGGGACAGGAGCATTCAGCGAGATGCGGTGAAGGATCTCAGCCTTGAAGATCAGAGCCGCGCGCTCTCCGATCTCGACAATCTGCGCGCTCAGAAAAAGGCTCGTCTGCACGAGGTGCTGGAGCAAGCGTACGGGCTCCGCCAGGGTTCGGACGCAGATCTCGATAGCTCGCGCCGCGTCGATCAGCACCTGCACGTGCTGACACCGGGGGCTCAAGTTCCAATTGGAATCGCTCCGAACCTCGCCAGCGCCAAAGAGACGCTTATCGCTGGGCTGCTCGACGCGCGTTTTCCTCGGCATCCCGTGTTCACCAAACCGCTCTCGGCGCAGCGGGCGGCGCGCCTGCTCGAGAAGTTCGCCGAGCTCTTGGCCGCAGAGAACCGCTTCATCCCAGCCGACCGCGAGCTGCACGGCGAGATGCTCGGAACGCTGGGAGAGCTTGGCATCGTGCGCGTCACCGAAACGAGCGTGCAGCTCGTGGAGGATCGCCGTCTGCAGCCGCTGGAGAACCGGCGCGTACAAGTCGGCGCCGAGCCACCCACGGTGGGCCAGGTGCGACATTGGATCGACGAAGGCCACAAGATGGGCCTGCAAGTCGAGGCGCAGGATCTAGTAGTGCGCTGCTACGCCCTCTGGTCACGCCGCACGTTCGAGCTTCATGGCAAGCCTTACGAAGCGAAATCACCTCTGCACGGCGACGCCACGCTTGAGAAGCCGGAGCTCCCTGAGCTTACCGAGTGGGCACAGGCGCTCGGCAAAGCGAGCCAGGCGCTCGGGGTCACTTTTGCCAATCGCTTCTTGAGCCCGGAGAACCTGAGTCGCTTCCGCGCGCTCTTGAACCAGTCCGTTGAAAAAGCTGCCGCCCATTGCGCCGAGCTCCCCGGGCTCCTCAGCGCACGAAACGCGGGGCTCGGGGTCGGACCGGAAACGGAGCGACTCAAGACTGCACGGTCCGCTGATGAGGTTTGCGTCGCGGTGCGTGGCAAGTCCGGCGTGGAGCAGGTGCGCGCTCTGGCCGAATATGAGCCGCAGACCGGCGGCGCCGCGGTGGGCCAGCACGTGGGCCACGCCAAGGAGCTCGCTGAGCTGCTGCGCGACGACATCTTGTTCGGAGTGTTCGCTCAGCTCCGTGCACAAAGTGGGGCCCTCCCCGGAGCCGCGGAGCTTGTTGAGCTGGCAGCGTCCGCGCTGCGACAGGATGAAGTCAACGTGGCGCTCGGCGAACGGTTGCGCGATCTCGCGCGCCAAGCTCAGCGGCTATTGCACCCGGAAACCCGCGCTCCAGAGCAGCGGGTTTTGCTGCGCAAGCAGTCGAGCGCGCGCGGTAAGCAAGCCATCCAGCGTGAGCTCGCCGAGCTCGTGAGTGAAGTGGAACGCGCCCTCGAAGAGGCCGATGACGCCGTGGAATTCAGCGCGAGCGTGCAGCTCACGAAACGCCCATGAACGACATCCCCGAGCTCGAGCCCCGCGAGATCCACGACGAACTGAAGCGGATCTACGGGAAATCCCGCAAGCGGCACGTACACGCGGTGTTCGGGCGGGGGGCGGAAGACCGCGTGCACGTTGAAGGCGCGGGACAGTTCGCAATCATCCCCGTACGGAGTGAACTCGAACTGCGCGAGCGCATGCCGCCTCTCGAGGACGCCGACCCCCACCTTGTCTTCTTGGTTCCCTGGCAGGGGAGTGTGCCTCTCGATCTGTCGTGCCGTTTCGAAAACTCGCGCGTGCGTTCGCTAGGGTTCGAGCGCCGTTTGCAGTCGCTCTGCGGCGTGCGCGAGTCCGATGGCCTCGGCAATGCGCCGCTTGCTCGGTACTTGCTGCGTCCCAAGAACCGAGCGAAACACTACCCGGTCGCTTCTGGGCGCCTCACGGAAGAAGCGCTTTGGGCAGCGTGGCTCGCCACGGACTGGGGACTCACATTCGGCGGCGGAATCGCACGCGACATTCTGCTCGCCTGGGTCGGCACGGACACGCGAGGCCCTCAGTTCTGCGAGGCGTTGGACCCAGAGACGGAGCCAGCAGCCCGTGGCGTCCGCGAGGACTGGTTCAAGTTCCTCGACAAGGCAGTCCCTGGGCTTGGACCCGTGATGTGGCGCGCCTGGGAACAAGGGCGCGGCCGAGAGCTGCTCCAAGTGGCGGCGTTCTGCGAATGCCTGGCGTCCGATCCGGACGGCGCCGTGTCGATGTGGGTCAGCGAACGTATGAAGCCATTGCTCACCGTTACCGAGATTCCGGAACTCACGGAGATCGCGCGCGCACTGGGCGCAACGGCTCCACTCGCGTTCCGGTTGCTCGAAGGGCGGCTTCCCGCGCGAGAGCTCGACGAGATCCTCGAGGCGGCCGACGCGCGCGTGGATGCGGCTGTCGTTCGGGCCGCGCTCATCACGAGCGATCGACTGCCGAGCGCCTGGACGCTACGACTCGACCGTCTAGGGACGGTCCTCGAGCGCGGGGCAGAGAAGCCGAACGTGGAGGTCGTGGCGGAGGCAGCTGGCGCGCTGAAGCGGCTCGAAACACACCGTGCATTCCAGAACAAGGCCTATACGTTGGCAGTGCAGCGTGCTGAGATGGCATTGCGGCTCCTCGCATGGCTGGCAACGCGCACGGACATTGAGCCCGGCGTCACGGACCACGGGGATGCGGTGGCTATCGGGACCTGGTACGTACAAGAGGGCGGCTTCGTCGATTGGGCCCGACGTTGGGCCCGCGGCGGACGTGAAAATCAGCTTGGAATCGGCGCGCAAGCGGTCGTCGACGGGGTGGATCGCGAGCGGGCACGGCTCGACGAGCGTTTCACACAGTCGCTTCAACGCTGGGTCGCGGCGGGAAGGCCCTCAAACCAGGTGGTGCCTATCGACCAAGCACTCAAGCGCATCGGCGTGGGCTTCCTCCAGGGCGCGAGCGAACGTCGCCTCCTAGTGCTCCTGATGGACGGCATGGCGTGGGCCCAAGCAGTTGAGCTCTTGCAGTCCCTGGGCACGCGCTCGCATGGCTGGGGCCCACTCGCCTGGCACGGAATGAACCGCATCGGTGACGGCCCGTATCCCGTGGTGTTCGCGAACCTCCCAACCACTACCGAAGTCAGCCGTTCCGCTTTCTTTGCAGGAAAGGAAATGCCGAGCGGCTCGGCGCTGAATCCGCAAAAGGACGACGACCGCTTTCGCGAAAACAAGACTCTGCACCCGTTCTGCGACGCGACCCTCGGGCCGCGACTCCTCCTTCGGGCGGAAGGGCATAGTCTGGATGGCTCCGCATCGAGCGAAGCGCTTGAGCTGATTCGAGAAACGAAACGCGGAATCGTAGGCGTCGTCGTCAACGCGATCGATGCCTCGCTAAAGGGCGACACGCAGCAAGCGCACCACTGGACGGTGGATTCAATCCGCTCCCTGCCCGCGTTGCTGGACGCCGCCCGCGAAGCTGGCCGGAGTGTTCTGTTGGCAGCTGACCACGGCCACGTGACCGCAGACCGGCTGCGAACCCTGTCAGCGCCGGGGCAGGCCGGGGCTCGCTGGCGCCCGTGGCTCGGCGATACCGACGCGACTCAACCGGGCGAACTTCTGTTCTCGGGCTCTGGCGTCTACACGCCCAAGGGTGCGCAAGGAGCGGTTCTGCTCGCGACGGAGCAGCTGCGCTACGGCGCCGCCGCCCACGCGGGTGAACACGGTGGAGCCACTCTTGCAGAAGTGGTCGCACCCTGCGTGCTGATCGGTTGGGATGAGCCAGCGCTCGGGTCACTCGGCGACGCAGCCCTGAAGCCGCGCCCGGCATTCGTGCCTGACTGGTGGCACTTTGCGGTGCGCCCTGCCGTCGAAGTCGCTCGCACACCCACCCCACCGCCGGTCAAGAAGAAGCGCGCCCCCTCGGACGCACAGTTGGGGCTGCCATTGCCCGGACAGCCGCCGCCGTCGCCGGCACCTCCTGTCCGCGCTGAACCCACTGCCCTCCCCGGGCCCATTCTAAAGTTCGGGGACAGCGAAATGCTCAAGGCCCGCGCCCCCATTGCTACTGAGCGCGACTACGTCACCAGGGCGGTCGCACTGCTGCTGTCGCGCGGCGGAGCCCTCGCCGCCGAAGTCTTCGCGCAGCACATGGAAATGCTGCCCTTCCGCGTGGAAGGATACGTGCGGCGCTTTCAGGAAATCCTCAACGTGGACGGCTACGCTGTTCTGCGCTTCGATACCGGAACCAGGCAGATCTTTTTGGACAAAGTGAAGCTCGAACAGCAATTCGAAGTGAAGCTCTAGCGCGAACCCACGTATGGCGACCCCCACAGCAAGCCCGCTCAAGCGTCGCGAGATCATCGACGCGCTGCGCATCGGGGCCGTACCCCGCCGAGGCCTAGAGCTCTTTGCCGCAGGGCTGGAACGCTTTGAACGCGCCATCGACGAGGAGCTCGAGAGCGTCGCGGCGGGCAATGGCCGATTCAAAGCGGTACGCGGAGAGTACGGAAACGGAAAGACCTTCTTCTCGCGCTGGCTTGAGCAACGGGCCCGTCAGCGCGGCTTCGCGACCACCCTCGTGCAAATCTCGGAGACCGAGACCCCGCTTTACCGCATGGAGACGGTGTACCGCCGAGGCGTCGAACAGCTACAGACTGAAGAGTGGAGCGACGGCGCGTTTCGCTCGCTGATTGATCGCTGGTTCTTTACACTCGAGGATGAGGTGCTGGGAGCGGGCAAAGTCGACCCGACCAAGCCAGAAGCCATAGCCACGGCCGTTGGCGATCTCCTCGAACAAAGACTTGCCGGTGTAAGTGCGACACAGCCCCAGTTCGCGGCAGCTCTCCGCCGCGCGCACACGGCGAGAGTCCGCGGCGAACACGCCATTGCCGAAGGCCTGATTGCCTGGCTGATGGGGCAACCAAACATCGGGCAAGACATCACGCGTGCGGCAGGCCTCAAAGGCGAGGTCGACCACTTTGGCGCGGGCGGGTTCATCCGCGGATTGCTCGAAGTACTGAAGCAAACCGGGCGAAAAGGCCTCGTTTTGGTGCTGGATGAAGTTGAAACCATCCAGCGCGTGCGGACAGATGCCCGCGAGAAGAGCCTGAACGCCCTGCGCGTCTTAATCGACGATTTGATGCACGGCGCCTACCCAGGACTGTACGTCCTTATCACCGGCACCCCGCAGTTTTTCGACGGACAGCAAGGGGTGCAGCGCGCGCCCGCGTTGGCTCAGCGCCTGCACACCGAATTCGGGAAAGATCCGAAGTTCGACAGCGCGCGCGCCCCGCAGATCCGCCTGCAGCCCTTCACGCTTGAGCGCATGGTCGAGGTCGGCCAGAAGATTCGTGAGCTCTACCCTACGGAGCACCGCACGCGGGTCGACGAAAAGGTAACCAACGCCGTGGTCACAGACCTGGCGCGCGGGGTGGCCGGCAAGCTCGGCGGACGCATCGGTGTCGCGCCGCGCATCTTTTTGAAGCGCGTCGTCGATCTGCTCGATCGCGTGGACGAGCACCCCGATTTCGAGCCGCGCGAACACTACAGCCTCGTCGTCGAGCCCAGCGAGCTGACTGAAGAGGAGCGGGCCGCGGCGGGAGTCAAGCGGGGGGTGGACGACATCGCCCTCGACATCGACGCCCCGCACGAAGGCGAAACGGGCGAAAAGAAATGACGGCCTTCGAGCGTTTATCAGGGGCGCTCCAGTACCACATCGTCAACACACTCGGCTTCGCCGAGCTTCGCCCGGTCCAGTTGCTCAGCATCGACGCCCTGCTCGACGGGAAGAACGCCGTGGTGTTGGCGCCCACGGCCGGTGGCAAGACCGAGTCCGCTTTTTTCCCGGTCCTCTCGCTCATGGACACGGAGGATTGGCGCCCTGTCTCCGTGCTCTACCTCTCCCCCATTCGCGCGCTCCTCAACAACCAAGAAGCACGAATCTCGCGGTATGCAGATCTGATTGGGCGCAGGGTCTTCAAGTGGCACGGTGACACGGCGCAAACCGCACGGAAGCGCTTCCTGCGCGAGCCCACAGACATTCTGCTCATCACGCCGGAATCGCTCGAGGCCACATTGATGAGCCCGCGCGTTCCCGCGCGCGAACTCTTCGCAGGCCTCCACACCGTTATCATCGACGAAGTACACGCCTTTGCTGATGACGATCGCGGCGCGCACCTTGCGGCGCTCCTTGAGCGCCTCACACGCTTGGCCGGGCGCGACCTCCAACGCGTGGGCCTTTCCGCAACCGTCGGCAATCCCGACGAGATCTTGCGCTGGCTCCAGGGCAGCTCAACTCGAGCCGGCACCATCGTCAATCCAGGCGGCGCGCGCCGCATACCCGAACTCTCCCTCGACTACGTCGGCAGCCCCGAAAATGCCGCGAGAGTGATCGAAGCCCTCCATCCCGGGAAGAAGCGCCTGGTTTTTGTCGACTCCCGACGCCAGGCCGAACAGCTCGGTCACCTCGTCGGCGGACTGGGTGTTCAGACGTTCGTCACCCACGGCTCCCTCTCCGCGAGCGAGCGCCTTTACGCTGAGCGGGCGTTCCAAGAGGGTCAGAACTGCGTTATCGTCGCGACCAGCGCGCTCGAACTCGGCATCGACGTGGGCGATCTCGACCATGTGCTTCAACTCGACGCACCCTCGTCCGTCGCGAGCTTCCTACAGCGTATGGGTCGCACCGGCCGACGCGGCGGCCCCCCCAATTGCACTTTCCTGGCAACCAAAGAGATGGCCGTGACCCAAGCTGCGGCCATCCTGACGCTCTTCCGAGAAGGGTTCGTCGAACCGGTCCGCCCGAGCGCTCGCGCCTACCACATCCTCGCGCACCAACTGATGAGCGTCGCCGTGCAACACTCCGGCCTCGCCCGCGAGTCTCTTTGGAGCGAGCTTCACGGTGCCGCACCATTCTCAGCCATCTCGACTGAAGAGCGTGACCGCGTGCTCGACCACATGCTCAGTGCCGGCATTCTCGCCGACCAAGGCGGGCGCATCTGGCTGGGACCCGAGGGAGAGAAACGCTACGGAAAAGCCAATTTTCGCGACCTCTACGCCGTCTTCGATACCCCACGGCTCATCGCCGTGCGCGCTGGCGTGGAAGACGTGGGCACCATCGACGCGAGCTTCCTCGCCGCCATCAGCTCCGAACCTGAGCCCGGCGCCTTCCTCCTTGCCGGACGAACCTGGCAAGTCGTCACCATCGAATGGGAGCGCGGCATTTGCATCGTCAAGCCCGCCCCCACCGGCCGCACCCCCCGCTGGTTCGGCGAGCCGCGCTTCCTCAGCTACGAACTCTGCCAGGCCTCTAAGCGCGTCCTTCTCGGCGACGTCGACGACCCAGCCTGGTCCGCGCGGGCGCGCCGCGTGCTCGAAACCTCGCGCGCCGAGTTCGCGTTCCTGCACGACTCCCCTGCTCCCATCCTGGATTCATCAGACGGGCTCGAGTGGTGGACCTTTGCGGGCGGCGGCGGGAATCTCCTTCTCGCGCGCCTACTCGAGGGGGAACTCGGCTCCAAAGTGACGAGCAACAACCATTCGATTCGATTCCGAGACAAGGCCGGTGAGAGCGCTATCGGCTTGCACCAGGCTCTGCAACGCCTGTGCGATCGAGGCGCACCTACGGCCAACGATTGCGAGCGCTTTGCCTTAGGCGAAGAACGAAAACGCTTCTCCAAGTTCGACCCGTGTCTGCCAAAGGACCTTTTGGCGCGACTCGTCGTGGAGAGCTCACTCGACGTGGCGACCGCTGCAAGGCAACTACACGAAGAATCAGCGCTGCCCATCAGCACCGCGCAAGCCGAGCTCTAAGACCAGCTGCTCGAATTCCTGTTCCGTCAACACGGTCTTGTTGTAGGCGCGAGCCATCAGCTCAGGCGCTTCCGGGTGATCCGTCGCGTGGATCATGTAGTACATCGTTTTACCCCCGCCCTCGCGCTCGTAGATTGGCCAGGCTTTTGCCGACGCATACCCGAGCTCGCTCTTGAATCTCTCGCTAAAGAGCGCCGCGCGCGCGGGTCCCCGGGCGTCGCTTACGACCTTCCAGTCGTCTCGACCCCACCAGAGATTGGGCTTTACCTCGCTCTTCAGTCCGGAGAACGCGCGATCGAGCCAGGCGTTTGGCATGAAGTAAAAAAGTTCGATCTTGTTCTCGGGCGCATGCTTGTACCGCGCTAACTGCTCGAGCGTTCGCCAGTGACATTCGAACGTCCGTTGATCCAGGAGGCAGAAGGTAGCCTCCTTCTGTCGGATCACGGATCCCGCGAGAATCTTTGAGATGTTCTCGTTCACATCACCCGGATCGATCTGAATCGTGCGCTTCGGCTCCCTACTCTTCACTCGCGGTGGCTGCGCATCACGCAGGCTCGCGAGCATCGCGACTTTGTCGATATCCTGCTCGAAGAAGAAGAACTTCTGCAGCCACCGCGGTTCACTCTCGAGCACAAGCTTTGCCGCCCAGGTATCTGGCTTGTCCGGTTCCTGCGGCCCGGCAAAGCAGTCGATATAGGCGCCGTGCTTCGTGACCAGGACGAACAATCGCAAGTAGAGCTGAATGAGCTTCGCCTTGCTCTCCGTCCAGACAGGGTGCTTCAAGCGCCTGACGGGACGTTCGCTAGTCGTCGCCGGACCGAGGTTGAAGAGTGTCTGCTGTCGTTTATCTGGCTTCGACATCCCCCTCCTTACAGTAGGTCATGATCCCGACGCTGCACGCATTCGCCGCGCGCGCACGCGCGCCGCCGGAATGATGGGCGCGTCAGAAAATTCGGTTAGCTGCGCGTCCGTGCGCCGCGCCTGCTGTATCCGAGCCGCACGGTCCATCAGGGGCCGCTGGGAGCGCGGCGGCATCGCGTCGTGCGTCCTCCCATCGAGCTCGCGACCAGTCTCGCTCTTTCGGACTCCGCCCCACTGTTTGAAGAAGAAGGGAATCCCCGAGTCCTCGCACTGATCTCGAACTGAGCGAACCCAGGATGCTTCAATCGATCGAGCACCACGGCCACTCTCGCCGCCAACGATCACCCAGTGAATCCCGGTGAGGTCAAGCTTGCCCAGGTCTTCAAGGAGCGGTTCGACTGAAAGGAAGCGAACTGCTGCGGGCGTTCGCCTCAGTTCCTCGATGCGAGGCAGGCCGTAACGGCGATTCTCCACGCTCACGCCCCACCAAACGTGCGGAAGCTCGGCGGCAAACCGAAGGGTGGTGCTCAGGAGCGACCGCATCCTCTCGGGCCGCTTAGTCAGCACTTGGTATGTGTGCCAGTTCGCCGTCCCCATGACCTTGGCAACGGCGGAAATGTACTTTTCGGGTACGCCGTCCTGAAACAGATCGCTCATGGAGTTCACGAACACAGTTTTCGGCGCTGACCAGAGCAGGGGCTCGCTGAGCTTCGTAGGGATCAAGCGCAGGTCGAAGCCGAACTCATACGGATGCCCGGGCACGCCACGGAAGCGCTCGGCAAAGGTCTCTGCGTAACAATGCTTGCACCCAGGGCTCACCTTGGTGCAGCCGCGCACCGGGTTCCAGGTCGCATCGGTCCACTCGATCTTGCTCTTGTCACTCACAGCGTTCTTGCTGGCATCGTACACGTTTTCTTCGGCCGCGCCCTTAGCCGAGTCATTGTTTGTCCGCCGCGCTCGCTGAGCCGCTGCTAAGGCGCGAGTCTACGAAATGGGAACGCTAGAAAGAGGTCGACGGCGCTCTGCGGGCCAGTTCGGCCGGGCTGCGGATGCCAAACGACGACTCGACGACGGTCGGTCGCGCCCTTTCGTCCTCGACCATCCCGTCCTTCAGGCGTTGCGCCACGAACCATCCGTACGCGCATCCTTGATGCCCATGGTTTAGGCCGCGCGCTGAACCGTCAATCAGGGTGCCGCGGCGCTCAAGCAACTTGAAATGCCTTGTTGAGCGCCGCCATCAACCTGCGTGTGTAGCCCCTTGTGGACTCTGGCAATTCGTCGACCGTCTTCATCGTTGCGATGTCTCTGCGGATCCGCTTAGCAACAGATCCCTTATTGAACGAGATGCCCGCCTCCTTGAGCGCACGCTCGACCCGTTTGCAGAGTTGGCCGCCAGGAGCCACTTTCAAAGTGCTGATCCCCGCTGACGCAAGCTCTTTCCCGAACACCTCCTTAACGCGGAGGAGATAGAAATCGTCAGGAAATAAATCCTCAATGGAGAAGTCACGGTCCGTCACGCCTACCGTTCGACCAAGGTCGAGCACGTGGGCGCTTGTCCCCTTGTAGCGAGTGAGCCAGCTCTTGACGAGCTTATCCCTCGCGGTGTTGCCGGCAGCATCGGAGTCCAGGAGAACGACCACGCCTAACCTCTGACCGATCATAAAGGTGGCAATGTACGCCGCTTCCGAGGCACCACCCGCAGCGGTGACCAACACATCCTCTGCTAGTCCTTCCTCCCCGGAACGAACTAGAAGCTCCGAGAGCGCCGTCAGCAACATGTGATCGTCCGCCCCTTCAACGACGACGTTCCGCTGCGCAACAAGGTAGCTCTGCGATCCGCTCATCCCGAGCGCGGCTTGCAACGTCAGCTTGGCTTCAGGGTGCGTTTCGGTGAGGTCCTCCGTAACCACGGCACCTTGATCCGTTTCGTTGATCACCCGGATGCGCTCTGGATGCCGGAGGTCGAGCATGAAGGGCAAATGCGTCGAATAGATGAGAGTGTTGCCCTTGGCATACTCGTCGAGTCGGGCGAGCAGGTCCCGTTGCGCTTCGGGATGCAGGTGAAGCCCCGGCTCATCGAGCAAGAGGACGCAGTGCTCGAATGTGCCATCGCTCTCATGCATGAACAACATGTCGAAGGAGAAGAACCACTGGAAGCCCTTCGAGCGTTCATCGAGCCGAATGAGTCCAGCGTCCGTTTGGTCCTTGACCATCGTGTAGAACTCCTGCCCGTCGGCCCGATACTCGACCTGATACTCGCGCTGTCTAAGGCGTGCCTTGAAGATCCCCGTCAGGGTCTTCCCCGCATCATCGAGATCGTACTGGCGTTGCTCGCGGTCATCTTGAGACCCCCTGGCGACTAGGTCATCGAGGTCAAGCCCCGAGAGCTTCAAGAGCATTAGGAACGTCTCATCGTCCGGCTGCAACTTCTTGCTGTCGCGCCGTTCCTTCACCTGATTAAGGATGGCTCTTCCCTGGAACGTTCGGTAGTCGGCCATGTAGATGAATTTCGGCAGCCGGCTCACGACGAAATCGTGGGCCTGTCGCTGCATGGTCGGCAGTTTGGTCAGCTTCTGCCCAACCTGCTTGAGCGCTTGCACGTAGGCGGCATGGAAGTCCGTTTCCGCCTGCCGTGTGGTCTGGCCGTCTGCCGAGATGGCTCCTTGTAAGCTGGCGGCGTGTTGCTCGGGAAGCTCCGCCAGTTGCGCGAACCTACCTTCGAGTGCGAGCCGACGAACCTCTTCAACCTGACGCTCTGCTCGCTCACGGAACTCCGAACCGACCCCGGAAGGGATTTCCGGAAGAACTTCGCACTGGCGATCGACGTCGTTCGGGTGGAGCCTGTCGGGAAACACCCCATCGGCAAACGCAACTTCGACCCGCCCCTCATAGTCGCGCGTCACCGTCACCTCCGTCACCGATCCCTGTTGATTGGTCAGCTTCGCGAGTGCTTCGACCTCAGGGCGTTCGAGGGTGAAAACGGCCGCGCACGCTATCTGGTCCTTGCTGCGTTCCCGCCTCCTCCCCCGCGGCCACTCGCGCTCTATGTTGTAGGGTTCGGGTGTCGCGGGATTCAATTTGTGAAGCGCCTTGAGCAGGGTCGTCTTGCCGCTCTCGTTCTTGCCAACGACAACCGTGAGCGGTTCGACTGCGATGGGCCCCGAGTCGATGACACCCTTGTATTTCTGGACTCTGAACGCGGTGAGCTTCATGGTCTTCCTTCATGTAGATGCCCAGCCCCAAGTGAGCCCCATCTCTGCTACCTGCAACGGTCGAAGCGAAGGGGAGCGAGGATCATACGGCGCTTTCAGGGTCTCTCAAGGGCTCGGACGAGTGCAAAGTCAACCGCTCGGACGTTCCCTGTCAGCCCTTACCGGCTTGCGGTGGCACCCTTGCCCTTCCCGTCGCTGCCCGTTGTCCGTTGTCCGGACTGCTGGACGCCGAACCCTCGCCCAGGTGCGCCGTACTGTGACCCTGAAGCGGAAGCGGGTTACTGCGCGAGCAAACTCGTGGATGCAGTAGACGCCGGCATCCGGCGATGCACAGTGATAGGGTCGGGAGGGTGCTGGACCGGATTGCTCATTTGCGGGGGAAGGTGTTTCAGGAGTTCTGCGGCGTCCTGTTGTCGCTGGAAGTTCCAGCATTTCAAGCGGTGAACGGTGCTGGCGGCGACCGTGGCAACGACGGGTTTCTGTTGGCGGGCGACACCGTTTACCAAGCGTACGCGCCCGACCGCCCTCTGGCTGCAAAGCTCAGAACCAAGATCGATGACTCCATCGCGAAAGCGGTGAGGCTTCGAAATAGCGCCTTCCCATTGTTGCAGCGACTCGTCGTTCTCACACCGTTCGACCTGACGCACGATGCTCATTTGCATCTCCAAGTCGCTGCCGCGGATGTGGGCGTGCTGGCGGAATCGTGGGGTGAAACGAGGTTGACAGCGCTCCTCAGCAAGTACCCGATGGCCAGGAGCGCTTTTCCGGAGTTCCTAGTTCCTGACCTGGTCGGGGAGCTCCGGGGTCTCCGTGAAGCTCTCGGTCAGAGCCGCGGCCACGTGGACCCCGTCGAAGAAGCGTTCGGTCCCGATTGGCATCCGCACATCTTCGTGCTTCAGAGGACCCCCGACGAGCTGAGAGGTGAACTGCAAGCAGACGAGTGGTTCCGTGTGCGGATCTACTCGGACGCGCTTGCACACGATTCATTCGAGCCCGACGAAGAAGACGCATTTCTTGCTGCGGTCGCTGAAGTATTCTGGGAGGACGCATCGGCAACACTGGAATCCCCAAGCGACGATCGAGTCCTCGTCGAACATCGCGATCGTGATCTTCGATTCCATCGACGCTGGGGATGGTGGACCGACGGTGTGCTCGGGATGGCCGCGACAATGCGGGATCTGACGCGGCCCAACACCTATAGCGTCGCGGACATGGCTCTCGACATCCTCCGCACCTTCTCGTTGCTTGGCCAAATCGCCGGAAACGGCTCCGCAAGGGTGGTCGTCGACATCGACCCGTTCCGCTTGGCACCCGCATGGGACCTTTCCAACCTGCGCGGCCGGGGCCGACCTGACGCGCAGATCCCTGGAGTGATTTCGCCAGGCGCTGCGTCCAATGCGCGCCGGACCTCGATGCGACTTGAGCACTCTTCCAACATCGCCTCGATAACAGCCAACTCCGCGTTGCTTGCTGGTGAAATCGTGGTGAGAGCCGCTAGGAAGCTACATGCGTCACGAGTTCGCCTGGACGACGTCGTGTCCTCCCTTCCTCGTTTACAGGAGATAAGTTGGGGCCTACGTGATCAATGACCCATTGAGTACACTGGCACCACCGGGCACATGCGGAAGAACGCGGGACTAAAAATTCGGCGCAGAGCGAGCCTGGCCAAGCAACTACCGCTTACGCCCGCCAGTTCTCGAGCTCTTCCGCGCAATTCGAACGAAACTACCAGCCGAACACACCGCGCAAAATATCCGCTGCGACCACGAGAAGCCAACTTCCGATCAGAGCGCCGAACATGAACAGGCTTATCAAGAGCGGCTGTACGAGTTTCAGCTGGCCGAGCTCATGAAGTAAAGCGAGCTGCGGCTCTGACATGTCGCGGTACTTTGCCTGTTCGTTGTAGACATCCACAGCCGCTCCCACGAGCCCGCCAACGAGGTACCCGGTCGAACCGCCGACTAGCCGCCCCGCGGTTCCGCCCGCACGCGTGCCCCAGGCCTTAGTTTCCTCTGGGAGCGGTCCGTACAGCCGAACGTAGTCCGCCGCGAGCTTCCGGTGACGAGAACGCGTCGTCGCCCAGAGCGCTGCCTCGAGCAGAAAGCACACGCCGACACCGCCACCAACTACAATCGCGACGGTCTGAAAGTCGGCTGCGGAACCGACCCAGAACATTGCAGCGGTCGTAGCCCCCCAAACCAAGATCGCGCACAGACATCCGGCCATCGTCGTTGTCTCCTCAACGTAGAAGCCAAGCGAGCGCAGCGGCAACGCCCAGTGACACCAACGCGGTAGCCGCCCACCGAACCCGATGCGGCCAAGGATGCAGGTCGCGCTCGATTTGGGGAAGCACCCGTCGATCGAAGTCGCTCGCCAACACAGCGAACCAGCGGTCGACCTCGGAAACGTACAGCTTGAGTTGTTCGGCGGAGTCACGGTCGTCGTGCTGAAGCGCCACCAATCCACCGACAACGCGACCCACCACTCCTCCCCACCCACCAAGAAGCGCACCAATTGCGCTGCCAACAGCGGCCTGCTCGGAAAACATCCCGGCCTTGAATCCCCGTACCAGGTCACCTGAGCCCGCCGACAGGCGCTGCCACCGAACGTGCAGCTCATCGGCAAGCTTGACGTGTTGCTGCAGCCAAAGCCCAACTAGGGTGCTTGTTGCGGGCGCGAGCCGCGAGCCGTATTGCTCGAGGGCGGCATTCGCCCCGTCCCGAACTAGGTCGACGAGCACCTCCGGAGACAGCGCAGCAACCAATCGACCGCGGTCGGTCAACTTCTGCGCGGCCGCGAGATGCTGCTGGTAGGGATCTTGGAGCAGCCGCGAGAAGGACTCCGCGGTGGCCGAGGAGTCGGTGTTCCCCCTCACGCGTTTCTCCGCCCGGCAATGCCGGCCGCTCCAGAGGACGGCATACTCTTCTGCGCCCTGATCGCGCCGTGCCGACCGTGACGGCCCGAAGCGCAGCACTCGCGCTTGAAGCCTGCGATCCTTCGCTCGCTTTCCCGGATGCCCAGGGCCATCCAGCGGACTCGCGCAAAGCGAAGGAATACACGCTCAGGTGCTCGAACCGGTTGGTTCATCCGCGACGAACTAGTCTCATCCAGGATGAACCTACCGTCAACGGGCCATGCCACGCCGCAAGGCTCCCGAAATGCTCGCCGCCAAGGTCGGGGCGCGCATTCGCGAACTTCGCGTGGCCCAGAAGTTGACCCAAGAGAAGCTGGCCTATGAGGCGGATCTCTCGAAGGGACACCTGAGCGGCATCGAAAAGGGACTCGTCCGGCCGACGATCGAGACGCTGGCATCCATCGCCGAGCGCCTCGAGGTTGATCTGCTGGATCTCTTTACGTTTCCGTCGCAATCTGCCAGACAGCGGCTGGTCGACCTGACGCGCACTATGAAGCCCGGCACGGTGAGGCGCTTGGTGCGAGAGGCGTCGTCGGCCTAGTGCACGAGCCGAACTGCGGAGAGACCATTCGGCACCAATCGCGGTGCGAGACGTCTGTCGCGTCTCAGTCGCCAGACTTCTAGGGCATTCTCACACAGTAGGCGACCACGTAGATCTGGCCGCTCGTCGTAGTCGAGCAGCCCCAACTGTCCAACCCGCCAGCGGGTGAATCCTCGTGGTAGGTGGGGTAGGAGCCACGTATCGCCGCGGTCGAAGAACAGCCGCCGGAGAGGAGGATATCCTTGGTGTTCAAGCAGTTCGCGGCAGCCGCCGTGCCCGTCGCGACCAAGGCCTCGACCTTGTAGATATTGAGCCTGGTGAGCCCGGTTCCCGCGGGGCCTTGTGGACCGGAGGGACCCGCATCCCCTTTGTCGCCTTTGGTACCTGCCACGCCCGCCGGCCCTGGCGGTCCTGCGGCGCCTTGAGCGCCCGTATCCCCTTTGTCGCCCTTTGCTCCCGCCGGTCCTGGCAGTCCCATCGGCCCCGCCACTCCCGCCGGTCCTATTGGTCCGGCCGGTCCCTGGGGCCCCACATGATCAAGGCCGCTCGGCGCCACGATCATGGCGGACGTGCCATTGGAACAGTTGATGGTGGCGGACGAACCTCCACCGCTGACAGAGCAGGATGAACCGTCCTTGCCGTTCGTACCGGGAACGCCAGGCGGACATTGGTTTAGATCGTTGATGCACACAGCATCCTTGCCGGGCGGCCCTTGAATGCCTGCTGGTCCCGGCGGCCCCGGGACGCCGGGCTCGCCATCGCAAGTGCAGCTATCGGCGGGACCCGTTCCGCCATCGAGCATGAGCGTTGCGCGTGGGCGTCGAATCAGACGCGCCGCACGCAACCATGACGGCAACGACAAGACCTATGGTGGTCGATTTGTAGAGATTCATTCGGTTTCTCCTTCTGGATGAAGCGGACGGAGCGGGTTGGAAGCGGGCAAGGGAGCGGGTTGCAGACGGGACTACCTATCAAGGCGTATCCACTAATGGTGCACTGATGATTCCTGTCTCGTCAATGACCGAGGCTGTACCTGCCGAATACGCACTGATAGGGCAGCCATGGACAGCAAACTCGCGGAGCGCATTGGGAAAACGGCTCGTCGCACTCGCGAGGCGCTCGGTCTCAGCCAGGCGGACGTTGCCGAGCGACTAAAAAAGAGCCCGGAGTTCTATGGTCGGCTCGAGCGCGGGGGGACGTTGCCGAGTGTGGAGACCCTGGCTGAACTCTCGCGGGTTCTCGGCGTCGGGGCTGATGCCCTCCTCGGCACCTCCGGTGGGTCGAGCGCCAGTGCCAAGGACGTGGCCCGGGAAGAGCTGACCCCCAAGGAGCGCCTAATCCTTAGGCGTCTTCGGCGCGCCAGCCCCCGAGCTGTGCGCCTGGTGGGCGTGCTCCTTGGCGAATTCGAGCGGGTGGCGGGGACAGCTCGCAGAAAACGCACTTCAAGCGGAAAGCGTCAGCCGTAGAGCAGTAACCCATCTTCTCGTCATGAATGGGACGACGAATCGCAGGCGGTCGCTGCGCCTGAGCCCCGCAAAGGGCGCGCCAGAATCGCGACTACGGTGCTTCGGCGAATTGGTGTGCCGTCTCGAGCGCGTCGCGCGCCCAGGCTAGACCCTCAAGCCGCCCAGCGAAGGCTTGCAAGTCGAGGAGCACGCGGTTCGCATGACCGGCGTGGGCGCGAACCAGCGTAGCCGCGTGCCTGAGTGCAGCAGCCGTCGCGTCTCCCTGCACGTCATCGAGCGTGCGCTGGATGCCGCCGCTCACATGTTCGAGAATGTCCGGGGTGGAATTGTGCACAGCGACGACCCGCCTGACTTCCGCGGGCAGATTTTCGAATTCTTTGAATAACTCGTCGGCGATGGCTCGTTGCTTTTCGCGCTCGGCTGACTCTGGTACGTTTTTCTTGGCCATGGTGACTCCATCACTGTGGTCCAGGGGTCGGGCTGTTTCAGCAGCGCCGGCCCCATCGTTTTCGATGCTAAGGCGCGCCTCGAGACGCGATGAAGGAAGCTGGCCGAGGCACGCCGACTTTAGCGGCAAACCTCTGCGTATTCGCACTGCTTGCACATCCAGCTCCGCACTGGATGAAAGCACCCCGTTTGCACGGCGCGATGGATGCTCGCGGTTGTTTCCAATAAATCCCGTTCATCCGCGGCCGTGCGCACAAGATCCTCGACCTGGACGTCCGGCTTCTTTGCCTTGGTTGTGACGATGACCTTGAGGTGCACCTCCGAGCGTTGCGTTCTGGTTCCATTAATCATGACCCGTGTCGCCATGCGGTACGCCGTGGGCTGGAAATCATAGAGAACAGCGTCCTCGGTCCAGCGCCGCTTTCCAGACTTGAGCTCCCACAGCTCCAGACGCCGCTCGTCTCCCATGACAGCGTCAATCGCCCCGATGAGTGGCATCGCAAGGACTTCGCCAGTCTCCGGATCGGCAAGCTCGAGGCTGAACGGCAGCTCGACATGGATCAGATTGTCGGGAAGCGGCACTGTTGTCAGGAACGCTTCGAGCATTTGCATGGCGGTGCCGATCAGCATCGGCGCGTCCTCATCGTCCTCGAACAACACCGGAGGGCCGTCGGCGTTGATCTCGCGCTCGAGAGCAGCTGAAAAATAGTCCCGCAGCTCGCTTCTTCGAAGCGTGTGCCCCTTCCGGTGGAGTAAGAGAACGCGCCCGATTAGCTCGTGCCAGGCATGGCCGAAGACAAGCGAGATCGCCCGGTGCGATGGCTCGGCCTTATCCACGTAGTGAAGCCGGAACTTCCGTGGGCAACTGAGCCACAGCTTCAGCGCGGAAACGCTGAGGTGCGGCCGCTGCCGAAGGGTTTCGAGTGAACGTTGCATCTCGTGTCCTTCAGGTGAAAGAGCCCGCATGCCGCCAAGCGACACACGGGCTCCAGTCTTGGGTTTCGTTTCGCCGAACCTCAGCGCACGTATCCGGTCATTGCGCTCAGCTTGTCGAGCACGAGGCTCGCGTCGGTTCGACTCAGTTCGGAGGGCTCACCCTTGCCAGCGACCTGTTCGAGGAGTTCGGCAAGGTTCTCGCGTGAAAGCCCCGCCCGACGCGCTGCCGCGCGAATGGCGCCGAGCTGCTTGGTGCTGAGCCGCTCCTCCACGGGAAGAGAGCTGTTGGCCCGCGGCGCGCCCGGAGCGGGGGACGGCCGCCCGCCACCACGACCAAGCGCAGCCATAACGCTGGCCGCTCGTACCAGCGCCTCACCCGCGCTACGAAGTTCGGTGGCGGCTTCGATGACCGTAGGGCCCCCAGAGCGGCCATTGGGCGACGAGGGTTCTGGAACTCGCGCGTTCATAGGTCCTCCAGAACACCGCGCTCGCGAAGCGAGACGCAGCCGCCCCCGCGTGCCCCAACGATGACGTGGTCGAGGAGCGGAAGCCCCACGACCAAACCTGCGTTGCGAACCGCCTTGGTCAGGTGAATATCCTCTGGGCTCGGCGTCGGGTCCCCGCTCGGATGATTGTGAACAAACAGGCACGCCGACGCGCCCGACCGAATCAATGGCCTCAGGATATCTGCCGGCATGAGCGCGGCCCCGTGCCGCCCCCCGCGGGCGACCTCGAACTCCCCAATCAGGCGGTTCTGACCGTCGACCGCAATCGCGATCACGATCTCATGCTCGAGCCCAGCCAGGCGCGAGCCGTAGGTGGCAGCGACCGTCTGGGGATCTGCGAGCTGGCCCACGGGGACTTCCGGATAGGCGCGCGCTGTGAGCCGCTGAAGGGCCAGGAGCACGTCTTTGACCCGCCGACGCAGACGGAGCGCGTCCAGCTCCGCGGAGCTCAGGGTTCTCCACCCACCAGGGGCGGCGCTGACCTTGTGGGCCGCGCCGTCCCCGACCAACACCGAAAGGAGCTCGACCTCGGGGTAGGTCACGACCGGCCTCCGGTCTGGTCCATCAGCACGCCTCCGGCGACGGACTCGAGCTCGATTCGGCGGGCCGGCTCCGCCGCATGAGCTGCCGACGTGATCGCGTTGACCACATCGTAGACCGAGCTGCGTTCAGGGAGCTCGGCGGGCTTCTTGGCGCCCAGCTCTAACCGGACGGCTTGTTGCTCGCTTTGACTGAGATCGCGCAGTCCGTCGATGTAGCTGGCTAGGTCGGTGATGTACGTGCCCACCGCCGATTTCCACCGGTCCATGAGGCCTCGGGCGTGCGCCAGCGCCGTGGCCACTCCTTCGGCAACGCCGTCGCGAAGCCGCTGCGTTTCTCCGAGGTGGCGAAGCGACACGTCGCCCATCGAGTTCGGTGTTCGAAGCCCATTGCGGCACGCTAATCTGTAGCAGGTTCCCCGAATATGAATGGCTGAGCGCCCGAAAGAGCTCGAAGACACGTCGAGCCCGACAACTGACACATCGCCGACCTTGACTGGCACCACCTCGCTTGGCAGTACGAGCCGAATTACGTCGGTGATGCCCGTCGCGACAGCGCGCACTCGAACCGAATCGAGCAGGCTATGACGGATCAAAGCGGCCCGCAACGTGCCGATGAGCTCAACTGCGTCGAGTGCCGCGTAGCGTTCGGAGACGATGCACGCCACGGCATCGCCCCGCAGGCGGAGCACCGCGGTCCCAGGGCGCTCACCCTGAGCCATCAAGTAGTTCAACGTTGCGATCTGTAAGGGCCCACACAACCGATCCCGAATAAATTCAGCAGGCGCGCCGAGACGACTGCATAGACCAGAAAATGCAGTCGAACGGAGCAGACGAGCGGGTTCGTGACCCGCCAGGGGCTTGAGCGCAAACCGCTCCCCATCAGGAGCCACGCCCCAGAGACGCAAATCCATGACGGGTAGATCGCGAGCGACGCCGTCCGCTTGGTGTCGCTGGACGAACCGCTCGACGGCGGTATCGAAGTCGAGGTCTACGTCCTGCCAGGACGCCGGCATGTCAGGCGCCGGACGCAGGGGCCCGGGCAGGCCAAGTGCCGAGGAAACTCGGTCGTTCATGAAAATCCTCTCTTGCGCGAAACTAGCGTTTAGGTGAGGGTCACCGCGGCCATCGGCCGGAGACCTCTCGCGGGAAATCAAAACGGGTTGAGGTGAGCGAATGCCTCGCTGAACCAGCTCGGTGTGAGTGATGCGGAGCTGCGGACGGCGACGGTCTTCGGAGCGACGGGGCGGACGATGACGACCGAGAGCACGGCGTCTCGATCCTTTCGGTCGACGTTCTGCGGAGTTAGAAGCAGACCGCCCCTGCCCCCGTGCCACCCGAAACGGAGCCCACGTGAATCGAGGGCGCAAGTGACGTCGCCAAAACGAAGCGCTTTGGATGCCTCTTGAAGCTTCGTCCGACGAATTGCGACGGGCGCCGACCCTTCAGCATCGAATAGGATGTACTTCCGGCTCCGATCAGCCTGCAGGCCTTTGCCGAGGACGATCGTCGAGTCGAGCACGACTCGATCTTCATGCCACTTGGCGAGGCCCGCCAACTGGGACGCGGCAGCGATAGAAAGACCCTCCATCGCCCGCGCATGAACCGCTTGGCCGTGCTCCTTCGCCGTCCGAACGAGTGAGCGAAGCTCGCCGCGTCGGGCTTCGGGCGCCAGCGAACAGATCATTCGAAGACGATCGGGCGTAGTGTTCAATGCTTCGGCAAGCACCGGCAGACGAGCGCCCAGGAGCTGTTCGAGCTCCTGGGCGTTCTCGTCCTCAGACTCAGCGCAGGCGATGAGTGCCGCTACCAGCTCACGCGGCGACGGGATCCTGCGCACTGGTTGTCTCCGGCGCTGTCTCCTGTACCTCTGGCAGGACCGGTCGTCGCGGCCGCGTCGACAAGAGCGCACGAACGAACATCACATCCGGTGGATCAGTCGAAGCCGCACGCGCCAGGCGGCGCGCGACCAAGTACGGGCTAACTCCTCTGGGGACGCGGAGCGGCGAACCACCCAGGTTCATCAACAATCTGCGCTCTGACAAAGAATCTCCATAAATTTTTCGGCCCCTGACTCGCATTGATGATCTCCAAAGCAGTGCGGCGCACCGAGTTCTGCTCGAATGCGCCCGCGGGATTGTGCTGAACCTCAGCGTCGGTACAGTGGGCGCTCGTCCTGAACCGAATCGTCCTCGTCGAATAAGCTCGGGTGACGGCGATACTCGTGAGGGCTCGCTACGGAAGCACTCGCGAATCGATGGCTCCGCGCGTGTCGCGCAGCGAATTGATACAGCGGGCGGTTTCTTACAATCACGAAGACGCCGCTGAAACAGCTTCCGTCCTCGCACACCAGCTCCAATCCGGCTGGCGAGCGCGCGACGTCTTCAAGCCAGCGGAACGCAAGCTGTGCTCGTTGGAGTGGCCTCCATCGACAGTGCTCGACTGCATCCAGGAAAGCGTCCGCCAGGGCTTCTGCGATCAGCCGTCCTCCCAAATCAGCGTGCTAATCACGGCCATGACGGCCCCAGCGCCGGCGGCTGCAATGCCCTTGCGAAAGCTCTCGCTCTTGGAAACGCGCGCGAAGAAACTGGCGATCTTTTGAACCATGATGAACTCCTTGATTGATAAGCGCCTAGCGCTTCATGGTTCTTATCCCCGCCGACACCGCGATTTTGCGTAGCGATCCGGCGAGCGCCCCGCCGACTGTCCGCTCGCGCTCCGTCAGCACTCAACCGATATGCTTCTGTTGGCTCGAACGGGGGTCCTACAAACCTGATGAACGGAATCCCGCGAAATGGGCTCGATTCGCGCGCGTTCGACTGGGTATGAGCGCCTACAAGCCTGCACCGACCAAGTCGCGCAAGAGCGCCGCGCCGACTTGCACCCGGTCGGTCGTGTCGAGTTGGCGCCCGCCGACGGTGACCTGTGGGACCTTCAAACAAAGATCGGCGCCGATCCGATGGTCGTTGCATATGCGCGCGAACGCTTCTGCATGCGTCGGATTCTGGGGCGCGCGCAGAACGAACCCATCCTCCACGCATTTCATCCTGGTACCACTCGCGCGAAGGCGCATCCAGCGCGGCTCTGTCTCGTAGCCAGTGAACCAGGGACCGCCGTCCCAGTGCTGTGCGACCGCTCCCTCGACTGCGCCATGGTCGACACCGCTCTGCTGTCGAACGGCAGACAGGTAGGGGTCGCGGTAGTAGCTGCTCATGGCTTTCTTATCGAGCATGCACACGTCGTAACCGAGCGCGCCGCTGGGGCTGGCGTAGATTCCAGACCGGCCCGCCCGCATCTCTGCATAGCGGACGAAGTACCAGCGCCAATCCAAGCCGGCTTCGGTGTCCCGACTGCTAAGCCAATCCCTGGTGAAGGAAGCAAGTGCGGCCTGCAAGTCACCTTCAAGCTCGGCCACCGCGTCCAGGAGGTGCCCAAGCGCCTCGCGCACGTGGCTAAGGTGCGCTCTGCTTGAGCCCGTCAGGATCTCTTCGCGCCACTGCGAAGGCTCGGAGCCCGAGCCGAGCTGCCGAAAACGGTGGTTGATGCGTTGCGAGTAATCGCCCGCGGCGAGCAATGCCGCAGTGATACTCGGAAGCAGGGTCGGTGCTGCGAAGAGGGCATGGAAAGCCTGGGCTCGGCGTTCGAAGATGGTGGCGTCGAGTTCGAAGACCGCCAAGCACCCGCGAAGCAGAGGATGATCTTCCAGATGAAACACGTGCTGTTCGAGCGCAGGCGACTTGCCTAAAAAGTCAATCTTCAAGCGTTCATCGGCGACCTGCGCCTGGTTGAAACTGGAGTTCCCCTCGAGGGAGCCCTCGACGATGAGTCGCCGTACGTCTGCAAGCAGGGCGGGCATTCTCTCGACGCGAAGCTCGTTGCTCGACGCCTCAATCAGGTTCCGCAGTATTCGGATCCTGCGAGGGAACGCATCCGTCTCGTGCAGCCGGTGAAGCAGCACAGCGTAGAGAAGGAGCGTTTGTGGCCAGCTACGGCGAATCTGGCCCCGACAGCACTCGGCGAACAGGTTGACCGTGCCTCCCTGCGGACCAAACAGGACGACCTTGGTCGTGGTTTCCGAATCGAGGGGGCTTGGCGTCAGGGTGAATGTTTCAGAGAACGCGGCGTCCGTGTCAGTGTCGACCCAGGCGTCGAACGCGCGGATGAGGAAGTCGAGGTGCGCTGCCGCCTTCTCATTGTCAGCGCCGTACACGCTTTCCGCCAGCGACTCCTCATCCCCGAAAGGGCACTCGCCATCGTGCCACGAGCAGATTTCGGTGACAAAGATGAAGTACCGCAAGAACTCGTCGTCGACGATGTCGTCGTCCCCTCGCAGCGGCCACAGCAGGTCGGCCCACGCCCCATCAACCTTTTGCGCAAATTCGCCGATGCGCGCGGGGCAGGAGTGCTCGAGGACCTGCTCGAACCGCGCCTTGAAGTTCTCGAACGGCGTGAGTGGTTTCCCACGCGAGTTCATTTTGATGTAGAGGTCCTCGCTCAACCCCATCTGCTCAATCGGCAGCAGGTGGAACGAGATCGCGGGGTGCGCGGTGTCGACGAGCCGATCCCATGCAGCAATGCAATCGACGCCCGAGAAGCGCTGATGGATCGCTTCGATCATCACGAGCATGGCCTGAATGGATGGGTCGTGCTGCCACGTGTAAAGAAACCAGTGCTGGTCCTCGAACCACGACCGAAGCTTAACGTCTGCTGGTGGAATCGAGCGGACGAGTTGAGCGCAGAACCGCTCGGCGCTCTGGCGCGTCGCGTACCTGAACATCTTCCATCCGTGGTTCTCGTCGAGTCGAGCGGCGCGCCACGCGAGGTACCAGTGCAGCAGGAACAAGGTCGTGAGCCGTTGCTGGCCGTCGAGAGGGCGAAGCGTACCGTTCACGACGTCGCCGTAGACGAAGTCGAGACTGATGGGAGTCTCCGTAGTCAGCGCACCATGCAGGACATCGAGGAAGTTCGAGCGAATGCGCGCGACCGCAAGACTGTCTCGCCCCTGAGCGTAGTCGCGCTGGATAATCGGGATCTCGATGCGATCCACGACGGGCGCATCTGCTGCACGTCGCGCGAACAGGCCGCTGTAGGTCGTCACGTAACTCTTCATGAAGCTGGCGCCTCAGGCTTGAGGTATGCGCCCACGCCACCATCCGAAGAAAGGATGGCTGCCAAGTACGCCTCACGATCCTGCGTGCTCCAGAAGTGTACCTGCTGCGCGTCAGCGTCAGTGTAGTACTTGAGAAACACCTGCCGCGTGCAAATGGGAATGTACGCGCCGCGCCGGTCGAGTTCGAGGATTCTGCGTCGCTTAACCTCGAACACAGCGTTGTTCAGCGCGCTGTTGTGCTCGCTCATCAGCAACGCGAGGTTTGACACCGAGTGCATTGAGTGCGCTATGGCCACTGCCGATGCGTCGCCAACTGTGAACGCGGCAGCGACGTCGCGCGCAAGAATCTGGAAGCCAGGCCGATCGAGCTTGTCCCCCACGCTGTCTATTCGGGCGAGCAGCTCTGCGCGTCTCGCGTCATCAATCACGGTCAGGTCCAGGAGAGCCTCTCGGTGCAGCCGTAGCCACTCCTTCCACTGCTCGGCCTTCGTGAGGCCCTCGGCGTGCTGGGCGTGAACGTGCTCGAGCGACCAGGCTTGGCTTCGGTGAATGCGGAACGAATAGCGTTCAGTTGAGTCTTTCATGCGCCGCACCGTCTCTACATTCATCAAGAGAAGGAGGCGCGAGCACGTCTGCGCGTCGGCTTCGTAGCTGAGCGCTGTCACACCGGAGGGAGTGAGGTCGAGCGTCTCGCGAATCCGGTCGTCGAGGATGGCACCGAATTCCCTTTTCGACCTACCGGCTGCCAGCGCGACGAGGTCGCTGAAACGCTGACCGACGGTCACGAGGTAGCCGATCTTGTGATATTGGTCGCGGTTCTCGTACCAGCCAAGGACGAGCGCGTGGAGCTGGACGACCTGATTCCAGATCGCGTCCGCATCGGTTTCCTCCACCTTCACTCGGAGTACATCGAAGGTGTGAAACCTCGGGCGCGCGCGACCACGGATCCCTCCGGCGAGCGTGTCGAGCAGCAACGTGATCCTAGTTGGGCCGTCTGAGGCAGCGCCATCGGCGACGAACGACCAAACGTCGGGGTTCTGAAGATCGCGCTCGATTGTGTCCCACTCCGCAGCGATCGCAAGAGCCCTGTCGGTGGTTTCCGCGTCGCCTCGACTCCGCGAGAGCAAGAGCGCCTTGAAGAGCTCGGCGTCGGTGAGTGGAATGCGTCCCACGTTCAGGCGGGTGAAGAGAGTCGTCGAGTCGAGGTCTTTCGGTGCTTCGTACCAGATTACGCGCACGCGCTTGCAGAGGTAGCGAAAGACGTCGTCGGCGAGCTCTTGGCGCTTGATGGGCGTCGGTCCCTTCAGCTCGAACCACGCCTCGATGCAGGTGTACGCGCCGTGTAAGTGAAAAAAATCGATGTTGTCGTCGGCGCGCGAAGGGTCTGGAGCCTGAAGGTAGCCCTTGCTCTTGGGCCTGGTGTCGTACGTGAGCGAGTACTGCGGGCCGACGTTCTTGAGCCCCGTTCGCTGCATGTAGAGGAAGATCAGGTACAAGGTGGTCAGGCGCTGCTGACCGTCGACGAGCTCCCACGCGTCCTCGGCGTCTCTTTTCACGACGAGTGGCTGAAGGCTGTAGTCCTTGTCACCGTTCTCCCAGATATCATCGAGGAGTCGCCCGACCTCGAGCTTCCCCCACCGGTAGCCTCGCTGGTACTTCGGGACGCGGAACGAGCCCGCGATGTCGCCCACCAGCTTCAGCTCAAGGATGGCGCCGTCCGCGGTCTCTTCAGGCAAGTGAGCCCTCGTTCATCTCGTAGCGTCGCTCCATGACTTTCGCAGTTCAAGTACCCGAGATCGAGCGGCCTCGGGCGGCGTTCCGAAGCAGACAACTGTCGGGCTTGCGTGCCATCGCACGATCATGCTGGTCATTTCTTCTGTGACCGGCCGCGGACCACCCCGGTCAACCTCAGTTTGACGACGAGCTTCGAGCCTACGCTACGGCGATCCAGTTTCAGCCTGGAGTGCCCGACAACCCGGGTTCGATCGGCTGTCAAACCGCACCGCTGGCGCTGGCGCTGGCGCTGGTCCAGGTGCTGGTGTCGAAGGTCGACTCCGGTCACCTTCCTTATTGGGTAGTCGACGCTGAGGAAGCGATCGCCGCGGCTAGAGGGTCGCGATCCTGAATGCCCATGAGGGCCGAAACTCGAACGAGCTCGACGAAGAAGGGCGCTGCCAACGCAACGCTTGTGTCTAGACGCTGGGTCAATAGTCATTTGGTGCAACAACACCTGATCATGATGACGTCGCCGGATTGTCTCCGTCGGTTTCGTAGAGCCGACCTCACTTCTCGCACAATCGAAGCTTGTTATGTGAGGCGGGTCGAGAGTAGTAAGTCGATTTCGCTGAGGAGTAGAAATGCCGATGAACGACTGGCGACTCGGTGACTCGGTGCGGAACATCGCGGAGCGCGACGCGTTGGGCTCCTGTACCAGCGCCATCCAACGCGCGGCGCGTGAGCTTGCTATCTCGATCTCGTCGGTGCGCCGGTGACGGCGGCGTCGGCCACTGCCTTGCTTGCCGCGCTGCTGGGCCTAAGCGCGTGTAGCAGCGCCACGATCACGAGCGATCAGCTGAACTTCCGGCTCCCTTACTTGGATTGGCAGGAAAAGGCCGCTGTGGACCACACACCGCCACCGTGCACGGACAAGCAAAAGAACGTCGTTGCGATCCAACCAGGGATGGGAATCAAGTTACTGTTCACGACTGGGCGCAAGAAACAGGCGGCGACACCTATCATCGCCACATATACCTGGGTGTTCCCGTCGATCGATCGCGACGGGAAGCCAGCCGATTCCAGCGTGCTCGCTCACTATGGCGCTGCGGACTACTTTTTTCTCGCGTACCTGGGAGCCGCCGGCACCTGTGAAATTGGAACGTGCGACGCAACCAACCGCGCGATGGACCTTGGCCTGGCTGTACCGAAGAACTCCCCGAATTTTCGAACCGCGCTAAACCGCAGCCTGGTACAGCCCACGTTGAAGACGTTGACACTCTACGTTGAACGGAACGCAAAGTTCATATCGCAGCCGTGCACCGCTGACTGGCTCCGCGAATGGCTGGGCGAACCGGCGTCACAGGACGATTTCTTGCTGCAGACGACGGACCCGAATCCTCGCCAATGGTTGCGGCTCGAGTACCCGGCTCTTGGCGCCGCGCACGCCAAGTTCAAATGGAAGGCGCTCGATTGGGACTCCTCCGCTTACTTCTTCGAACGGAGCGTTAGCCCGGCAGTACAAAACGTCGCCGGCCATCAATGGTACGCCCCAGACGTGGATCCCCGGCGAGTTCGCGCTCACGCCGTGCCCGTCTTGCCCGTTCGAGCCGAGTCACAAGTCCGCTCAGAGCTCGTTCCTATTTACTGGACGGTTGCGGATCTCGAGCATGCGTGGGGGCGTGAAATCGTCGGGCTATATCGGCAAGCTGCATTTATTGCACCCCAAACGTCCGACGACGTGCTGCTTTGGTTCGATTGGCTGAAGCCCAACTCTGCGCTAGCGCTCGAAGGCGGCGCTGCGGCCAAGAAGGCGACGCTCTTGGCACCTGGCGACGTGGTCGTGCTCAGTGAGCAGCGCTTGCGGCGCACCGACGCGGCGGCAACCAACTAGCATGCTCCGGCTCTTCGGGCTCAACTGTGTCGTCAACGGCAACACCGTTGCGCCCCCGGCGGGCGCCACTTGGGATGCCCATATCAACGCGGGTATCCTGGTCGTCTCAAACGGTCGCCTCAACGTTGGGGTCGCCGTCCTGCAGCTTGCGTTGCGTGTTCCAGTCCGCCAATCCGCGGGTGATTGGTTCCCCGCAGACGGCGACCACGACGATGGCAACCTGCTTGTACGCTTATTCGCCAGTGGGCAACCCACGCCGTCGCATCCGTTCGCGTTGCGCCTTCACGGTCTATCCTTGGCAGGTCCGACCTGGCCTGACCGGCCACTCAGGGTCCGTGGTGGCGATCTCACGTTTAACTTCCGCGGGCGGGACGGGGATCTGGTTCTCGACGACACCGCGCCCATCAAGGTCAAGCCGAGTGAAGGGAACTTGCAGCTCGACCTGCGCGCTCGGGTCGCGCGGCTCAGCGCCGGTTCCATCCTGGCCACGACCTCTCACCGCCTGGCACAACGCAACCCCAACGACGATGACGGTGCCCTCGTTCCTTTCGACTTCATGCCGAAGGGCTGGGCAAGTCGGGAAGTTAGCCTTGCGCTCGATGCTACGACCACCGCTACAGAGCTGACTTTCTCTGAAGCGGACGACAAACCGCTAGCGCTACACGGGCACGTGCTTGGCGCGCAGATATACACCAGCCGAGCGGCTCCGCTGATCGCCCCGGTCGCGATGCGGGAGGCAGCGCTTCAGGTCACGCTCGAACGCGACGGCGAGCGGGTCGAGCTGACGGAGCTCCGTGCCGTTCCGGGCGGGAGCGATGGCGTTGCGCTCCTATCTCACATCTACTCCGACGCGCGAAACGCGGCGGTGGTTTGGCGGGCCGAGCAAGCGCTCGCGCTGAAGCTTCGCGTCGGTGTGCGCGGGCGGCCTGCCACGCTGTTGCTTGCCGAAACCGTGGACCCAGCCCGCATCCGTCGAGACAGCGCGGCGCCTGCCAAGGAGTTCCACGGCATCGTCGCGGAGGTCGGTTTCTCGCCACCCGACGTCGGTCACCTGCACTGCGCGCCTGGGCTCCCTTTCACGGGCACACCCGCCGCCTCGATCTCGCATCGGTTGCTGACGGAGCTCACGGTTCCCCGCCTCTCCTTCCAGGGCGAGACCCGCCTCCGGCACGCCAAAGCGGGCCGCGCCTACCAGAAGCTCACCGCGGCTGAAGCAGCCACGACCGAGCTGTCCGTGCTCGCGCTCAGCGGCCAGGCGCTGGACCTACCCTTGCTCGGCGACAGCGCGTTTCAAGGCTCGGGCGCGGATGCGGTACGCAATGACCACTACGATGCGCTCAACGCGACCCTGCGCTCTTTGAGCGCTCCGCAGGAGCGCGCGGTTCATGCGCGGCTTATGCGCGAGCGACCTAGTACCGAGGGCGCTACCGTTCAGTTGCGCGACGCATTCCGAGCGCTCAAGCCTGCTAGCGGCGCGCACGCGACGCGGGCCACGTTCGACGCGCACCAAATCCGCCGCGATTTCGGTTTGGTCGAGATCCCGGTCGCCATCAACCCCAACGACGAGCTGGGGTACGTGATCTTGCGACCAAGCGGCCCGCCCATCAGCATCGATCACACTATCGACCCAGCGACCAAGCTCAGGGTCGTGGGGCCGGGCCATGCGCAAGCAGGGCCGTGCATCGGCGTCATGAAGCTCGGCGACGCCGAGAGCATTGCCGAGATACTGGCTCGCGAGCACCTCACTCCGCGTACTGATGAGGTGCCCCCAGCCATCTTGCACGACAAGTCATGGCACGGCGTGCTGCTCTTCGACAGGGCGCTCAACAGCGAGCTCGCGGGCATGCTCCACGAGCTGCTCCCCGAAGGCCTTTCCTTCAGTTATTTCGCCTTCAGTCCTTCCGGCGACGAGAACCGGCACAGCGTGAGCGCCCGCGTCCGCTGGAGCAATCCGGCGACGGAGCTACAAGCAACCACGGCGGACAACGAAGAAACGCAGTTCCGCCTCAAGGAAGTCGACATCCTCTGGCAAGATAGCCAGTTGCTACACTGTCACGTGCTCGCTGAGCTGACGTTCCAAAGCGCGCTCGGGCTCGCGCACGCGGGCGAGCTACCGACTCTGCGCATTCTCGGGTCGTACGACCACGACACCAGGAAGATCCGCTTCGTGGGTGATCTGGGCGAGCAGGTCGGCATCCTGCCTCGAGACGTCTCGTTCGGGCCGTTCCGCCAGCTGTACGTGCGCGGCGCCGAAATCGTGTTCGTCGACGGCAAGACCATCGCACAGCTACATGGGCAAATCGAGCTACAGCCATCGCTACCGATGCTCGACGTCGGTCCGGACGCCATCGACTTCGACAGCCTGGAGATTCAGTTTCCCGGCGGCTCGGGCGGCACCGGAACTCGGCGCCTGGCGCTGTCGTACCCGAACTTGAAGTTCCGGTTCGACAAGCCGCCGCTCCGCTTCGGCTTCATGGACCTGAAGCTTCGCGGGTTCGGGGTGTCTTTCAACAACTTTCTCGAGAAGTGGAACGCTGCTCAGCTAGTCAATCTTTCGAATTTTTCTCTCCCGGCCCTCCCGAACGGGCGCTCGCGCGGCATGTTGCTCGAGTTCCGCATGGAGCTCATGAAGATGCCGGAGCTCTCACTGATGTCAGTGGGGCGCCTGACCATCGACTTCTTCGTGGGCCTTGCGCTCGACGAGCATGGGCGTTGGTCGCGCGGCACCATGGGCTACGGCTTGCGTGGGCTCTCACTGCGCAAGTTACGCCTGGATCTTCTACGCTTCCTGGTCTTGGAGGTGGAAGAGGCGTCGCTCGAGCGGGTCGCAGACACGAACTGGTTCAACTTCACGGGAGTTTCGCTGGCGATCCTCAATCAAGAGATCGTCGAAGACCTCTCCGTCAGGGTCTTCTCTCGCCGCAGCCAGACTGGGTTTCTCGCGTATCTCGATGACGAGATTAGCGTCGGGAGCCTGAACATCTATTGGATCCTGATCGGCCAGAACCTGGCGCCGGATGCGGCACTGGCGCGCCGCATGATGGAGATCGAGCCGCCGAGCTCAGCCAATGGGCAGCGCGAAGTGCGCCGAGCCATCAAGGAGGCTGTCAGGCAAGGCACGCTCCTGCCCGGCGATCGAGAAGGCCTGAGCGCGTGGGTCTTCGCAGCAGGCTTCAACTTCCTCGGGCTGTTCGAGGGTAAGTTCCTCTTCCAAGATCAACGCTACTACGGCATCTCGATGGTAGGCGGGGTGCTGAAGGAGTGGTTCGGCTACGATGTCGGCATTTCCGTCCTGTACATTAAGGGAAATCGCCCTGACGAAGACTCGTTCGCGGTCTCGGTTCGCGTGCCCGCCGTCACGTTGCCTGCCTTTCACTTCATGGGCGGCGTGGTCGCCATCGAGATCGTGCTCAACGGCGGCTTCACGCTCGACGTCGGCTTCCCGTGGTTGCCTGCGAACGGGCCACGTGCCTGGCACCGCGCCTTCGGTGCCATCGTCGGTATTTTTCAAGGCTGTGCCGGGTTCTATCTGAGCAAGCGCAGCTTCTCGCTCGTCAAAGAGAACGCCGAGTATCGCGCTCTGACTCTGGGCGGCGGCTACGCCCTGCAAGCGGGTCTGGGCGGAGCGTTCGGCGCGGGCGGCTCGGTGTTTCGTGTTTGGGCGTCGGTCGGCCTTTATACGATCATCGAGGGCGAGGTCTGGTTCCTCAAAGAAGCATCGGCGAGCGGGCTCGGCAGGTTGGCCGCGCTGCGCTTCGTCGGCGCCGTGGGCATCCTCGTACGGGGAGGCGCCGAGCTGAACTTCTGGATCATCTCGGTACGCATCGAGGTCTTCATCTCCGCGGAGGCGCGCCTGACCGTTGCCTGGGGCAAACGCGAGCTATTGCTCGCATCGGGCGAGAACGCGATCGCGCCGGGGGAGGACGGCCGAGTCGTCGCCCAAGTGGACTTCGAGCTGTGGGTGAGAGCCAGCGCTCGGGCCTGCATCGGCGGGGGCTGGTTCAAGATCTGCGCCGGTATCGATGTCTCGATACCCATGCGCTTCAACTACAAGTTGGCCCTGTAGAACTTCATGACATCGCGCATAGTGCTCTCAGTCGATCTCTACCTAAAGGACTGGAATGGCGCCGGTGAGGTCTGGGCGTGCGTCCAACCGCACTTGATCGTACCCCGGCCGCAGGGTGCGCCCGAACAGCCGAGCCCCACCGATCCGCAGTGGCTGGCCGCGCTCGAGGTCGAGCTCAGCGCCTGGCTATCGACGATCGATGACGCCAGAAGCCACAGCTACTCGTTGATCGAACGACCCAGCGTTGCCCGCGGGCAATGGTTCATCCCGGTGCCGTTCGCCCACAACGTGGACCTCGCGCTCGAGCTGTCGCGTCAGGGCGCGCCGACGCTCCCGCCCTTCGTCAATCCCCGCAGCAGGGCTGCGCGATTCGTAAGCGAAACCGCGCGCAATGCGTTTCGCGATGCGAACCGCGAAGCGGCGGCAAGCCACGACGATCTGAATCAACCCAAGGCTCCGCCCGGCTCCGTCCCACTGCTGTTCGCCGAAGCTTACACTTGGGGCTTGAAGGAAACCTGGAGTCGCCTCTTGCTCCAAGCGCAGGAGGACGGCTTCACGCGCACCGAAGCTGCACGGCGTATGGCCAACGTGCTGACGTTGGCGTTCTGGGGCGGCGCGGTCCGCCGCTATCAACCGCAAATGTTCCAGGGGGGCTTGGACCCTGCGTTCTACATGAACGCCAAGGTCGCAGCGCGCGACGCCGGCAGCGTTGCGGTCACCAACCTGCACAGCCTGTGCGGCCTAATGTTTCGGCTGGGCAGCCAAGCTGATTTGAGCGCGCTGCAGGGGGTCGAGAACCTCACCGTGGAGCTGCGCGACAACAATCCGCAACCTATTCGCATTGCCTCAGCTTCGCCCGATGTCTGCGCCGCAACCACGGCGTTCTTCCAAGGTTTGACGCCAACGCCGGCACAGCAGCGCATCACGTGTGAGTGGGATGCCTCGGTCGCGACTCGCGTGCACGTGCTCGACAACGCCATGGCGTTCGCCCCAATTTCTGGGGCAGCGCTGGCTCAACGCTATCGCCGTCGCGCGGGGCGCGACGCCAAAGGCGCTACCCTCAACGCCTACTCGCTGGCCAAGCTGAAACAGATGGTCGTGCATTTGCGTACCGACTCCGAGGCGCGGAGCGCAGCCTTGCCGGACGTTCTGGAGTGGGAGCTTTACGACGCCATCGAGGCGACGCTCTCACCTTACCGTGGGGCGCGCCTGAGCGGACAAGGGAAGCGAGTGCTACAGCTCGTGCCACAGGCGGACGAAGCCGACAAGCTCTGGGCCTTTCTGGAGAGAAGTCCGAGCTTCCTCCGTACAGCTCAAGGCGAGCTGCTGGGTCAAGGCGGCGCACCACTGGCCGATCTGACTTACCTGGGCGCGTTCGAACTACCGTGGTTGCCTGCTCGCAGCAAAGCGCTGCTCTACTACGGCAAGCCCCCCTCAGACGGCGAACAAGTCGCCGTACTGCTGCCTCGGCCGCTCCAACAACGGCTGACCACGCGCCGCGTGCCGTTCGATGCTGCGCTTGATGCCTTCGGCTTGCGCTGGTTGCTCGATGCTCACAGCTTGCCGCCACCTGCCGACCGCCGGGTCGAATTCGACGTCCTGCGCTGCGTGAGCACCGACGCAACCTTCAGCCTGTACTGGCGAGACTTCGTGCCTGCGTTGATCTTCGAAGGCGACGTGCGCTTCGAGCTGGCCCAAAGTCGCGACAATATCGAGGGCCGCGCAGCCGTTAAATACCCCCAGTATCATCAACCGACTGATCCTCAGGACGTGCGGCCAGCGGACGAGTACGCCGAGGATCTCATCAACCACAACGCCCTCAATCTCTACATGCAGGAAGGAGGGGCAGCGGGAGCTACGCGGCACCTGAACCCGCACGCCGAAATCTATCCGGTGGGCGTGGAGGGCACGGCGGAGACGGGACGGATCCACTATTTTCCGTTCCGCTATTCCTTCCCGCATCAAGGGCCCTCTTCTGACCCGAGCACTTGGGACGAACAAACCGTACGCCGCTTCTTCAGTGACGCTCATGCGATCACCGATGTACCGCGACGGCTAAGCATCGATCTCGAGCACACGTACGGCACGGTATTCCATCCCGATGGAGGCCAGGTTGAGCTCCCCTCGCCCGTCGACGTACCGCCCGCGCTGCCGACGGCAGTCGGTGCGTCTGCGACCACGGGTCCGCGCGAGCACTTTCTAACGGTCGAGCTCGTTTCTGGTGCTCCCGAACAGGCAGCGCTCAAGCTGCGCACGGAATGGTTGCGTGTGCCCAGCCCGGAGCTTCCGGAAAGAGCGCTGAAGGAGGCCCGACTGCGCCACGTCGACGCCTGGCGAGCGGTGGCCGAGCTGGCTCATGCGGAAGCATCGTTTCTGATCGGCAGGTTCCTTCGCTTCGATCATCGGCGCGGGCTCGACGATTCATCGCGCGTTGCGCTCTCGGACGCGCTCGAAGAGGTGCCGGAGTTGGCCGGCTACGAGCGCTCACTGCCCGCATCCGTGGCCGACACCTGCCAGCGCTGGCTGCACGAAGGCGCACCAGCTCAAGACGTGTTCGCACTCGCTACGGTACCGCTCGACGGCGTACCCGGCGGGCGGGTCGGCAGAATCTGTAACGTCGCAGAATTTTGGCTCAAGCTGCGGCGACCAGCGGGCGCGGTACCGAGCCAGCCGGCGTCGACCTTCACGCTCGTGCGGACGCTCCCCGAGTTCGATCAGAAGGGTCAGAAACTGCAGGCGCTCACTCCCGCCCAAGACCAAGCGATCTTGCGCGTGCAATTTCCCAGCTGGCTGGCCTCACTGCGCGAAGCGAAGGAGGCCATCGAGCCAGAGCGGCGTCAGGGCGACGCAAAGGATCTCCGCGATTGGTATCGCCAGGTATTGGGCGGTCGCAAGAATGACGACGACACGCCAGCCTGCGCCTGGCTCGTGCCAGAAGATAGTCCGCCGAACCCCAGCCAGGTCATCGCTCCCATCGTGTGCCCGGTGGGTCTGCTACCCATCGCGGCGAATCGGTGGTTGCTCGATAAGACGCACGCCCTGCTTCTCAGATACTTCAGAGCGCTTTCTCTGCTTTTCGACGCAAGCTTCGAAAACGACTGGCAGGCACCCGAATGGGGCACCTACTTCGAGAAGCTGGCGGCAAAAAGTCGTGAGGTCCGCGCACTGGTCGACCGTATCGTCGACGACTTGTTGCTGCCGATTCCCAATCATCTGGGCTCGCGAGTGCACGCGCCGGTGCGGATGCTGGCGGCCCGGCTGCGCTCCAACAACGACGCGCTTTGGTCGGCACTTCAGCGCTTCGTTCGCGAGCAGGTGCTCTACACGCCGGCCGTTTTCGCCGACGCCAAGGCGTTCATGTACACACATCTCACGGGCAGGCAACTGCCGGGCGGTGGCTGGGACGTGGACGGTGCTGCGGAGCTCCCGGCGGAGTTTTTCCAAGTGCGCTCCGTGAAGGACATCCGCGACAAGCCAGGCGGCGCACCCGCCGAGCGCATCCTGGACACCGACGAATTTGCGTTTCGGCAGGCCCTGCTGCTCGGAACGCCACCCCGTATCGCCGGATTCGGCGAGCTCCTCGACGACGCCCGCTACGACGACGATTTCACGATCCGTGAATTTCGGTTGCGCACGTTCGAGAACGTTCTCGAGGAGTTGCGCGCGCGCGAGCTGCCAGGCGGCCCACCGCCCTCCGATCTTAACGCACCCGAGCTACAGCTACCGGCTGGCGCACAACGGAACCCGCTCTCCGGCAACGCACCGGCGGAAATACGGTTGGTGTCGCGCGAGCCGGTGGTGAACCCGACTCATCATGCTACCGGCATCGTGGCGGGAGATCCGACGTGGCGCGGCACGCTCCCTATCTGCTCGGCCTGGCGTCTCGAGCGCCTACTGCAGCGCGCGCTCGAGACGCCAGCCGCGGGCCAGCCAATTGCGCGCGTCCTGGCGAAGAAGGATTTCGCCAGTCAGGCCACGCCACGACGTGATGACGTGCTGGTTACGGGCATCTTTACGGTTCGTGGTGACGAGGAGTCCGATGTCGACGTCATCGCCGCCCTGCGCACCGATCAGTTTCGCGTGGACTGCCGGCCCGTTTCGCGCCCAAGCCCGCAGCCTGCTTCGGCGGTGAGCGCGAACGCCGATCCAACACCGCCCCTTCCCGTGGCCACACTCTTCAGAACCTTGGAAGCGCAGCCGGATTCCGCTCAGCTACGTGCTGGCGACCTGCTTGAAACTCTGTCGGCAGATGTGCTCGACTTCGTCAGCGCAGCACTCGTCAAGCACGTCGAACACGACCCACTGCCGACCGGGCTACCCCTCGTGCAGATCAGCCGCGGAGCCGCGAACGCCATCAACGTTCAGTGCCCGGCCGATATGGCCGTCGTCGTGTTGCGGGCGGAGGCTGGAGACCACGTGCCCTGTGCGCCGGCGCAGCCGCTGCGCGGCGGCTCGCTGATCCTAATGATCACGCTGGAAAAAGTGGTCTGGGAGCGCTGGTCGTTCGGACTCATTCAGACTCGTAATATCTCCACCGGCTCGGGGCCCGCCTCTGGCGTCCCGGGAGAAGATTTTGCGACCGAGTTCGGCCAGATCAGCAGCCGCGCCAGCGACGCCGCTCCGTATCAGGTGAGCGGCGTGGTCGAGCGAATCGACGAGCTGAAACCCATCACGCTGAATTCGAGGCAGCCGCGCTCCGGCAGGCAGCTCATCCAAGAGCTGCTGCGAATTGCAAGGCCAGACAACCTCGGACAACCGGTGTTGCCGGACGAAGCCTGGGCGAGCTTGAGCTGTACGGTCTCGGTTGATCGCGTGCACACGGCGAGCGCGCCCGCCGAGTACATTGCACCGAGCGGCCAGCGCTTGGCGATGGAACAACCGAGCAGCCGAGTGAGCATGCCGGCGCGAGCACCGGTGCATTATCTCGCTGGCGATAACCCGATTGCGACCGACAACACGCCCGTCGATTGGTTCGCAGCGCCGTATCGTTCGTTCGCCGTCACGTTCCAATGGACGAACGAAAACAACAGCCCTATCTTCAGGCTGGAGGGCGTCCAGGTGTTGGTCGAGGCACCATGAGGCATCGCATGATGGTGAAGATCAGCCCCGTGTTTCTGGCTTTGGCCTTCGCTCTACAGCCGGCCAGGGCTAAAGCCCAATTGAGCCAGACGCCTAACCACCGCTGGGGATTGCTCGCACGAGCCGAAACAGTCTTGGCTGCCAGGGCTCAGCTCGGCGATGCAACACCGTTCATGCTCGGCGCCGGCTTCAGCGGTCGGCGGCGCATGGCGCACTGGTGGGCACTCGACCTCGGGCTCGACTTCTTGAGGGGCATCGACGCGAACGGGTACCATCGCGATGAAGTCGCAACCGGCGCCAGTGTCGTGCTTTACCCGCGCTACCGAGACTTCAACCAAATCTACCTGCTGGGCGGACTCGACTTCTCGCACGCACGGGTATTTTCCGAGCAAGCCCGGCCGCACCTCGCGAACGGTACCAGCGACAGCTATGACTACTTGGGCCTGCACGCTGGTCTGGGAGTCGAGATCCTATTCAACGAAGGCCTCGGCCTCATGCTCGACGCGGTGGCGTTCGGTCGAACGAGGCTAGAAGCCTCCGACCAGTACCCCGAGTTCTTCGATGAGACGGACCACAGCGCTTCGAACACCTCGGGCGGCTGCCTGGTTCGTTCAGGGCTGGTGCTGTGGTGGTAACGCTCCACCGTTTTGGTCTCCTCATCGCCGCGCTGATCGGCGCGGCGTCGTGTCGCCTGGGCTCGTTCGACCAAGACTGTGTCGGTGAGTGCGGCGGCGCGGGTTCGATCGTGTCGAGCTCTACGGAATGCCAAGCCTGCTCGGACGACACGGATTGCCACTCAGCCACTGAGCTGTGCTTTCAGGGCCCGGGCGACGACAGCATGGCCTGTCACAGCGACTGTTCCTCGTCCACGGCGGGATGTCCCAGCGACTACGCGTGCACCAGCGTCGAGGTGGACGGAACGGAGCGCCAGGTTTGCTTGCCGCTCGCCGGCAGCTGCAACGACTCGATCGGCGGCAGCTGCCGGCCCGAGGATCCGCCACGAAACTGCGAGCGCTCGAACGATTGGGGAAAGTGTCGCGGGCACCGCAGCTGCTTGGAGTCCAGTCAGCGTTTCGACGTGTGCGACGCCAGCGTGCCGCAATGCAGAGGGAGCTGTGAGCAGCGCGACTTGCCGGGATGCTCGACCAGCGTCTGCGCGTCGGTCTTACACGAGCCCGAGCATTGCGGAGCTTGCGACAACCCCTGCCCGGGGCTCGAATACCGCGACACCACGCAAGCAACGTGCGACGGCACGACCTGCGGCTTGCGTTGCCTCGGCTCAAGCTACGACGTCAACGACGATGCGAGCGATGGCTGTGAGCTCACGGATCCCGCCCCGGGCAATCACGCTGCCGCTCAGGCGCTCGATCTGGGCCCGCTGCCCTGCAACATCGAAGCAGACACGGTCCTCATTTCCGGCTCGATGGCAAGCGACACTCGTGAGCACGCCATCACCAGCGGCGTCGACCTCTCCACGGGCGCCGCCCCAGACTGGTATCGCCTCACGTCGGCGAGTCGCGTTTGGTGCGACGCCGACCTCAGGCTGACCTTGACCGTCGATGAAACCTCCGACCTCAGGTGCTATCACCTGACCGCGTTCACCCCCGGGCTGACGCTGAGCGCCGAGTGCCAAACGAACGACGACGGTAGTTGTTTGCTGGTCGTATCGCGCCCGGCCTCCGGTACCTTACACATCTCGGTCGAGAAGACCTGTAAAGGCCCGACGCACGACGCCGCGACCTACGTCGTCGGGAGCCACGGCTGAGGGTGTGCTCCGGCACATCCGGAAAGGAATGACGCGAACATGCCGACTTTGAGTGGAGGAAGCTGGGTATCGCAATTTCCCGGCAGCACTTCGATCGACGACTTGGAACCAGGGTTTCGGCTCGGTGTCGCGAGCTTTCTCGGGGAGCTGGCCGAAGCCGGCGCCACGGTTCGCGTTTCGGCCACCTACAGGCCGCCGGAGCGCGCGTACTTGATGCACTGGTCGTGGCTCATTGCGCGGGGGGACGCCGACGCTACAGCCGTCCCGGCAATGGCTGGCGTGGACATCGAATGGTCACACGGCGATGCCGTTCGCTCTCAGCGCGCCGCCGCAGAAATGGTGACCGGCTACGGCACCGGCGGCGCCTCGGTCGCGCCCGCGCTCGCGTCGCGCCACACACAGCGGCGCGCCATCGACATGAACATCAGCTGGACGGGAACCCTATCCGTCCGGACTGCGAACGGCACGGTTCGAGACATCGCCTCGGTGCCGCGAGACGGAACGAACGCGGAGCTGATTCAGGTCGGGGCGGGCTATGGAGTGATCCATTTCAACAACGTGAATGCAGATCGGCCGCATTGGTCCAACGACGGACACTAGACTCGCAACTAGTGGAATGGGGCGGCAACTCAAGCGCCTCGTCGCTCGAGATGCGTCTGCCATGCTTGCGCTCGCGTTTGGCCTATTCCGCTCAACTCGTGGGGATGGTCACATAAACTATCTGGCAAGAAATTTGGAAAACCCCAGTCTCCCGCGTCGCCCTCGTTGAAGGCATTTGGGTCTCCGTTTGAGGACGCCCGGCCGCTTTCCCGAATTTTTGACTTGAGGTATACCTTGTATCGCCAATCGTCGCTGCTGGCGCCAAGTCTCACCTCGCTCGCCGCCAGCAACGCTGCCGCGCAAGTTGGCGCCTTGAAAAGTCGTTCAGTGTGGATTCAGAAAGCAACTGATGAAAATGTCGCAATGCTTATGAGCCCTGGCCCCGCCCCGCTGCACTCTGCGAGAGCTGTATCTTGGCGTCTTACACCACAAAAAATGACTAGCTACCTTTGTCTAGACCAGAGCTAGCGTCGGGCGCGCACGTAGCACATTCAAGGTGAAACCATGTCGAGACTTGTTCCGGATCAGCGAATAGCGGCGGCCGCCGCGCGCGGGCAGTTCAACGCCGCTACCGAGCCATCCAAACAGGAGAAGCTCGAGAACTATTTGGAGCGCGTCGCCAAATTCATTCCGGTAGAAATTGTCGCGGCGTTCATCACGATACGTGGTCTGTTCTCCGCCTCCGGCTGGCCCCACGCCATCGAGTTTGCGATTTACGGAGGGCTTGCGTTCCTAACGCCAGTTTACCTTTACTTTCTCGGGGGAGCAGTACCAAGAAAAGCGCTTCAGTTGATCGCATCCACGATCTCATTCGTCGTGTGGTCGTACGGCATCGGTGGGCCGTTCTTCTTTGACGCACTCGCGCACGCCATCGGCCACAAGCTGGACTACCCCGGCCTCTCTGGCGCCATCGTCATAATTTGGTCGTTGGTCATTGGGTTGATCCAACCCAAAGCGTAAAGCGAGGTGCCAAGTGCGCGGACTCATCGAATTCTCCAGCCGTCCAGAAGTGCGGAACGTCGTCGAGCAGCTGACCGGGAACCGCAACGTTCAGGGCGTCGTGGCGGAGTATCAGCAGCGCTGGCTATCGTTGATGCACACCGACCCACGCCTGTGGGAGGAGATGTTTCGCTGGTGGCGACACTTCGGGCCACCATATCCAGGGCCGCCACTAACCCAGGTCACTTGCGTCCCTCTCGGCCTGGGGCCGCCGCGCGATCAGATTCAGGCCACGTGGAACAGCTGGTTTGGGGCCGAGGAGCCGTTCCAGCTCCGAGTTTGTCTCCGTCCCGGCGCGTCCGATCAGGATAGCCGGAAGCTCGATATCGACACGAACGCTAGTTTCCCGATCATCTTCGAGGAGCGACCTGTCGCACGACTGAGCGCGCTACGCGTCAACATTGGGCGCTCGAAGGGAACAATCGGCGGCGTCGTCCTGGGCTCGGCTGGCGACTGGTTGGGCATAACGTGCGGCCATGTGTTGGCGCACGGCAGCACCGTGTCGATTGAAGACAAGCAGCAGTCGCTATTGGCGCGTCTGCCTCGGCTGTTTTCTGGCGAGCCGCCAATTGCCGGTGAGTGCATCAGGAGGACAGAGCTCACACGACTCGCCCCAAACGCCGCTTGCAATCCCTACGGAGGGGTCGACCCCTCTAACACGCTCGATGTCGGGGTCATTCAGGCGCCGTTCGGGAACGCACCGCTACGCAAATGGAATGGGCCGCCATCCCGTCGCGAAAGTGCCCGCAGCGGCCAAGTCGCGAAGATGCTTTCGGCGACAGGGGAACGCGCAGCCCAGATCGGCGGCTTGAACATCTACTACGTCCTGTCCGACGGTCCAGAGTCCTATTGCTTCGGAGGACTTTTCGAAGTGTTGGCTCCGCCCCACCATGACAAGATCGTGCATCCTTCCGACTCAGGAGCTTGGATCATGAGGCACGGAGCCAACGGCGACGAATGGTTTGGCATCGCGCTCGGCAGCGATGACCTTCGTGGATTCGCGATGTTCGCTGAGCCGGTATACACCTGGCTCCAGACAGAGCGCCTAGTATAGCGCCTGCTCCGACTTCCAGCAGTTCATGTTCGGCTTACACGACATGGACGGAGCCATTCACGCACGCGTGCGCGGGATCGAGCTCGTCGGCGAGATGTGGTGTAAGAACGTAAGAACACCCGCCGACTCGCCTGCATCCGCGGGCCCGCAGGGCATCATCGTGGCGCTCAGCGCAGCTGCCAGCCGCCGTTGTCCTCGTGTGTGTTCCCTCAATTCCCCTCGTGTCCCTTCTTGTCCAACCGCCACCAAACAATTCCTTGGCAGATTCAGTTTGTTATTACATGGGCTTGAGCCGTCCCTTGCGTGCCTCCCCTTAGTCCGTTGGCTTGGGTCCAGGCACGTCGAGCAAGAATGACACACTGGTCCTCTGCTCCATATCTTCGCCGCTCGCTCGGGTAGCTCGACATCTCCTCAACGTTTACGAGGCCAAGCTCGCGCACGTGGGCCCCATCGCAGCCACTACCGGTTAATCCTTCGAACCACACGAGCTGCGAGCCAGTCCTGGAGAGGCAAAGCTCGGTCCCAAGCTTGCTGGATGTACTTCGAGATCGTTCGGGGATCAGACCTTCGAGCAAGCCGACCTCGAGGTTGGGCGTCTTCGTCGACATGAGAGCCCGCGAATCATCGAAAGGTTCCGTAAGTCAACCAGGCGACTATGACCACCGCGACGACAGCAGCACGATCGAGACGGCCGTGTACATAGGCCTCGACGAAGCCTGACGATTCCAGAAGGCCCTCCTCCTCGCGATAGAAGCGGCCGAGACAGAGCTCAAGCGACGAGCGACGGTCAAGCCCGACGCACACGCTGGTCACCCGCAGCACGACAGCAAGCAAGCCGTTCAGCGGTAGCTCAGGGCGAGCGCAGCGGCCGGCGCCACCGGAGAGAGAGGCAGCAATGCAGCCGAGAAAGCCAGCGAAAAAGCAGCGGCCGCAACGGCTGCGAAGGCTCGTCGAGAGCAGGCCGCACTCGAGGCTACGCGCCGCGAACTAGGCGGAGATACGACCGACTAGCTGTGCACGCGAGTACCGCGACACCCAACGTTTACAACGTCTAGAATTTATTCAAGCTTTGCAGATGCAAGTTCGAGGGTTGGCAACGAGCGTTTCCCCCTCTCGCTCGAAGATCCCGAGAGTTCCGCCCCAAGCCGCTGCAGTCCAACCAGGGGGCAGATGGCGCACGTCGACCGGGATATGCCCCGGGTGGTTTCGAATCAGAACACGCCGCACAATCTCCTCGTGAGGTCCAAGACGCAATGCCCGCAGGCAGAAGTCGAACGCCTCGGCACGCAGTCGCGGGACCCTGTGACGAGTCCTCGCCACAGGTTGCTGCGCCACCGTCCACAGGGTCCCTGCAAGCGCAGCCAAGCACCCCGGCGCACCGGCGTCGCGCAAGAGGCGTTTTCCACTCACCAGCGCGCGGATCTCGTCGGCCAGACGGGAGACTAGACCCTCGAGACTGCCAGAGGTCGTGGAACCGGCCACAGGCGTACGGCGGCGCGCCTTCAACTCTGAGAGGTCGCAGTCCAGCGCGACCGTGTACAACGCTTCGTCCGGAGTGAGCTCGCTCCAGAGATCGTAGGAGATTTGGGCGAAGTCTTCGTTCGCGTTGACTTCGTAGAACGGTCGGCCCATGCCCCACAACTCGTGCACGACCACGTAGTCCGCGCTGTTGACGACGCGAAGCCGCACAACCAACGGGAATAGCTCGTCGAGGCCTAGCTCGCTGTATGGCTGGAACCACTCGTCTGCCAAACCATCCGGAAGCTCCGGCTCGATCAGCGCGCGAACCAGACGCTCCTCCTGCGGTTCATCCTCCGAGTACTCCGTCAGGTCAAAAGCCGCGTCGCGCAGCCGAACCAGAGCGGCGGGACTAATCGCCGCGAGCACGTCGCGCACAGAAACACGGGGCCGCATGACGAGGCGCGTCTTGGCGCCCACATCCGGAACTGGTCCGAAGATCATCTTCTCCATCTGGGGGGCCAATTGCATTGCGTTCTCCTGTGCTCCTGCGGGGCGCCCCTATCGGGCGCCCCGCGTTGATCATCGAATGTGCCGCACGTCCGCGATGCTCGGGCTGGTCTCCTCGCCGCTGAGCAGCCGCTGCAACATCTCGCTCAGTCCCGCCGCCGCCGCCGAGGCACCGACAACGTCGCCGACCGTCACAGCCGCGACGATGGCTTCCGCGAGCGCCCTGACGACGGCAACCCGAGGCGCGTCGCTTACGGGTCCAGGGACCGGAACCCGGGCGATGAACGCTCGCGTCGAGGCGCCCGGTCCGGTCACGTCAACAACGTCCTCGGCTTGGCCCACCTCCCCCTTCCCCCCTGGGCCATCGTGCCTCTTCGTGCTCCCTGGCGCACCGGCCGCAGCCGTTTTGACGCCTTCCTGCGCCGTCGTGATCGCTCCGGAGCGACTGGCAGTCATGAGGTCTGGGGTTCGATCCCCCACGGCTCCACCGACCTGGTTGCCCCGCGCACTGTAGCGCGGTGAGCGTCGCGCACACTCGCGCGTCCTCGGCCGCTGCGCGTCGTTGTATCGTCACTCACGCCGCTGCCTCCGGCCGCGCGGTCTCCCCCAAAGCTGTGCTCGCGCGCGCAGCGCGCGCTCCGCGCAGCCGGGGGAGACACGGCGAGGGACGGACGTCAGGGAGACGTGGGGCCAGATGCTGGAGCACGGCGCCAGATGCTGGAGCACGGGGCCAGATGCTGGAGCGCGGCGCCAGATGCTGAGCGCGGGGCCAGATGCTGGAGCACGGCGCCAGATGCTGAGCGCGGGCCCGATGCTGAGCGCGGGGCCCGATGCTGGAGCACGGGGCCCGATGCTGAGCGCGGGCCCGATGCTGGGCGTGGGCCCGAAAGCTCAGCTCGCAACGCGCTGCGCGCACAACGCGCGCGGATCCTGCACGCACAGCCGACCCTCTCAGAGGCGAAGCGGTGGACCGCGCTCTCCGGGCAGCAAGCTGCTCGGCATTGAGTTCCGCGGCCAGGTCGTCGTTGGCGACTCCATCGTAGATTTCCTCGCCCCTTCGTGTCGCCTCGTCGTAAAGGCGGATGGCGGCTGGGCGGCACGGGTATCGCGTGGTGCGGGTGGAGGCGGATGTGTGATTGCGAATTGGGCGCGGCAGTTACGGCGAATTGCGGGCGCGGTCGCGGACGACTGAGGTTGAGTGATGATTCGGCGACTATGCGGATCTGCATAATGTGCGAAGTGCTGGCGGCGCAGGGTTTGGGACGTTATCCGGATGTGTCGCCGCTGATGGAGTGATAGGATGATCTGGAGAAAACGAGTTAGCCAGGCGGGATCGGAAACGTTTTCTTGGGATTGATTCGCGCCTTTGCGTCTCGTGGTGTCTCGCTGCTTTCGCTACGAGATGGTGCCTCGCGTTTTCTGATCCCATCCGGATACGGCCGCTGGCTTCGCGACTTCACGCGAGCTGCAAGGTCTTCGTTCCGGCCGCCGCCTCCGTGCTTGGCGCCCGAGCCCGCACCGTCTTCTTAGCCGAAACCACGCGGCATTCGCGTCGCGGCGTGCGCGGGCCCGCTCACTGAGCTCTCGTCAGCGCTCTGTCCGTCGCAACGACTCGGACACGACGATAACCGGACGTTGTGTACGGGCGCGCAACCTCTGAGCGTTCGACATCACTTTTTCGCGCTCCCGCTCTTCGTTCTGTTCCACCTTCGGGCTCCTGCCTCCTTGCCGTTCCGATGCCTCCGCGCCCCGATGCCTCCTCGTTCTCGGATATCCCTGGCTGCGCTCAACCCTCCTTCCTTTCCGACGGGCCAGACGGCACCCGCCTCCGAAGCCTAGTGTACTCCGTTGCTTTCTCGCGCCGGCGGTTGAATCCGTTGCTCAACTTTGAACTGCGCTGGCTAACTTGCTGATGAACCAGTCGGCCTTCCGAGCTTCTGCCTCTTCGCTGTCGCCCGCGCAGGTAGCACGGGCGACCTCC
>DASZPS010000015.1:0-48048 GCA_035549955.1 Lacunisphaera sp. | reverse complement strand
GAGGAAATGGAGGGTCATATTCCGACCGCCTTCGTTCGCTCCGTTACCTTCTGTGAAAGGAAAACCTGCAACCGCCGGCCAGTCCGCCGTGTACTAACCCCAGATCCCAAAACCCAGACCCTGGACCCCATTTCCATGCTCCTCCCCGCGATCATCCTTTCCGTCCTCACCCTATTCGTCGCCCTCGACGACAGCGCCCCGGCTGAATAGCTTTCCAGGTGGAACGCACTGCCCATTCGACCCGCTCAGGGCCTTGAGCTTGCCGAAACGGCTCCCCAGTGCGTTTGCCTCGAGCGCCCCTCTCGCGAGGAGCCTCGCGAGCCGAATCCTCGGCAAAGACCGGCCCGCCACCGTGGGAGAGAAAAGCGCAGGTTCAGACGCGTCATTTACCGCCAACAACGACGAGGCAATCGTCCGAGCAGCCGTCCACCTCCGGATACGCGTCCTGACCCTGTCGGATTGTCACGTCGTCGAGTCCCAGCCACGGAAAACCATCTCCAGGTCGATGCGCCCTCCGAGTTTCCGCTGGGCGATGTCATCGGCCAACCGGGCGATCAAATCCACCACGGACGCCTCGGTCATCAGGTGACGGCTCACCAGGTTGAAGAAATAATCCACGTTCTTGAAGGCAATCTCGTGGGTCTTGCCCACCGGCCGGCGCAGCTCAAACCCGCGCACGGGATGCTTTTTCAAAACTGTGAAACCCTGCCGCTTCAGGCTGGCGATCAGCGCCGCCGGGTTGAAGAACGTCATCACCGAAAAACTTCCCGCCGCCATCGCCTCGATCACCTCCGGCCGGATCGGCCACCACAACAGCGGCGGCACGCCGAACGGCAATTGATAACGGCCTTCCGACGGAAAGACGAGCCACCCAAATTCGAGTGCATTGTCGGGATTGCCCACGGTGCCCGCCTTTACCAGTTCCGGTCCCACGCGCGCCACTATGGCCTCCGCACCCACCGGATCCTGGTTGAGCACGCGATCGGCCAGCGTCGCCACCGGCAGCTTGATTCCCACCAAATGCACGCTTGGGGAAAACTGCACGCAGCTCGGGGCAGCGACCGCGGCCTGGTCGAACAATTCCTCCAAAGCTTGCGGCGCGAATTCCACGCCGGCGCCCTCGAAGCGATGAATTGGTTTCTTCCCTTGGGCAGGCGACGCCAACGCCACCCGGATTTTCTCCTCCTGTCGCCGTAGGATGTCGCGAAACTTCTGCGCATCGGCTGGTCCAGCGTCCGCCGGCGGCGGCGCCCGGTCCAGCGGCGGCGCGTCGAACAGCAGCTTTTGCCCGACATAGGTGACCGACACCCTTATCTGGTCCGGTGCCACGCGGCGCGTCTTCAATTCGGCCATGCCCTCGATCTTTCCAGTCTGGAGGTTCACGAAGCTGACATCGCCAATCCGGAGGAACGTGGTGATGCCGTGATACAGCGCCACATGCGAACCCCAGCGCGGCGCGTTGGCGATGAATTCGATTTCGCCGATGCCTCCGGTGCCCACCGGCAGGTGGTTCAACCGCTCGTGCTCGTAATGTTTTCGCAGCAACGGCTGGTCGTGCGCGATGAAGAGCCAGGCGAACGAATCGCCGATCACCTTGCCCCGGTCGATCGCCGATTCCGCCGCGTGGATGTGTTCCTCAATGCGCTGGATTTTTCCCAGGAAATCCTCGGCCGGATCTCCGCGCTTTTTCCCGGCAACCAGCTCCTTCGTCTGCTGCTTGAAGCCTAGGATCTGTTGCTCAAGGGCGTATAGGGCCCGGGCGAGCCGTCCCTGCAGGGCGTATAGCTTGGCCACATCCACCCTGGCCCCTCCGCGGAGGAGTCCGCGGCTCTCCCGAAAAACTTCATCCGCTCGGTCAACGGCGGCGCGCAGCGTGGAGGTGTCGACCATGGCGGCAACGCGACCGCTGGGTTCAGGGCTTCGGCTTGTCGACCTCGTAGTCCGCCTCGCCCTGCTTGATCCCGCGCTTGGCCATGACATAGGCCAGCCAGGGGATTTGCGGAGAGCTTTGGTTGAGCATGGCCTTGTCGTCGGAGAAACGCTTCAGTTTCTCACCCAGCGCTTGGTCGTTCGTCTCCTGCCAACACTCGATAGTGCGGAAGATGCGGACCCGGTTCAGCAGGTTGTCGTATTTGTTGGCGGCGTTGAGGTGATCCGTGGACTTCTTGTTCGGATTGAGAAAGGTGGAAACGCTCGACAGGACCACCACGACAATCGACAGGATGCCGGCGAGACTCTTGTCCTGATCCAGCTTCGCGAACGCAGAGGCGCCGGCGACAGCGGCGAGCACGACCATCGGGAGGCCGATGGTGATATGGAACTGGCCCCAGAGCGTCGCCGCCCGGAAATGGCCCTTCGCGGAGTGGAGGGCGCTTTCCTCGATGCGCTTGGCCTCCTTAACGATCTCTTCCTTCGCCTTAGAGATCGGGAGTTCAGTGGCGGTGGTAGTCATGGTGGTTAGTAGCCGTAGGCGGGAAAGAAATCCCCGAAGATTTTGCCCCACGCTTCGAAGGCCGGGCGCAGATGGCCTTGCGCCGCCAGCCGCTCCGCGGTCACGGCGTGCTCATACGCGGTCTGGAAGCGCTGGGTGGCCTCGCTGATCTTGGCCTGTGTGTTCAGGTAGCTGCCGACATCGCCGCCGTAGCCGGCCGGGTCGGGATTCTGCTGGGTGACCAAGGTGCGCGCCTTATCGAAGAAAAACCGCAGACCGGACGGGAAGTCAGAGATGGTTACGTTGGTCATGATGGCCATGGCCATCACCTCCAAGTGAAACGAACGAAAATGTCGGTCGATGGTGCGGTTCCAGCCCTTGATCATTTTGATCAGCGGAACGAGGTTGCCGTCATGGGCGGCGTTGGCCTGCGTCAGCAACTCGATATGCTTCTTCGGATCGGTGGAAATCCACGTGCCGGAAAGCGCATTGGGAATCAGGAAGCCGCCGCCCTGCCGGTGGAAGGCGGGGATGACATCCACGATGAAGTCCTCGAAGCGGATCGTCACAGCCTGGCCGTTGCGGCTGATGTCGGGGGTCCGGGTATAGGTGCGGAGCAGCGTGCGCTTGGTCAGGTCGAGCAGCCCGGCCTGGCCGCCGTTCAGGCCATTGTTGTATTGGTGAAAATACTTCACGTCCAACACCGTGAAGATGTCCACGTCCGCCTCTTTGAGCGGCGCAATCATCGTATCACGCGAATACGAGCCGGTCAGGAAGTCATCCACCACGGTTAGGCCGGCGGCGACGACCCCGCGCACGGTTTGCTGGCGGGTGGAAACAGTAGCGGCCTGGAGTCCCGTGATCTCCAGGTTGGTCTTCAGGGTCTGGAACGCTTGCGGTACGGTCGACGGCATGGCGGAGCCCCCCAGCTGGGGACAATTGCCGAGGAAATCCGGCCGTCTGGTGACCGCGAGCCTGAAAGACAGGCCGACCGGCTACCCGCGAGGCTGTAACCCAACCACCAATAATGGTAGGAAAAGCCCAAGATGACATGTATGGGACCTGAAGGGGTCGGGTTGCTTTTTTCCCGACCCAGCTTCGAAGGCTAGGCCTGCAAGGCGAAGGGCGACGGAATCTCGTAGAAATCGCCGCGGAGCATCACCGAGGGGGGAATGCCGAACATCTGGACGGAGGTGCAGGTGAGGTTAGCCAAGTCGGCGGCGTGGACGGCGGCGGTGGCGGTGCCTTCTCGGCCGATCTCGAACGGGGGCGCGCGTTAGCTTCCGCCAGAGCAGGTAACGCCGCTCCCTATCGTCGTTTTTCGGCCTTTTGACGGGATTCCAGTTGCTGGCGCGTCCGTTCCAACTCGCCGGAGAGGGCCTTCTCGTCGGGCAGGGCGGTGAGGTACTCGCGGACCAGCACCTTGTTGGGCAGGGCGTTGGTGTGGCACATGGCGCGGGCATCTGGAGCGGCACGGAGCGATGGTGATATTCCCGACGGCGTCTGGAATATGTCCGACGATGTCGGGCCGAGCCAGGGTTCAGGTCGCTTGACGTCCAATCGGCGGCTTGCTGACGGAAATCACTCCGGTGGTTTGGCTGGCAAATCGATGCCCTGGCCCGTCCGCGCCGATTCGCGGGCGGCGTCGAGAATTTCGGTGACGAGGAGGTTGTTTTCCAGGCCGGAGAGCGGGTGCTCGGGGATTTCGCCGCGGACGACGGCGGCGAGGTAGGCGATGGGCTCGCGGAGGTTGGGGGCGAGCGGAGCGGGGTCGAGGAGCTCGGGCGGGCCCTTGGGGCGGAGGAGTTGCAGGTGGCTGCGGTCGGCGATGGCGATCGCGCCGGTGATGCCGTAGATGTCCATGTCCTTGCGGCCGATCGGCCAGTTCCAGGAGGCCTGGATGATGCCCGTGGCGCGGGGATAGGTCAGGATCACGGTCGCGTCGTCGTCGACCTTGGGATAGACGTCGGGCTTCAATTGCTGCGTGACGGCCGTGACGCGCGTCGGGCGCTGGCCGTCCATCAGCCAGGTGATCAGGTTGGCGCCGTAGCAGCCGAAATCCATCAGCGCGCCGCCGCCGTTGAGCACGGGGTCGGTCAGCCACACGAGGAACGACTCGGGGCAGCCGATTTCCTTCGGGCCCTGGTGCCCGTCGCGCACGACGACCTTGCGCAGGTCGCCCAGTGCGCCCTGGCGGTGGACCAGCGTATAGGCCTGCTCGTGCGAGGGATACCAGGTCGTTTCGTAGTTCACGAGCACGTGGATGTGGTGCTGCCGGGCCGCCCGGGCCATGGCGCGGGCGTGTTCCATCGAGACGGCGAGCGGTTTTTCCATCATGACGTGCACGCCGTGCGCCGCGCACGTTTCGACGACCTGCCGATGGTCGAAGGTCGAGGTGAACACCATCACCGCTTCGGGTTTGGCGGACGCGAGCATCGTCTCGAGGCTCGAGAAATGCAGCGCCGCCGGGATCTTGAAGCGCTCGGCGAAAGACGCCGCGAGGGCCGGCTTGGGCTCGACGACGCCGACGAGTTTCACGTCCGGACGCCGCAGCGTCTCGGCGAGGTAGCCGTCCACGTGGCCGTGATCGAGCCCGACGATCGCCAGGCGGAAGGGTTCGGCGGCGTATCCGATCGTGATGAACAGGAGGAAACAGTGGCCGAGCAGGAGGCGGTGGGGCATGGGGGAATGACAGCAGAAGCACAAGGCATGGCCACAAAAAGCACAAGAAGCACAAAAACAGCAGATTGAACCACGGGTTGAGACTTGGACCAAAGCCCACCCCACTTGCTCCTTGTCTCCTGGTCACTTGCTCGCGACAACGTCGCGAGTTCGGGCGTGTAGCTCAATGGTTAGAGCAGGGGACTCATAATCCCTTGGTTCTGGGTTCGAGCCCCAGCGCGCCCATGCTTCGCCGAGCCCAGCGAGAGTGGAGCATCCACGCCGGCAGGCGCGGTTCTCGTCATCGCGCGACGAGGAAGTCGAGCGTTGCTCGACTTGGGCGCAGCAAGACTGCGCCCCTACGACATTTCTTGCGCGTCTTGCGCCTCTTTGCGGCCAACTGGATCGATTCCTGGCCCGCAGGGACGCGGGCCCTCCAGCCAAGGCAAACGCACTGGGGAGCCATTTCGGCAAGCTCAAGGCCCTGAGCGGGTCGAACGGGCAGTGCGTTCCACCGAGGGCGCGTCTTCAAACCTCCAGGCTCACCGAAGCGAGGGTCCAGGCAGAGAACCACCGATCCGGTTTTAACCACTAATGCTTCGCCTACCGGCTGCGCTACAATATCCCCTCCGCCTAATCGGCTGCGGTTTTGGTTCCGGGGAGCGGCTAATCGCCGCTGAGAGTAGTAAGAAACTCGTGCTTCGTCGGCGATTAGCCGGCCCCCGGAACCCATCGTGGAGCCGATTAGGCGGAACGCTTTGAGTAGCGCAGCCGGTAGGCGAAGCATTAGTGGTCAATCCTCTCCGGGCCCGTTCGACAGGCTCAGGGCGTTGGGCCGGTCGAAAGGCTGCGACCATTCCGCGCAAAGCGCGGAATCCGGATCGTTTCCTGTAGGTCGAGCTTGCTCGATCCTCTTCGGATCGAACCCGTGGGCTGTCGGGGCGCAGTCTTGCTGCGCCCATTCTTCGCCATGCGAAGAATCCTGTTTGTCCCCTGCATCGCAGGAGGAATCCCGGCGCGCCGGGATTGGGCGCAGCAAGACTGCGCCCCTACGACATTTCTTGCGTGTCTTGCGCCTCTTTGCGGCCAACTGGATCGATTCCTGGCCCGCTGGGACGCGGGCCCTCCAGCCAAGGCAAACGCACTGGGGAGCCATTTCGGCAAGCTCAAGGCCCAGAGCGGGTCGAACGGGCAGTGCGTTCCACCGAGGGCGCGTCTTCAAACCTCCAGGCTCACCGAAGCGAGGGTCCAGGCAGAGTACCACCGATCCGGTTTTAACCACTAATGCTTCGCCTACCGGCTTCGCTACTTGAAGCGTTCCGCCTTATCGGCTCCACAATGGGTTCCGTGGGTCGGCTAATCGCCGACGAAGCACGAGCCCATTCTTCGCCATGCGAAGAATCCTGTTTGTCCCCTGCATCGCAGGAGGAATCCCGCGGCCGCGGGATTGGGCGCAGCCTTTCGGCGGGCTCAAGGCCCTGAGCCAGTCGAACGGGCAAGACTGCGCCCCTACCCTGAGCTGACTCCTGATCGCTCCAACCTCAATCCCCCCAGCAGATGCCCAGGGCGCGGCCGGTGGCGATGAGGTCGCCGTCGATGGGGACGGTGCGGAGCTTGCCCACGGCTTCGGCGATGGGCACGTCGGCGGTGTCGGGCGGGCGGAGGGCGACCATGCGGCCGAATTTCCGCTCGGCGACCAGCGTCACCGCGCGGACGCCGAAGCGCGTGCAGATCAACCGGTCAAAGGTCGTGGGAATGCCGCCGCGCTGCAGGTGGCCCAGCACGCAGACGCGGGTTTCCTTGTGGGTGCGCTGCCCCACCTCGTCGGCCACCACGGCGGCGATGCCGCCCAGCCGCGCTTCGCGCCCGGCGCCCGCCACGCCGCTGGTCACGAAATCCTGGTCCTTCTCCCGCGCGCCCTCCGCCACGGCGATGAGCGTGAAGCGTTTCCCCTCGGCCTCGCGCGCAGCGATCTTCTCGCAGATGCTGTCGTAGTCGAAGGGGATCTCGGGAATGAGGATGACGCTCGCGCCGCCGGCGATGCCGGCATGCGCGGCGATCCAACCCGCGTAACGGCCCATCATCTCGACCACCATCACGCGATTGTGGCTTTGCGCCGTCGGCCGCAGGCGGTCGAGCGCCTCGGTGGCGAAGGACACCGCGGTGTCGAAACCAAACGTGATGACCGTGCCGCCCAGGTCGTTGTCGATCGTCTTCGGCACGCCCACGACGGGGATGCCGGCCTCCTGGCATTGTTGCGCGATGGAAAGCGAACCGTCGCCGCCGACGACGATCAACGCCGACAGCCCCATCCCGTCGAAATTCCTCTTCGCTTCCGCCAGCACGGCCGGGTCGATGCGCTTCGACTCGCCATGGCCAACCTTCGCGGCAAACCGCCCGCTATTCGCCGTGTTGAGGATCGTGCCGCCGAGGTAGAGCAGGCCGTCCATTTCGCGGTAGTCGAGGTCGCGCACCTGCGCCGGTGACAGCAGGCCGTCGAATCCGCCCAGGATGCCGATGGTGTCCCAGTTGCGTTTCGCGGCCGCCTTCACGACCGAATAAATGACCGCGTTAAGGCCGGGGCAATCGCCTCCGCCGGTGAGGACGCCGATGCGCTGTTTCATGGGGGACGAGGGGTTCAGCCGCGCGTGGAACAGCCGGAACCATGATCTCCGGCGCGACGGCCGACTCAAATCCCAAACCAGCCGTGCCCGACGCCATTAGGATAACTGCGCGGCATCATTCGGCGGATTGCGGGGGCGAAGTGGGATGGCGGTAGGGGTCGAGCTTGCTCGATCCGCTCCGGCTGCCGCTGAGAGGACCGAGCGAGCTCGGCCCCTACCTTTACCGGGAATCCCGGCGGCCCGGGATTGGGCGCAGCAAGACTGTGCCCCTACGGCGCTTCCGGTCGATCCCTCGAACCAACGCGCTGGGGTCAGCGCGTTCCACCTAAGAGGCTGAAAGCTGAGCGCTGATAGCTGAAAGCTGACCGCTGAAAGCCTCCGCCCCGCCCTTGCCAACCCGGGGGCTTCTAAGATTCAGTGCGGACGAACGTGGACGCTCCATTCCCCACCCGTGCCGCCGGCGTCACCCCGCCGACTCTGACCTCTCGGACGTCCCACTCCTTCATGCGCCCCGTCGTCACCGCCTTGCTGGCGCTGCTCCTGCCGCTCGTGGCGTTCGGCCAGTCAACCGACATCCGCGCGCTCATCGTCATCGGCCTCGCCCCGAACGAGGCCCAGGCCAGCCGGCTGCGCGACCAGGCAGGCAGCATCCGGACCGGGCTGATCGCGCGCGGCGTGGCGGCCGATTCCATCCAGATTCTGGCGGCCGGCAACGGGGGTCCGCTGCGACGCGAGGGCATCCTGGACGCGATCGCCGCCACGCCCGCGTCCACCAAGGAGACCTGGCTCGTCCTGCTCGGCACGGTCGCGCCCAATCGCGAGGGCGAACCCAGCCTCCAAATCTCCGGGCCGCGGCTCGGCGCCAACGAATTCGCCGCGGCGGTGGCCAAGCTGCCAGGCACGAAGCGGGTTCTCGTCGGCGCGTCCGCGGGCGGCGGGTTCCTGCCGCCGCTCCTGCAACTGCCCGACGTCGAAGCCGTCTCCGCCGCCGCCCCCAGCGGCGAGATCAACGAGCCCCGCTTCCCCGGTTTCTGGGCCGAAACCCTCATCGCCCGTCCCCACGCTTCCTTCCTCGAGCTCGCCGCCTTCGCCACCGAGCGGGTCGGCGCCTACTACCAGGAAAACCAGCTGGCGCAGGGCGAGCACGCGCACCGTCTCGACCGCGAGCACAACCGCATCGTGGCCGTCGAAACCGGAACCGCACCCGCCACCGCGCCGACGCCGGACAACCGCCCCGCCGAGGCCGTCGCCGCCAGCGACATCGTTATTCCCAGGCCGACCGGCGGGGTGGACATCGAGCGCCAGCCCGCCACCGACGCCACGCGCGCGCTGGTCGAAGCCGCCCGGCGCGAGGCCGCGGCGCTGACGGATGCCGCGCTCGTCCTCGCCCTCCAGGCGGAAATCACGGTGGCGCGCGACCAGAGCGTCACCGAGCGCTGGACCAGCCGCACGTTTGTCCGCACCGCCGAGGCCTTGGATGATGTCGCGACCTTCGATCTGCCCCACAATCCGCCGCAGGTGCTGGCCCGGCTCGAGGCCGCGCGCGTAATCCGGCCGGATGGCGCGCAACTGCTGGTCAACCCCCGTCCGCTCGAGGCCACCGCCGCCAGCCGTCGCGAGGACAACCTCCGCGCGCGGGCAGCCACCGCGCCGACCGCGATCGAGCTGCCCGAGGTCACCGCCGGTTGCGTTGTTGAGGTGGCCTGGTCGGTCGAGCGGAAATCCACCCACGAGATTCCCGAGCTGCACCAGGAATGGCGGTTCGCCGGCAAATTTCCCGTCCGCTCCCTGCAGGTCAACCTGCACCTCCCCGACGCCGAGGGCTGGCGGTTCTTCTCCCATGGTTTACCGGAGGACGGACCCGTCACGACCGACAACGGCCTGCGCACCGTCGCGTGGCACCTGGCGGATCTGCCGGCGGCCGACGCTCCCGCCGGCAGCCCGCCGTGGCGCGAAATGACGCCCTGGATCGGCGTCTCGTCGCTGGCGTCGTGGGACAAGTTCGCCGCCTGGTACCGACAGCTGGCCACGGGCGCCGAGGAAACCGGCACCGAAGTCGAGGCCCTCGCCGCGCGGCTCGCGAGCGCGCACGCCGGCCGGATGGAGCGGATGCGCGCCGCCTACGAAGCGGTCGCCGCCCTCCGCTACGTCGCGATCGAGCTGGGCGTCGGCGCATTCCGGCCGCGCACGCCGGAACAGGTGTGGCGGCAACGCTATGGCGATTGCAAGGACAAGGCCGGCCTCCTCGCCGCGCTCCTGCGCCGCCTCGGCATCGCCGCCGAATTCGCCCTCATCAACCGGTTCGACACCACGTTCCGCGATTTTCCTGGCTGGCAGTTCAACCACGCGATCGTGCGCGTGCCCGCCGCGCCGGCCGACGGCCAGGCCACCGACCTGTGGCTCGACAGCACCGACCGGCTGGTCCCGTTTGGCGTGATCGCACCCGGCGACGCGCGCCGGCCCGCCCTCGCCTTCCCGGCCGGGAACGGCCCGGCGGAGTTCCATGAAGTCGGCACTGCCCAGGAGCCGCCGGCCTTATGGCACGAAATCTGGCAACTTTCCCCCGATGACGCGGGTCATGGGGCCCGCGGCAAGGTCACGCTGGCCGCCACCGGTTTCGCCGAAGCCACCCTTCGCCGCATGTTCACCGACCTTACCCCCGCCCGCCGGCTCGCCCGGTTGCATGAGCTGCTCGGGGTGGACCTGCTGACGCTCACGAACCTCACCACCACCGACGCCTATGACCTCGCCACGCCCTTCCGGGTCGAGGCCACGGTCGAGTCGGTCGCCCCGCGCAAGATCGCGCCGCGGCCGCCGCAGTTCGCGCTGCTGTTTGGCCCGGCCACCCGCACCGCTGCGCTCGCCTACGCCGAAGGCCGACCCTCGCGCTACGTGCAGGAAGTGAACCATCCGGAAGCCGCCGCCGCCCGCGAGACGGAAGCCGCTGCCGCCGGCTTCCAGTTCCGCATGTTCCGCCAACCGGGCGCGGTCGTGCGCGAAATCACGACCCCCGCCGGTTCGCTTGCTGCGGCGGACTACCCGGCGGTCCGCGCCGCCTGGCAACGTTTTCTCCAAGCCTCCACGCCATGACCGATCCCAACCCCACCCCCGCCGCCAGCACCGATGCCGACGTCGCCCTCCTGCGCAATGTCCCGGCCCTTTACGCCCGCCTGCAGGCGCAGCTCGCCAAGCGCGTCATCGGGCAGGAGCCCGTGCTCCGCGACCTCTTCATCGGCCTGCTCGCGCAAGGACACTGCCTGATGATCGGCGTGCCCGGCCTCGCCAAGACCCTCATCGTCAAAACGCTCGCCGAGGCCATCGACCTCGACTTCCGCCGCATCCAGTTCACGCCCGACCTGATGCCGAGCGATGTCACCGGCTCGGAAATCATCGAGGAATCCACGAGCGGCACCCGCGCCTACCGCTTCATCGCGGGGCCGGTGTTCACGCAGCTGCTGCTCGCCGACGAGGTGAACCGCGCGCCGGCGAAGACCCAGTCCGCGCTGCTCGAGGCCATGCAGGAACGCCACGTTACGGTCGCCGGCCAGACGCGCGCCCTACCCGCGCCGTTCTTCGTCCTGGCCACCCAAAACCCGGTCGAACAGGAAGGCACCTATCCGCTGCCCGAGGCCCAGCTCGACCGCTTCCTGTTTTGCCTGCACGTGGGCTACCCGAGTGCCGAGGAGGAGGTGCAGATCCTCCAGACCACCACGGGCGGCGCACCACCGCCCCTGGAGAAAATCTGCAATGCCGCCGAGCTCATCGCGCTCCAGCAGGCCGTGCGGAAAGTCCACATCCCCGCGAGCGTCGCCGAGCTCGCCGTGCGCCTCGTGCAGGCGACCCGCCCGGCGTCCGCCTCCGCGCCGGCCGCGGTCAAGCGCTGCGTGCAATGGGGCGCCGGCCCGCGCGCCTCGCAATCCCTCGCCCTCGCGGCCAAGGCGGCGGCCGCTTTGGCCGGCCGCTTCAATTGCAGTGCCGAAGACATCACCGCCGCCGCCAAGATCGTGCTGCGCCATCGCCTCGTCCTGAATTACCGCGCGGAAGCCGACAACCTCACGGCCGACAACCTGGTCGACGACATCCTCAAAACGGTGAAACGCTGAACCGGGGCTCGCCTGCCGCCTGATGTCCGCCAAGTCCTACCGCACGCCCGCGCGGCCCGTCGCGACCCCGCCGGCCCCGTCGACCCGGCCGCTGCCGGCGGCGCCGGACTACGTGCGCCCGCCCGTCCGGCCGCTGAACCTGGAGGAACTGGCCGGGCTCGGTTCCCTGCCGCTGCGCGCCCGCGTGCTGGCCGATGCGCTTGGCGCCGGTGGCCACAGCAGCCGGCGCAAGGGCGCGAGCGTGGAATTTGCGGATTACCGCGACTACCAGCCGGGTGACGACCTGCGGCGCATCGACTGGCGGCTCTACGGCCGCACCGACCGCCTGCACCTGCGCGAAACCCACGAGGAGACTCCGCTGCGCGTCGTGCTGCTGCTTGACGTCTCGCAGTCCATGGCGTTTGCCAGCCGCGCCGGGCTCCTCACCAAGCTCGACTACGCCCGCACCCTGCTCGGGGCGCTCGCGCTCCTGCTGCGCCGCCAGCGCGAGGTGTGCGGCGCGGGTGTGCTGGCGAACGAACTTGTCCGTTGGGCCCCGCCCTCCGCGTCGCCCCTGCGGCAGCAGGTGTTGTGGAGCCTGCTGGACGCCCCGCCCGTCGCCCTGCCCACGGCCCTGCCGGCGGCGCTCACCCAGGTGCTCGACGTGGCGCCGCGGCGCTGCCTGTTCGTGCTGGCGAGCGATTTCTACGAAGTCCCGGAGAACCTCGCGCCCCTGCTGCGACGGTTGCATTTCGAACGCCACGACCTGCTTGCCCTCCAGGTCGCGGACCCGGCGGAGGTCGATTTTCCGTTCGAGGATCCCGCCATCTTCCAGGACATCGAAAGCGGCGACCGCCTCGCCGCCGACCCGGCCGCGCTCGCCCGCGGCTATCGCGAGAGGTTTGCCCGGCACCGGCGCGCGATCGGCGACCTTTGCGCCGGGCATGGCTTCGATGCGCTGGCCCTGCGCACCGACGAGGCGCCCCTCGCCACGCTGCGCGACTGCCTCGTTCGCCGGCTCACCCGGCGCCGCCCGGCATGAACTGGCTGTTCCCCGCCTTCCTGGCCGGCGCCGCGGCGATCCTGCTGCCGCTCCTGCTGCATTTCCTGCGCCGGCGTCCCGTGCGCACGCAGGCCTTTCCCGCGCTGCGTTTCTTCCTCGGCGCGAGTCCCGCCGAGCAACGCCAGCACCGCCTGCGCCGGTGGCTCGTGCTGCTCCTGCGCTGCGGCGTGCTGGCGTTGCTCGCGATGATGTTTGCCCGGCCGTTCCTGCGCTCGACCGCCCGTCCCGCGGCCCGCGCCACGGTCATCGTGATCGACAACTCCTTCAGCCTCCAGGCGGCCGGACGCTGGCCGAAGCTCGTGGCGTGGGCGCGACAGGAATTCGGCCAGGCCGCGCCCGGTGAAACCGTCGGCCTCCTGCTCACCAGCCCGAAACCCACCTGGCTCCTCGCCCCCACCCGCAACGTCGAGCTTGCATGGCGCACCCTCGAAAGCCACCGGCCCGGCTGGCAGGCGTCGCGCTTCGCCCCCGCGCTGATGTTTGCCGCCGACGCGCTGGCCGCCGTGCCCGCCACGGAGAAGCGCATCCTCTTCCTCGGCGACCACCAGGCCGCCGGATGGAACGTGCAGGACTTCAACCGCCCGCTGCGCCCGGGCATCCGGGCCGCGTTTCCGGACCCGGCGCCGCCGCCGGGCAGCCAGGCCGCGTTGGACGCACCCGTCGTCACGCGCGACGGCGACATGGCGGCGGTGGAACTGGCCATCCGCAACTTCCAAGGCACCCGGCGACGCACGCTGTCGGTGTACGTCGGCGACGCCTTGCGTCCCGCCGCCACGGCGACGTTCGACCCGGCCACGCCGACCGGGCGCAGTGTTTCGCTGCGCTTCAAGGTGCGCGAGACCGATGCCTGGGTGCGCTGCGCGCTGGAGGACGACGAGCTGCCGGCCGACGACACCGCGTGGGCGCTGATTCCCGCGCCCGCCAATCGGAGCCCGCAGGCCGTCCTGCTCGACCGCGTGCCGGCCGGGGCCGAAGCCGATTTCCTGGCGACCGCCTGCGAGTCGTTTTCCGCGCTGACCGCCGCGCCCCGGACCGGTTTCCTGCCCGCGGCGCCGTGGCCCGCCCTCGCGGTCGCGGTGCTGCGCAACGATGGCTCCTTCGCGGGCGAGCCGGCGGCGCGGCTCGATGCCTTTCTCGCGGGCGGCGGCAGCGCGCTGATATTCCCGACCGGTGGCCCGGCGCAGGCCAAATGGCTCGCCGGCCGCCAGGTGGTCCCCGTGGCGCTGGCGGGCGAGGCCCGCATCCGGGACTGGTCCGTCGAGCATCCGTTGGTGGCCCCGCTGGCCGAGCACGGCTTGCGCAGCCTCGTCGGCTGGCAATTCTCGCGCGGCTGGTCGCTGCCGGCCGCGGCGGTCGAGCCGCTGGCGTTCTGGTCGGATGGCACGCCCGCGCTCGGCGAATTTTCCGCCGGCAAAGGCCGGGTGCTGCTCGCGGGTTTTTCGGCCGACCGTCGCGACGGCAACTGGCCCGTCGAAGGCGCTTTCGTTCCCTTCCTCCACCGCGCCACCTCATACTTGCTCAGCGCCCCGGCGCGCGCGGCGGACGCCGCACCCCGCGTGGGCCTGCCCATCACCCTGGAAGACGGCGCGGGACAATGGCGATGCCTCTCCGGTCCCGCCGGCTCGACCACGCAGGCCGTCACGGGGCGTGTCGTCCCGGAATTCCCCGGCATCTATGAGTGGGCGCCCGCCGCCGGGATGCGCCGGCTTTACGCGGTGGGCCTGGCCCCGGAGGAAAGCGATCTCGCGCCGTGGCCGGATGGCACGCCTTGGAAGCAGCTGGCGGCGGAAGACACGGCCCCCCGCCAGCTGCAACAGCGGGCCACGCTCATGGCCGCCCAACAATCCGAGCAACAGGGCCGGCTGTGGTGGTGGTGCCTGGTGGCCGCCGCCGCGTTCTTCCTGTCGGAGCTTGCCCTGGCCAATCGCACCGCCCGATGAACGCCGGAACATCCTTCCCCTTCCTCGCCCAAGCCTGCCTTCGCGCGCGCCGCGTGCCGCTGCTGGGCGCGCTGGCGCTCGCGCTCGCCGGCTTCGGCATCAGCCACGGCGCTACGCTTGGCTGGTGGCCGTGGGCGCAGGCCTGGGCCTTCGTGCCTGGTGTCGCCTGCCTGGGCCTGGTCGGCCTCTGGCTCGCGCGGGGCCGCACGCTCACCCCGACCGTGCTCGCGCGCCGCCTCGATGAGGCCTGGGCGCTCTCGGCGCGCCTCGAATCGGCGGTTGAGCTCGACCGCGAAACCACGCCCCTCGCCGTGGCCCAAAGGCTCGAGACCGCCGAGCGCACGGCCCGCCGCACCCCGCCTCACGCGCGGGAATGGGCCGGAACCCTCGCCCTCGTGGCCGTGACGTTGCTCCTGGTGCTCGGCGAACTGGGCGTCAGCACGCTGCGCTCGCGTCCTGCCACCGTGACCGCGACGACGCCGGCCCCGACCGCCCGGCCCGACGATTTTTCCGCGACGATCACCTGGAGAAAACCGCCCAGCGAAATCAAGGCCACGGCCATCGAGGAAGTCCCGCTCGCCGCCGAATTCACCGCCACCGCCGCGCCGACGCGCGTCACGCTTCAGCTCGCCGTCAACGGCGAGCCGCGCCCGCCGCAGGCGCTCGCGGCCGCCGACCTCGCCAAGCTTTCCCCGCGCGGTCCGCACCCGGTCGAGCTTTCCCTCTATCTCGACGAACTCGGTGCGCAGGAATACGACATCGTCGCCTATCACCTGCGGGCCGAGTTTCCCGGCCGGACCGAACCGACCGCGTCGCCGCTCCAGTTCATCCAGGTCCGCCCGCCGCGCGAGGACGTGCGGGATGGCGGCGAAGGCAGCGGCCAGGATTCCCCGGCGATGATCACGATCCGCCAGCTCAAGGCCGCGCAGCTCCAGCTCATCAAGGCCAACTTCCTGTTGCTGCATGCCCCCGGGTCGCACGCGGAAGGCGCGTGGACCGACGACAACCAGCAGGTTGCCACCGAGCAAAAGGTCGTCGCGGGCAAGACCGACGAGCTGCGCCTGCAGGCGATCGCCGAGGGCGCGCCCAGCCTGCTGGTCTTCAACCTGGTCGAGGCCGCGCCCCTGATGGATGGCGCCGCCGCCTCGATTGCCGCCACCCACAACGCGGACGCCGTCAAACCGCAGAACCGCGCGCTGGCCCTGCTCACCGAAACGGAGAAACTCCTCACCCGGGTCCAGTCGCGGGGCCGGGGCCCGCGCCAGCCGCAGGACCCGTTCCGCGACGCCCAGCAATTCCGCCTGCCCAACCGCCCGGAGACACCCGCCGGGCGGCTCGAGGAACTCGCCAGGAAGCAAGCCGAGCTCGCGCAGCAACTGGAGTCCGGCGCCAACACCCCGGCGTCCGCCCAGGAAGACCTCGCCCGGAAGCTCGAGGCCCTCGCCGCCGGACAGGACCTCAATCCCGCCGCGCAGGGCAGCGTCGCGCAGGCCGCCCGCGACGCCGCCGAGGCGGCGCAGCAACTCGCCCGCAACGATCGCCAGGCCGCGCGCTCGCCGGCCACCTCCGCCGCCACCCGCCTCGCCGAGGCGCTGGTGGCGCAGGAAGCGGCCGGCCGGAAGAACGCCGACGCCGAGCTCGAAACCGCACGGCGGGAACTCGCCGAGAACGAGCGCCAGGCTTCCGAAGAGGAACGGCTGGCCCGCCTGGAGGAACTCGCGCGTTCGCTGCAGGCCGGCGCCGAGGCGCAGCAAAGAACGGGTTCCGCCGAAGCCGCGCGCGCCCTGGCGTCCGTGGGCCAGTCCGTCGCACAGGCCGCGGGCAACGGCCCGCAATCCGGCGAAGGTGCCGGCAACAGCCCCGGCGAGGCTGCGGCCCGCGCCCAGGCCGCGCTCGCGCAACGCCAGGACCTGCTGGCCCGCGCCAGCCGCCAGCTGGAGCGCACGGCTTCGGAACTGCGGGCCGCGGATGCCGGCGATCCCCATTCGCTGTCCGATGCCCAGCTCGGCGCGGAACTCGCCGCCGTGCTCCTGCCCAGCGAGAAGGACCTCGCGCAGGAAGTGGACCGCCAGGTGCGCGATCTGCGCCTCGGACCGGGCAACGGCGTCGTCCGCGCCAGCCTCCGCCACTCGCTCGCCCGGCTCGTCGCCGCGCTCGAAACCGCGCGCGCCAGCGGCCGCCGCGACGAGTTCGTGCGCCGCTTCAATTCCGATGACCTCGATCCCGCCTATCGCAAGGCCATCGAAAAGTATTTTGAACAGCTTTCCCGCCGACCGAACCCATGACCGGTTTGTCCGACCATTTGTCGTGGCGCTTCGGCGGCCCGCTCAGCTCGCTGCCCCCGGCCGTGGCGTGGACCATCCTCGCCGCCGCCGGCCTCGGCGGCGCCGCCTGGATCATCCTTTCCTATCGTCGCACCCTCGTCGAATTGCGCCCGGCCCGGCGGAACGCCCTGATCGCCGTGCGCCTCCTGCTCTTTTCGATCGTGATCCTCCTGCTCGCCGGCCCGGTGCGGGTCGAGCCGGCCCACTTGCCCGATGACGCAGCGAAGGCCGCCCGCCCGCTCGCCGTGCTTTCCGACCGCTCGGCGAGCATGCTGCTGCCGGACAACCGCCGCGAAAGCCGGGCCGACAACGCGCAGCGGCGCTGGCGGACCTTTGCGCCTGCGGCGGAACAGGCGTTCCCGGACATCCGGGCCTTTAGCTTCGCGACCGAACTCTCCGCCGCCGGCGGCCCCGCCGCATCGGGCGACGAGACGCATCTCTACTCCGCCTTGCAGCGCGTGCTCGCTTCCGCGCCCGCGGGCGGTTGGGGCGGAGTTGTGACGCTGACCGACGGCTTGGATACCAGCGGCATCGATGGTTCCGAGCCGGTGGTCACCGAGGCGCTCAAAGCCGGTACGCCGCTGTATTTCGTGCCCGGGCGCAATCGCTACGCCGGGGCGCCGTATCTCCATCTGCGGGACTGGACCGCCCCGGCCCAGCTGGCGCCACGCTCGAGTTTCCGGCTGGAGGTGACGCTCGACAGTTTCCAAGCCGAGCCCCGCTCGATTCCCGTCCGCCTGCGGGTGGGCGACCAGTGGCGACCCGCGGAGACCCTGGCCCTGGGTGGCGGCCACCGCATGATGCTCTGGGGCGCCGAGATCACCGCCGACGCGCCCGGCAACCTGCCGATCGAGGTGCAGTTCGGGGAAGGCGAAGCGGCGGTGCGCGCCCATGCCGACATCGCCGTGCGCGCCAGCGAGAACACCCGCATCCTTTATCACCAGGGCGCGCTGGACTGGGGCTACAAGTTCCTGGCGGACATTCTCCGCCGCGATCCCACGTTTGTCCTGACGCCGATCCTCCGCCTGGCACCGGAGCGGGGTGACCCGACGCGGGCGGGCGCCATTGGCCGCCCGCTGCCCAGCGACCGCAACGGGTATGCGAGCTACGACATCGTCGTGCTCGCCAACACCACCGCCGCACAACTGTCGCCCGCCCAGCAGGAGGCCCTGACGGCGTGGGTGCGGCAGGGCGGCGTGTTGATTTTCCTGATGCCGGACGACGCCTCGAGCCAGGGATTCGCCGGCAGCGAGCTGGAAAAAATGCTGCCGGTGGTTTTCGCCCCCGCGGCCGGCGCCAACGCCCGCCGGTTCAGCCTGCGGCAGTCGTTGTATGGCGGCGGTTTTGATGAGCAGGCGACGACGCTTTCCGAGTTCACCTGGGAACCGGCGGCGGCGCGCATCTTTGGCCAGGGCGAGATCTCGTCGCCGCGTTTCCTCAACTATGCGCGCGTGTTGCGGGCCAAGCCCGGCGCCGAGGTGCTCGCGCGCCACCCGACGGCCGCCGCGCCGGCCGGGGGTGACCCCGGCCACGCCATCCTGCTGGCGGTGCAGCGCTACGGCCAGGGGCAGAGCGCGGTGCTGACCAGCGACGCGCTCTGGCGCTGGAAGCTCAACCAGCCCAGCACCGACCGCAGCGCGGAGAAATTCTGGCAGCACCTTTTTGCCTGGCTCGGACGCGAACGCGCGGGCGGCCTGCGCTTCGACCGCGCGCCCCTCACGGTGTCCCGCGGGCAGGAAATCGCCTTCCGCCTGGCCGGCGCCGGCGCGCCCGCCGCGCGCGTCAGCGCCCAGTCGGGCGCCACGACCATCGCGCTCCCGGCCGGCGAAACCAAGGACGAGGCCACCCAGCTCGTGCGCTGGACACCGCCCGCCGTCGGCGAATGGCAGCTGGTCGCCGCCGATGCCGCCGGCCACGAGGCACGCCACTGGTTGCAGGTCGTCGGTTCCGCGCAGATCGGCGAACGTTCCGGCGCGCCGCCCGATGAGGGATTGCTGGCCCGGCTGGCCGGACGGACCGGCGGCTCCGTCCTGGTGGAAGGCGAGGCCCCCGCCTGGGTCGACCCGCGGCTGGCGACGGACCGGCCCGAACCGCCCGAGGTGCTCCATCCCCTCTGGCACCATTTCTGGGTTTTCATCGTGCTCCTCGGCGGCTACTCGATTGAGCTGCTCCTGCGCCGCGCGTGGCGACTGCTGTGAGCCGCTCACTTTCGGCATGAAGCTCCTACGTTTCCGACTGAAGCCCGATGGCATCCAAATTCCACTCGGTGCCCGATGGCTCGAATGTGGGAGGGGCTTTATGCCCCGACAGTCACTCTCGTTGCCGGCAAAGTCGGGGCATGAAGCCCCTCCCACATTCCGGATGGGAATCAGATTCGGACAATTCCTGAGAATTGCCGCCTGCGGCGCTCTCTTTTTTGCAGGCCTCGCCAGTCACCCGCTGGCCGCCCAGGAAGACGTGTTCCGCGGCGGCCGGGTGGGCTGGGCCCGACTGCAGACCACCGACGAATACTGGCGCCGCCACAGCGAGACGGACACGCGCCTTTCCGCGTTCATCCGCACCCGCACCAGCCTCAACATCGACGAAACCTGGTACACCGCCAACGTCAGCCGGCTCGACCAGCTCACCGCCTACCCGCTCATTTTCGCCAACACGCTTGCCCGGGTCACCGATCCGGCCGACCAGCGCAATCTCACGGAATACCTGCGTCGCGGCGGGTTCCTCGTGGTCGATGCCTGCGCCAACGTGAACATCAACCCGAGCCCGGAGACGTTCCTCGCCACCAACACGAAGATCTTCAAAACGATCCTCCCCGGCTGCGAAATCCGGCAGCTTCCCCCCAACCATGAGATCTACCGGTGTTTCTTCAAAATGGAGGAAACGCCGCCGCATACGTACCACAGCGGCATCTTCAATCCGCGCTGGTTTCGGTACGGCTTGCAGGGCGTCTATGTGCAAGACCGGCTCGTGTCGCTGATCACGTTAAGCGGCCTGCAGTGCGGCTGGTCGGGCGTGCCCGCCGAACCCGACCACCACATCCGGTGCATGGAAATGATGTGTAACATCTACGTGTACGCGATGACGCGGTAAGGGCGCGCCGCGAGTCGAGGTCCAGGGGCCGGATACGGAAATTATATGTAGGGTCGGCGCTTGCGCCGACCTCATGCGCGAGGTCGGACCAAGGTCCGACCCTACATTCAAATTCCAGATTCCAAATCACTTCGATGGGTACGCGAAGACGCGGTATGAGCGCGCCGCGAGTCGAGGTCCAGGGGCCGGATACGGAAGTCAAATGTAGGGTCGGCGCTTGCGCCGACCTCACGCGCGAGGTCGGACCAAGGTCCGACCCTACCTTGAATCCATCAACCGGCCTGCCGGGGGATGGAAATTCAATTCGCAGCGAGGGTTGGCTGCGCGGCCGCGGCGCCTGCCTCAGCCTTCCCTCCTCTGTCCGCAGTCCCCTGATCTCTGTCCTCCGCATGCCACCCTCCGCCGAGGGCCTTGATGAGGCTGACGCTGTTGACCAGGCGCTGGGCGGTGAGTTGGGTGGCCGCGCGCTCCGCGCCGAGAACGGTGCGCTGGGCGTCGAGGACTTCGAAGTAGTTCACATACCCGGCCTCATAGCGCGTCCGGGCGAGGTCGCCGGCGCGGCGGGCGGCGACGACGGCGCGCTCCTGCGCGGCGGCCTGGTCGGCGAGGAGTTGGGTCGCGGTCAGGGCGTCCTGCACCTCGCGGAAGGCCACGAGCAGGCGGCCGCGGAAGAGCGCGACGCTCTCCTCCCACGCGGCGCGACTGCGCGCGAGGTTGGCGCGGTTGCGTCCGCCTTGGAAAATCGGCAGGTAGAGACTCGGTCCGATGGACCAGAGCTTGGAATCGGCGTTCGTGAGCCGGTCGATGTCACCGCTGGCATAGCCAAAGGAGCCCGTCAGCGAGATCGCCGGGAAAAACGCCGCCTTGGCGACGCCGATGCGGGCGTTGGCGGAGGCGAGGGCGGATTCGGCCGCGGCGATGTCTGGCCTCCGTTCCAACAACTCACTCGGAAGTCCAGCGGGGATGGCTGGAGGGCCCGCCTCCGTGCGGGCCGAAGCCCCAATGCCGGCCCGCAGGGACGCGGGCCCTCCAGCATCGATCGCGATTTTGAAGCTCGGCGCATCCTCTCCGACAAGCACCGCGAGCGCGTTCTGCACGGCCGCGCGCCGATTCGCCAGGGCGGCGGCTTCGGCCTCGGTGGCGGCCAGCTCCGCCTCGGCGCGCGCGAGGTCGAAGTCGGTGGCGGCGCCGTTGGACCGGCGCGACGAGGTCAGGTCCAGCGCCTTGCGCCGCAAGCCGACGCCGTCATTCACGAGCGCGAGTTCGCGGTCGACGGCGCGGAGCGTGAAGTAATTCGCCGCGACCTCGGCCGTGAGCGCGAGGCGCACGTGCTCGAATTCGGCGGCGCTGGCGGCCGCGTCGGCCCGGGCCGATTCGTTCAGGCGGCGGACGCGTCCGAAAAGATCCAGCTCCCAAGACGCGTCGAGCGACGCGCGGAAGGTCGTGGTCTCGGCCACCGGGAAACGATTGTCGGTGGTTTCGGACGTGCGGGCGCGGTTGAGGGACGGATTGAACGCGACCGACGGCAGGTAGCTGCCGCGGGCGATGCCGGCGACGGCCCGCGCCTGCTCGACGCGAGCGGCGGCCGCCTGGAGGTTCTGGTTGGCGCCGAGGGCGCGCTCCTCGAGTTGGTCGAGGGTCGCGTCGTCGAAGAGTTTCCACCAGTCGCCGCGCGGCAGGGTGCCGGCCGGTGCGGCCTGTTTCCAGGCGACGGGCGACGCGATGGCGGGGCGATGGTAGTCGGGGCCGACCGCGGCGAAAGCCGCGGTGGCAAGGAGGAGGGCGGCAGGAAGAAGGAGAACGGGTTTCATGGCGGGAAGATTTTTGTGGAGGGCCCAGCTCCCGCTGGGCCGCGGCCCATCTGGAGATGGGCCCTCCAATGTTATGCGTGTTCGGGGATGACGGGGACGACGGCGTCGACCGGTGCGGGTTTCCGGACGCCGAGCTTTTCGAGCACGGCGTAGAACACGGGGGTGAGGAAGAGGCCGAAGAGGGTGACACCGATCATGCCGGCGAAGACGGCGACGCCCATGGCGCGGCGCATCTCGGCGCCGGCACCGGTGCTGATGACCAGTGGGAAGACACCCGCGATGAACGCGATCGAGGTCATGAGGATCGGGCGGAGGCGCAGGCGGGATGCCTCGACGGCGGCCTCGACGATCCCCTTCCCTTCCTCGCGGAGCTTCACGGCGAATTCGACGATCAGGATCGCGTTCTTGGCCGCGAGGCCGATGAGCACGATGAGGCCGATCTGCGTGAAGACGTTGTTTTCGCCGTGCGTCAGCCAGAGACCGACGAAGGCCGAGAGCAGCGCCAGCGGGACGATCAGGATCACCGCAAACGGGAGCCGGAAGCTCTCGTACTGCGCCGCGAGCACGAGGAACACCAGGAAGATGCTCAGGGGAAAGATGTAGATGGCGGTGTTGCCCGCGATGATCTTCTGGAACGTGAGCTCGGTCCAATCGAGGACCATGCCCTTCGGCAGGTTTTCCTTCGCGAGCTTCTCGATCGCCGCCTCGGCCTGGCCCGAGCTGTAGCCCGGCGCGGGCGCGCCGTTGATCTCGGCGGCCGGGTAGCCGTTGTAGCGCATGACGCGATCGGGACCGTAGGTCTCACTGACCTTGACGACCGAACCGAGCGGCACGAGCTGGCCGGCCGCGTTGCGGGTCTTGAGGCGCAGGATGTCCTCGGGCCGGTCGCGGAACTCGGCGTCGGCCTGCGCGACGACCTGGTAGGTGCGGCCGAAGCGGTTGAAGTCGTTCACGTAAAGCGAGCCGAGGTTGATCTGCATCGTCTCAAAGACGTTTTGCAGCGGCACGCCCTGGGCCTTGGCCTTGGCGCGATCGACGTCGGCCAAGAGCTGCGGCGTGTTGATCGTGAAGCTCGAGAACAGGCCGGTGAGGCCGGGTGTCTGCCAGCCCTTGCCGATCAGGGTCTGCGTCGCGCCATAGAGCGCATCGAGGCCGTTGTCGCCGCGGTCCTCGACGTAGAGCTTGAACCCGCCGATGGTGCCGAGGCCCTGCACGGCCGGCGGCGGGAAGATCGCAATGTAGGCGTCCTCGATCGCCGCGAACTCCTTCTGGAGCTGCTGGGTGATCGCCTGGCCGGTGAGGGTGGCGGACTTGCGGTCCTCGAAGGGCTTGAGGCCGACGAAGACGATGCCGCTGTTCGGCGAATTGGTGAAGCCGTTGATCGAGAGGCCCGGGAACGCGATGCTGTTCGCCACGCCGGGATGCTTCAGCGCAATCTCGCCCATGCGCCGGATCACGGCATCGGTGCGGTCGAGCGAGGCGGCGGATGGCAACTGGGCGAAGGCGACGAGGTACTGCTTGTCCTGCGTCGGCACGAAGCCGGTGGGTGTCTTCTGGAACAGCGCGCCGGTCAGGCCGAGCAGGCCCGCGTAAACCACCAGCGCGATGACGGAGAAGCGCAGGAGGCGCGCGACACCGGCAGAGTACTTGTCCGCCGCCCAGGCGAAGAAGCGGTTGAACGGCCGGAAGAACCACCCGAAGGCGAAGTCCATGCCGCGCGTCAGCCAGTCCTTCGGCGCGTGGTGGCTCCGGAGCAGCAGCGCGCTCAGCGCGGGTGAAAGCGTCAGCGAGTTGAAGGCCGAGATGACCGTCGAGATGGCGATCGTCATCGCGAACTGCTTGTAGAACTGGCCGGTCAGGCCGCTGATGAACGCGGTCGGGATGAACACGGCCGAGAGCACGAGCGCGGTGGCGATGATCGGGCCGGTGACCTCGCGCATCGCCTGGCGAGTGGCCTCGAAGGGCGTTTTGCCGAGGGCGATGTTGCGCTCAACGTTTTCGACGACGACGATCGCGTCGTCGACCACGATGCCAATGGCCAGCACGAGGCCGAAGAGCGACAGGGCGTTGATCGAGAAGCCCAGCGCGTGCATCACCGCGAACGTGCCGACGAGCGACACCGGCACGGCGGCCAGCGGGATGATCGAGGCGCGCCAGGTCTGCAGGAAGAGGATGACCACGAGCACCACCAGGACAATGGCCTCGAACAGCGTGTGGATGACGGCCTTGATGGAGCTGCGCACGAAGATCGTCGGGTCGTAGACGATGTTGTATTTCAGGCCTTCGGGGAAATTCTTCGAGAGCTCCTTCATCGTGGCGCGCACGGCGTCGGACGTCGCGATGGCGTTGGAGCCCGGAAGCTGGGCGATCGGGAGGGCGACGGCGGCCTGGTTGTTGAGCAGCGAGCGGAGGGCGTAGGCGTTGGCGCCGAGTTCGACACGGGCGACGTCGCGGAGCTGCACGCGTTCGCCGGCGGGGCCGGACTTCACGATGATGGAATTGAACTCCTCCTCGGTCTGGAGGCGGCCCTGCGTGTTGATCAGCAGTTCGGTGTCAACCGGCCGCGAGTTGGGCTGCTGGCCGACGGCGCCGGCCGCGACCTGGACGTTCTGCTCGCGGATGGCGGCGACGACGTCGGAGGCGGTCAGGCCCTTGGCGGCGACCTTGTTCGGGTCGAGCCAGACGCGCATGGCGTAGTCGCCCGAACCGAAAACGCGGACCTCGCCGACGCCGGTGAGACGCGCGAGGACATCGCGGACCTGCAGGGTGGCGTAGTTGCGGACGTAGATGTTGTCGTACCGGCCGTCGGGCGAGAAGAGGTGGACGACCATCAACAGGTCCGGCGAGGCCTTGGCGGTCGTGACGCCGATGCGGCGGACGTCCTCGGGCAGCTTGGGCAGGACCTGGGCGACGCGGTTCTGCACCTGCACCTGGGCGTTGTCGAGGTCGGTGCCGATGGCGAAGGTGATGGTGAGCGTCATCACGCCGTCGCTCGTCGCCTGCGAGAACATGTAGAGCGAGTGCTCGACGCCGTTGATGGCCTGCTCGAGCGGCGCGGCGACGGTGTCGGAAATGGTCTTGGGATTGGCGCCCGGGTAACTGGCGCGGACCACGACGGTGGGCGGGACGACCTCGGGATACTCGCTGATGGGCAGGCGCCACATCGCGATCAGGCCGACGAGGAAGACGATGGTCGAAAGCACGCCCGCGAGGATCGGGCGCTTGATGAAGTAATCGGAGAAGTTCATGGCGGGGGAAATTTTGGGCAAGGCGGTGGCCGGGAGGGCCGGTGAGGGCCGGATTTTGGCGAATCGATCCTACACACCCCGGCCTGCGGCCACCCCTCTCGAGAGGGGAGTCCCGGATTGGGTCCCCTCTGGAGAAGGGTGCCCAAAGGGCGGGGGGTGTCGGCGGGAGGAATTAACTAGCGGTTGGCGACTTTGAGCGGGGAGGTCGCGGGATTTGTGGCGGCGACGGCCTGCGGCTCGGGCGACACGGTCATGCCGGGGCGGACGCGCTGGAGGCCGTTGACGATGATCGTCTCGCCGGGCTTGAGGCCTTCGCGGACGACCCGCTTGCCGTCGACGACGGAGCCGAGCTTCACCGTGCGGTACGCGACGGTGTTGCCCGCGCCGACAGCGAGGACGAACTTCTGGCTCTGGTCGGTGCCGATGGCGCGCTCGCTCACGAGCAGCGCGGGCGCGGGTGCGCTGACCGGGATCCGCACCCGGGCGAACAGGCCCGGCAGGAGCGAATCGTCGTCATTCGGGAACACCAGGCGCAGCGCGAGCGAGCCGGTGGCGGGATTCACGCGGTTGTCGGCCGACTCGATGTAGCCGTGGCGCGGAAAGCCGGATTCGTCGGCGAGCTGGAGGTCGACCGGGATATGGCCATTGCGCGTGAGGAGGCGGCCCTCGCGTCCGAGGCGGTTGAACTTGAGCAGCGTGGCCTCGTCGAGGTCGGCGTAGACGTAGGCGTCGCCAACCGTGACGAGCGTCGTGAGCAGCGTGGCGTTGCCCGGCGCGCCGGAAACGAGGTTGCCGGCCGTGACGAACGCGCGGCTGACGCGGCCGGAGATCGGCGCGCGAACCTGCGTGTGTTCGAGGTCGAGCCGGGCGGTGGCGAGGGCGGCGCGCGCCTCGGCCGCGGCGGCGCGGCGGGCCTCGGCTTCCTCGCTCGAGATGGCGGAGGCGGCGAGGAGTTTTTCGGCGCGGGCGGCCTCGCGGTCGGCAACGTCGGCACGGGCCGAGGCGAGGTCGAACTGCGCCTGGTACCAGCGCGGGTCGATGGCGAAGAGCACGTCGCCCTTGGTCACCAACTGGCCGGCCTGGAAATGGACGGACTCGAGGTGGCCGGAGACGCGGGCGCGCAGCTCGACGGTTTCCATGGCGTCGACGCGGCCCGTGAGCTCCTCGTATTCGGTGACGAGCTGTTGCTCGACGGGGGCGACGGTGACCTTGGGTGCCGGGGGCGCGACCGGCGCGGCGGCCGGGGCCGCATGGGCGTGACCGGGAAGGGCGAGGTAAACGGTGGCGCCGACGGCGGCGAAAACGCCGGCGGCGACGAGGAAGGGGCGTCGCGTCAGGCGGCTGACGAGGTTATGCGTGGATGCTGTCATGGATGGATCGGGTAAAAGGCGGGGATGAAATCAGACGGAAGCGGCGCTGTTGTTGGCGTCGTCGGAGAAAACGAGGAGCGTGAGGGCTCCGATGATGATGGCGGCGGTGATCATGGGCGTGGTTGGTCGAATTGAAGTGAAGTGGAAGGGTGGCTTTCAGTCGCGGAAGCGGGTGAGCGGCGCGCGCAGGCTGTCGACGAGGTTCGGGGTCCAGAGCGTGCTGGCCGAGTTGGTGCCGAAGCGCGCGCGGATGCTGGCGGCGGTGGTGAAGCGGCGGACGAAGTGCGGCATGGTCAGGCTCGAAGTCATGGCGTTCAGCGAGGCAGACGGGCTTGGCGTGGAAATCTTACGGATCATGGTTAAGGGCGGTTAATAGTTGACTGGTTAGCTAGTTGAAGGGCGAAAAAAGAGCGCACGGAAATACGTGCGCCGGGGGAAAATCAGGATTTCTCGGCGGTGGCGGGGACTGGGGCGGCGGTACTGGCGGCCTTGGCGCCGAGGATGCGCACAGCCAGGTCGGGCAATTGGCGGAGGACTTCGGGATCGTTGAGGATGCGGGCTTGCGTGCAGATGCCCTCGATCAGCCCCGCCAAGGCGGTGGCCTTGGTGGCCGGATCGCCGGCCTCGATCGAGCCGTCGGCGACGGCGTCGCGGATGGCTGACTCATAATAGCGACGCTTGCGCGTGAACATCTCGCGGATCTTGTTGCCGACGGCGCTTTCGTCGTCGCACGTGCATGTCTCGGAGCCGACGGAGATCACGGGGCAGCCCAAGACCTTGCCGTGCTCGCGCTTGATGCGGGCCTGCGACTCGTAGATGTGGTGCATGTAGGCGATGATCCGGGCCATTGGATCCGAAGTCGGGGAAAACAGCGCGTCCATCTTGGGTTTGCCCTGCTCAACCCAGAAACGCTCGAGCGCCGCGATCGCGAGATCCGACTTGGAATCGAAGAAGTAGTAGAAACTGCCTTTCTTCACGTCGGCCCGCTTGCAGATGTCGTCGATTGTCACAGCGCCGTAGCTCTGCTCCCAGATGAGGTCGAGGGCCGCATCCATGAGGCGTTCGTTGGCGTCTGAGGTTCTTCCCATGGCCGAAATTGATAGTTGACCGTTTAGTCAAGTCAAGCGGTTTTCTGAATAAATTGTGGAGGCGGGGTGCCCTCACCCCGCGAATTAGCCGGAAAAGCGGGGTGAGGGCACCCCGCCTCCATTACTTAAGCGCTTGGTAGATCGTGGTTTTGAAGCGCTGATTCAGGTTGCTGCCGCCGTCGGGCCGAAGCTGGCACATGAGGAGGCCGATCAGGCGTTCCTTGGGATCCACAAAGTACTGCGGGAAGTAGGCGCTGCCCCAGCCGTAGGCCCCCTGTCCCATCAGCTCGCCGAGTTTGCCCGGGTCTTGGTTCACCCAAAAGCCGAGGCCGAAAGCCTTGCTGTCCCATTTGAAGAGGTCGCCGGTGTGATTCTCGTGCATCAGCGCCACGGTGCGCGGACTGAGCAGGCGCGCGCCATCGAGTTCGCCGCCGTTCAACAGCATCTGCAGGAAACGGCCATAGTCCGACGCCGTGGAATACATGCCGGCGCCGCCGGAAAACAATTTGCGCGGGCCGTCGATGAAGTCCGTGCGCTTGGAATCCTCCTCGCGCACGAGTTTGCCGTCCTCGAGGCCGTAGACGACGGCGAGCCGGTCCGCCTTTTCCTTCGGCAGGAAGAAACCGGTGTCGGGCATCTGCAGCGGCCGGCAGATGCGTTCCTCGACGTAGCGGTCGAGCGGCAGGCCCGAAATCACCTCGACGAAATAGCCGAGCAGATCGCTGCCGTAGCCGTAATCGAAGGCCTCGCCGGGATGGTGCGCGAGCGGGAGCGTGGCGAGGCGCTTCATCGCGTCGCCGATCGTCTCATCGTTGTTGAGGATGTACCAGCTGTAGAGTTTCGCCTTCTTGTAGTCGTCGATCGCGATGAAGTCGCCGTAGGTCAGCCCGGCGGTGTGCGTCATGAGGTCGCGGATCGTGATGGCGCGCTTCGCGGGGACGGTCACGTATTTCACGTCGGGCGGAGAGCCCGGCGGGGGCGGCACGGCGACGACGGACTTCGCAAACTCCGGGATGAACTTGCCCACCGGGTCGTTGAGTTGAAACCGGCCCTCCTCGTAGAGCATGAGCGCCGCGACAGTCGTCACGGCCTTGCTCATCGACGCGATGCGGAAGATGGCGTCGGGGCGCATCGGGATGCCAGCCTCCCGGTCGAACTGGCCGTAGCTTTTGAGCACCACGTCCTCGCCGTCGCGCTTCACGAGCATGACCGCGCCGGCGAGCCGCCCGCCGGCGATTTCGCGCTCGATGACGCCATCGAGGCGCTGCAAGCGGATGGGATCGAAACCATGGGCCGCTGGATCGGCGGCGCGGGCGGGACCGGTCGACGGCTTCGACGAGCTCACCGCGGGCGGATTCGACGCGCTCACCGCGGGCAGGCTCAGCGCCAGGGTTGTTACAAGCAGTGAGAGGCGGGCAAGGGCGCGGGGTAGCATTGGCCAATCGCGCACCCAATCACCGGACGCCGCAAGCGATTTTTAGGCGGAGGCGGTCTGCGTAGGATCAGTCTGCGACTGGTCCTTGGTCCGTTCACAGACCGGACCTATTCGCCCAGAACAGGAGCGCCCCCGGCTTGCCCTACCTACTTGGGTAGCCGGGGGCGCAGCGACAGTTCTGAGGATGTCGCCAGTATTCAGCGCGCCACGGGCGAGCGCATTCGCCGGCCCGCCCCGAGCAGGGCGAGTGCGCCGACAAACCACAGGCTCGGCGCGCCGCCGCCACCCCCGCCCCCGCCTCCGCCACTGCCTCCGGGATTTGGCGTTGGGGTCGGCGTGGGAGTGGGCGTCGGATTGGGCGTGCTGGCCAGGGTGATCGCCAGCGTCGTCACCGCCCCGGCCGGGGTGATCTTGCGAATGGCCGCGTTGCCGGTGTCGGCCACATAAACATTACCTGCGCCGTCGACGGCCACGCCCTTGGGCTGGTTGAACCAGGCACCGGAGCCGGTACCATCCAGCAACCCGGCAATGGTGGACAGGCCCGCGAGGGTCGTTACCGCGCCGGCCGGCGTGACTTTGCGGATCGCGCTGTTGCCGCTGTCGGCCACGTAGATATTCCCGGCGCCATCGATGGCGAGGCCGGCCGGGCCATTGAACAGTGCGGCGCCGCCGGTGCCATCAGTCGCGCCGCTGACGCCGGCCACGCCCGCCAGCGTCGTGACCCCGCCCGCGGCCGTGACCTTGCGAATCGTGTTGTTGGTGGTGTCAGCGACGTAAACATTGCCCGCCGCGTCAGCCACGACCCCGGTCGGGTGATTGAATCGCGCCGCGGTGCCGGTGCCGTCCGTGTTGCCGAGGTTGCCTGCGCTGCCGGCGAGCGTGGTCACCACCGCGCCGGCGGTGAGCTTTCGCACCGTATGCTGGATGCCGTCGGCGACGAAGAGATTGCCCGTCGAGTCGAGGGCAATGGCGGAGGTGCTGGAGAACGTGGCCGCCGTGCCGGTCCCATCCGTGTTGCCGCGGCCCGTCGCCGATCCGGCAAAGGTGGTGACCGTGCCGTCCGTCGCGATGCGGCGGATGGTGGCATTGGCGGTGTCGGCCACAAAGATGATGCCGGCGGCATCCACGACGAGGGAACCGGGTGTGTTGAACAGGGCGGCGGTGGATCCCGCCCCGTCGGTTGAGCCCGCCGCGCTGGTGCCGCCGGCAAGGCGCGTCGCCGCCAACGCCGTCGTGACCTTGTGGATGTTGTTGTTCGCCGAGTCGGCCACGTAAAGGTTGCCCGCCGAATCGAGCCCGACCCCCATTGGGGATGGGAAGATGACCGCGAGCACGCTGAGGATCGCGGCGTTGCTGTTCGCGGTCCCCCCGGTGTTCGTGGCGGTGAAGCGGTAGTTCAGGCCGTTCATCCCGGTGGTGGTGTTGGAGACCGTCAGCGTGCCCGTGGTCACGCCGTTGTAGGTGCTGTCGTTGTTCAAGTTCGTCCAGGTGGTGCCATTGGTGGAAGACTGCCACTGGCCACTGCCGCCGGAAGCCGCGGCCGTGAACGTGACGGCATGCCCGGCCGTGACCGTCTGGTTCGTCGGTTGCGTGGTGATCGTGGGCGGCGGCGTGCCCGCGCCCACGGTCAGGCTGGCGTCGTTGGACGTCACGCTGCCGGCGGAGTTGCTCACGACCACGCTGTAGTTGCCGGCGTCGCCCGTCACCGTGCTGTTGATCGAGAAGGTGCTGGAGGTGGCGCCGCCGAGGTTGTTGCCGTCCTTGCGCCATTGGTAGCTCAATGGCGCCGTGCCGTTCGCGGTGACGGAGAACGAGGCCGGCTGGCCCGCGGTCACGCTGACATTGGCCGGCTGGGTGGTGATCGATGGCGCCGTCGCGGCGGCGGTCACCGTGAGCGTCGCGCCGCTGGAGGTCACGCTGCCGGCGCTGTTGCTCACGACGACGCTGTACGTGCCCGCGTCGCCCGTGGCCGTGCTGTTGATCGAAAAGGTGCTGGAAGTCGCGGCACCGATGTTGTTGCCGTCCTTGCGCCATTGGTAGCTCAACGGCGCGGTGCCGCTCGCCGTCACCGAGAACGAAGCCGGCTGGCCCGCGGTCACGCTGACATTGGCCGGCTGGGTGGTGATCGATGGTGCCGTCGCGGCGGCGGTCACCGTGAGCGTCGCGCCATTGGACGTCGCGCTGCCGGCGCTGTTACTCACGACGACGCTGTACGTGCCCGCGTCGCCCGTCGCCGTGCTGTTGATCGAGAAGGTGCTGGAAGTGGCGCCGCCGATGTTGTTGCCGTCCTTGCGCCATTGGTAGCCCAGCGGCGCGGTGCCGCTCGCCGTGACCGAGAACGACGCGGCTTGCCCCGCCGTCACGCTGACGTTCGCGGGCTGCGCGGAAATCGAGGGTGCCGTGGCGGCGGCGTTCACCGTGAGGGTGGCGCCGTTGGAAGTGACGCTGCCGGCGGAATTGCTCACGACCACGCTGTAGGTGCCGGCATCGCCCGTGGCCGTGCTGTTGATCGAAAAGGTGCTGGAAGTCGCGCCACCGATGTTGTTGCCATCCTTGCGCCATTGGTAACTCAACGGCGCCGTGCCGTTCGCCGTGACCGAGAACGACGCGGCTTGCCCGGCGGTGACGCTGACGTTCGCGGGCTGCGCGGATATCGAGGGCGCGGTGGCGCCGCCGCCCCCGCCCGAGACGTTGATCGTGTAGGTGTTGGGGATGCTGTCACCCGTGGCGCCGGAGTTCTGCCACGCCGTGATGTCCACGACGAAGCTCCCGGCGGTGGTGGGCGTGCCGGTGATCGTGCCCGAGGTCCCATTCAACAGGACCTCGCCGCTGCCATGCGCCGTGGAGCCCGGCACGCTCAGCCCGGGCGGCAGTCCGCTGACGGTGTAGGAACCGGGCGGGGTCGTCGCGCCGGTGACGGCAAACGCCGCGGAAAACGACGCGCCGACGGTGGCCGAGGCCGGGCTGCCCGGGGTCGCGGTGAAGGTCGTCGCGCCCGCGAGCGTGTCCACGACGCCGAGGGCCGTGGCCGCCAGCGCGCTGGAACGCAGGACGTGCCCGAGCGAAACGCGCAACCAGAGGGAATCGGCCATCATCATCAGCCGCACCAGCGGCGTGCGCTGCAGCAGCGTGACCAGCATGAGGCCGGCGAAGGAAAAGGAACCGTAGCGTTGGTGGAAGCGGACAGCGAGGGAATGCATGGCAGGTCGGGATTGGAGGTGGGTCAATTGCAGCCGCAGCCGCTCCCGCCCACCCCGCGGCCGCCCACGCTGGCCTCGCGGGAGAACCAGGTGTGTTCGGCCATGGCGGTGGCGAGCGGGTCGCGATCCGGTCGCATGGTGTAGTCGGTCAGGGTGCCGCGCTGCCAGGCCTGCACTGGCGCGGGGGAAGTGGCGCAACCCGCGCCCAGCAGCAAGGCCGCGCCGGCGAGGATGGCGAAAAGGATTGGGCGGGTTTTCATATCAAGTTTTCTCGGCGAGGGCGGCCTCGAGCGCGGCGCGCAGCGCGGTGGCGGTTTTTTCACCATGAAAGCCGGCGAGGATCGCGCGGATCTTCCCGTCCCGGCCCACCACCAGGCTGGTCGGCATGGCCGGCACCCCGACCGCCGCGACGAATTCCTGGCGCGTGTCGCGCACCGTGGCGAAGGCCGGGGCATGTTTCTTCACGAAGGCTTCATAGTCGCGCGCGCGGCGATCGACGCTGACCGCGACGAAGGTGACGCCGCGCGCCTCGAACTCGCGGTGGATTCGCGCCAGCTCCGGGAACGACTCCTGGCAGGGGGCGCACCATGACGCCCAAAAATCCACCAGCAGCACGCGGCCGCGGGTCTCGGGCAGGGGTCCCTCGAGGCCGAGGCCCGCCCAGCTGGGCAGCGAATCCCCCACGCCGGTCTGCGCCGGCAACAGGCAGGCACACACCGCCAACAGCAAACCGGCGTGGAGGAAAAGGCGCATGGGTTTAAGTGACGACATGGTTCCAGAATCCGCGGGTTTCCGCCCGGCCCGTGTCGCTGATGATCAGGGCCTCCGCCCCGGGAAATTGCCGGATGAACGCCAGGCCGGCATCCGGGCCGAGCACGAAGGCCGTGGTCGAAAGCAGGCCGGCCTGGAAGCACGTGTCGGCGATCACCGTGACCTGCCGGCAGCCATGCGCGACCGGCTCGCCCGTCCGCGGGTCGATGATGTGGCCGTAGCGCCTGCCGCCGGCGGTGAAGCCGCGCAGATAGTCGCCGGACGAGGCAATGGCCCGGCCCGCCATGAGCGCCACCGACTCCCGGTGCCGGCCCGGATCGAAAGGGTCCTCGAGGCCCACGTGCCACGCCGGCCGGTCCGGCGGCGTGCCGATGCAGCGGATGTCGTGCCCGAAGTCCACGAGCACGTGCAGGATGCCGTGGCGGACGGCCAGCTGCGCGACGGCGTCGACGGCCCATTCCTTGCCCCACCCCCCAAAATCCAGGCTCATGCCGGCATTCGGGAGGAACACCCGGCCCGGGCGGCGCTGCACGAAATGCCAGCTGGCGAGGAGGCGCGCGGCGGCGATCTGCGCCGCGCTTGGCACCACAGGCTTCGGGCGGTGGTAGTCCCACAACAACAGCAGCGGGCCGGCCGTGGAATCGATGATCCCGCCGGTCAGCGTATGCACGCTGGCGCAGACATCGAGCATGTCCTCCATTTCCCGATCGATCTCGATCCACATCCGGCCCGCCGCTGAATTGATGCGCGAGACCATGCTGTCCGGCCGGAACCGGGAGTAGCGCGCCTCGAAGTTTTCCACCCAGGCGCGCACCGCCTGCTCAAATGCGGGCGCGGTCCCGGGCGGAGTCGCGTGGTATTGCACCTCGCAATGCGTCCCAAGGGCCCGGAAGGCCAGCCGGTTCAGGCCGGCCCCGGCGGTGGTCCGGGGCGGAGCGGAGGCCGATGCGGTCATCACGGGATTCATGGCTTGAAGTCGGGTTACCAGGCGTAGCGCGCGCCCACCGTCACGATGTTCGCCTCCGGAAACGCGCTGGCGGAGGTCTGCCGGTCGCGGCCGGACATGCGGTAACTTTCCCAGGCCACGTCAGCCTGGAACGCCGGCTTCGGCGTCCAGACCAGCTTCAGGCCCCAGGTCCAGGTGTCCAGGGCCGCGAGGCGGTAGTCCGCCGAAAAGAACGGGCCGGCCGGATTCGGCATGGTGCCGGGCGTGATGTTGGACCCGTCCAGGCTGACCCGGTAGAAATACGCCTTGCCCTGCCAATAGTAGCGGACGGACGGCGACAGGATCACCTGCTCGCCCAGGTGCTGGAACCACGCCAGCGACGTCGTGTGGCTGGTAACGCTGTAGGTGTCGTGGTAATGACGATAACTCGCCTCGAGCGCGCCGCCGGTTTTCGGCACGGTGCGGTTGATGGACGTGAAGACGATCCACTTGTCGCGCTCGTCGGGACGGTTCTCGGAAAAAGTCAGGGGCAGGAACAGGCCCGGCAGGATCTCCGTGTTTTTGCGGATGAGCTTGTAGGGGTCGCTGAGGTAGCCGTCAGCCGAACCGAAGGAGAGATTCGCGGTGACCGAGGTGTTTTCGTCGAGCAGGTGCGTGACGCCAAGGATGGCGTCGAGGGTCCGCTTCGACGCCCGGGCCGTTTGGTAGAACACCTTCACGTCGTCATCCGTGCCCGACAAGCCCGCGAGCAACGTGGTGTTCTTCCCGTTGAAATCCGTCTGCGTGTTCAACGAGAAGCCGGTGGAAACGTAATCGCTTTCGTGGGAGTGGGCCGCGCCGACGGTGACGTGCAGGCGGCCGAACTGCCGGGAATAGTCGGCCGTCCAGGCCTCGCGGCGGTCATCGATCGTCGTGAGCGGCACCTGCCCCGTCGTGGGATCGGCCGGCTCGCCGGTCGGGGTCGCCCCGGAAATCGTGTCGATCACGCCCGTGATCTTCAGCCGCGCCTCGGGGCCGATGGTCTGCTCGACGAGCCCGTAGTGCGCGCGCACGCTGATGCGGCCCCCGGATTCGTGATAGTCCTGGTACTTGTAGGCGGTGGTTGTCTCCGCGCGCGCGGGTCGCGGCGCGAGCAGCAGCAACGCGGTCGAGAGGGTGGCAGCGGGGACGGACCACCGGTGGTGTGGGTCGGGCAGTGGCATGGCTGGTAGGTTGTGGCCGTACCGTTACTCGCGCTTCGGTCCGCAAAAAATGATTTAACCGTAACCGCGCTGTTACTTTTTTTGTTCCGCGCGCGGAAATTGCGCCCCAGCCGACACACCCCGCCCTGCGGGCACCCCGCTCGAGAGGGGACGATGCGCTTCGAGGTGGAGCGACCTGCTCCTCAGGGCGCTTTCTTCGCAGCGGGCGTCCTCAGCGCGTTGGGGAGCAACGCGCTCCACCATTTGGTGGTCGTTGATTTCCCTCCGAAAGTCGGACCCAACTGAATCGTTCCGGCTCAAGAGCGGAGCTTCGCGCGCGGGGGATTGGGTCCCCTCTCGAGAGGGGTGCCCGCAGGGCGGGGTGTGTGGTGCAGGACTTCTCCCCGGACTCCGCCGACACTTTGCGGCGCGAAACTTTTTCGAATGGGCCGGTCGGAGACCGGCCCGGCTCAGAACCGCACCGTCAGCTGCCCGGCAAGCGCGTGCGTGTAGCGGCCGGCGGCGGGCTGGTCGTGCCGGAGGCTGTACTGCAGCTTCACCTGGGTCTGCGTCGTCAGGCGGTAAGCGGGCGCGACTTCCAGCCGCCAGGTCTGGCGGCCCGCGGCGATGGCCTGGCCGGCGCGATTGGTGATGTCGCCAAACCACTGCTGGCCCCAGCGCACCGCGCCGGAAAATTGCGGCGTGAACCGGTACTTCGCTTCCACATACCAGGCCATGGTGTGGATCTCGGCGATGCGCGGGATGCTGAAGCGCGCCGCGTAAACCTCCCCCCAAACCTGCCAGTGATGCCAGGCGTAGCTGACATCGTGGGCCAGCACGGTCTGCCGGTAGTCGTGACGGTCAAAACCATCCGGGAGGCGCGCATGTTCCGTCCGGTCGAGGTACTCCCCGCGACTCGCCGAAATACCGAGATTCCATGATGGGTTCGGCCGCCAGCCCACGCGGGCGCTGAGCGCCGGCCGCTCGGCCCCGCCAAAGCCCTCGTCCCACCGCTCCGCGCGCGCGGACAACCCCACGGCCTTGACCTCGCCCGCGTACTCCAACTGCCCAAGCTTGCCGGCGAGCGCCACGCCTTGCGCATAGGCCGGGCCCCAGACGATCGGCAGGCGGAATGCCTTATCCGACAGGACCGCCTGCGGGTCGCCGACCGGGCTGACATGCGCCCACGCCAGCAACACGTCGGCGGTGGGGGCGGGCGTGACATCCCAGACCGGGGTGAGGTTGTCGTAGGGCAGCGGTGCCGTGATGAACGGGTTTTCCCATGCCGTGTGCCGCTTCGTCCAGTTGCCGACCACGGTCGCAAACTTGCCGGCCTGGACGAACAGCCGGCCGCTGCCCGGTTCGGACAATTCGAGCCGCGCGGCGTATTCGTCGAAGCGTGCCGCGAGCTGCGGGTCCTCCTCGTAAACGTCGAACCCGCGGTCGACGCGGCCCTGCGCGAAAACATAACCGCGGGTGCCGACCTGCCCGTCGAGATACAGATTGAACCGCGGACGGAGAAATTCGTCCTCGTCGCCGGAAACGAGATCCGCAACCGGATCGGAAATCGCATAGCCCTCCAATTCGACCGAGCCGCTCAGCCGCAGCTGCAACCGTCCGCCCGCGGCGGCGAAATTCAACCGTTCCGCCAGCCGCTCGAGCGCCTCCTGGGCGGGGCTCACCACCCCGATCGCCGCGCCCACCATCACCGCCAGGACCGGGGGCACGCGGAGGGAGGCGGGTCGCGGACGCGCGGCCACCAGCGCGGAGACCAGGGACCGTTGATCGTGTGCCGGCGCGCTCATGCGGACAACTGCCCCGCCTCCACCGCGGCGCGAAAACTGACGGTGAATTCCGTCCAGGCCTCGTCGGAGCGCACCAGCTGCAGGTCCCCGCCGTGGATGCGCGCGAGCTCGCGCGCGAGGTTCAGGCCGAGGCCGTAGCCGGGCACGTTTTCGCCGGCGCTGCCGCGGTGAAACCGCTCAAAGATGTGCTCCCGCACCTCGGTTGGGATCGCGCGCAGGGCGGTGTTCCCCACGGTGAGCCGCACGCTGCCGCCGGTTTCGCGCGCGGTGATCCGGATCGTGCCGCCGGGCCGGTTGTACTTCCGCGCATTCTCCAACAGGTTTTGGAGGATCAGCGCCGTGTAGCGTTTTTCCCCGGCGATGCGAAGGTCCGGCGGGCAGTCCTGCTCCACCTGCAGCTCCGCGTCGCCGGCCATCGCGCTCAGGTCATCGAGCGCGGCGGCGACCAGCTCGCTCAGGCTGACGGCGGTGAAATTGAGCCGGAGCTGGCCGGCGTCCATGCGCGAAAGCAGCAGGAGGTCCTCGATGACGCTGGAGATGCGGTAGGTCTGGTGGATCAAGGCCTCGACCTCGTGGCGGTCCGCCTCCCGCAGGCTGTCGCGCGCCTGCAGCATCTCGAGTCCCGCGCGCATCACCGCCACCGGCGTCTTGAGCTGGTGCGAGGCGTTGGCGGAGAAGCGCGCGGCGCGATCCAGTTCCGCGCTGGTCGTCTCGAGCGCGGCCTCGGCGGCCGCGCGGCGCACCCGCTGCACTTCCGAATCGTGCGCCAGCCGCTCCACCGGGACCGAGAGCCGGTATGAGAGGAAATAACTCAGCCCGAGGCCGAGCAGCAGCACGGCCGCGCCCACGCCCAGGATCTGCCCGCCGAGGGTGCGCTGGCGCGCCAGCATGGGACCGAGCGGAAACGCGCAGACTTCATACGCCGGCGCATAGATGCCGCCGGCGTCCAGGCGTTGCAGGAAGACCAGCCAGGAGTCGCGCCCCGTCTCGACTTGCAGCCGGCGCGGGGGCGGGGCCGCGCCGAAAAGCGCGGCGTCCAGGGCATGGGCGAACTCCGCCGAGGCCGCCGGGCCGCCGGGCGCCAGGTGGGTCCGGCCTTCGAACCAGATGCCGCTGGCCAGCGGGCTCGCGCCGGCCGGCTCGTCGAGCCGGAGGGGATTGTAGCCCAGCACGAGGGCCGCGAGCTTGCCGCCGCTGTCGTTGGAAAAGATCGGGATCACGATCAGTTCGAGCAGCTCCGCTTCGCCGCCCTTCGGCCGCAACACGAGATAGCCGAGCTGGGGCTGGTCCGGCAGCGCCGCAAGCGAGAGCCGGTTTTCCTCCCCGGGCGCGAGTTCGCCGGCCGCCGCGCCGGGCTGCGGGGCGAGCAAACGGCCCTTCGCGTCCAGGAAGCGGTAGAAGCGCGCGGTCTGCCGCGGTTCGGCGCCCGGAACCGCCGGCTGCGCCGGGGGCGCGAGCAGGTCGCGCAGCTCGTCCCGGGCGCTCAGGTACAGCAGGTCCTCCGCGTTGTCCTCCAGCGCGGCCTGGATGCGCGATTTTGTCGCGAGGACGCGGCCGCGCTCGACGAGCGCGGCGTGCCGGTGCGCCTGCACGCTGCGCAGGAGCGCGAGGCTGACCTGGAATTCCGTCTCGCGCCGGTGCTCCTCCTCGCGCGCGATGTTGTGCCGCGCCGCGCTGAGCACCGCCGCGGTCGTGACGACCACCACGAGCGCCAGCCCCGCCAGCAGGCGCCACTGGAACCGGGCGGCCTCGGCGGTAAAGCCGGCTGCAAACGGCGGTTTCACGGGAGTTCCAGCCGCAACTGCGTGTCGGCCCGGAGTTCGACGGCGCGTTCCTGGGTGTTCCGGCTGTCGAGCCAGGTTTTCAGCCGGTAATTGCCGGCCGGCAATCCCTCGAGCCGGAAATTTCCGTCCGTGTCGGTAATGGCAAAATGCGGCGTCGCCAGCACCAGGATCACGCCGCGCATGTGCTCATGGATGTCACAGCGCAGGACCACGACGCCGGGCGTGTCGAAGACGACCGAAGGCACGGGCTTCTCGCCCATCCGGTACCGGCCGAGGTCGAAGCGCTTCGCCGGCGAATAGGAGAAGATGTTGTGGAACGTGTCGTCGAGATTCGGAAACTCCACCCGCGTGCCCGCCTGGACGACGAGCAGCTGCGGCACGAATTTCAGGTCCTTTTGTTCGACCCTCACCGCGGGCGCTTCCCGCGCGGCCGGAAAATCCCCGTCGAGATAGACGACGGCGACCGGCGGGTTGGTGGACACCACGCCGCCGCTCGAGACGATCTCGTAACGTTTGTTCACCACGGTGGTGCCGGTGGCCTTGGGCAACGCGACACGACCCTCGATGGTCGCGGCCCGCGTCCCCGCCGCCAGCGCCAGCAGTCCCGCCGCAAGGGCCAGCCACCAGGGAGCGGGCGCTTTCATGGGCTCAGGCCGGGAGGCGGACGCTGTAGCCGACCGAGCGCACGGTGTGGACCAAGGGGGGGCGAGTGCTGGAATCGATCTTCCTGCGCAGGCGGCCGATGAAGATCTCGACCGTACGGGTGTCATACTCGTAATCCCGCTGCCAGACGCGTTCGCACAATTCCGTGCGCGAAAAAACGCGCCCGGGCTCCGCCATCATCACCTGCAGCAGCTCGAATTCCCGCGGGGACAGCGCGATCTCCCGGCCCGCGCGCCGGACTTTGCGGCGGCGCACGTCCATCTGCAGGTCGTCCACCGTCAGGAGGTCGCCGGCCGTCGGCACCTGCCCGCGCCGGCCCAGCGCCTCGACCCGGGCCACGAATTCCTCCATCGAAAACGGCTTGGTCAGGTAATCGTCGGCGCCCGCCTTAAGGCCCTTCACGCGGTCCTCGACGTCGCCCCGGGCCGTGAGCACGAGCACGCGCGAGGTGCTGCCCTGCTCATGCAATTCGTCCAGGACCTCCCACCCGCTCAGCCCCGGCAGGCCGATGTCCAGCACGACGAGGTCCGGCTGGGTCTTCAGCGCCTCGGCGAGCCCGGCGGAGCCGTCGGACTGCGCGCTCACCAGGTGATTGTTCCGGGACAGCACGCCGGTCAGATGCCGGGCGAGCTGGCTCTCGTCTTCGATCACCAGGATGCGCATGGAGCCACCCTATGAAGCCACGGGCCGGGTGTTGGCAAGCGCCCGGTGGCGCGCCGGGCATGGGAATCGTGAAAACTGTACCGAGCGAAAGCGACATTCCGCCAAATCGTGAAATCTTAAACCGTGAAATCGCAGAGACCTGGGCGATTTCGATATTCCTGGCTCATTACCTCTCTCCCTCGCGCGAAGCGCGGCTATCCAATTTCAAGATTTAGGATTTCCCGATTCTCAGTTTTCACGATTCCCTGCCGTTTTCCGGCGGAGGTAGTCCAGGAGCACCGCGGCGATGATGATGCCGCCGGTCACGATCTCCTGCACCGGGTTGTCGAGGCCGAGCTTGGTGCAGCCGTTGGCCACGACGCTCATGATCAGGGCCCCGACCAGGGTGCCGAGGACCGTGCCCTGGCCCCCGTTGAGGCTGGCCCCGCCGATGACGACCGCGGCGATGATGTTGAGCTCGAGGCCGATGGCCGTGGTGGGATCGCCGATCGTGAGATAGGAAAACTGCAGCACCGCCGCCACCCCCGCGAAGGCCCCGCCGAGCACATACACGAGGAGCTTCACGCGTTCGACGGGCACGCCGCACAGCCGCGCCGTGAGTTCGTTTGAACCGACGGCAAAGACATGGCGGCCGAAGCGGGAGAAACGCAGCGCCAGCGCCACCAACACGGCCAGGGCCAGCATCAGCCACACGCCGGTGGGCAGTCCGCTCCGGCCGAGTTGCATCAAGCCGTTGAGCCAGGTTTCGTCGGGATAGACCGGCTGCGAGTTGACCAGCTCCTTGGCCGTGCCGCGCAACGCGCCCATCATGCCCAGGGTGACCACAAACGGCAGCAACCGCAGCCGGGTGATCAGCAGGCCCGAAAATGCCCCGCAGGCCATGCAGGCGACAACGGCCCCGAGTCCGGCCGCGAGCGGTGACCAGCCCTTCTGGATCAGCAAGGCGACAACCACGCAGCCCAGGGCGATGACCGAGCCGACGGAAAGGTCGATGCCACCAGCAATGATGATGAGCGTCATTCCCAGGGCGGCGACCCCGATGATGACCGTCTGCTGGAGGATGATCGCAAAGTTGTCGCGCGTGACGAAGGTGTCGAACCGCAGCATGGCGAACAGCACGCACACGGCCGCGAGCCCGATCAGCGGGCCGAACGCCGTGAGGGCGTGGCGGAGGAAGGAGGTTTTGGGGGCGGCGTCGGACATGGGGAGTCGGGGAATCTTGAAAACTGAAATTCGTGAAATCCTAAATCGTGAAATTTGAGTGCGGCGCCTGCGGCGCAGGGGTGGAGAAAAAAAGGTTCTTACGGCTCGTCGCTAACCGGCGTTTTCACGATTCTCGATTTCACGATTTGGCGGGATGTCGCTTTCGCTCGGTACAGTTTTCAAGATTCCCAGGCCGCCCTCAGGCGGCGGCGCCCGTCGCCTCCAGCATGATGCCGTGCTCGGTGCATTCCGCCACCGGGCGGGCCGCGCCGAGGACGCCGCGGCACATGACGGCGATGCGGTCGCAGGTGCCAAGGAGCTCCGGCAGGTAGCTGCTGACCATGAGCACGGCCTTGCCGGACCCGGCCAGCTCATCGATCAAGCGGTAGATGTTTTGCTTCGCGCCGATGTCCACGCCGCGGGTCGGCTCGTCGAGCAGCAGGATGTCCGCCCCGTTGCGGAGCAGGCGGCCGAGGGCGACCTTCTGCTGGTTGCCGCCGGACAGGTTGCCGACCGCCTGGCCCGGCCCGGCGCAGCGCACGCCGAGTTTCTCGATCCAGGTGCGCGTCTCCGCGGCCAGTCCGGCGGGGCGGATCAGCAGCTCGAGCCGCGGCAGGGTCAGATTGTGCTCCAGGCTCAGATTGAGCGCGAGGCCCTCGCGCTTGCGGTCCTCGCTCAACAGGCCGACGCCCTGCCGCCAGCGGCGCAACGGCGAAGCCGGCCCCGCGTGAACGCCGACTCGCACCGAACCGCCACGCACCTCGTCGAGGGCGAAGATCGTGCGCAACAGCTCGCTGCGGCCCGCGCCCACCAGCCCCGCCAGCCCCAGCACCTCGCCGCGGCGCAACTGCAACGATGCGGCGACCGGCTTGACCGCCCCGGCCAGCTCGCTGACCTCAAGGACCACCGCGCCCGGCTGGCGCGACGAGCGGGTGTAGAGTTCGTCCACCTGCCGGCCCACCATGAGCTCCGCGATGCGGCCGATCGTTGTGTCGGCGGTGCGACCGGTGGCGACGCTCCGGCCGTCGCGCAGCACGGTGTAGCGGTCGGACAGCTCCTGCACCTCCTCGAGGAAGTGGGAAATGTAGATGACCGATCGCCCGGCCGTCCGGAGGCGGCGCACGAGCGCAAAGAGCTTTTCGGTGTCGGCCTTGGTCAGGCTGCTCGTCGGCTCGTCGAGCACGAGCACCTTGCAGCCGAGCGCGAGCGCGCGGGCGATCTCGACCAGTTGTTGCTCGGCGACGCTCAGCCCGCCCGCCGGCACGCCGAGCGGGATGTCGGGGCGCCCCAGTTCCGCCAGGGCGGCGCCGGCGATGCGGCGCGATTCCGCGTGGCGCACGAGCAGCGCCCCGCCCGGCTCGGCGCCGAGCACGATGTTCTCCGCGACACTCAGGTGCGGGGCGATGGCGAGCTCCTGGTTGACCATCACGACTCCCGCCCGCCGGGCCGGCAGCGGACCGTCGGGAGCGTAGGCCGCGCCCTCCAGGGTCATGGCGCCGGCATCCGGCGCGAGCGCGCCGGAGAGGATTTTCATCAGCGTGCTCTTGCCCGCGCCGTTCTCGCCGACGAGCGCGTGCACCTCGCCCGGCGCCACCTCCAGGTCGACGCCGTCGAGCGCGACGGTGGCGCCGAAGCGCTTCTTGATGCCGGAAAGCTGGAGAACCGAACTCATGGTTTTTTCAACCAATCCGGTTTGGCCACAGAAGGCACAGAAGACGCAAAAGAAAAACCAGCCACGGCCATTTTTGTGCCTTTTGTGCTTTTTGTGGCCAGCTATTCGTCACTTCCCCACCACCGCCTCGACTTCGGGCGTGTTGCGGTTGGCCTGCGTGACGAGCACGCAGCCGGTGTCGATCATCGGCTCGATCTTCTCGCCGCGCAGGTGCCTCACCGCCGTGACGACGCCCAGGTAGCCCATGCGGGTTGGATTTTGGGCGACCAGGCCCTGGACGTCGCCCTTGGCGAGGGCGGCCAGCAGGAAGGGGGACGTGTCGAAGCCCACGAACTTCTTCTGGCCGGCGAGCCCCGTCTGGCGCAGGGCCAGGACCATGCCCTGGGTGGCCGATTCGTTCGGGCAGAAAATGCCATCCGCCTCGCGGAGCTTGTCGACGAGGTTCATGGCCGCGTCCTGCGCGGTGCTCACGGTGGGGCCGGCGTAGCGGTTTTCCACGATGATGGTGATGCCGGGATGCTTCTTCATCACGGTGAGGAAGCCGGCTTCGCGCTCGGTGGTGCTGGCGGAGCCCTCCGCGTAGCGCAACAGGACCACCTTGCCCTTGCCGCCGAGCAGGCGCGCCAGCTCCTCGCCGCCGAGTTCTCCCCCGCGCCCGTTGTTGGTGGCCACGAAGCTCACGAAATCCTTCCCCACCTCCCCCTTGAGGGCCGAGTCGAAGATGACGACCGGGATGTTGTGCTCGGCCGCGCTCTTCACCGGCGTGCGCAGGGCGGTGTCGTCGAGCGGCGCCAGGACGATGGCATCGACGCCCGAGGAAACGAATTGCTGGACGACGCCGATCTGCTGCGCGCGGTCATCCTCCTTGAGCGGCCCCTTCCAGAGGATCTCGACGCCCAGCTCGGTGCCGGCCTGCCGCGCGCCGGCCTCGACCGACTTCCAGAAACTGTGGGTCGTGCCCTTGGGAATGACGGCGATCTTTTCGTTCGCGGCAAAGGCCAGCGGCGCGAGGACAAGCGAGAGGAGGAGGGGGAGTTTTTTCATGGGGAGTAATTGGGTTCTCGGGTCCGGGTTCTGGGATTTTGGGGGAGGGGAATCGTGAAAAGTGATAATCGTGAAAGCTGGAACCGTGGCATTCCAGAATCCCGGTGACCGGCAATTTCAAGACTTAGGATTTCACGATTTGGCTGATGTCGCTTTCGCTCGGTACAGGTTTCAAGTTGCCTAGACCGGCTCAAGCGCCACCGGGTTCGTCAGCGCGCCGATTTTCTCGATCTCGATGGTGACGGAATCGCCGGGCTTCAGCCAGCGGGGGGCGGGCTTGACCGCCATGCCCACCCCCTGCGGCGTGCCGGTGAGGATGACGGTGCCGGGCACGAGGGTCGTGCTGCCGCTGAGGTATTCGATGATCGCCGGCACGTCGAAGATCATGTCCGAGGTGTTCGAGGCCTGCACGCGCACGCCGTTGAGCGTGGTCGAGATGGCGAGGGCGTTGGGGTTCGGAATCTCATCCGGGGTCAGCAACCGTGGCCCGAGCGGGCAAAAGGTGTCGAAGAACTTGCCGCGGCACCACTGCCCGCCGCCGAGCTTGATCTGGTGGTCGCGGGCGGAGACGTCGTTCGCGCAGGTGTAGCCGAGCACGTGGCCGAGGGCCTGCGCCCGCGGGATGTTCTTGCCGGCCTTGCCGATGACGACGGCGAGCTCGCATTCGTAGTCGACCTCGTCGCTGCGCAGGTGTTGCGGGATGAGGATCGGCTCGCCGGGGTGTTGCAGGGCGTTGATGCCTTTCACGAAGAGGATCGGTCGCTCGGGGATCTTCGCGTTGGTTTCGGCGGCGTGCTGACGGTAGTTGAGGCCAATGCAGAGAATCTGGGTGGGCACGATCGGGGCGAGGAGCTTGGCGACGTGGGCCTTGTCGCCAGTGACGCGGTGCTCGCCGTAGACATCCCCGTCGATGCGGAAGGCGGAGCCATCAGGTTGTTCGCTGCCGTAGTGCACCAGGCCGGCGCGGTCGAGATAGCGGATGATTTTCATGCGGAAAGTTTGGCTCGGACGGTTTTACAGAAGGAAACGGAGGGAATGGAGAGACGTATACGTTGCCTTGGCTTCGGTGTTCGGTTCTCTCTGTGGCCTCCTGTTAAATTGAAAAGGTGGTTTACTTTCCGGCGGTCCAGCCGCCGTCGATGAGCAGGTTGGAGCCGGTGACCATGGCGGACTCGTCCGCGGCCAGATAGAGCGCCGCCGCGGCGATCTCGTCGGGCCGGGCCATGCGGCCGGTCAGCTGCGTGGCCGACATCTCGCGGTAGGCCTGCTCGGGATCGGGGTACTGGGCGATCCGCGCCTTCACAAAGGGCGTTTCCACGCGCCCGGGACAGATCGCGTTGAAGCGGACGCCCGTGTGCGAATGGTCGAGCGCGAGTGATTTTGTGAGACCGACGATCGCGTGTTTCGTGACGTTGTAGGCCAGCCGCTCGCGCACGGCGATGACGCCGCTCACCGAGGCCAGGTTGATGACACTGCCCATTTTGCGCTCGAGCATGGCGGGAACGAAGGCCTTGCAGAAATTGAAGGCGCCGCGGACGTTCACGGCATAAAGGCGGTCCAGGTCGGCGGCGGTCGTGTCGGGCAGCCCGCCCACGTGGCCGATGCCCGCGTTGTTGACGAGGATGTCGAGGGGCGGGAGCTTGGCGGCCAGGGTGTCCACGGCGGCGGGGTCGCTCACATCGGCCACCGCGAGGTCGGCCCGGCCGCCGACGGTGTTGATGGAATCCACCGCATTGCGGCCGGCCAGGGCATCGCGCTCCACCACCCAGACGAACGCACCCTGCCGCGCGAACAACCGCGCGATGGCCAGGCCGATGCCGGAACCGGCGCCGGTGACGAGGGCGACTTTCTGGGTGAGCGAAAACATCGGCTAGGGGAGCACGGTTAATTGCGCCGGACGGGGCGGTCGATCCTGTCCTCCCGTTGGCGGACGTAGCATGCGACACCATTGGCCACCCCGTGTCCAGCCAGCCGGCATCCACGGCGGGGAAAACGGAGCAGGGCAAAACCGGGTCGGGCGCAAGTCATGGTTCAGCGGGCTTGGGGCGAATAAACCACGGCCTTGATTTGCCGGCCGATGACCCCGCGGATCTCCGCGAGGTCGCGGCCCGCCCGCAGGCCGATCAGCTGGGCGGCAATGTTGCCGGTTGCCGCGCCCTCGAGCGTGAAGGCGTGCACCGGCCGGCCACTCGCGTCGGCCGTGGCCTGGCAAAGCAGCCCGTTTCGCGAGCCGCCGCCCACGATGAGAATGCGGCGGAACTTCCGGCCGGCCAGCCGCTCGAAGGCGTCGAGCGCATCGGCGTGCCCCTGCCCGAGCGACGCGCAGATGAGGCGCGTGTAACCGGCCAGGTTCCCGGGCGGGCGGAGCTTCCGCCGCTTCAACTGGGCATCGATGGCGGCCCGCATGGACCGCGGATTGACGAAAGCGGGGTCGGTGACGTCGAGCAGCTTCGCCGGTGCCGGGAGCCGGGCGGCCGCGGCGATCAGCGCCGACCACTCGCGATCGTTGCGCGGCCGGGCGGAAAATTCCCGGAGGGTCTGTTCCAGCAACCACAGGCCGATGACATTTCGCAGCGGCCGGTAGCGGCCGTCCCCGGTGCGCTCGTTCGAGATGCGCGCCGCCAACGCCCCGGCGCCCAGGACGGGCTGGTCGCTTTCGAAGCCGACGAGCGACCACGTGCCGGAGCTGATGTAAAGGTCGCCTCCCGCCGGATCGGCCGGCATCGCGTCGTAGGCACAGGCGGTGTCGTGGCCCGGGACCGCGACGACCTTGACGCCCGCCAGCTCCGGCACCGACCGCACGGGGCCAAGGACGGTCCCGGCCTTGATCGGCGGCGTGAACCAGCCCGGCGGCACGTGAAAGTGCGCAAGCGCGGCCCGCGACCAGTCGCGGCCGTGCACATCCAGGAGCTGCGTTGTGCTCGCGATTGAAATCTCGTTCTCCGCGCGGCCCGAAAGCAGGAAATTGAAGTAGTCGGGCAGCAACAGGCAGCGCGAGGCGAGGTCGGTCACGGCCGGACACGAGGCGACGGTTTCCTCCAGCTGCAGGCTCGTGTTGTAGAAGACATCCGGGACGCCCGTGGCCGCATAGATCCGATCCAAGGTCGCCCGCGTGTGGGAGAGCCGCTGCAGGCCACGCTGGGTGCGCGCATCGCGGTAGGCGTGGGCGGGAAACACGAGCCGCCCCCGATCGCCGAGCAGCACGTGGTCGACCCCCCAGGTGTCCACGCCAACCGACGCGAGCCGCGGGAAGCGCTGCTTCGCCGCGCGCAATCCCGTCACGATCTCCGCCCAAAGCCCCGGCAGATTCCAGTAGTCATGGGTGCCGATCGAATCGAAACGGTTGGCGAAGCGGTGGACCTCGGTGAGCCCGAGCTTGCGGCCGGTCCAGGTGCCGACGATCACCCGCCCGCTGGTTGCGCCCAGGTCGACGGCGGCACAGTGGACTGGCGAGGAGCGGGGCATCGGCGTGGCAGGGGGTGGATTTGCGGCCCCGGCGTCAGAGCCCGAGCGCCTTCTGGCGGTAGTGTTCGTCCGGCCGGCCGGCGATGCGCGCCACCTGGGCGGGGGACAGGAAGCGCGGTCGGCCCCCGGCGGCGGCGGCGCCCACGAAAATCGCGGCCGCCTTCGCCCCCATCAACGTCGCCGCGAGCACTGCGGCGGGCGTCGGCCCGATCGCGATGAAGCCGTGGTTTTCCAACAGGATCACCCGCGGGGGGCGGGCGAGGCGACGGATGTAGGCCCGCACGGCGGAGCGGATCGCCTGCGCGAGCTTCAGGCCCGGATCGGTATAGGGAACAAAGACGCTTTCCACCCCGCAACAAACGATCTCGTCCGGAAACAGGCGCCGGCGCGCAAAGGCCCGCGCGTGTTGCGAACACAGCAGCTGGTTCACCGCGATCGGATGCGTGTGACCGACGAAGCTCACGCCGGGCAGCGTCAGGAGGTA
>DASZPS010000014.1:0-67205 GCA_035549955.1 Lacunisphaera sp. | reverse complement strand
AGCGTGAAATGCCGCCGCGCGTTGAGGTCGTGGCGAAGTTCCGTGCGGAAATCCGGGTGCGAGATCGAGATCAGGGCCTCGCCGCGCTCGCGCAGGGTCTTGCCGTGCAGGTTGACCGCGCCGTACTCCGTGATGACCCAGTGGACGTGGCCGCGGGTGGTGACCACGCCGGCGCCCGGCGTGAGTTGCGGGACGATGCGGGAAACCTTGCCGCCCATGGCCTGCGAGGGCAGGGCGATGATGGGCTTGCCGCCGGGCGACAGCGCCGCGCCGCGGATGAAGTCCATCTGGCCGCCGATGCCGGAGTAGATCCGATCGCCGATGGAATCGGCGCACACCTGGCCGGTGAGGTCGATCTGGATGGCGGAATTGATCGCGACGACCTTGGGATTCTTGCGGATGACCGAGGTGTCGTTGGTCCAGTCGCAGGGATAGAAATGGACCAGGGGGTTGTCGTGGACGAAGTCGAAGAGCCGCTGCGAGCCGTTGATAAAGCTGGTCAGGATGCGCCCCTGGCCGACCCGCTTGTGCCGGTTGGTAATGGCGCCGGCCTCGACGAGATCCACGATGCGATCCGAGAACATCTCGGTATGGATGCCGAGGTCGAGCTTGTCCTTCATGCGGCTCAGGGCGGCGTCGGGGATGCCGCCGATGCCCATCTGCAGGGTCGAGCCGTCCTCGACGAGATTAGCGATGATTTCGCCAATGCGGGCCTCGACGGGTGACTCGGATTCGACCGCATGGCCATGCAGCGGCCGGTTGGTGGCGATGAAGACGTCCACCTGGGTGAACGGCACGACATTGTTGCCGTGGGTGCGGGGCATGCTCTCGTTGATCTCGGCGACGACGATGCGCGCCTTTTCGGCGGCGGCCTTGGCGGCATCGCACGAGGTGCCGAGGGAACAGAGGCCGTTGTGATCCGGCGGGGAAAGCTGGAGCAGCGCGACGTCGAGCGGCACCTGGTTGCTCAGGAAAAGGCCGGGAATGTCGGACAGGAAGATGGGCACGAAGTCGGCGCGCCCGTCCTTGATCGCGGCTCGCAACGGTGCGCCGGTGAAGAGGGAGATCGAGCGGAACTCCTTTTCGCGACCGGGATCCGCGAAGGGGGCCGGGCCGTTCGTGTGCAGGTGCCAGAGGCGGACGTTCTCAAGATCGTGGCGGTCGGCGAGTGCGGTGACCAAGGGGGTCGGGGTGGCGGCGGCACCGTGGATAAAGAGATTGTTGCCTGACTTGATGCAGGCGACGGCATTGGCGGGCGAGACGGCGCGGCCTTTCCAGTCGAAGGAGGGCGTGGGCAATGGAGGCATGAGGATACGAAACGGCGCGCCGGCTCGTTTGGCGAACGCGGACCTTGCGCATCCCTTGGGATTGAATTCGCGCTGGTTGTTTCGCCGCCAGCCCGGTCGCCCGGCCGTTTCGCCAACTTGCGCAATAGACGGGACGGCGCCTGCGCCAAGGGATCCGGGCAAGTTGCGGCCGGTGGGGAGTTTCCGGAATCCCGGCGCTCCTGCTACTTCCTGGCAAAAAAGCAGTCGTCAGGCCTGGGCCAGGGCATCCTTGTAATGCCGGCGGCACATCGCGATGTAGCGCTCATTGCCGCCGATCTCGACCTGCGCGCCTTCCTTCAGGCCCCGCCCATCGGGTCCGACCCGGAGATTCATCGTGGCCTTGCGACCGCAGTGGCAGATGGTCTTCAGCTCGATCAGATCGTCGGCGAGGGCCAGCAGGGCCGCGCTGCCCGGAAACAGCTGGGCCTGGAAATCCGTGCGCAGGCCGTAGCACAGGACGGGAATTCGCAGTTGGTCGGCGACATCGGTGCACTGTTCGACCTGGGCGCGGGTCAGGAACTGGGCCTCGTCAATGAGCACGCAGTTCACGGGTTGCGCGGCGTGGGCGGCCTTGACGTGCGCGAAGAGATCTTCACTGGCGGGCAGCGACTGGGCGGCGGCCTGGAGGCCGATCCGCGACTTGATGACGCCGGCGCCGGCGCGCGTATCAATCGCGGGGCTGAACAGCAGGGTGCGCATGCCGCGTTCGTGATAGTTGTAGCTCGACTGCAGCAGGACGGTCGATTTGCCGGCGTTCATCGCCGAATAATAGAAATATACCTTGGACATGCGGCTGGGAGCCAAGCCGATCGCGTCGGAGGTGGCCAACAAAAAGCCGGGCGAGGAACTCGCGGATTAATTCCAGGGCAATATGTGCCGATAACTGGGCACTCCTTACCCTGATGACGATCCTCGACCCCGTCATTTTTCGCGAACTGCCGCTGATCCAGAAGATCATCGCGGACGAAACCTGGCTGGAAAGCGAGCGTCGCGGCTGCCCGGTGCCTTCCGACGATCCGGTGGTGCGCGAGAATGTCTGCCTGGTGATCCTCCGCGTGGGCGACGCCATGCGCCGCAGCATCATGGAAAGCTACGAAGCCGCCCTGGCGGCCGGGACGGTGCCGCTGCCGGTCAGCCGCGACCATCACGCGGCCTGACCATTTACGATAGACGATTTACGATTCACGATTTCGGGAGGCGCGACGCCTCCCGTCGTTAATCATCATTCGTGAATCGTGAATCCACTCACCGCATCCGCGAGAAGGTCTTCGAAAGCAGCTCGAGATCCGAAGCGTTCTTCGTCTTCGCGCGCGTGTCTGCGATGAGTTTTTGCTCGAGGGCGTTTTTGGTCGGGCGGGCCTTGTTCTCGTAGAATACGCCGAACTTCCCGGGCCAGGCCTCGGAGGCGAGCTTGAAGGCGGCGACCTCGTCGGTCGGGTCGTGCCGGGCGGCGTCCTCGGGGGAGCCGTCGTTCTTCTTGAGGTCAATGACGGACCAGGTGCCGCCTTTGCGGGGCATGGCACCGTCGAAGGCGCCTTCGAAGAACTCGACGCATTCGGAGAGGATCTCGACGACGGAGAAGCCGTCGTGTTGGGCGGCCCGCAGCATCATATCGACCATGTGGTTGACCTGGGTGGCGTGGGAGCGGGCCACGAACGTGGCGCCACAGTTGACGAGCGACCGCATCGGGTTGATGGGCTGGTCGATGGCGCCCCAGGGATCGGTCTTGGACTTGAAGCCGATGGGCGACGTGGGCGAAGTCTGCTTCTTCGTCAGGCCATAGACGGAATTGTCCATGATGACGTAGGTGATGCGGGGGTTTTTGCGCGCGGTATGGACGAGGTGGTTGCCGCCGATGGAGAAACCGTCGCCGTCACCACCGAAAACGAAAACGTGGAGGTCATCGCGTCCGAGGGAAATGCCGGCCGCGAAGGGCAGGGCCCGGCCGTGGATGTAGTGTCCGCCATGGCTGTTGACGAAGTAGGGGAAGCGGGACGAGCAGCCGATGCCCGCGAACGTGACGATCTTCTCCTGGGGGTACTGGAGCTTTTCGAGGACCTTGTAGAATGCCGCCAGCACGGCGAAGTCGCCGCAGCCGGGGCACCAGGTCGGGTGGTCGGCGGTCAGGGCTTTTTTCGTCAGGGGTGCGCCCGGGGCGGGCGGGGGAGTGGGAAGCGTGGCGGTGGCGGACATGAGATTTTCGATTTTGGATTTAGATTTTTCGGCAGGGATTGCGGCCCCCTGGCAGCGTCAGCGTGAAGGCATGGCTAGGACGCTTTGTTTGCGCATCCCGATGGTGCTGTCGGGCAGGTCGATCTTCTTTGCGACCCGGTCGACGATTTCGCTGACTTTCCAAGTCAGGCCGTCGGTCTTGGTGATGCTGGCGATGGCCGGATTGCAGAGGCAGGCGCGGAGCAGGGTGGCGAGCTGACCGAAGCCGTAAAGGCCCTCGTCATTGATCTCGACCACGAAGATGTGCTTGTAGCGCGCAAAGGTCTCCGCGAGGCCGGGAGCAAATGGATGCAGGTGGCGCATCTGCATGTGGGCCGCCTTGACGCCGGCGCCGCGGAGCCGCGTGAGGGCTTCGCGGATCGGCCCGTAGGAGCAACCCCAACCCACGAGGAGCACTTCGCCGGAATCATCGCCGGCGAGCTCGGGCGTCGGAATGGAGTTCGCGACCGCCTTGATCTTCTCCCGGCGTTTCTCGGTCATCTTCATGTGCAGGCCGGGATTCGCCGTCGGGTGGCCCAGCTCGTCATGCTCGAGGCCCGTGACGGTCGGGTATTTGCCGGAAGTCATGATCGACCCGGGAGGCGCGTGCCGGGTCATGCCACCCAGCGGATAGGGTTTGAATTCCGGCGGCCGCGGGGTGGTGTCGGGTTTCACGGTGACCATCAGGCTGGCCAGGTCGGGCTCGGCGAAGGCCTCGATGCGGGTCGCGATGGCCTGGTCGGTCAGGATGATGACGGGCGTGCTGTACTCACGCGCGATCCGGCCGGCCTCGAGGGCGATGTAGAAGCAGTCCTCGACGTTCTTCGGCGCGAGCACGACGCGGGGCGTGTCGCCGTGCGAACCATAGATCGCCTGCAACAAGTCGCTCTGTTCGATATTCGTTGGCAGGCCGGTGGACGGGCCGCCGCGCTGGACATTGATGATGATAAGGGGCAACTCGGCCATCGTGGCCCAGCCAAGGGCCTCCATCTTGAGGGACAGGCCGGGACCGGAGCTGCCCGTGACGGAAAGATGGCCGCCATAGGCAAAACCGAGCGCCGTGGAAGCGGCCGCGATCTCGTCCTCCGCCTGCACAAAGATCCCGCCATATTTCGGCAATTCGGTGCGCAGCGTCTCCATGATCGAGGACCAGGGGGTGATCGGGTAGCCGGCGCCGTAACGCACGCCAGCCGCGATCAATCCGTAGGTGAGGATGGAATTGCCGTCCCCGGTCACCTGCGGACGCCCGCTGCCATCCGCGGTGGACTTCTCCAGGCGATAGAGGCAATTCTGGAGGCTTTCCGCCGGGTAGGCGTAACCGGCATCGAACGCGAGCAGCGCGTTGCGGACGATATCCTCGTTTTTGCCGCCGAAGCGCTCCCTGATGAGCTGGTTCAGCTTCGGCACGTCCAGGTCGAACATGCGGGCGAGCAGGCCGAGGACGTAGATGTTCTTGCCCTTTTCCTTCGCCGAACCGCCGACCGCCTCGACCGTCGCGCTCGTGAACGGCACGCCGACCGCCGTGACCTTGGTGTCGTCGGGATCGGGTTTTACGTGGTCGCTATCGTACAGCAGCACGCCGCCCGGCCGCAGCGAGGCGCGATGGCTGTCATAGCTGTGTTGGTAAAAGGCGATCAGCACGTCGGCGCGGTCGCCGGCCGAAAGGATTTCGCCGGAGCCCATGCGGACTTGGAAGATCGACGGCCCGCCGGAGATGGTCGACGGGATCGTCATGTAGGTCATCACATCCTGGTCGGAGCGGCCGGCCAGGCGGGCAAGGAAGCCGCCGACGGCCTGGATGCCGTCCTGGGAGTTGCCCGCGAGGCGAATGACTACGTCGGGAATGGTGATGGCTGACGACGTCGCCGCGTCGGCCGCCGTGGGGTTGTTGGGGCTGACCATATAGGGGGTAGGAGAACCGCCACTATGCGTCAGGAGATCGCATACGTAAAGGCTGAGCTTGTCCGGAAATCCTCATATTTTGCGAACCGTTCGCAGCGCCTGTATTAGCGCAACCAAGTCCCGCGGAGCGGTTGAATTTCACTGACTAATGGCGAGGCAAGCCCGAGGTGGGCGTCGGTCTCCGCACCGACGCAAAGACGTCCGAATCCCGGAAACACCCTGTGATTTTCGGCATACCCACCGCGAATCTTGGCGCCTGGTGCCTTCGGGCGTTTGTCGTCGCTGTGGAAAGCGACGACCACCTACGGGGGACCGATAACCCAAGGCCAGTCCTTCGCCGATGGACAAAGGTTTTTCACCACGGGATTCTCTCGGATGTATTTCGCCTTCAGCTGGAGCTCCTGCGGGCTGCGAATGCGGTGATCGAAGAAGTTTTCCTGCCATCGAATACCCAAGGTGCGGACCTGCCATCCTTTCCAGCGACCAACGATCACGCGCATGTCACGATTTGAGGGAAAAGTTAGGAGTGCGTGAATGTGATCCGGCATGATCAGAAAGAGGTGGCAATGCCATGTAGCCCGCTGACGGTAGAAAGCAGCGGACTCGAGCAGTGCCCTGGCGATTCGTGCATCGGTTGGGACGGAGCCAAACTCGGAAGTGGTTCGGACGCGAATATGGAAGACGGCGGCTGAATCAACCCAAGTAGGGGTTTGGTGATGCAGGCGGCGGGCTGAATCGGTGGCCATGACGCGGCATGCGCCGGCCCACGCGCTTGTCGTCGGTATGGAAGCCGACGACCACCCAAGCGGCAAGCCCCAAGGTGGGCGTCGGTCTCCGCGCCGACGCCAGGGATGCGCGAACGCGATAAAATGCGGTGATGATGGGAGAGAATGACATCACGATGACTTCGGGCGTTCGTCGTCGCTGTGGAAAGCGACGACCACCCAGCGACCCAACCTCACTCCCAACCGATCGGCCGGCCCTTGTTTTGTTCGACGAGCCAGGTCATGAGCGGAGCGTAATAGTCGAGCATGGCGCGCGTGCTGAAATCCTCGCCGGTGGCGTCCCTCATCACCTTGCGCCAGTCCTCGGTCGCACCCTTTTCCATGATCTTGCGGAGGAAGTCGCCGACTTCCTTGTTGCCGGCGTAATTGCAAGCCTGCGGGGGCTGGTGGAGGATCTTGCGCGCGATGTAGTCGTGCAACTGGTACTTGAAGACCTGCGCGATCGCGTAGCTGTAGTAGTAGGCGGGCGTGTCGTTGATGTGCGTCTTGGTGGCGGCATCGCACCATTCCTCGCCGCGCTCGACCGGGGCGTCGACGCCTTGGAAGTCGCGCACGTACTGCCACCAGCGGGCGTTCCACTGGTCGGCCGGCAGGTTCTTCGCGTAGATGTCGGCCTCCCAGTGCGTCATGACGCCGGACGACCAGTACATGAACGGGATGCCGCCGGAGTTCACCGCGTTCGCGAGCAGGAACTGGATCGGATCGGCCTTGAAGTCGGCGGGCAGGATGCCGAGCGACTTCAGGTAGGGCACCTGCGAAGCGGCCAGCGCGGTGAGTTCACCAAAGCCTTCGTGGAAGGCGGGGTTCGCGCCGGTGCGCAGCAGCACGGGCACCTCGGGCTTCGTGTAGGCCATGAAATAGTAGATGTGGCCGAACTCATGGTGATTGGTCGCGAACCACCACGGATTCGCCTCGATGCTCTGCAGCGAGCGCAGGTCGGTCTCGAGGTCGAGGTGCCACGCGGAGGCGTGGGTGTTCTTCTTGCGCTTGTCGCCCGCGGGGACGGGATAGAGATCGGATTTTTCCCAGAACGACTTCGGCAGGGGCGGGAAGCCCAGGCCCACGTAAAACTTCTCCGAAGACTGGGCGACCCATTCCGGGGTCCGGTTTTTGAAGAACTCGGTGAGGTCGGCGCCGGCGGCGAGGCCCGGCCATTCCTGCGACCAACGGTTGTTGAGCCAGTGGGCGGGGATGCGCTTCGGCACGGGCTGCTTGAATCTCTCGGCGAGCTTGTACTTGGCCCACGTGTGGAGCTGGAGATAGAGCGGCCTGAGCACGCGCATGAACTCGTCGTTCAGCTTCACCATCTCGTCGGTCGTCATGCCATAGCCGGCAACCTGCAACGCGAAGTAGTCGTGGTAGCCCATTTCCTGGGCGACGCCGTTGCGGAGGCCGCGGAGCTTGACGAGGCCGTCCTTAAGCGCCTTGCCGGATTCCTTGGAGGCGAGCCAGACGGCGAGGCGCTCGTCGAGGACCGTGTCGTTCGACTGGAGCAGGTTGTCGATTTCGTTCACCGAAATCGGCTTTCCGCGCAGCTTGAACTCGAAGCTGTTGAGCGTGGAGGCCTGTTTGGTCTCGGCCTCGATGCGCGCCTTGGTCAGCTCGGGCTTGGTCATGGGCGACTCGGCGGCGATGAGAAGTATCCTCTCCAGTTCGCGGACGGAGAGGTCGTTCAGTTCGTGGCGCTTGAGCAGCAGGGCTTTGGTCTCGTTGATGACGGCGGGATTGCCCATGAACGCCGCGCGGGCCTTGCCTGCCGTCTCCGACTTGGCGTCGTTCACGTCGCTGACATCCGTCAGGGCCTGCCACTGCGCCTCGCTCTCGACGTAGGCGATGGCCTGGTAGGAGGAATTGACGAGTGCCAGGAACCGGTCGGCCCGCTCCTGGGTGGGGTTGCTGTCGGCCGCGCGCAGGGCGGAACTCAGGGCAAGCAACGCCGCGATTGCGGCGCCACGGAACAGGCGGGGATTTGTCATGCTCGTGTCATAACGCCCCGAAGGCACCCGACAATGCCAGAACGACGAGCGGGCAATTTTCCTGCGCGAGCAGCAGCTTGGCCGCCGGCATGGCAAATCCGCAAACGGCCGGGAAGCGGGTACATCTCACCGGCCGAGCGGAATGGTCATCTTCCTCCCCTTTGGTGAGCGCAAGGAAAGTGCCAACTCGGATCCCTGTTGCGCAATGCTCAGTTCAGGGTGCTCAGGGTCGAACCAAAAGACCCAGTTCGTGACTGATTCCGAGAAATCATCCGAGTAAGGATGTCGAACCCTTAGAGGGTGCAGATAGTCCCAAGCGTCCTTGCCAATTTCATTTGGAACGCCGAGGAGCGAGTAGTCCAGATAGATGACGCCGCCGTGCAAGAAGTAGCGCGCCGTGAGAAATTTGTCGGCTTGGGGGTAGCGTTGCGCGAACCCCCTTCTTTGTTTCGGCGACATTCTGGCGACCACGGCGGAAACATGTTCGCGATGAATCAAGGTGCCGTCGTTTCTCCAAACCACCAATTGGTATGGGTTGCGCAGCTTGATGTCGGAAAGGCCGACGACAAATTTGGCGTCGGGGGAAATCCAGAGTTTCGACAGCGCCGGCGATGGCGAGCGGAACAGGAGCTTGCCACCGGCCTCCCGTAACTCGACATAGGCGAAGTCGTTCGCCGGCGAGAAAAACCTTTCGTGATGGGCCAGGTCGAAAAACAGGACTGGAACTTTGGGTGAGTCCCAATTGTGCAGGTGGCGGAAAGTCAGAGTTTCATTGTTGGTGGAAATCTCATGCTGTCCGGAATAGCCCGCGACGTCAGCCTGCGTTCGGCACCAACCGAAAAGAAGCAGCAGAATAAACGGGGATAGCTTCATGCGGAGTGTCTACTCCGTCGCCGGCTGGACCATTTCGCGGAGGGAGGCCCAGCCGGTGGGGCTGCCGGCGTAGCGCACATACACCACCATCGCCCGGCCGCGGAAAACCCAAGGATCGCCGCCGGACTTGGGCGTGCCCTTGACCGCGAAGCGCGTCTGCTCGATGGCGTAGTCGCCCTGGATCAGGAGGCTCTCGATCTCGTGCTCGATGAACTCCACCTTGAAGCTCCTGAAGGTCCCCGTCATGTCCGCCTTTACCGCTTCGCGTCCGACGAGCACCTTCCGGTAATTGAGCGCCTTCGCGACATCCGGGTGATGATACCGCATGACGGCGTCCACATCGCCCTCGGCGAACCCCTTGGTGATTGCGACCATGGTCTTCTCCATGGCCGCGCGGTCGGCGGCTTCATCACCGCGCAGCCAAAGCGGCGCAAGTCCGACAACGGTTGCAATCAAGCCGGCAAGGATCAGGGGAATCTTTTTCATGGCAGGCGGTTAGCGTTTTTTCCGCGTCCAGTACGTCAGCGGATCCTCGTAGCAGAGGCCGGTGAGGTCCTCGGTCTTGGCGCGGAAATACTGCTCGGCATCCTTCACGCCGCGATTGTAGGCGAGCGGGGCGATCTCCTTCTGGAAGTATTCGAGGAGGAACCGCGCCTTCATTTCGCTGAGTTCCTGGTCGAACTCCTCGCGGAAGTACCGCTGCAGCAACGGGATGACCTGTTCGAGTTCCTCTTTGGTCAGTTCAAGGGGCATGGCCGAGTCTGGCTCCTAGGAACCGAACTCGTCAAATCCCGAGGGTCAGTCCTGCCCGGCACCCGCCGCCCTGAGCAGCGGGCCCCTTTCCCGCGTTTCCTCCTCGCGATGGAGGTGCATCCTGGCCGCGAGGATATCCGCGCGGCCGAGGTAGCCCACGATCCGGCCGGGATCCTTGCGGTCGACCACCGGCAGGCGGCCAATCTTGCTTTTCAACATGAGGGCCAGGGCGTCGTGCAGCGTGGTGTCCGCGTGGGTAACGGAGACGCGGGTCGTGCCGGCCTCCGCCACCGTGGCGCGGCGCGCCGAGCCGGTTTGCATCGCGGCCATCAGGTCGCCGCGGGTGATGATCCCGGCGAGGCGTCCCGCCTGGTCGACGATGAGGGTGGCCTGGCGACGGGTCTCGGGCCCGCGGCCCGAGGCGATGCGTTCCGCCAGGACCGCGACCGGCGTGTTGGCGTCGACCAGCGGCGGATTGCGGTCCATGACGTCGCCGACGCGGGTGAGCTGGAAAACATCCACGCTGTATTCGCGCGCGATATGCTGGCCGCGGCGGGCGAGTTTCTCGGTCAGGATCGATCGCCGCAGCAACAGGACGGTGACACAGAGGGCCGCCACGCTGCCAACGGTCAACGCGGGGAGCGCGTTGAAGTCGTGCGTCAGTTCCAGAATGAAAATCATGCCTGTGAGCGGGGAGCGCATGGTCCCTCCCATCATGGCCGCCATGCCGACCATCGCCCACAGTCCCGGGTCGCCCGCGCCGGCCAGCAAGCCGATTCCGGCCCCAAGCGCGCCGCCGATCATCAGCAGCGGCGCCAGCACGCCGCCCGACGTGCCCGATCCGAGCGCCAGGGCCCAGACGAGACCCTTGGCGAGCAGGAGGCCGGCGAGGGCCATGCCGGTGAGGTCGCCCCGCATGAGGGCGTGGATGGTTTCATAGCCAACGCCGAGCACGCGCGGATCGACCAGCCCACCCAGGCCGACGACCAGGCCGCCGATGGCCGGCCACCACATCCAGTGGATGGGGAGTCGCGCGAACAAATCCTCACAGCCATAAACCAAGCTCGTCAGCGCGCCCGAACCAAAGCCGGCGCCCACGCCGACCAGGAGGGCCAGTCCGAGGGCGGGGGCCCCGAGAAATGCATGGGGCACGACTGGAAAGAGGGGGCCGGCGCCCAGGAGGGGTACGCGGGCAAGGGAGGCCACGATGGCGGCCGTCGCGACGGGGATGAAGCTGCGCGGCTTCCATTCGAACAGGAGCAGTTCCACCGCGAGCAACACGGCGGCGATCGGCGTGGCAAACACCGCCGACATGCCGGCGGCGGCGCCGGCCACGAGAAGGGTCTTGCGCTCCGCGGCCGTGAGGTGGAACAGCTGCGCGAACATCGAGCCAAAGGCGCCGCCGGTCATGATGATCGGTCCCTCGGCGCCGAACGGGCCGCCCGTGCCGATCGAGACGGCCGACGAGACAGGCTTGAGGATCGCGACCCTGGGATTGATGAGGCTGCGTCCCAACAGGATCGCCTCGAGTGCTTCCGGGATGCCGTGCCCGCGGATCTTCTCGGAGCCGTAACGCGCCATCAGGCCGATGATGAGGCCGCCAATCACGGGCACGACCACGCCCCACCAGCCGAAATGGCGCCCCTGGAGGATCACGGGTTCGGCAGAAAAGCGCAGGAAGAAGGCCGCGTTCGTGAAAACCGCGATCAGCCACAGCAGCGCCTTGGCCACGAAGGCCCCGATCAGGCCGATGGGGCCGGCCAGGGCGCAGAGCAGCAGCACCCGGCGGTTGGTGCTGAAATCGGCCAGGGAATCATGGGCCGGGGCGGTGGCAGGCGAGTCGGAGGAGAGGGATGGGGAATCGGACATGGGAGCGACAAAGGTCAAAAGAATATCGCGGCACGATATAATGCAATCGGATTGTCAGTCAGGCCACGATGCCCTTGGCTGGGACACCATGTCCCGCGCCGTCCCCATGATCACCAAGGCCCGTTACGAATTGCTGGCGGCCCTGCGCCACCAGTTGCGGGGGTTCCTGCAGTTCAGTGCCCGCAAAGCCACGGCCCTCGGCCTCACGCCCCAGCAACACCAGGCCTTGCTGGCCATCAAGGGCTTTCCTGGACGCGATTGCGTTTCAGTGGGGGAACTCGCGGGCCGCTTGCACCTCAAGCACCACAGCGCGGTCGGCCTCGTCGACCGGCTGGTGCGGCGGCAACTGGTGCGCCGCCGCGTGGCCCGCGAGGACCGCCGGCGCGTGGAAATCAGCCTGACGGCTCGCGGCGAGGCATTGCTGCAGAGGCTGTCCGCCGTGCACCTGGCCGAATTGCGCGAGCACGCACCGGAACTTCGGCGCCTGTTGGCCTTGATCGGGGAAGGGCCGCGCAGCCGGAGGGGCAACTGATGGATCGAACGCAGGGTCGGGCCTTGGTCCGACCCGCGGCCGAGGTCGGCGCAAGCGCCGACCCTACATGGCCCGATTGCGATCCGACACCCCCCGGCGCTTCGCGCCGCCCCTCTCGAAATCTGCGCCGCGGGGGTGTTCCTAGCTCAGCAGCACGCTGGGCGCGTCGGTCGGGGTCAGGGTGATCTTGCCCGGGCTTTTCAGGGTTGCCTGGATGTCGAGCAGCTTGAACAACGCGGCCGCCACGTCGGGCTGCTGCTGGATTTTCGCGAGCGCCACGCCGACCACTTGCGGGCGGACGGCCTGGGCCTGGCCGAGGCGTTGCGAGGCCTGCTTGTCGGCCTCCGAGTGGATGATCGCGACCTGGTTTTCGCCCGCCTGGCGCATGGCGGCGGTGACCTGGCGCAACCGGTTCACGACTTTGCGCTGGATCTCGTGGATCATGCCCTGGTCGCGGAACGCGACCTTGCGGATGTAGGTCGAGCCGAGGCTGAAGCCCCATTGCGTGGAGGTGGGGCTGACTTCCTCGCGCACCTTGCGGGACAGCGCGTCGCGGTTTTCGAGCAGCACGTCGAGCTTCAGGTTGGAGAGCTGCTTGACGATGGCGGTCGCGACGTTGGCCTTGAGCGAACCGAGCGGGTCGGAATTCTGGAAGAGGTAGGCCTTGGGGTTGTTGACGAACATCTCGAACCAGATGCCGACGCCCATGGGCGCGCCTTCCTCGGAATTGACCAACTGGTTGCGAAGGTAGGCTTGATGGAAGGCCGTGTTCACCGTGTAGGCCTTGCCAAAGAAGGGGAACAGCAGCGCCCGCGGGCCGAAATGCGCGAGGGGGAAAAACAGGCCGGGCTCCTCCACCTGGCCCACCACCTTGCCGAAAAACGTATACACAATCACCGTGCGCTCGGGGAGCACCCGCCACAGCTGAAACATCCGGCCGATGGCGACCAGGATCGACGTGCCGATGAAGGTCCCGAAGAACCCAATGACGAGGGAAATGAAGAAGCTCATGGCGCGTGGGGGTTAAAGGGTGAGGATGGTTTGCGCCGCCTTCTCGCGGAGCGGGAGCGAGGCGTTGCGGACATAGCTCGCGAGCGCGGCCGGGCCGCCCTGCGCGTGCATGTCCTCGAGGATCTTCGCGAGTTCAAGGAGGGGCGCGGCCTCCGCCTCGGCGCGGTTGGTCGCGATTTGCACGGCCTGTTCGGCCATCTTGAGCTTCTGGTCGGCATCGGCCTTGGCCTGGCTGATCGAGGCGGCCACCTGGTTTTGCGTGGTGTTGATCGACGCCAGCGCCTCGTCGACGTCGGCGGGCGGGTCGATGTTGGTGATGAGCGCGGCATCGAGGTCGATGCCGTAGCGCGCGGCGGTCTTGCGGCAGGATTCCTCCATGAAGGTATTGATGAAGGACAAGTTTCGCCGGAGGTCGTTGATCGACACGCCCTCGACCGCGCCGTCGGCATGTTCGCCGTGAAAGGTTGCGATGCGGTCGCGGAGCACGGAAATGAAATAGCCGACGACGTGCGCCGCCGGGTGGGCGACGCCGAAAAGATAGGCATAAAGATTGCGCTCGCAGGGCTTCCAGCGGATCTGGCCGGTGATCGCGACGGTGAGGTTGTCCTTGGTGACGGCTTCGATCGTGTCCTGGCGGATGTCCGGATCCCAAGTGATGTCGATCGCCTGGATCGTCATGTCGACCTTGTAGAGCTTTTGCCATGGCCACTTGAAGTAGGGGCCGCCGGGGGAAATGACCCGGATGTTGGGGTAGCTGTAGCGCTTTTTCTCCTCCTCATTGAGGAGCGCGCCCAGCTGCGGGTCATCGGTGGTCAACCCGTTCAGCCTTTGCACGCGGCCGAAGTTGGTGAGGACGCCGCGTTGGGTGGGGCCGATGGAGTAGACGCCGAAAAGCAGCGTCAGGAGCGCGGCCAGGCCGACGCCGAAGACAAGTCCGATCAAGACAGACATGGGAGGGTTGGGTTGGGGCGACGCGCGAGCCCGCGCGCCGATTGCCGCGATTGACGCCCGGACGGACCGGAAGTGGCAAACGGAAAACCGACGCATGGAAACATGCCGAGGGTTTCCAGACTGGCGGGGCGCGTTCCGGGATTGCCCGCGGAGCGTCGCTCGATAGCCATGGTCCCGCTCCGGCAAGATTCATGCATAAAAACCCGGCAGTGGCGCGTGGATGGGGTGATGCCTTGGTTATGCTCCAGTCTGGTGGCATGAGCGCGACCGTTCCGGGAACGCTCCGGGCCTTCTATGTCGAAAACCGCCAGCAACTCTACACCTACGCCCTCGCGCTCACCCGCCAGCGGGAGGCGGCGGAGGATGCCATCCAGCAGGCCTTCGCCCGGCTCCTGCGGCGCGGCCGCCGACTCCGGCCGAGTTGGCTGTCCCGATCATCCTCAACGGACCGCCGATGCAGCCGCGGTTAGCGGCCGATCGGGGCAAGCCGCTTACGCCTTGCGGGCCGGCCGCTTGGTTTGGCCGGCGGCCTGACCTTGGATAATGGCTTCCATCCGCCGCACGCCTTCGCCGATGGCCGCCTTCTGCGCCTCGCCATTCGGCAGGCCGGCAACGTAGCCCCCGAGCCACCGGGAGAATTCGTGCAGTTCCTCGGGTGAGAGGGCCTGAACTTCCTTTTCCAAATCCCTGAGGCTCATGCCCGAAATCTACTTGGGGGACGGATGCTGGTCAAGTGGGGCTTGGTGGCGAACCGGGGCAGGATGCCCGGTCGCTCACACCTTCGTCGGTTTCACGCGCTGGCCGTCCTTGATGCGGTCGCCGGGGTAGAGGATCACGTCATCGCCGGCCTGCAGGCCCTCGGTGATCTGGATTTCAGTGCCGCTGGAACGGCCGGCTTTCACCGGCACGAGCTTTGCCTCGCCCCCGCGGACGACGTACGCGGACCAGTTGTTGCCGGACCGGAAAATCCCGGATACCGGCACCTTCAGCACGCTCGGGCTTTCCCACGTGATCACCCGGGCTTCAACGCGGTAGTTGTCGCCCAGCGTGAGCCACTGCTCCCGCGGGCTGGTGATGTCCACGACGACGAACACCCGCTGTTCCTCGACCCCGAGCGCGGAGATCTTGGTGAAGGCGGCGGGCTCGACGAGCCGCACCTTGCCCTCGAGTGGCGCCGGGCCGCCCCATTGTTCGAGCGAAACGGGCGCTCCCGGGGCGATGGCGGCCCCGTCGCGCGACAACATTTCAACCACCACCTCGAGGTCGGCGGGATCGCCAATCTCCAGCAGCGGCGTGCCCTGCACGACGGCGCGCGAGCTTTCCTGGAACACATGCAGGACGCGGCCGCTGGCGGTGGCGCGCACTTCAATTGGCGGGTTGGCCTCCCGGCCGGCCGCGGGCGGGCGGGAGCCCGGCCCTCCGGCGGCCACCTGCAGTTCGGCCTCGGCTGAACGCAGCGCGCCTTCGGCGGCGGCGACATCGCGCGCGGCGGCGGTTTCGCGCATCTGGGCATTTTCCAGGTCCATCGGGGATACGGTGCCGGCGTCGAACATCTGCCGGATCCGGGCCACCTCCTTGCGGGCGAGCTCGTGGGCCGCCCGGCTTTTCTCGAGGACCAGGCGGGTGGAGTCACGGCGGGCCTCGGCGAGGGCGCGATTGCGCTCGTCGAGTGGCGAGGCGGGCAGGGGGTCGATCACCGCGACGATGGTCACCCCGGCCTCGACCGTCGCTCCCGGCTTGAGCGGGATGCGCCGGAGCTGCCCGCTGACCGGCGCCGCGACCACGTAACGCTGGCGGATGCGGGTCTTGCCCTCCTCGCTGACGGTGGCGCGCAAGGCGCCGGTGGCGACGCGGGCGGTCTCGACCGGCACCGGCTGCGGACGCAGGCCCAGGACGGCGAGCGCGAGGAGCGCGGCGACAATGACGTAGGGGAGCCAGCGGCGTTTGGCGGGGGCGGTGCTCATGGAGGGAAGGGAATCGTTCTCGTTCTCAAAATCATTCTCTTAATCTCTGGGTGGAAAGACATGGGAGGAGAGAACGATCATGATGACGAGAACGAGAACGATTTATTCGGGGGCCTTCAGCGCGCCGATGAGGTCGAGCTGCTTCAGTTTGCGCAGCACCACCAGGGCCGACAGAGCCGAGGCCACGCCCACGACGAGCAGGGCAAACGTGTAGGTATAGCGGGTGAATACGAGGGGCAGGCGCACGGTCTCGGTGTTCACCGAATGGACGATGACCGTGGCGAATCCCGTGCCGAGGCCGAGGCCGATCGGCACGGCCAGCACGGCCAGGATGGCCAGCTCGATCACGATCACGGCGCCGACCTCGCCCTGGGTCATCCCGATGACCCGCAGCGTGGCCAGTTCGCGCGAGCGCTCCGCCAGCGAGATGCGGGCATTGTTGTAGATGACGCCGAAGGCCACGATCACGGCCATGACCAGGTAAAGCGTGGTCAGCATCCCCATCATCTGCGCGGTGGTCTGGCGGAAGCTTTGCCGCATGGATTCCTTGATCACGATCCAGCTGATGCGGGGCACCTCCTTGACCGCCCGCAGGAACGCGGTGCGGTGGGCGCCATCGATCGTGAAGCTCGCCCCGGTAATGATGTCGCCTTCGCCCAGGAAGCGATTGACCGCCGCCCTTTCCATGTAGGCGGCAATCCCCGTGAAATCCTCGGCCAGCCCGGCCAGCCGCACCGCGCGCACGGGCCGCCGGCCCTCCAGGGCTTCGATGACGAGTTCGTCGCCGACTTGCGCGCCGAAAACCTGGGCCAGCTTGGCGGAGACGATCAGGCTGTCCCCATCGGGAGTAATTTCGCGCCCCGCGCGATCCACCGCGCGGCTGTGCAGGCTGCCGGGCTCGAGGCTGCGCAACCCGAGCTGGCGGGTCCGGCCCCGGAAATGAATGCGCACGGAGGTGCCGCGGAACGTCTCGAGGTGCATGACCCCCGGCAGTCGTTCCAGGTCGTGCGCCACGCGCGCCGCGGCCGGCTCGGCGAGGCCGACGTTGATGTCCTGCCGCTGCACGACGTCCCACTGCTGGTCGATGATGTCCGCGATGCCGGCCTTGAAGGTGTTCGGCAGGATCAGCAGGGCCGTGGCTAGCGCCAGGCCGGCGACGGTAAACGCGGCCTGCGCGGGCCGCCGTGCGAGATTGCGGACGGCGATGCGGAACGAGTGCGAAAACAACCGCTTGAGGAAGCCGCGTTCCACGATCGCGGGCCGGTAGTTGGCCGGCGGCTCCGGGCGCATGGCTTCGGCGGGCGGCAGGCGCGCGGCCTTGCGCACCGAACTGAGGACACCTGCCACCACCGCGGCGATGCCAACGCCAAAGGCGATGACCACCGCGCCCCGGTCGAGCCGGAAGGCCAGGTCGGGGAAGCGAAAGAACAATTCATAGAGCCCGACCATCCAGCGCCCGAGGAGCAGGCCCGCGCCACCGCCCAGGATGGTGCCGCCGATGCCGATCACCGCCGCGAATTTCAGGTAGTGGCCGACGATCTGGCCGTTGGAGAAACCGAAGGCCTTGAGGATGGCGATCTGTTCCCGCTGCAGGGCCAGCAGGCGCGAGAGCACGGCATTGGTCATGAAGGCTGCCACGCCCAGGAAGATCGTGGGAAATCCCACGGACAGGATCCGCAGGACGCGGATCTCGTCCGAGACGCGGATGTGTGAAGGGTGGTCGCGGCGACCGTAAGCGCCAAATCCGCCGTAGGGCCGCAGCAGCGTATCCACGGCGGCGATGACGGGGGCCACGTCGGCCCCCGGCGCCAGCTTGAGCGAAAAGTGGTTGAATGCGCCGTAGAGGTCCCAGGCGGTCGCGACCTCCTTGTACGGCATCCAAAAGATGCCATAGCTGCGACTGTCCGGCAGCGCGGCGCCGGGGCGTGACTCGAAGATGTATTCGGGTGACAGCACGATGCCGGCGATGCGGAAATCCTGCCGCCGGCCGTTCATGATCAGCGCGAGGGTGTCGCCCGGGTTGAGCTGGTTCGCCTGCGCGAAGGCCTCGCCGACGAGCAACTCGCGGCGCGAACCGGGCGACAGCCAGCGCCCGCGGCGCAGGAAAAGCCGGTTGAGCTCGGGTTCGCCAAAGTCCGGCAGCGAGCGCACCAGGCCGCTGGCTGGTTCGTCCAGTCCCGGCAGGTCGAGGGTCACCTGGCCGGCGATGTCGGTCTGCACGCCGGCCACGCCGGGGAGCGCGGCGAGGCGATCCACGAGGTGGTTGGGGGCGCGTTTGAGCGAGCCGAAGACGTCGGCGAAGCGGTGGCTCTCGTAGTAATCCGCGCGCGTGCCGTCGAGCGAGGCGATGAGGCTGCGCGTCGTGATCATCATCGCCAGGCCGCACGCCATGACGATCGAGACCGCGGCGACCTGGCCCTTGAGGCGCGTCAGGTCACGGAGCAATTTGCGGTCGAGATGGGCGATCACGGTAGAATACTAACCACGGAAGTGACGGAACACACAGAAAGGACGGCCACAAAAGGCACAGGAGGCGCAAAACCTCCCGAAACCGTCATCCTGAGCGGAGCGAAGGATCCAACGGGTCCGCCAAATCTGCAGTTTCTCCTGGATCCTTCGCTGCGCTCAGGATGACGCTGCGTGGGGTTGGATTTCATTCTGTGTGTTCAGTGTGTTCTGTGGTCTCACCATCTGAGGCTTGAAGGCGCCGCCCGCGTCGCGTTGCGCTGTTCCGATTGCACCCGCCCGTCCATGAACCGGATGACGCGGTCGGCCATGTCGGCCATCACCGCGTTGTGGGTGATGACGACGGTGAGGGTGCCGAGTTCGCGGTTCACCCGTTCGAGGGCTTCGAGGACGACGATGCCGGTCTTCACGTCCAGCGCGCCGGTGGGTTCGTCACAGAGGAGGACTTCCGGCCGCTTGGCGATGGCGCGGGCGATGGCGACGCGCTGCTGTTCGCCGCCCGAAAGCTGGGCGGGAAAATGGTCGAGCCGCGCCCCGAGCCCGACCATTTCCAAGGCGGCCTCGGGGGGGAGTGGGTCATGGGCGATCTCGGTGATCAGGCCGACATTTTCGCGGGCGGTGAGGCTGGGGATGAGGTTGTAAAACTGGAAGATGAAGCCCACGGACTGGCGCCGGTAGAGCGTGAGCTGTTCCTCGTTGGCGTGGGTCAGGTCGATGTCGCGGTAGCGGAGCTCGCCGGCAGTCGGGATATCGAGCCCGCCGAGCTGGTTGAGCAGGGTCGTTTTGCCGGAGCCGGATGGCCCCAGCAGCACTACCAGTTCGCCTGCGTCGAGATCGAGGTCCACGCCGGCCAGGGCGTGGACTTGGGCGGTGCCTTCGCCGTAGACCTTGGTGAGCCCGCGCACATGGAAAACCTGGCGGCCGCCGGGGGCGGACGTCGCGCGGGCATCGAAGGTGGTAGCAGGATCCACGGCGGAGTGAAATTGGCAGCGAGGTTACTGTCCCGGAGGGGGCGTGCAATCCCTGTCGCGGGCGAAAGCGGAATAAGAGTTCCGGTGCCAAGCCAACAATTCAGTTCATCCACGAATGGACGCGAAGTGACACGAACGGAAATTGCCCAGGGCGCGTTCCAAGACCTCCTGACGGTGGACCACTGATGTTCCGCCTGACGGCTTCGCTTGGAAATCTGTTTGGGCTCCTCGTCGGCGATTAGCCGTCGCCGTGGAAACGGTTCCCGAGGGGGTGGGTTGACCATTGCAACCTTGTCGTTTGGGGCGCGCATCTTTGTGCTGTCGCCATGAATCGAACGGACCGGCTCGTGGCGATGGTGCTTTTCCTGCAGGGGCGACGCGTGGTGCGCGCGTCGGAGATGGCCCGGCACTTCGAGGTCACCGAGCGGACGGTCTATCGCGACATGGCGGCGCTCGGCGAGGCCGGCGTGCCGATCAGCGGCGAGGCGGGCGTGGGGTACTGCCTGATGAAGGGCTATCAGCTGCCCCCGGTCATGTTCACGGCGGAGGAGGCCTCGGCGCTGTTCGTCGGCGGCGAGATGGTGAAGCAGTTCACCGACGCCTCATTGCACGCGCCGATGGCCTCGGCACTCGACAAGCTCCGCGCGGTCCTGCCGCGCGACCGCCAGGACCACGTGGAAAAGCTGGTCAGCCGCACGATCGTGCGCGGGCGGGTGGGGCGGACGCCCGAGGCCGGCAACCAGCGCTGGATGCTGACGGTGCAGCAGGGGGTGGTGCTGCGGCGGGTCTTGCGCATGGCTTACCGCGGGCTGGAGCGCGAGGAGGATACGCAGCGCGAGGTCGAGCCGCTCGGCGTCGTGTTCTACGGCGGTTCCTGGTACCTGGTCGCGTGGTGCCGGCTGCGGAAGGACATCCGGCATTTCCGGGTGGACCGGATCCAGCGGCTCGAATTGCTCCCGGTGGTTTTCCCGCCCCGGGAGGATTTTTCGCTGACCGAACACATGGAACACTCCGGCATGGAGGGCGACAGCCTGCCGGTTCGCATCTGGTTCCACGACCGCGCCCGGGAGCGCGCGCAGCGGGAAAGCTACGCCACGCTCGCCGAGGAGAAACGGCGCGATGGCGGCGCCGAATACACGCTTTATTCCTATTCGCTCGAATGGACCGCGCAGTGGCTGCTGTCGTTCGGCGATCGCGCGGAAGCGGTGGCACCGGCCAAACTCCGCCAGCTCGTGCGCGCCGCGGCGGAAAAAATCGCGGCGAAGCACGGCTAAGGCACCGATTCCTGCTGCAGAAGGAAAGGGAACGGAGGGTAGGTTCCCGTTCCTTGGTTTCCTCCGTTACCTTCTGTTAAATGGTCTTTGGGGAGATTGAATCGCTCCTGACATAGGGCTGTCAGGGCGGGGTGGTAGGATGATGTCCATGATCCAAGGACTCCGCACAGCGCTCTATCCGTCGCCCGACCTGGCCCGGGCCAAGGCCTGGTACCAGGAGGCCCTGGGCATGGCCCCGTACTTCGACGAACCGTTCTACGTGGGTTTCAACGTAGGCGGGTTCGAGCTGGGGCTGGTGCCCGATGCCCCATGCGCCGCGTCGCCCTCCGGCGTCGTGGCGATGTGGGGGGTGGCGGACGTCGCCGCCGAATGCGACCGGCTGCACTCCTTGGGAGCGACGGTTCACGAGGAACCCAAGGACGTGGGCGGCGGCATCACGGTCGCCTCCGTGCTCGATCCTTTCGGCAACATTCTCGGGCTGATTCACAACCCGAATTTCGATCCCCAGGCCGTTCGATAGTCCGGCCCTAAAACCCAGATCCGAAATCCCAAACCCCATCTCTCCCCATGATCAAAGTCACTGCTTTCGCGTATACCGCCTATCCCGTCACCGACCTCGACCGTGCCCGCAATTTCTACGAAAAACTCCTCGGGTTGATCCCCGCCACCGTGCTGGTGTTCGACGGCGGCCGGGGATGGATCGAGTACGAAATGGGCGACAGCTGCCTCGCCATCGCCAATGGCTTCGGCGACGACTGGAAGCCCGCCTCGGCGGGACCGTCGCTCGTGCTGGAGGTGGCGGACATCAAGGGGGCGACAGCCGAACTCAAGGCGGCTGGCGTGAAATTCAAGTTCGAGCCGATGGAGTTTCCGCCCTGCCACCTCGCAGTGGTCGAAGATCCCGACGGCAACTACGTCGGGCTGCACCAGAAAAAAGCCGGAACCTGACGCTCCGCCCATAGCTCCACCCTTTTATCCTCCTCCCATGCAATCCCGCACCATCACCCTCACCGTCGCCACGCCGGCTGCCAGCGTCTTCAATTTCCTGGCTGACATCGAGAACCTGCCGCACTGGTCCGGCGGCTTTTGCGAATGGATCGAACTGCATCGCGAAGGCTGGTGGGCCTACACGGCGCTCGGCGAACTGGAGGTGGCGACCAAGGTCGACGACATCGCCGGGGTCATCGACCTGCGCCTGGCACACACCGCCGGCTGGAAGCTCGTGATCCCCGTGCGCGTGCGCGGTGACGGCGAAGGCGGCGCCCTCGTCCGCCTGACCTGCGCGCAACCCGCCGGCCTGTCCGATGAGCATTACGAGCGGCTGATCGAGCTGATGCTGGCCGGCCTGCGTGATTTCGCCGCGCGGTACCAGGCGGAACTGGCAGTGGCATAGGGGGAGCGGTCTCCGACCGCGCCAATCACTGAAATCCCGGAGGTAGCGCCCTGGGGAGCAGGTCACTCCACCTCGAACTTCTGGGAACCAGCGGCGCTGTAGCCGGCCTCGCTGAGGCCGGTCCGGGGTCGCCGACCCCGGCTACAACCACACCGTTTCTTCCTGACCGGAGCAAAGCGTGTTTCGCGGTCGAGGGCTGAATCGTTCCGGATCAAGAGAGGTGGTGCGCAGCGCCGGGGGGTGTCGATTGCGCATGGAGGCCGGTGAAATGTCCGGGTCAGGTCGCCGCCGGTTCCACAGTGACCTCGACGCGGAGGATCGGAGAGTAGCTGCCGGTGAACACGCCACGGGTCGGGCTGACGTCGGAGTAATCGCGGCCGCGGGCGACGACGATGTGGCCGTTGCCGGCGAAACAGGAATTCGTCGGGTCGTAGTCGACCCAGCCGATTTCGGGCACATATACGGACGCCCACGCATGCATCGCGTCGGCGCCGCGGAGTCGCGGCTGGCCGGGGGGCGGGTCGGTCAGGAGGTATCCACTGACATACGCCGCGGGCAGGCGCTGCTGGCGCACGCAGCTCAGGAACAAGTGGGTGAAATCCTGGCAAACGCCCCGTTTCTGCGCGAGCACGGTGCCGAGAGGCGTGCTGACATCGGTCGCCGTGGGGTCGAACGTGAAGGTCTCGGCGAATCGCCGTCCCAGGGCTTCGATCCAGACCAGCGCGGGTGCGGCGGGATCGAGCCCGTCCGCCAGCGCCGCGGCCTCCCGGAGGAACGGCACCAGCGGCGTCGGACAAAGATATTGCTCAAGCGGGCAGTTTTCTCCGCCCTGAATCAGGCTGCGGACGCGCTCGCGCGCCTCCTCGACGGCGGGACTGAGCGAGGAAATCGGCAGGGCCGGGTCCTCGCGCCGCACGGTGGCATGGCTCGTGATCGACAGCTGGCGGTGCGGCTCGCGGACGGAAAAATAATGGCGGGTGTTGCCGAAATAATCCTCGCGGGTCGACAGGTCCGGCGCCGGTGGATGGAGCTCCAACTGGAAATCCAGGCATTCCTGGGCCGCTTCGGCTCGCGGGCGCAGCTGCAGCATCTGCCACGCCGCCGCGGCGGGGGCGGCGTGCTGGTAGATGGTTTGGTGCGTGATGCGGTATTCAGGCATGGTCAACGCGCCCGTGGCCGACGTGGAAGGCTCGCGTCCCTGCGAGCCGGGAATCGTCCGACGGCCCGCAGGGACGCGGGCCGGCCAAATGACGAGGGTTGCGGGTGATGCATCATCTTCACCGGCTCTCCGCGTGGGAGAAATAGATCTGGTTCAACTCGTCGCTGAGGCGGGCGAGGTGGCTCTGTTGGTCGCGGAACAGCTGCGCCATCTCCTCCGGGTGAGTGGACAGACGCGCCGCATCGGCGAGGCGCACCTGGCCGAGGACGCGAAGGGTCTGGAGCCGCAGCGTGGCCACGGCGCGCGGGGCCATTTCCGCCGGCAACTGGTCGAGGTGGTGGCCGATTTGGTCGGCCTGGTACCGGAGGCTGCGAGGATTATCGGCCGAGATCACCAGCCAGTCGAGCAGAGCGGTGGTGTCCACGGCGCCATGGTAGGCATGGCGATACGTGAACAGGGCGTCGGCGAGGTGAAGCAGGGTCTGGAGCCGGAACTCCGTTACGGCCTGCCCCGGGGCAGCCGGCAGGAGGGCCTGGAGCAGGTTGAGCAGTTGTCCTGCCCGCTCGAGGCGGCGGCCGAGCTGGAGGAAGTGCCAGCCGGTGTCGTGCGGCATGGTCTCGAGGGTCAGCCCCTCGAGGGCGGTGAGGTGCTGGCGCAGCCAGGCGCATGCGACCGTGTCGCCGGCTTTGCGGCGCTGGCGCAGGTGGCGGATCATCTGCCAGGCTTCATGCGGGAGGCGCGACTTGAGGGCCTCCAGCAGGCGGACGAGGCTGGCCACGTTGGCGGCCAGGCTGGAGGCGTGGCCGGCGTCGTCGGCGGCCTTGCGGGCCTGCGCGGCGAGCTGGTCCAGGGAAACCTCGGCGGGAGCGCCGAGATCCTGCATGCGGAAAATCAGCGCGAGGGTGTCGCGCGGCACCGTCGGGTCGAGGAGGGCGATTTCGTCGCGCAGCAGGGATTCGAGCTGCTCCAGCCGACGGGCGAGGGCGCCGGCGCGGTCGAGATAGCGGCCGAGCCAGAAGAAGTTGTTGGCCGTGCGGCTGGGGGTGGCCGAGGGATGGCGGAGGGCTTCAGCGGGCCGCGGGGTGACCAGTGCCGGCGGCGCGGCCGGTTCGCCTTCATGCAGCACCCAGGTGTCCTTGCTCACGCTGCCCTGCTGCAGGGAAACGATCATGTCCTCGCCGCGCGGGTTGCACCGGGTGAGGCCGCCGGGCATCACCACGTAGTCGCCGTCGTGCCAGGTGAGGTAGAGGCGCGTGATGAAGGGCATGGGGCGCAGCTTTCCCTCGTGCCAGCCCGGGGTCGTGCTGTGAAACACGCGTTCCTGGGCGCACCAGTTGCCGGGGTTGGCGCGGATATCGTCGGCGAGCCCCGCGCGCGCGGCCTTCCCCATCCAGGCGCCGTAGCGCGTCGGCGGGAAGGCGCGGGTGCGGAAGGTCGGCTTGATGACGAGGTTGGCGAGATGATCCAGCACGTAGTCGCGGGGTCCGTCCTGGCCGCACCACCACGTCGCGGCGTTCGGCAGGAGGAGATCCTCGCCCAGCACGTGGCGGCAGAGGGGTTGGAGGAAGGCGAGCAGCGCGGGCGTCTCCAGCGCGCGGCAGCCGGGCTGGTTGGCGAGCGCCACGCTGCCGCTGTGGGCCGCATGGATCAGGCCGGGCACGCCGAGGAGCGAGGTGGAATCGAGTTCGAGCGGGTCGCAGAAATCGGAATCGAGCCGGCGCAACAGGACGTCGACCTGCTGCAGGCCACCGACCGTCCGGAGGAAGACCTTGCGGTTGCGGGTGGTGAGGTCCTCGCCCTCGACGAGGGTGTAGCCGAGGTAGTTGGAAAGGTAGGCCTGCTCGAAATAGGTTTCGTTGGCGGTGCCCGGGGAGAGCAAAACGATGCGCGGCTCATCGCTGGCGGGAGCAAAGGCTTCCAGCGAGGCGCGGTAGTCGTGGAAGAACTGGTAGAGGCGCTGCACGGGAGCGCGCTGGAACACCTCGGGCAGCGCCTGGCGGGTGATGATGCGGTTCTGGAGCGAGTAGCCCAAGCCGGAGGGCGCATCGAGGCGGTCCTCGATCACCCACCACCGCCCGTCGGAGGAGCGGGCGACGTCCACGGCGAAGGTGTGCAGCCAGACGGGATTGACCCGGCCCAAGCCCACGCAGGCGCGCAGGAAGTGCGGGTTGTGCATGGCCAGCGCCGCCGGCAGCAGGCCGCCGTGGAGCATTTTCTGCGCGCCATAGAGGTCGAGCAGGAGCTCGTTGAAGAGATGGGCACGCTGGCGCAGTCCGGCGGCGAGCGCCTGCCACTCGTCCGCGGCGATGAGCATCGGCAGGACGTCGAGCGGCCAGAGCTGCGAACCCGCCTGCTCGCCGCGGTAGACGTTCATGCTGACGTCCTGCTCGACGATGGCCCGATGGCTGGCGTCGGTGGCGGCCTGGAGGGTGGCGGCCTGGTGGCCGCTCAGGAGGTTGAAGAACTGGGCCCAGGCCGGGCGCAGGCGGCCGGCGGCATCCACGCACTCGTCATAGCGCGCGCCCTTGCCGGTGTACCCATGCAGGACGGAATGGGCGCTGAAGGGCGGCGCGGACATAGGGGGAGGCTTTCGCAAGGGGCCCGGTGAGGCAAGAGTGGGGTAAGGCGTCGGGCTTCAGCGCTTATGGGACCTACAGGTCTTATCGGGCCCATAGGTTCTATGGATTCCTGAGGTCCAGCGTGAACGGCAGCTCCGGCTTGCCGGTGCGCGGGAGGTCGGCGCGCATGCCGCCGGGCGTGTGGCCGATGGCCTGGAAGCGGGCCAGGCGGCGGCTCTCGGCTTCATAGGAGTTGACCGGGAGGGTGTCGTGGCTGCGGCCGCCCGGATGCGCGACGTGATACGTGCAACCGCCGAGCGAACGCTTGTTCCAGGTGTCGACCAGGTCGAATACGAGCGGCGCATGGACGCCGATGGTCGGCTGCAGGCACTCCGGCGGCTGCCAGGCGCGGTAGCGCACCCCGGCCACGCCTTCGCCATTGGTTCCGGTGGGCTGCAGCGGGATCCGGTGGCCGTTGCACGTGAGCGCGAACCGGTCGCCCGCCAGACCCGTTGCCTTGACCTGCAACCGCTCGAGCGAACTGTCGACGTAGCGGACGGTGCCGCCGGGGCCGGGCTCCTCGCCGAGGACGTGCCAGGGTTCGAGTGCGGCGCGGAGTTCGACGTGGATGTCGCGCACCGCGAAGTCGCCGACGCGGGGGAAACGGAATTCGAAATGCGGGTCGAACCATCCGGCCTCGAACGGCTGCCCGGCCAGGCGCAGGTCGCGGATGACGTCGTTGAAATCCGTCCGGTTGAAATGCGGCAGCATCCAGCGGTCGTGGATGTCGGTGCCCCAGCGGACGAGCCCGTTGGTGTAGGGCTGCCGCCAGAATTTCGCCACGAGGCCGCGCAGCAGCAGGTGTTGCGCGAGGCTCATCCGGGCGTGCGGCGGCATCTCGAAGGCGCGCATTTCGACCAGGCCCAGGCGGCCGGCGGCGCTTTCGGGAGCGAAGAGCTTGTCGATGCTGAACTCGCTCCGGTGGGTGTTGCCGGTGGCGTCGACCAGCAGGTGACGGAACAGCCGGTCCACCAGCCACGGTGGCACGTGGTTGAGCGACGCGAGCTGGCGGTCCATTTCCCGGAATGCGACCTCGAGTTCGTACAGCGAATCATGGCGCGCCTCGTCGATGCGCGGGGCCTGCGAGGTCGGGCCGATGAACATGCCGGAGAACAGCCAGCTGAGCGAGGGATGGTTTTGCCAATAGGCGACCAGCGACCGCAGCAGGTCGGGCCGGCGCAGGATTGGCGAGTCGGCGGGCGTCTCGCCGCCGAGCAGGATGTGGTTGCCGCCGCCGGTCCCGGTGTGCCGGCCATCAAGCATGAACTTCTCCGTGCCGAGCCGGGTGGCGCGGGCCTCGTCGTAAAGCGCGGTGGTGCGCTCGACGAGTTCGTCCCACGTCTTGCTCGGGTGCAGGTTGACCTCGATGACGCCGGGATCCGGCGTGACGCCGAGCTTGTTGAGGCGCGGGTCCTTCGGCGGCGCCTCGCCCTCGATGATCACGGGCACGCCCATCTCGGTCACGGTCGTTTCGATGGCGGCAATCAGGTCGAGGTAATCCTCGGTTGTCTTGACCGGGGGCATGAAAACGTGAAGGCGTCCGTCGCGCGGCTGGACGCAGAGCGCGGTGCGGATGATCCACGGCGCGCTCTCCCCCGGTTGCGGGCGGCGGGTGGGGTCGGTCCCGGGCGGCGGCGGCGGGACCGCGGGGTCCTGCGCGCGCTGGCCCGGGCCGTAGCCGGCGGGGGTTGGCGAAACGCCGCCTTGCAGGATGCGCTGGCCGGCCTTGAGCGCCTCGAGCCGGCGGCGGTCGTAGGCCGTTTCCCTCGGCAGCGCCGGAAGATTTTGCGCAGGATCCTGCGGCCAGTTCCACGGATAGTCCTTCTCGGCGACCCAGGGGATCGAATCGAGCGGGAGGCGCAGGCCCATCGGGGAGTCGCCGGGGATCAGCCAGAGCGTGTCGTCGTCGCGCAGGAACCACTTGCCGGAGACCCAGCCGGGGCGGCCGTCGACCACTGCGCGCTGGATGGGCAGCGAATAGCCGACGACGGAGCCGAGGCCCTCCTGGAAAATGTGGGCGATGCGCTCGCGCTCCAGCTTGTCCTTCAGGTTGGTCTGCGCGGGCGTGACGTTCGACGGCAGGCGGCGCTCCTTCCACGTGTAGTAAAAGGCATCCTCGTAGCCCGGGATGAGGTGCCCGGGGTCGACGCCGAGGGTCCGGGCGAGGCGCGTGGCGAGCTCCTTCGCCTCCGTCGCGCCGTGGCCGTAATTTTTCGATTCATCGGCAATGAGGGAATCATCGTGCCAGATCGGGACACCATCCTTGCGCCAGTACGCGGCCAGCGACCAGCGGGGCAGTTGTTCGCCCGGATACCATTTGCCCTGGCCATAGTGGAGGAGGGAGCCGGGGGCGAACCTGCGGCGCAGCCGCTTGATCAGTTCGCCCGAGAGCACGCGCTTGCGCGGCGAGGCGGCGACGAAGTTCCATTCCGGGCCGTCGGGGTCGTCGAGCGAGACGAAGGTCGGCTCGCCGCCCATCGTGAGGCGCACGTCATGTTTCACCAGCTCGGCGTCGATCTGGTGGCCGAGCGATTCGATCTTCGTCCATTGTTCCTCGGTGTAGGGGAGCGTGACGCGCGGCGACTCATGGACCCGGGTCACGGACATCGCGAAGTCGAACTTCGTTTCGCACGCGTCGACGCCGCCGCTGATGGGCGCGGCGCTGGATGGCTCGGGCGAGCAGGCGAGCGGGATGTGGCCTTCGCCCGCGAGCAGGCCGGAGGTTGGGTCGAGGCCGATCCAGCCCGCGCCGGGGAGGTACACCTCGCACCAGGCGTGGAGGTCGGTGAAATCCTTCTCCGCGCCGCTCGGGCCGTCGAGGGATTTCTGGTCGGCCTTGAGCTGGATGAGATAGCCCGAGACGAAGCGGGCGGCGAGGCCGCAGTGGCGCAGGGCGTTGACGAGGAGCCACGCGGAGTCGCGGCAGGAACCGCTGGCGGCGGCCAGGGTTTTCTCCGGCGTCTGTACGCCCGGTTCCAGGCGGATGACATACTTGACGAGCCGGTTGACCTGGCTGTTGAGGGCGACGAGGAAATCGATCGTGCGCTGCGGCTGGCGGGGGATGGAGGCGACGAAGTCGGCGAACTTGGGCTTGCGGGCGTTCCGGCGCAGGAAGGGCGCAAGTTCGGTGGCGAGCTTCTTCTCGTACTTGAAGGGAAATTTCTCGGCGGACGGCTCGAGAAAGAAGTCAAACGGGTTGTAGACCGACATTTCGGCCACGACGTCGACCTCGACGGCGAACTCCGTGACCTTCTCCGGGTAGACGACGCGCGCGAGATAGTTGCTGAAGGCGTCCTGCTGCCAGTTGAGGAAGTGGCCCCTGGCCGGGGTCAGCTTCAGCGAGTAGCTGAGGACCGGAGTGCGGCAGTGCGGGGCCGGGCGCAACCGGATGACCTGGGGGCCGAGGGTGACGGGGCGGTCGTATTTGTAATGGGTCCGGTGGTTGAGCGCGACGTGGATGGCCATGAGGGGAGGCTCGCACCTAAGCAGGAGCCAGACCAAGGGGGGATTTACGATTTATGATTTACGATTGATGAACCGGGGTGGTCCAAGGGCAGGAGGGTGAGTTGGTTCGTCCAGCCAGGTCCGTGGAGTCGTAAAACGCAGGCATTTGCAGGGCAGAAAGTTGCGGCAAGAGCCCACAGCAAGGATTTGAATGTTGAGCGAGAACAGAATGTCGGACCTTGTCGGGGTGGCGGGCCAAGCAGTGTAGGCTTTATACGTTGTCTGAATATCAATTTGGGCGAAATGATGACGCACCAAGAAGCACTACGAAAACGGCTATCTAAGATGGCCGTCGTTCAGCCGCCGTCGCCGTGGCGGCCAGTAATTTCCGTCGCGATCGGTGGCCTGGCCGACGGTGGTTATCTTCCAGACTCGGACATTTTCCTCGCGATTACTTCATCAGGGCGAGGTTTGTTCGAAGCGATGACTGGCAAGCGAATCGGCCGAGATCGAGAGGACGGTGGAGCATGGATTGATGAGATTCAGCTCACAGCGACCTCGATCGCGCCGCATGAAGATGTTCAAGTTCGCATCGCTGGTTTGTCTGGCGGTGGATTGCCGCATTCCACGCGCGATGGGTGGCGTCTCGAAATGGCGGCTCCAGATTGGCCCAGGATTGCCGTTTTCCTGCAGCCGCTCGGATGTTCCGTTCTCGTCGAAAATAGAGCATCCGGGGCCCGTAAAATCTTCGATGACTATGAGCCACGCGTGGTCGGCTTTTCAGAGACCGGGCGGTCGTTTGTGATCGGCACTTCGGACACGCTCTATTTCTTCGGGCGCTGAAGCAGGGTTACGCCGTGGGGCGCGGGGTTGATTCGTCTGAAACGCTGCTGTCGCTTGGCTTGGGACGAAGAGTCGCTTGCCATGAGCGAGCTTTCCTACAGGTTGTCGGCATGCCGATGACTGCTGCCAAGCGTCGCAATGTGAAAGCCCAAGCGCTCAAGCTGGTGCGCGGCCTGCCGGCTTCTTCCTCGTGGGACGACCTTATGTATCGCATTTATGTGCGGCAGAAGATCGAAGCCGGGTTGGAAGATCTTCGGACAGGACGCACGCATTCCCACGCGGCCATCCGCCGGGAATTCGTTGGGTCATGAGCATCGTCTGGTCGGATGAATCACGGCGCTCGCTCCGGGCGATCCGGAGGTTCATCGCGAATGACTCCGATTATTACGCAGACCAGATGGTGGCCCGTATCGTCGAGCGGGTGGAGCATGCGGCCAAGGCACCCTTGCAGGGCCATCGGGTGCATGAATATCCCGAGGCTCCGCTCCGCGAAGTGCATGAGTCGCCCTACCGGATCATTTATCGTATCTCTGAGACGGAGTTGGAAGTAGTGACGGTGGTTCACTTCAAGCAGGAGCTACCGCCAAAACGGCTTCGCCAATAGCCGGCGTAGCTCCAAAAAGGGAATCGTGGAAGTCAGGTTTCTCCTAGCTGCCAATCAATCCTGACCAACCCCGGCCATCCCGCCGCGCGATCGTCAATCGTCAATCGTAAATCATCAATCCGCCTACGCGTCCTTCGCATCGGGCGGCAGCCAGAACGACCAGAGGGCGGCCGCGAGGGCGAGGAAGCTGGAGTAGAAGAGGGCCATGCGGATTTCGCCCACGGGGGCGAGCCAGCCGAAGATCACGGCCGCCGCGGCCGCGGCGACGCGGCCGATGTTGTAGCAAAAGCCCGCGCCCGTCGTGCGCAGCAGCGTCGGGAACAGCGGCGGCATATACATGGTGAACAGGCCGAAGCCGCCGGAACAGAAACCCACCGCCGGCAGCCAGAACCACGACAACTCGGCGTGGCCGCGCGGGACGACGAAGGCCCCCGCCATGAACGCGAACAGGCCGAAAAACATGATGATGATCGCGCGCTTGTTGGTGGTCCGTTGCGCCAGCCAGCCCGCGAACAGCGTGCCAAAGATCGTGATGACGATGGTGAAGAAGAACGAAAACGACACCTGGCGGGTCACCTCGGCCGGGGGCAGTCCCGAATCGACCAACAGTTTCCGCACATGCTGCGCCTGCCAGAAGATGAACAGCCACCACGCCGACAGCCCGAGGGCGCAGACGATCATCGTCTTCCACGTGATGGGGGCCACCGCGCCGCGGAAGAGTTCGGCGAGGCCCGGCTTTGGGCCGGCGGAGGCGGCCTCCTTCCAGTCGTCCGGCTCCGGCACCTGCTTGCGAATCCAGAAAACGAGGAGCGCGGGGACGATGCCGATGAGAAAAACCCAGCGTTCCTGTCCCGGCTGGACGTTGAGGAGGTACACCACCCCCGCGGCCACGATGATGCCGAGGTGCACGCCGCACTGGAGCACGGCGGCGATCCACGGGCGCCAGGCGCGGGGCCAGGTTTCACTCAGCAGCGACGCGCCGACCGCCCATTCGCCGCCGATGCCGACCGCAGCGATGAAGCGAAAGATCATCAGTTGCCACCAGGTTTGCGCGAAGGCGCAGAGGCCGGTGCAACAGGCATACGTGAGCACGGTGAGCGCCAGCGTGCGGCTGCGCCCGAGCAGGTCGCCGAGCCGCCCGAAAAACGCCCCGCCGACGGCCCAGCCCACCAGGAACGCGGCTTGGATGTACGCGGCCTTTTCCTTCACGTTCGGGTCGGCCGCGCTGGAGGCGGCCAGCAGTTGCACGACGAGCGGCGTGGCGACGAGCGTGTAGAGATGCAGTTCCAGGCCGTCGAACATCCAGCCGAGCCACGCGGCGAGCCCGGATTTCCATTGTTGCGGTGACAGTTCGCTCAGGCGCGTGGCCTCACGCGCGGGGTGGGGGGCGGTCATGGGGTGCCGGCAATAAGGGCGGGGATTGCGGTCGAGTCCACGCGAAAGCGGGGTAGTGGGTCCATTTCAGTCCGATGTAGGGTCGGACCTTGGTCCGGCCTCGCGCATGAGGTCGGCGCAAGCGCCGACCCTACATTCACGCCACCGCGAAAGAAACAAATGGACCCACTACCCGAAAGCGGGGAAGGCTGGAGGCAGGCGGGTCGCGAGGTGGAGCGGCCTGAGCCCACGGCGCGTGACACGAAGCGCATTGAGGTCACCGCACGCCACCCGGCAGACGCCGCCGCAATCGGGACGTCACACGGAAATATTTCCGGGCCTTGAAGGGATGCCCGCGTCGCCGGGGTTATGCGCGGTGAACCCAATTCCCGCCATGAAATCACCCCGCCTGATCGCTTTCCTGTCCGCGCTCGCGTTCGCCCTCCCGGCGAGCGCCGCTTTTGAATCCGCCAAGATCGGACCCGGCAACACGCTGCCGCAATATCCGTCCGGGTTGACCCTGCTCGGCATCACCAAGGGCTACGCCGTCGTCGCCGTGAGCATCGACGCCGAGGGCAAGGTCCAGGATACGCTCGTCCTGGCGTACACCCAGCCGCAACTGGCCCGCGCCGCCCGCGAGGCAGTGAGCAGCTGGACGTTCATCCCGGCGCGTCTCGATGGCTCCCCGGTGCCGGTGCGGACGGAATTGCGCTTCGATTTCACCGTCGAAGGCGCGGTGATTTCCTCGAACATCACCAACCACTTCATGTTTGATGCGTTCGACCAACTCGGGGACGGCGCCCCGGTTTACCGGCCCGGCCGCATCGCCGAACTCGATCGGATGCCGGAGCGGCTCGCCGGGGAATCACCGCGCTATGCCCTCCAGGCCGCGAAGGCGGGCATCCGCGGCAAGGTTGAGGTGCACTTCTACATCGACGAGCAGGGTGGCGTCCGCCTGCCGGCGGTTTCCGCCGGGACCGACCTTTATCTCATGGAGCAGGCGCTGGCGGCGGTCCGCAACTGGCGGTTCGCCCCGCCCACCGCCTATGGCCGGCCCGTGCTGGTCGCCGCGGCGCAGGAGTTTGATTTTGGCGATGCCAGGTAGGGCGTCGCCGTTGTGTGCCAAGGACGGACGCCGGCCTGCCTAGCGGGCCGGCGTCCTTTTTACATGGACGCCGTCGGGACTGTTGACTTGCGAAGGCTTTTGCCGGGCGGCAAAGTTCCTTTCCCAGCCGGGGTCGGCTGGCACGCACGTCTTGACCGCCACCAGCACTTTTCCGCCTTGGCCCCGACGGTTGGGGCCGGTTGACCGCCATGCCTGCTGACGTCGCCAAATCCCGGGCGGCGCTGGAAGCCGACCTGCGCACCCGCGAGCAGTACCTCGCCCTGGTCTTCAACAGCGCCCGGGACATGATGCTCCTGGCCCGGGTCGAGCCGGCGGTGCTGTTTCGGGTGGTTTCCGTCAACCGCCCTTATCTGGACACGGTCCGCGCCGCCGGTTACGAATTCGGGGCCCAGGAACTGGAGGGACGGACCTTTGACGAAATCGTGACGAAGTTCGGCTTCGATCCGGCGTCGATAGCGACGATCCGGGGCCGGTACGAGGCCGTGATCCGGACGCACCAGCCATTGGAATACGAGGAGGAGACCCGGACTCCGGCGGGCAATTTTCACGGCCACACCACCATCACCCCGATCCTGGACGAGACGGGCGACTGCCAATATCTGCTCTATTCGTCGCAGGACGTTACGAAGCAGCGTCGCGCCGAGCAGGCGCTGCGCGAGTCGGAGGTGCGGTTTGCCACCGCGTTCCGGGTGTCCCCCGACATCATGTCGATCAGCGATTTCGAAACCGGCCGTTACCTGGAAGTGAACGAGTCGCACGAGCGGGTGTTTGGCTTCAGCCGGGCGGAATCGATCGGCCGGACGCCGTTGGAGCTCGGCATCCTGCGCGAACAGGCGACGCGGGACGAGATGCTGCGCCGCATGCTCGCGGGCGATGGGCACATCCGCGACTTCCGCGTCGAAGCCTGGAATCGCCGGGGCGAACCGCTGGTGCTGCTGCTCAGCGCGGAGGTGATCCACCTGGGCGGGAAGAAATGCGTCCTGCGGAATTCCCGCGACATCACCGCGGCGGTGCGGGCCGAGCTGGCGTTGCGCGAGTCCGAGGAAAAGTTCGCGACGATCTTCCAGGAGGCGCCGGTGTGGATCGTGATTTCCGACGTGGCCAACTCCCTTGTCCTCGACGTGAACCAGGCGGCCCTGCAGGCGTCCGGCTATACGCGGGACGAGGTGGTCGGACACACCGGGGCCGAACTCGGCTGGATCAACGCCGCCGACCGCGAGCGGCTGGTGCGCGAGATGCAGCAGCGCGGCCGGGCGGTGGATTTCGAGATGCGGTTCCACGCGAGGGACGGGCGCGAACTCGTGGGCCTGGTCAGCTGCGGCCCGATCACGATCGGCGGCAAGGCTTGCACGCTCAGCGTCACGCTGGACATCACCGCCCGCAAGCAGGCGGAGGCGGCCCTGAGGGAGAGCACCGCGCAGCTGCAGAGCGTCGTGGGCGTGGCGCCCCTCGGCGTGGCCCGCGTCGCGAACCGGGTCATCTTCGAGGCAAACGAGGCGATGGCGCGGCTCCTCGGCTACACCGGCAAGGAATTATACGGGCAGCCCACGCGGATCCTTTACGACACGGAGGAGGACTACCTGGCGGTCGGGCGGCAGGTGGCGGAGATGGCGGCGCAGGGCAAGGCCTCCATTTCCTTCGAAACCCGCCTCCGGGTGAAGGACGGCCGCACCATCGACGTGGTGATCAACGCCGTCTGGTTCGACCCGGCAAACCACGCGGCGGGCAATGTCATCGCCGTGATGGACATCAGCGAGCGCAAGCGCACGGAACGCGCCCTGCGCGAGTCGGAGGAGAAATTTGCCCTGGTCTTCCGCACCAGCCCGGACGCGGTCTCGGTGCACGAGGTCGAGAGTGGGCGGTACCTCGAGGTCAACCCGGGGCACCTGCGGCTCTTCGGCTACACGCGGGAGGAAACGATCGGACGGACGCCGATGGAGATGGGCATCTGGGTCGATCCCGCCGAGCGCCGCGCCTTCATGGCGGCCTTGCAGCGCGACCGCCTGGTGCGCGATTTCCGGGCGAGGTTCCGCCGGCGCAACGGCGAAACGCGGTTCTGCGAGGTGTCGGCCGAACTGGTCGAAATCCATGGCCGGCCGCACAACATTTCGGTCCTGCGCGACGTGACCCAGCGGCTCCAGGCCGAGCAGGCCCTCCGGGATTCGGAGGAGAAATTCGCCAAGGCCTTCCGCGCGAGCCCGGATGCGATCTCGATTTCCGAGCTGGAGTCGGGACGGTTCCTCGATGTGAACGAGGGCTTTGAGCGGCTCTCGGGCTACACCCGCGAGGAGTTGATCGGGCACACGGCGAAGGAGCGGGGCATCTGGACCAGCCAGGAGGACCGCGACCGGATGCTGCGCGAGCTGCAGGAACATGGCCGGGTCCGGAACCTGCAGGTCAGCGCGCGCAGCCGCCACGGCCAACTGGGCGAGTTCCTGATGTCGGTGGAGAAGGTCGAGATCGCGGGCCGACCCTGCCTGGTCATCATCAGCCACGACATCACCGAGCAGGTGCAGGCCGCCAAGGCATTGCGCGAGTCGGAAGAGAAGTTCGCCATGGCCTTCCGCTCGAGCCCTTACTCGCTGACGATCTCCGAGGTGGCGACCGGCCGCTATGTCGACGTCAACGCCGGGTTTGAACAGCTGTCGGGCTACAGCCGCGGGGAAGTCATCGGTCGCACCTCGCTCGAACTGGGCATCTGGGTCGACCCGGGCGATCGCGAGAAGCTGGTGCACGAGCTGAAGGAAAAAGGCCGGGTCCAGGGCATGGAGCTGCCGCTGCGCGCGCGGGATGGGCGCATCATGACCACGCTGTCCAATGCCGAGCTCATCGACGTGGCGGGCCGCGCCTGCTTCCTCAACGTCCTCGAGGACATCACCGAGCGGCGGCGGGCAGAGGACCAGAAGGCGTTGCTCGAGGCGCAGCTCCGGCAGAACCAGAAGCTCGAGGCGCTGGGCACGCTCGCCGGCGGCATCGCGCACGATTTCAACAACATCCTGACCGCGATCATCGTGAACCAGGAACTCGCGGTGATGGACGCGGCCGACCCGGCGCAGGTCCGCCTCCGCCTGGCGGAGATCGGGCGCGCCAGCAACCGGGCGAAGGAACTGGTGCGGCAGATCCTGACCTTCAGCCGCCAGCAGCAACACGAGCGGCTGAAGCAGCGGCTGCAGCCGATCCTGCAGGAGGCCCTCGGCCTGCTGCGGTCCTCGCTGCCGTCCACGATCGAAATGGAACAGGACTTGTCCCCGGAAGCGCCCCCGGTGCTGGCCGATGCCAGCCAGATCCACCAGGTGTTGATGAACCTGTGCACCAACGCCGCCCATGCCATGCGGGCCGGCCCGGGGCGCCTGGCGGTCCGCCTGTCGGCGCGGGCGCTCGACGCCGCCGCCTGCCTCGGCCTGCCGGACTTGCAGCCCGGGCGTTATGCCCACCTGGTGGTGGCCGACTCCGGCCACGGGATGGATGCATCCGTCCTGACGCACATTTTCGAACCGTTCTTCACCACCAAGGGACCGGGCGAAGGCACCGGTCTCGGGCTGGCGATGGTTCACGGCATCGTGCGGGACCACGACGGGGCCATCTTTGTGCAGAGCCGGCCCGGGGCGGGAACGACCTTCGACCTGTATTTTCCCGAGGCAACGGAGACGGGCAGCGCGTTGCCGGTGATGGACTCCGACATTGTGCCCGGCAGCGGCGAAAGCGTGCTGGTGGTGGACGATGAAGAGGCAATCTGCTCGGCCATCGGCGCGATGTTGCGCCGCATCGGCTACCGGGTGCAGACGTTCACCGATCCGCAGGCGGCCCTGGCGGCGTTCCGGGCCACCCCGACGGCGTTCGACCTGATGCTGACCGACCGCACCATGCCGCACGTGTCCGGCCCCGAGCTGATCGCGCAGGTGCGCGACTGGTGGCCCAACCTGCCCGTGTTGCTGATGAGCGGGCTCGATGGTCCACCCGACCCGAAGGGCGGCGGCGGTGAAGCCGGGTATCCCTTGGTGGCGAAGCCAATCGACATCGCCGAGCTTTCCCGCGCGGTGCGCCAGGCCCTGCGCAACAATGCCAACCGCTGACATGGAAACCAGAACACCCGACACCCGCGGCCGCGTCCTCTTCGCGGACGATGACCAGGCGGCCCGTGAAGGCATCGCGACGATGCTGCGGCGCCTCGGCTACGCCTGCGAGACCGCCGCCAATGCCGACGAGGCCGTCGCCAAGCTCCAGCATTCGCCCTGCGAGGCGTTGATCTCCGACATCCACATGCCGGGCAATGCCGGCCTGGAATTGGTCCAGACGGTCGGTCGATTTGCCCCGGGCCTGCCCATCATCCTGCTGACCGGCCGGCCCTCGGTGGAGACCGCGGCGCGTTCGGTGCGGCTGCCGGTCACCGCCTACCTGACGAAGCCGCCGGATTTTGAAGAACTGACGCGCGTGCTCGACCAGGCCATCGCCGATTTCCGCGATTTCAGCCTGATCCAGTCGGGCCGCCGGCGGTTGCGCGAATGGGAGCGCGAACTTGCCCAGGTCGAGCAGATGGTGCCCCGGACCTCGGCGGTGGTGCCCGGCGGGCCTTTGCAGGACTTCCTGCGGGTTTCGCTCCGCCAGGTCATCCTGCTGTTGACCGACCTGGAGCGGGCCACCCAGTCGTTGGACCGGCGCGCGGCGGGCCAGCTCCGGCACGTGGATCACGTTGCCGCCCTGCGCCACACCGTGGAGGTGCTGGAGCGCACCCGGCAGAACTTCAAAAGCAAGGACCTGGCTGATCTGCGCAAACAACTGGAGCAGCTCCTCGGGCGGGAAGGCGATCCGGGAGCAATGATCTGAGCGACAGGGCAGTGGAGGGTCGGGCCTTGGCCGACCTTGCCCGCGAGGTCGCCAAGCGCCGACCCTGCAATTGGTTGAAGCCAGCCTCCCGGAGGCCGAAAGATGCGTTAAAGGCGCCCGGCAGACGGACGATATAAAGGGCGGAACGCCTGCAACCCGGTTGCAGGCAGCTTTCTCGAGCAGGACACACGGGCCTGCGAGTCGAAGGCACAGTCATGTCATTGTCCTCCCGGAGGACACGACGCGACTGTGCCTTTTGCTTTTGGCCCGTTTGTTCCGGGCGGGAAGCGCTTCCACTCCCAAAAAAACTTCACCACGTCATGAAATTCATCACCCAACGCGGCCTCAATGCCCGCATGCTCCTGTCGATCGGCACCGCGGTTTTCTGCGGACTGGCCGTGCTTGCCACCTTGGTTTCGATCCGCGCCAACCGCAATGCGCGGGAAGATGCGTTTGCCCTGAGCCGCAAGGCGGCCGAGGCGCTGGGTGCCCGCACGGAGGAACGGCTCGATAACGCCATCGGCACCGCCCGGGCGCTGAGCCAGGCTTTCCAAGGTGTCATCGCGTCCGGTCATCCGGATCGCGCGCAGGCCGATGCCATTCTCCGCAGCGCGCTCGAACGTTCGCCCGATTACATTGGCATTTGGACCTGCTGGGAACCCAACGCCTTCGACGGCCACGACGCGGACTTTGTCGGCAAGCCGGGCCATGACGCGACGGGCCGCTATGTGCCCTATTGGAACCGCGGCGCGGGCACCATCAAGGTCGAGCCGAACAAGGATTACACGCTCGAGGGCGCGGGCGACTACTACCTCGTTACCAAGCGGGCCAACCAGGAGACGGTGATCGAACCTTACATCTACAAGGTGGGTGACAAGGACGTGCTCATGACCAGCCTCGCCGCGCCCGTGCAGGACGCCGGGTCGAAGTTCATCGGGGTGGTGGGGGTCGACCTGCCCCTGGCCACGCTGGCCGAGGAAATCGCCAAGGAAAAGGTGGGCGAGACCGGCTATGTGGCGGTCGTTTCGAATCGAGGCCTCTATGTCGCGCATCCCAAGCTGGAACGCTGCGGCAAGCCGATGATCGCGACGGACCCGTGGGTCGAGCCGTTCCTGGGCAAGCTGAGGCAGGGCGAGCCATTTGAAACGGAATCATTCTCCCACACCCTCAACGACACCACCTACCGTTTCGCCCATCCGATCCGCATCGGCCACTCGGCCACGCCATGGGCGGTGGTGGTCACCATTCGCGAAAGCGAGGTGCTCGCGCCAGCCCGGCAGCTGCGCAATGCGATCATGACAATCGCCGCCACGGTCCTGCTCGTGGTCCTCGTCATCGTGTGGTGGATTGCCCGGGGCATTTCCCGCCCGGTGCGCGCCATCGCCCTGGAGCTGAACACCGGCGCCGACGAGGTGGCCGCGGCCTCCACCCAGGTGTCGTCCGCCGGCCAGACCCTCGCCTCCGGTTCCAGCGAGCAGGCGGCCTCCCTCGAGGAAACCAGCGCCTCGCTCGAGGAACTGGCCAGCATGACGAAGCGCAACGCCGAGCATGCCTCGACGGCCAAGAACCTGGCCGCCGATACCCGCGCCACCGCCGATGCCGGCGCGGTCGACATGAAGCAAATGGCCAATGCCATGGCGGACCTCGCCAAGGCGAGCGCCAGTGTCGCCGCCATCGTCAAGACCATCGATGAGATCGCTTTCCAGACCAACATCCTCGCGCTCAACGCCGCCGTCGAGGCCGCGCGGGCGGGGGAGGCCGGTGCCGGCTTCGCCGTCGTCGCCGAGGAAGTCCGCAACCTGGCCCAGCGCAGTGCCAGTGCGGCCAAGGAGACCGCCAACACGATCGACGAGGCCGTGCGCATGAGCCAGCTTGGCGCCAGCCTCAGCGGCAAGGTCGCCACCGGGTTCTCCCAGATCGTGGAGAAAACGCGCCGGCTCGACGAGCTTGTCGCCGGCATCGCCACCGCTTCCCGCGAACAGAACGAAGGCATTGTCCAGATCAACGCCGCGGTCGGCCAGATGGACCGCGTCACCCAGGGCAACGCCTCGAGCGCGGAGGAAAACGCCGCCGCCGCGGAGGAGCTCAATGCCCAGGCCGTGACGCTCAAGAGCTGCGTCACCGACCTGCTGCGCATCGTGAACGGACACGTGGAGGAAGCAGCCGGGACCGCAGCCGCGCCCGCCAGCGCCAGGGCGATGACGCCGCCCAGCGCGAAATTGCCGGTGCTTCCGCGGGCGACCGCGGGTGGGAAGGTCGTCGCCCAGGAGTTTTTTGAGGACTCGCCCGTAGCCTTGTCGGCGGGGGCCCAACCTTCCACGCCCGCGAGCAGCCATGCCCGAGCCTGAACCTGCGGTCCGCATTGAGATCTTGCTGGTCGACGATGACGTTGCCTTGGTGCGCTCGATGGCCGACGTGCTGCGGCGCCGGGGTTATGCGGTGGCGCACGTTCACGATGGCCGGGCCGCGATGGACTTCATCAAGCGGCAACAGGTGGACCTGGTGATCAGCGATGTCTTCATGCCCGAGGCCGACGGCCTGGAATTGCTGGGCTTGCTCCGCCGCTGCATCCCGTGTCCGCCGCTCGTCGCGATGTCCGGTTCCAGCGTTTATCGCGTCAACGGCATGCTGAAGGCCGCCGCCATGCTCGGGGCGGTGCGGACCCTCGCCAAACCGTTCGACTCGGCCCAATTGGTCTCGCTCGTCCACGAATTGATCGGGGCGCCGCTTGAGCGGCCCACACCGGGAGCGGCAGGCTGACCATGACCTTCGCGCGGCGCCGCCGGGTGGGTGCGGGCAAATCCGGCGTGACCTCCCTGCAGCATTGGCTCAGGCTGACGCGTCATGCGTCTGTGTCGCCCGATCCGGCCCCGCATTTTCCCCCTGGCGTCGCTCTTGGTCCTTTCCTTTGGACCGGGCTTTGGGGCCGCGGAGAGATTGCTTACGGGGGAGGAACTGGCTGCGCTGGACCGGGAGAACCGGATGTGGCGGCTGATGGCCGTCGCGGATGAGGCGCCGGCCAACCTGCAACGGCTGCGCCAGGCAGGTTTTGGCGCGGAGGAAATCGACCGCTTCCAGCCCAAGCTGGAGGAGATCTGGACGGTCAAGGCGGAGCGCAACTTCGGCTGGTTGAACGCCGAGGCAGTGGAGAAGGTACAGGCAGTGGACCGTGAATTCATCCCGCGCATGCGGGCGGCGCGGTTGCGGGAAACCGTGGGCATCCAGGCGGGGACCGCGGGGGCGACGATCACGGAGGTCAACCGGCAATGGCGGCGGGCGATCCTGGAGGTGCTTGAGCACGATGAACTGGCCGAATTCCGCCTGGTGAATTCGCTCGCGGCGCGGGAAATCAGCCGGTTGCTGGAGGGCATCCCGCTGTCGACCGGGGAGGAGCGGCGGCTGTTTCAATTGGAACGGGATTTTCGCGCGGCCTATCAACCCGATGACCTGCCGCCACGGCGGACATCCGACGCCCACCAGCGCGAGGCCCGCCTGGACCACCTGACGGCCATCCGCGATACGCTGGGCGATGATCGCTTCGCCACCTACCTTGGTCGCGCCGACCCTGAATTTGCCGAAATGCGGCCGGCATTGGCGCGCGCGGGGGCGGAGGAGCCGGGGTTGGCGCTGGAGCTGTGGCGGATCCGGCAGAAGCACCTGATCAACCGGGCGGGGGCGCCGAGCGGTCCCAAGCTCCGCGAGCTGGAATTCGCGGCCCAGGCCGCGGCCATGGCGCTTTTGGGGGAGGAGAGGTTCCGGCGCTATGCGCAGGACGAGAACTCCCGCTGGATGTTTGCCTCGCGCTCGACCCCCCGGAAAGTGGTGGGCAAGTCGCCCTGACCGGCCGGTCTGCGGAACAAACTCGGGGCTACGGGACGGCCTCACTGCCGGACCCGATCGCGCTCCGCCCCTGTCTCACCGTTTTTGGGTTCCGTTGTCCGGTAGTCCGGTCATCCCCTGATCTCGTAACAAATCCTGCAGGTCCAGCGGTTCCGTGACCATGGCCAGGCTGCCGTCGGGGGCGCGGGGCCAGTCGCTTTCCGGGCGGTCCCAATAGAGTTCCACGCCATTCTGGTCGGGGTCGCGCAAATACAATGCCTGGCTTACGCCATGGTCACTGGCGCCGTCGAGTGGGATGCCGGCGGCGACCAGCCGGCGCAGCGCGTCGGCGAGGCCGGCGCGGGTCGGGTAGAGGATGGCGGTATGGAAAAGCCCCGTACTGCCTCGCGGCGGCGGGCGCCCGCCCAGGCTTTCCCAGGTATTCAGGCCGATATGGTGGTGATAACCGCCGGCCGAGACAAAGGCCGCCTGCGTGCCGTATTTCTGCTGCAACTCGAAGCCGAGGACGCCGCAGTAAAAGTCGAGGGCGCGTTGTAAGTCGGCGACCTTCAGGTGGACATGGCCGATGCGGACACCGGCGGCGATGGGTGGAACGGGAGCGGACATGGGACCACGGTGCACGGTTTCCCGCGGGCGGCAAAGCCATGCGGGCTGCGCATCCCTTGGCCGGTGAAAACACGGAAACAGTGCGCAAAGTATGCCCTAGAAAAAGCCCCTGCGGCGGCTATACTGTCCTTTGCAAGCTCAACCCCGCCCCGTCATGAAGACTCTGCTGCGTTCCGTCCTGCCGCTGGTGGTGGCCTCGGCGGCCTTTGCCCAGGGCACGTTTGAATCAATTGGCGTTGAGGTCACCGTGGAACCTCAATTGCCGGCCACGCTGATGATGACCGGCCTGCGCGACGGCCGGGTGGTGGTGGCCATCGATGTCGACGCGGAGGGAAAACTGGCGGATTTCCTGGTGCTGGCCGCTTCGCATCGCGACCTGATTCGCCCCTGCGTGTCGGCGCTGCAGAGTTGGACCTACCGGCCCGCCCGCTATGACGGCGTGCCCGTGCTGGCGCAACTGCAGCTCTCCATCGACATCAGCCAAAAGGGTGCGGTGATCAGCCGGACTCCGGTGGAGTCGCTGTCGGACATGGTGGAGAGGATCGGCCCCCGGCGCAGTGACTACCAGGTTTGGTCCGCCCGCGAGATCGATCACCAGCCGGTCGCAATCTTCACGGTGCCGCCCCGGTACGCCGAGGATGCCAGGAAGCAGGGCGTCAAGGGTCGCATCAAAGTCCATTTCTACATCGATGAAAAAGGCGCGGTGCGCATGCCCGCCGTGCATGCCGACGCGGAACCGTATTTGTCCTCCGTGGCCATCAAGGCGCTCCGCGAATGGAAATTCGAGCCCGCGATGCGCCGCGGCAAGCCGGTGCTCGTGGCCGCCACGCAGGAATTCGCGTTCGGGGACGAGCCGTAGTTTCGAGGCGAAACGCGCCGGTACCGGCGCATTTTCGCGGCCGGGTGCACCGGCGTCGGCCCGCGCCACCGGGCGTCAGGTCCTGGCTCCGCGGGCGGTCGCATAGAGCCGGTCGATCAGCTCCATGTTGCGGATGGTCTCCTCGGGCGTGAGCCGGGGCGGGCGTTTCGTCAGGATCGCGTCCGCAAAGTCCTCGGCCTGCAACTGGTAGCGGTCGCTCTCCGGCACGGGGATTTCCTGGCGTTGCTCGCCCGTGGTCAGGGTCAGCGGGCCGGCATTGCCGAGGAATGTAAACGGTACTTCGAGCGCCCCTTTCGTGCCGATGATCTCCGCGCCCATGCGGAATTGGGCGTTCAGTCCGCTGTGGATGGCCGCCGTCACCCCGCCGGGGTAGCGCAGGAGGGCGGAGAACAGCTCGTCCACGCCGTTGATGTCCACGCAGTGGGCTTGGATTGATTCCGGCCGCGGGCCGGCGCCGGGCGCACTGCCGGTGACGGTGTCCAGCACCAAGCCGGTGAAATTGACCGGGTAGCAGCCCACGTCGTAGAGCGAACCTCCGCCGAGGGCGGGTTCGCGTCGGACATCCCCCGGCCGGTTGAGGAGGAAACGGAACTGGGATTGGATGAACTTGATCTCGCCGAGGACGCCGCTGCGCAGCGTCTCCACGACCCTGGCGGTGCGCGCGGTGTAGCGGTACATGAAGGCCTCCATGAACACGACGCCGTTGGCCCGGCAGGCGGCGATCATTTCGCGGGTCTCCGCGGTGTTGAGCGCCGCGGGTTTTTCGCAGAGCACGTGCTTGCCCTGTTCGGCGGCGCGGATGGTCCACTCCTTGTGCAGGGAATTGGGCAGCGGGTTGTATACGGCATCGATCAGCGGATCCCGCACGAGTTCGCCGTAGTCGCGATAGAGCACGGGCGGGTTGAATTGGCCGCGGCACTCGGCCAGCTTGTCCTCGCTGCGGGAGGCGACGGCGTGCAGGCGGCCGTTCTGCGAGCGTTGGATCGCGGGGATGACGTTCAAGCGGGCAATGCGGGCCCATCCGAGCACGCCCCAGCGGATTGTTGCACTCATGGCCCGGGACCGTACGGGGTCCCGCGCGTTTCGCAATCCACGCTTCAGGCATAAGCGCTTGTGCCGATAAAAGGGCGTCCGTCTCGGCGTGCGATCCACGTCGATTCGCCCAATCGCCGCCCGCGGTTCCTGCGCTTCCAGCGAACGAAACTAGCCATGGATCCTCGTTGAGATGAGTCAGGACCCCGGGTGAGCGCCGGGGAGCGAAATCCTGGAGCCGGGAAATCGCGAAATCGGGAATCGGGCCTCGGGAATCGGCAATTTTGATCCCACGACCGCCGGCATCATCCCCGCGCTGCGCCCGGGATGACGGTTTGGCGAGGGGGTCATGGCGTTACCGCGTTGGGAGGTCATTTCGTGGCCAAAAATGTCTTGGTTTGGGTCGGCCGCGGCCTACCTTGGCCCGTTCCCATGGCCGCTTTGCTCACGCTGCTCGACGTCACCCTCCACTTCGGTGGCCCCGCCATCCTGGAAAAGGTCAACTTCCAGGTCGATCCGGGTGAGCGCGTCTGCCTGCTGGGCCGCAATGGCGCGGGCAAGTCCACGCTCATGAAGGTGATCGTCGGCGAGATGAAGCCCGACAGCGGCGACGTCTTTCGCCCGGCCAACGCCGTCTACCGTCGCCTCACCCAGGAAGTGCCGGCGGACGTCGCCGGCAACGTCCACGACATCGTCGCCTCGGGGCTGCGGCCCAATGACGACCACCACGAGGAGGAATGGGAGCGCGACGTGCGCGTGGAGGACCTCATCTCCGCCACCGGGTTGAAGCCCGGCCAGGATTTCGCCGCGTTGTCCGGCGGCTTGAAACGCCGCGCCTTGCTCGCGCGGGCCCTTGCCGGCCAGCCGGACCTGCTCCTGCTCGACGAACCGACGAACCACCTCGACCTCGAGTCCATCCTCTGGCTGGAGGAATTCCTGCTGGAGAAGAAGCCGACCCTGTTCTTCGTCACGCATGACCGCGCCTTCCTGCGTCGGATCTCCACCCGCATCGTGGAGCTCGACCGGGGCCGGCTCGCCGGCTGGGCCTGCGACTACGACACCTACCTGGTGCGCAAGCAACAGGTGTTGGAGGAGGAGGAGAAGCAGCGCGCCGCCTTCGACAAGAAGCTCGCCCAGGAGGAGGAATGGATCCGCCGCGGCGTGAAGGCCCAGCGCTCGCGCGCCACGGCCCGCATCAACGCCCTCAAGGCCATGCGCGCCGAGGCCCGCGCCCGGCGCGAGCGCGTCGGCACCGCCAACCTGAAGCTGGCCGAGGCCGACCGCACCGGGGTGAAGGTCATCGAGGCGGAGAACGTGTCGTTTTCATACGCGGTGGAACCCGGCCTCGGGACGGGTGCGGGGAGCGCCGGGACGCCGGACTCCACCCGGACCGTCATCCGCGATTTTTCCCTCGTCGTCCGGCGCGGCGAGAAGATCGGCATCCTCGGGCCGAATGGCGCCGGCAAGACAACGCTCATCAAGCTGCTGCTCGGCCAGCTCGCGCCCTCCGCCGGCGCGATCAAGCACGGCACCAACCTCGAGGTCGTCTATTTCGACCAGATGCGCGCGCAGATCGACGACCAAAAGACCGTCGCCGACAACATCGCCAACGGCAACCCGACGGTCACGATCGAGGGTCGCACGCGCAACGTCATCAGCTACCTGCAGGATTTCCTGTTCGAGCCGGCCCGGGCGCGCACGCCGGCGCGCGTGCTCTCGGGCGGCGAACGCAACCGCCTGCTGCTGGCGCGGCTCTTCACGAAGCCGGCCAATGTGCTGGTGCTGGACGAGCCCACCAACGACCTCGACGCCGAGACCCTCGACCTGCTGGAGGACCTGCTCGTGGAGTTCCAGGGCACGCTGCTGCTCGTGAGCCATGATCGCGAATTCCTCGACGAGGTGGTCACCAGCACGCTCGTGTTCGAAGGCGACGGGCACATCGGCGACTACGTCGGCGGCTACACGGATTGGCAGGAGGAGAAGAAGAAGCAGGCGGCGCGGGACGCGAAGGCGGAGCCCGCGCTCCGCGCGGGCTCTGCCAGGGAGGAGAAGGAAAGCCTGCGCGGAGCGCAGGTTCCACCCAAGCCCGGCAGGAAGCTCACCAACAAGGAACGCCAGGAACTCGAAGCCCTCCCCGCCCGAATCGAGGCTTTGGAGCAGGAACAGGCGGCCCTGACTGCCCAACTGGCCGATCCAACCTTCTACAAAACGCAGGCGGCGAAATTCGCCGAGGTGAAGGCGCGGCTGGAGACCGTCGAGCGCGAACACGCAACCGCGTTTGCGCGGTGGGAGGAGTTGGAAGGATCGAAAGGGTAGGGGCGCAGTCTTGCCGCGCCCAATCGCGGCGCGCCGGGATTCCTCCGGCGATGTGGGGGCTGGACTCGCGCGGTCGGCTCAAACGTAACCGCGACAGGATCGAGCAAGCTCGACGCCTTCGGGAACCGATCAGGATTCCGCGCTGCGCGCGGAATGGTCGCAGCAAGACTGCGCCCCTACGGGCTAGCCCTTCACGCCTCGTGCCGCATCTGGATGTCGGCGATGAGGCGGTGGCCGGCGCAGTCGAAATGGAAGATGTGGCGTTCGCTGCCCTTGAGTCCGGCGACGGCCAGGTGGTCGCCGCGCACGATGGTGGGCAGGGTGAGCTTGCAGGGAAAACCGGTGTCGCAGAGCGCGTTCTTGAAACCGCCGACGGTCATGTTGGTGATTTCGCCCACCACATCCTTCAACACCGAGTCGCCGCTCATCTCGATCTCGGCGGCGCTCAGCCCCAGCACGCGGCCGGCGGCATCCTGCACGAAATCGTCCGGGATGCACAGGTAGACCATGCCATCGATGTGGCCGATGAATCCGACGCTGCCGAAAAAGTGGAGCTTGTCCTTGAATCCCGCATAGGCCGTGTCGGCGCTTTTTTCGACGAAGGTCGCGTCACGCTTCAACATCCGGGTGCAGACGTTGCGGACGGCGCGAATGATGAATTCCTGGACGAGAGTGTCCGAGATCGGTTGTGCAAGGGCCATGGATGCGTGGGATGACCAGCCTGTAATCGGCCCGGACGCCGGAGTCTTGAGGATGGCGGGCTGGTGAAGGTCGCGGAAGTGCCTGTGGAGGGCAAAATTGCCACGCGCCTGACAAGTATGCTTGACAGATGACAAGTATGCTTTACATCCCGCGCCCATGAACAAGCCAAACCTGATGGAGACCGTGGAGCCCGGTTCGGGCCAATATTCGTTTCGGGCGGATTTGCGTCTGAATCGCTGGCTGGCCGTGGCGGTGGTCCTTCACCTGGTGGGACAATATTTCGTCGGCCACCGGGCTGATTGGAGCGCGTTTCTCCGCGCGACGGTGGCGCTGGCCCCGTTGGTTCCGGGACTCCTCTACGTGCGCAGCTGGGTTGGATTTGTGCGGGGCCTCGATGAGTTTCAAAGGCGGATCCAGGTCGAGGCGTTCCTGTTCGCCGCCTTGGGCACGACGATCCTGGGCGCGGCCATCGGCAGCCTGAATGCGCAGAAGGTCCCGACCGGCCCCTTCGCGGATGGGATGGGCCTGGGTGAGACGTTCATGGCCATGCTCTGCCTGTGGTCGGTGGGTTGGGGCCTGGCGAAGTGCCGGTACAAATGAAAAACCGCCTCAAGGAACTGCGTGCGGGACGGGGCTGGTCGCAGGGCGACCTGGCCGAGCAACTGGCGGTGTCGCGCCAGACCATCAACGCCATCGAAACCGAAAAATACGACCCGAGCCTGCCGTTGGCCCTCAAGATCGGGAAGCTCTTCGCGCGGCCGGTGGAGGAGATCTTTTCCCTGCAGGAATGAGCTTCGCCTGACCGACTCGCCACAGCCCACGTTCCTGCATCTGGCTGGCCGTCCCCGGCATCACGTCGGCCTTTGACGCCAAGTTACCGCCGCGGTGATGTCATTCAGCTTCTCTCACTATTGGCGTTGGCAGGACGGCCGGGTTGCGCCCGAATTGCGGCCGTGAATGCACTTATTCGCCCGCTGATCATCGCCGGTGTTGCCGGCGCCGCCCTGCCTTGTTTCTCGTCGGAACCCGCCATGAACCTCTTGTCTGCCGCCGACCCGCTTTTTCGCTATGAAGGTCGATTCGACCGCGCCGATCCGGCCGCCCCGGTCGTGATTTGGGCCGGCAGCCGCATCCGGGTGGATTTCGAGGGCGAGAAGCTGGCCGTGGTATTCGGACCGGCGACCGGACAGGCGTTTTTCAATGTGTCCGTCGATGGCGCGACCGAAATCGCCGACGGGGCCAGGGGCCGCTTTGCCTGGCCACAGCCACTCAAGCCCGGCCGGCACCAACTGGAGATATTCAAACGCAGCGAAGCCGATGCCGGGCACGTGGCGTTCCGGGGCGTGGAGCTGGCGGCCGGCGCGAAGGCGCTGGCGCCCGCGGCCCCGGGGTATCGGTTGAAAATCGAGTTCATCGGCGACTCCATCACGGTGGGGGCCAACAACGAGGACGGCGCCGTGGACCAGTGGGAGGACCGGCGCACGCACAACCATGCGCTGAGCTACGGCTGCCTCACGTCCGCGGCATTCCGGGCTGATCATCGCGCCATGGCGGTGAGCGGCATGGGCATCTGCGAAGGCTTCGTGCCCATGGTCGCGGGCGATACCTGGTACAAGGTCTATCCGCGCGAAAATCCGGCCCGCGCGGACCTCGCCTCGTGGTTGCCGGATCTCGTGTGCATCAATCTGGGCGAAAACGACTCGGCCTTCACGCGGGTCAACCACCGGCCGTTTCCGCCCGGATTCACGGCTGGCTATGTCGCCCTCGTGCGCGCCGTGCGCGCGGCGTATCCCGCCGCGCAAATCGTGCTCCTGCGCGGCGGAATGTGGAGCGGCAAGAACGACCCCGCCCTGCGTGAAGCGTGGGACGCGGCCGTGAAGGAAATCGAAGCCACCGACCGGAAAGTGAGCCATTTCGTGTTCCAACACTGGTCGGAGCAGCACCCGCGCGTGGGCGATCACCGCGCGATGGCGGACGAATTGACTGGCTGGTTGAAGCAACAGGCCTTTATGGCGACCTGGAAATGAGGTCCCATGCAGGGTCGCCGCTCGCGGCGACCTCACGCCCGCAGCCGGCGCAAGCCCCCACCCGACCGGGAAGTGAAGTTAGACTGAAATCCGTTTGGACTTTGTGCGCTGCGTGACTTTGTGGTGAGTCGGTTACGCCCCACCCCATGAAAATCCGCCTCCTCCTGCTGTTCTCCGTCCTCTGTCTCGGGTCCTCGGCTGAGGACACCCCCGCCCGCAAACTGGGCGACTACCCGCTCACCGCCGACTCGCTCCCCCAGGAGTATGTCCCGAAGGGCAAGCTCGAGGGGCCCTTCGAATGGCGCAGCACGGCCATACCCGGGACGGTGCGGCGCTATTGGGTTTTTGTGCCGGCCCAGTACACGGGCGAAAAGCCGGCCGGCCTCTTGGTGTTCCAGGACGGCCAGCGCGCGCTCAATCCCAAGGGGCCGCTCCGCGTGGACCAGGTGATGGAGAACCTCATGCACAAGGGCGACATCCCCGTGATGATCGGGTTGTTCATCACGCCCGGCAACCTGAGCGACCATTACCCCGACAACCTCGGCATGGGCAACCCGAACCACCGCGCCCAGGAATACGATGTCTTGACCGACGCCTACGCGCGGATGCTGGCCGATGAGCTGATCCCGGAACTGAAGAAGAGCTACCGGATCAGCGACGACGTCGAACGGCGCGTTATCGGCGGCACGAGCAGCGGGGCGATCTGCGCCTGGACCGTCGCCTGGGAACGTCCCGACCAGTTTCGCAAGGTCATCAGCATGATCGGCAGCTACACCTCGATCGGCTATCGTCCCGCGCGGGGCAACCAGCCAATGGTGCCCGGCGGCGATTTCTATCCCACGCTGATCCGGAAGAATCCGCCGCGGAACATCCGGATCTTCCTGCAGGACGGCGAGAATGACCTGAGCAATTTGTCCGACACCAAGGGCTTCAAGCCGGAGTGGACGGCGCTCACCAATGAGCACGGCAATTGGTTCCTCGCGAACCAGCAGATGCTCAACGCGCTCGAGTACGCCAACGCCAACGCGGACCGCCAGAAGCTGGGCGGCGCGCGCTACGACGTGAAACACGTCTGGGGCGACGGCAATCACTCCGACAACCACGGCGGCGCGCTCCTCCCCGACATCCTCCGCTGGATGTTCCGGGACGTGGAGAAGTGACCGGGTGAGGGGAAACGCCCCGCTCCCCCAGTGTGTTGGTTTGCAGATCGACGAAGGCTGAAACAGCGCGTTGAGGAGCAACGCGCTCCACCTTGTCCGAATCTGGCTGGTTTTCCGTAGGGGCGCAGTCTCGCTGCGCCCATTCCGCGCGCAGCGCGGAATCCTTGTCACCTGCACCGCCCAGAGAATCCCGGCAGGCCGGGATTGGGCGCAGCAAGACTGCGCCCCTACAGATAGGGAGATGGCGAACGGGCAAGACTGCTGCCCCCCAGTACGTTGGCTTGCAGCTCGACGAAGGCTGAAACAGCGCGTTGAGGAGCAACGCGCTCCACCATTCCCAAATCTGGCCGATCTTCGGTAGGGGCGCAGTCTTGCTGCGCCCATTCCGCGCGCAGCGCGGAATCCTCGTCACCTGTACCGCCCAGAGAATCCCGGCAGGCCGGGATTGGGCGCAGCAAGACTGCGCCCCTACGATTTTGTTGCCGCCTCACCGCGGCAAATGGCTCTCGAGGTTCTCAGCCAGCAGCGTGCCGGGCCTGGCGCCGGCGGTCGCCTGGGCGAGATGGGCGCTGTAGTCCCGGCGTTTCGGCCACGAGCTGGCCAGCGCAAGGGCAAACTGCACCTCGGCGTCGGTCGGTCGAAGTTCGGCGACCTTGAGCAACAGGTCGTAGCCGTCGAGCGCGGGATCCAGGTTGGTCTGCCGCAGGGTCTCGGTGAAGAAGCCGAGATCGAACAGCGCGAGCGCGCGATCCCGGTCTGGCGCAGCCGTGGTGCGTTCGCGCAGGTGCGCGAGGAGCGCGCCCGCGATTGCGCGATCCTCGGTGGTGTAGGCGGCGTTCTTCGCCCAACCGCGCATGTTCGCGGTGGCATAGATCGCGGCGCGGCGCAGGGTTTCCATGCGGACAATCACGGGCGTCTCGGGCTTGAGCAGCGCGAGGGTGTCGCGCACGAGGTTCGTGCGATCGTAGCTCGGATCGGCGCCCTTCCAGGTTCCACCCGGCAGGGTCGGGGCATCACCGATGGCGTAAGGATGGCAAATCAGCGGCGTGCCGGCGCGAGCGGCCTGCCAGAGGAAGAGGGTGCAGGTCGCCGCGAGCGCGAAACGCACGGAAGGAGTCATGTTCATGGTGAATGAGGGTTCATCCATGGGATGCCGCTCACGAACGAAGGGTTTGACCACGAAACTTTCCTGCCACCGGGAAGGGTCCCGGCTGGCGACCAGGCGTGTTTCGGCCGCGTGAGTGCAGGACGGACCTATTTCCTGGTTTTCAAGCGATAGGCGAACAGGCCAAGCTCGCCCGCCCAGCGGAGGCGCATGGTGTCATCGCCGGCGACGATGCCCTCGCGCGTGACCCCGTTCGGAGCCGGGCGGAAGCTGGCGAGCCGGTCGAACACCGCGCCGCGCGCCGTGGCCGGCACCCGCGCCAGCAGGTGCCAGAGCGTGATGGCGTCGCTTTCACCGGCGGCCGCCGTGACTGCGGCCAAGGCGGTTGGGTCGCCGGCATCGAATCGATCGAGGGCTTGCCGGAATTCGGGGGCGGCCTTCGCGGCAAAGGGCGTGCCCGGTCCGGCGCCGGACCGCGTGCGACACCGCAGCCCGGCGGGGATGATGGATTCGCGGCCGCCGTGCTCCAACGCGACATAGCCGGCGGTGACCTCGAGCAGGCCGGCGCCCTGGTCGTCCACGGTCAGCGTGTAGGCGCAGCCGAGGTCCACGGCGGTCGCGGAGGGCGTCTCGACGAAAAACAGGCGCGGCGGCGCCCAGATGAGGGCGGACATCGTGCCGCGGGCGAGTTCGAGCCGGTGGTTGTCGGCGGAAGCGTTGATGAGCCGGAGACGGGAGTTGGGCTCGATGCGCACCTCGCCGATGGCACCGATTTCGACTTTCGCCCGGGACGAACCATCGGTCTCGAGCCACTCGCCGATACCGAGGCGGGCGGTACCCGCGATGCCGGAGCGGCCGACCCGCGGGGTGCCCGCCAGCGCATCGACGGCCCAGGATGCAGCCTGATCCGGGCGCAGCCAGTGGAGGGTGGCGGCAAGGGTGACGGCGGCGGCGATGGCCAGGGGAAGCCGGAAACGGCGAAAGGTGGAGCGCGCTGACTTCGGCGCGTTTTCTCTCCGAAGCGCCCTGGGGTCGGGCCGCTCCGCCTTTCCCAGCCTGGCCGCGATTTCCGGCCACAGGTCGCGAGCGGGCGGAATCTCACGCGGCAGGGAATTGATCTGCTCGCGAAGGGGACTGGGATCGGCGTCGTTCATCGGAGGGCCTCCTGCAGGAGCTGGCGGGCGCGGTGGAGCTGCGCCTTGGTGGTGCCGGTTTGGAGCTCGAGAAGGCCAGCGATCTCCTCGTGGGTGTAGCCTTCGACGTCGTGGAGCACGAAGACGGCGCGCGCCTGGGGCGGCAGCACGGCAATGGCTTGTTCAAGATCGAGTCGAGCCCCGGGGGAAGCAGCCGGGGGCGGGGTCTCCAATGCGGCTGGATCGGCGGTGCCGAAGATCCGGGCCTCGCGGCGGCGGGTCGTGCGAAAGTCCATGAGGACCGTGTTCACGGCGAGCCGGTGCAACCAGGTGGAAAATGCGCTTTCGCCCCGGAAATGGCTGAGCTTTTCCCACAATGTTACGAAGACGGTCTGCGTGAGTTCCTCCGCATGCGCGACATCCCCGGCCATGCGCCGGCACAGGGCATGGATGCGGCCAACGTGGCTGCGGTACAGCCGCGCGAAGGCCTGTTGGTCCCGGGCTTGGGCCCGGCGGATGAGGTCGGATTCTTCGTCGGTGGCCAAGACGTGCCGGGTCAGGGCGGAAGTTTCAGGTGCAAGCGCGGCGATCATCCATGAACTATCCGATGCCGGCCGGGGCGAAAGGGTTTAAAGCCGGAACGATGCAGTCGGAAACCACGAATAGACACGAATTCACACGAATCAGGAAGTGGCATTGACCAGACAGATATGGGAGTTGATCACGGTTCGGTGATCAGCCCGAACTGACTTTTGGTTACGCAAACTTCATTCGTGTCTCTTCGTGTCCATTCGTGGTTGAACTGAATTGCTCCGGTCAAAGGAGGAGGTCGAATCCTCCGGCAGGTTGTCTCGGTGCCGGGATGCCTGCCAGCTGCGAATGGAGGGTCATCGCCAGCGGCGCCCCCATGGACCGATGCCCCTCAGCCAAGATCATACAGTTGATGGTGGCGGGACCTGCTCCCCAGGGCGCTTTGCACGCGGCGGACGTCCTCGCCGCGTCGGGGAGCAACGCGCTCCACCTTTTGGTGTGCTCGTACTTCCTCCAGAAGTGGGTTTCAACTGCATGAGTTGGCTCAGCGCCCGGCCGCGTAGGCCTGGTAATGTTCGCCGACCTGGGCGGAGTGCGGGTCGCCTTCGTGGAAATAGAAACGGTACTTCAGGGTGAGGCTGCCCCCCGCGGGGATGGTGTAGTTGCCGACCCCGGCCGGATGTTTCTTTTCCGGCTCGAAATCATGCTGGCCGAAGGGATTCGCGTTAAACAGGCCATAGTCGCGCGCCATCCACCAGGTCGGGTGCCGCAGGTTCTGCGGGTGATCGAACATCGCCACGCCGTAGATCTTCCCGTTGTGCGGGGCATAGTAGTCGCACCAGTCGGCGCGCTTGCCCCAGACCGCGCCGTCGGTGACCCCCGTGCTGGTCAACAGGTGGCCTTCGCCCGGGACGGCCTGGTTCTTGTATTTGTGCGGCAGGGTCATCCATTGGGCCACGCGGATGGACATGGTGCCCTCCTTGGTGTCGGCCATGACCACCGGCGCGTCGGGCGGGGCGTGGACGGTTACTTCGTAGTCGAGGAAGCGGCCATCGTCGTCGCCGTGGAAGCGAAGCGTGGTGTCGTCGGTGGCGATGAGCTTGCCGTCGGGGGAAAGCCACCGGTTCTTCGTGTGGATCACACCCACCTTGCCGCTCGTCGCCTCGACCGGGGCGTCGTTCACGGTGCGGCCCTTCGGCAGGTTGCCGCCCGCCTTGCCCTCGTCCCAGAAATCGACCTTGTTCACGTCGCCGTGCGCGAACATCAGGGAGCGATGGTGGGGATGGTCGGTTTCCTCACCGGGCGTCTCCTTCATCGGGAAATCGCGGGAGAGCGGCGTGCCGTCGACCGCCAGGATCGGGTAGCAGTACGGCCGGGACGCCCCGTCGCCGTAGATGTATTCCGTGAAGAGTTTCCCGTCGATTTCAACGCGCACGCGGTCGGCGAGTTTGGTGAGCTTGACCTGCGGCGCGGCGGGTTGGCTGGCGCAACCGCCGGCGGCGAAGGCCAGCGTGAGGAGGGGGAGGAACAAACGATGCTGCATGGCTGGGTGGCGGGAGTGGCGGCGGGGGGATGACCGCCGGCCACCTCCCTGACGCCGGTGGGCCCGACGGGGTTTCCTACGATTTCGGGGTGAGCGGGGTGTGGTAGTAGACCACAATGTAAGTGCAGGGCTTGTCGCCGGCATTGCGCAGGCGGGTGGTGGCGCGGGAGGCCAGGAAGAAGACCGAGCCCGGCCCGGCGGTCTGCGTCTTCCCGTCGATGTGCATCTCGACGAGGCCCTCCTTGACGATGATGATCTCCTCCTGGAGATGGAGGCGCGGATCGCCGCTGTTTTCGCCGGGATTGAGCGTGGTGATGTGGCAGTGTACCTGGTCGAGCGTGGTGGTGGGGCCATCAAAGACATCGCGGCGCGAGCCCTTGGGTGTCGGTGTGATCTTCATCTTTTCCCAGTCATAAACGGCGGAGGTGAGGTTTTCCGCGGGTTTGGCGGGAGGGGTTGATTCGGCAGGGAGCATGGTGGCAAGCGCGGCAAACGCCGCGAGGGGTAGGAGGGGGCGCTTCATGACCCCGCCCATACAACCCCAAGTCCGCCAATACGCAAAAAGAGTCTGTGCCCCGGCCCGGCGGCGGGCCGTTTGGACCGGCTCCTAGGTCGGCTCGGCGCCGGCGGCGGCCGGAGTGTCCGCCTCGGTTTCCAGCGGCACGAGGCTCCAGAAGAACAGCAGCGCAAACGCCACGTCGGCCACCGCGAAGTATTTCCAGAGGTCCGGGACGCCGCCGTTATACCAGTGCCAGGCCACGGTGCCGACGTAGCAGACCTTGAGCATGATGCCGTACGGAACCAGGTTGCGGTTTTCCACCGGGCGCAGCGCGATCATCAGGAACATCAGCCCGAATATCGCCAGGATCCCGGCGGCGAAATGGATGTAGCCCCAATGATTGGGCGGGGTGATGCCGGCGGCCGCGTAGATGGCCGGGCCCGCGGCCAGGAAAGCCATGCCCAGCAGGCCGTCGTAGGCGGCGGCAACCAGGTAAAGCAGGCGGATGGTACGCAGCGATTTCATGCGAAACTCCTCTTGTGCTGTTGTTCGTATTGCTGGAAGAAGCCCTTGCGGCGCTGGTGGGTCGCGTCGTGGCTGTAGAGCCGTTCGCCCAGCCAATACATGCCTGCCCGCAGTTCCTCGGGCAGCATGTGGCTCGGGCGGTGGTTGACGTCGAAAAGCGTGCAGCGGTCCCAGGCGCCGGATTCGAGCAGGCGCTTTTCCCGCGTGAGGCGGGCGTACAACGGCGTGCCGGGAAATGCCGTGAGGACGGTGATCTGCACGTCGAACGGGTGGGCCCGCCCGACGAAATCGACAACCTCCTGGAACACGGCGGGCGATTGCCCATCGAGACCCAGGATGAAGCACGCGTTCACCGTGATGCCATGCTCCTGGATCGTGCGAATGGCCTCCGCATAGCGATCGGCCCACCGCGCCTTGCGGTTCGCATGGAGCTCCAAGCCTTCCAGCGGCGCGGCCGACGGGCTTTCCAGGCCCACGAGCACCTGCCGGCAGCCGGCTTCACGCATCAGGTCGAGCAATTCGGTATCGTCCGCGACGCTGAGGTCGGTTTCGGTGAACCATCTCACGTTCAGCGGGCGCAGGCCGCGGCAGAGTTCCTTGCCCCACGCCTTGTCCACGAAGGTGTTGTCGTCGGCAAATTCGATGAACGGGCCGGGGTGCAGCCGGGCGATGAATGCGATGTCCTCCAGCACGCGCGCCACCGGGCGGTGCCGGTAGGGGGCCTGCAGCATCACGGTCGAGGCGCAGAACTCGCACCGCCACGGACAGCCGCGCGTGGCCTGGACGGTGTAGCGATTGTACGGCCGGTTGCCGAGGATGTCGTAGCGCGGGGTCGGCAGCTGCGCCATGTCCACCGGCGCGTAGTTCGCCGACCGCAGGATAGCCGGGCCGCCGCCGGCCTTCGCCGCGGCGACAATCGCGGGCCAGACATTTTCGCCCTCGCCCACGACCACGTAGTCGGCGTGCTGGATCGCCTCGTCGGGCAGCACCGAAACATGCAGGCCGCCCATCGCCACCTTCACGCCCGCCGCGCGGAGACGTCCGGCGATGGCATAGCTTTCGAAGATCTGCGCGGAGAACGTGCTGATCGCCACCAGGTCGCACGAGAGCAGCTCGGGCCATTCGCCCTCGAGCGCCTCCGACTCGAAATACCGGAGGTCATGCCCGGGCGGCGTGCAGGCCGCCAGCGCGAGCAGGCCGAGGCTCGGCAGCGATGCGATGATGCGGCTCCGTTCGACGAAGCCCGGCAGCGTGAGGCCGATTTCGAGCAGTTTCTTGTCCTGCACCCGGATGCCGCTCATGGCGAGAAAGCCGATTTTCATGGGGAGGGGGAGTGGATGATGGCGATGACCGCCGTTGCCAACAGCAGTACGGGAATGAAGAACAGGTGGCGGATCGGCTCGCGCCAGGCGGCGAGCAGGCAGACCGCCGGCATGGCGATGGAGCCGGCCAGCAACAAATGTCCGGCCGTCAGTCCGCCCAAGGCGGCCGCCACCGGGGAAAGGCCGTAAAGCACGTTCAGCATCCCGAGCGCGGCGAGCGCGATGTGACCCAGCCGAAGCAGCCGGCGGCGCAGCGATCCATACCCGCCCAGGAAGTCCGGGTGGTGAAAGCCGAGGCCGATGATCGCGCCGCCGATGAAGCCCGCCAGGATCAGCCACCAACCGGCGGTGAAGTTGAGGGGGTGAGGCATGGAAAATGGGGCGATGGGAGCCGGCAGCTTCGCGCGGCCCATCAGGCGTGATAGAACGCGCTGAGCTCCCGGTCGGAATGGCGCAGCCGCAACGCCAGGGTCCGCGCGATCCGGGCGAATATCTTCACCCCGATCAGGGGTTGGGCGCGCGACTTTTCGTCGAAGCGGGCGCGCGAGATGACGAACATGTCGACCGGGCTGGTGGCGACGGCGGTGGCCGACCGGACCCCGCGGTCAAGGAAGGCCACTTCGCCGAAAAAGCTCCCGCGCCCGAACGACGCGAGGTTGTGATGGTCGCTGCCGGTGAGCGGCAGGACGATGCGCACGACCCCGCGACGGATGAGGTAGAGCTCGTCCGCCGGATCGCCGGCGGCAAAGATCACCTGGCCGGCCGCAAACGAGCGGGCCTCGGTGCATTCCGCCAGCGTGGCCAGCGTCTGGTCGGCCGTGAACTCACGGCAGAGATCGAAATCGACGAGCTCCAGCGGGGCCTCATCCGCCGACCGCCCGGCGCCGCACTCGGCGAGGATCTGGTCCTCCGCCCACTGCAGCGCATCGTCGAGCGTGTCGAACTTGCGTGCGCCGGCCTGGCCGCTCACGACCCCGACCTGCGTGAAGTATTCCTGCAGGTCGCGCCGGGCGGGGAGCCGGCTGAACAGGAGCCCGCCCTGGCGGGCCGCGAGCGTGCGTTCGAACTGCTCGAAGAGGTGCGCCGCGGTGTAGTCCATCGACTGCACGCGGCGCAGGTCGAGAATGAGCCAGCGGCATTGCCCGAGGTCGGCCTCGAGTTCGCTGCGCAGCTGGTCGGTGGTGCCAAAGAACAGGCTGCCCTGCAGCTCGCAGACGACGGTCTGGGCGCCGTGCAGTTCGAGCAGTGCCTGCTCGGCGGGCAGGCGGTGCTGGGTTGAAGAGATCCGGTTGCCGGCGATCTTGCGGCGGATGACCGAGCCGCGGATCTGCTCGCGGATGAACAGCAGCATGGCCAGGCCCACGCCCGCGCCGGACGCGGCCATCAGGTTGGTGGTCACCGCGACGATGATCACGGTCGCGATGACGGCGAAGTCCAGCATGGTGGATTTCTGGCGCAAGAGGGCGAAGCTGCCCCAGTCGAACATCCGGACCGCGACGACGAGCAGGATGCCGGCGAGGGCCGCGACGGGCACCCATGCGACCAGGTTGCCCAGGAGGAGCGCCGCCAGCAGCACGCAGACGCCTTCGACCAGGCCCGCGCGGCGGGTGGCTCCGCCGCTTTCCACGCTGACCAAGGTGGCCCCCATCGTGCCGGCGCCGGGCATGCCGCCCACCAGCGCGGAGGCGAGATTACCCGCACCCTGGCCAATGAGCGTGCGGTTGGAATCATGCCGCGAATGCGTCAGCGAATCGACCACCACGCAGGTTTTCAGGGTGTCGACCGACAGGAGCACGGACAGGGTCAGGGCCGACGGCAGCAACAGCCCGAGGTCGGACAAACGCAGCGTCGCGAGCGTGGGCCAGGTGGTGGTGACGCCGGCGAACACCCCGCCCTTGCCGCTCCCGACGGGTCCGATGATGAGCTTGTTCGGGGCGAGTTGGAGCAGTTCGGGCCGGAAGATCGCGAGGACAAAATACGTCACGATGCCGGCCACCAGGCCGAAGATGGTGGCCGGCACCGCGCGCGTGAGCTTGGGGGCGAGGAGGACCGCGGCGACGGTGACGGTGCCCACGATCACCGCCGGTCCCTGCCAGTGCGCGGGGGAAAAAAGGTCGGCCGTGGCCACGCCCAGGAATTTCGGCAGCTGGCTGATGAAGATCAGCAGGCCGACGGCGCTCAGGTAACCCGACACCACGGGGAAGGGGATGTACTTGATCAACCGCCCGCCGCCCACGAGGCCATAACCCAGCTGCAGGATGCCGGACATGAGGGCGAGCAGCAGGAGGAGGGCGATGATGCGATCCGGCGCCACGGCCCCGGTCGGAAGCGCAAGCAGGCTCGTGGCGAGCGAGGCGAGCACGGCCCCCGCTGGCGCACAGGGCGAGGAGATCAGGCGGGGCGCGCCCCCGAGCAGGCTGGCCAGCAAGCCCAGCACCATGGCCCCCACAATGCCGGTGCGCACGCCGTGGCCGGCGTATTCCGGTCCCAGCACGGAATAAACCGCGACGCCATACGCGATCGAGGAAGGCAGGGCGACCAGCATCGCCGCGAAGCCGCCCCACAGGTCGCCGGCCACCCCCGGTTGCGGGGCGGCGGGCAACGGAGGACGGGAAGGGGCGGACATGGGCGGTACGCCCGGCTCAGAGTGCGATCTCCAGTCGCTCCACGACGGTCTTCAGGATCTGGATCCGGGCGAATTTCTTGTCGTTGCCGGCGACGAGGGTCCACGGGGCGAATTCGGTGTCCGTCCGCGCCACCATGTCGTCAACGGCGACCGTGTATGCCGGCGCCTTCTCCCGGTTGCGCCAGTCCTCGGCGGTGATCTTGTATTGCTTGTAGTCAACGCGTTGCCGTTCGCGAAACCGGCGCAGCTGTTCCGCCGCGCTGATGTGGACCCAGAACTTGTGCACCAGGATGCCGTGGTCCGCCATTTGTTCCTCGAAGTCCACGATCTCGCCATAGGCCCGGCCCCAGTCGGCCGCGGGGGCGAAGCCTTCGACGCGCTCGACGAGCACGCGACCATACCAGGAACGGTCGAAGATGGTCGCATACCCCGCGCGGGGCAGGTGGCGCCAGAATCGCCAGAGATAATGTTGGGCCCGCTCCTCGTCCGTCGGCGCGGCGATCCCGACCACCCGGTACAACCGCGGGTCGATCGCCTGGGTCACGCGCCGGATGGCGCTGCCCTTGCCGGCCGCGTCCCAACCCTCGAAGACCAACACCATCGAGCGCTTCGCCTGGTGGGCGGCCCAGGCCAGGCGGCTGAGTTTGGCCTGCTGCCGTTCCAGCGCGCGGGCGTACTCGGCGTCGGTCAGGCGCTGGGTCAGGTCGACGTGCCCGAGCAGGGACTCGTCCTTCCGGCGGTTCTGGATGCGGGCGCCGTCAGGTGCGCCGGGAGGAGTCGCGGGTTTGGGCGCCGGGACGGCGGACTGGCGGGTGAGCAGCTCCAGGAGGATGCGGCCGGCGGCAAGTTCGCGATAGTGGCGATCGGTGGCTTCGATCACATGCCAGGGAGCGGCGTCGGTGTGCGTATGGCGGAGCGCGCGCTCCGAGACCTTCGTGAAACGGTCAAAGAGCTTGTAGTGCTTCCAGTCGTCGGGTGCGAGACGGCCTTCTTTTTCGAGCTTCTTGAGCCGCTTTTTCTGCGCCGTCTTGGGCAGGTGCAGCCAGAGCTTCACGATCAGCGCACCGTCGGCCGCCAGCATGCGTTCGAAGGCCTTGATCCGGTCGAGCGACCGGTCCAGCTGGCTTCCCTTGGTCCGGCGATAGACCCGGTTGATGATGGGCGCCGTGTACCACGAGCCGAAGAAGATCCCGATCCGGCCGCGGCCGGGCATGGCCCGCCAGAAGCGCCAGTACTCGGGCCGCTCTTGCTCCTCGTCACTCGCGTCCCAAAAGGCATGCGTCGCCACGCCGCGGGGGTCGAGCCACTCGTTGAGGCGGTGCACAAGCTCACCCTTGCCGGCGCCGTCCGCGCCGGAAACGATGACAATCACCGGCAGCTTGCGCTCACGCAGGGCCAGGTGGGCCTGCAGCAGCTTCGCGCGCAGCTTGGGCAGCGCGGCATCGTAGGCCTTCTGCGTCAGGGTATGACCCAGCTCGGCGGCGGCTAGCATGGCGGGAATCCCGGGGCGGTGAAAAAGGGGCGGGCTTAAAGACCGAGGACCCGCAAGGCCAGGGCGTCCAGCGTGCGGGCTTGGATTTCGAAGGGCCGGCCGGCGGCGCTGATCGGCAGGAGCAATCCCTGGCGTTTGTAGTGGTCGGCGAGGGGAACAGTGGCCGCCTGGTAGGCCTTGAGTCGCACTTCGATGGCCTCGGGCCGGTCATCCGAGCGCTGGACGAGGCCGCCGCCACATTTGTCACAGATGCCGTCCTGCTTGGGCCGGTTCGAGTCGACATGGAAGACGGCCTTGCACGCCGGGCACGTGCGCCGGCCGCTCAGGCGCGCGACGATCTCGGGAAAGGGCAGTTCGTAGCTGACGACCGCGTCGAGCGGGATCTTCTCGATGGCGAGGAGCGCGTCCAGTGCCTCCGCCTGCGCGAGGGTGCGCGGAAAGCCATCGAGCATGAACCCACCGCGGCAATGCAGGCAGCGGTTGCGCTCGCGAATGAGCCCCAGGACGGTCTCATCGGTGACCAGTTCGCCCCGGGCCATCTGGGCTTGGGCGGCGGCCATGGCGGAGCCGGGCAAGGCCGCCTGGCCACTGGCGGCACGGAACACATCGCCGGTCGACAGCGGGCAGGGGCCGAGCGTCTCGGCGAGCAGCGCGGCTTGCGTGCCCTTGCCGCAGCCGGGGGGACCCAGCAACACCAGCCGCCAGGCGCGATCCACGCGCGGTGGGGGCTGGCGGCAAACAGCGTCGCCACCTTGTAACCAGGCCGTGCGGTCGCGCACAATGGGCATGGCGGCATTATGCGCGGAACGGCCGCCACTTGCGTCGCTGATCTTGGCGAACCTTGCGCGATTATTGCCCCGGTTCGGGGCGCTGCTGGGGCGAGACTAAAGCTCGGTTTGGCGTGACCGCAGGGGCGTGGCGCCACCACGCCCGGGCGCGCGCGAGCCCCGCTCCGTCATTCGCTCAGAGGAAAACAAAAAGCGCCCCGGGGTGACCAGGGCGCTGCAAACGGGATATTCGGCCAACTGCCTCAGTTGGCGCGGGTGGCTTTCCAGTCCTGGATCAACGGGCTGTCGCCCTCACGGCCGGGCCGTTCGACCTTGCCGGTGATGGTGTCGCCCTCGAGCTTGCCGTCGTATTTGATGACGATCTTGTTGCCGTTGAATTCGCGGGTGACGGTAAAGGCGACTTTGCCGTCCTTGAACGAGGCATCGCCGATCGGGGCATCGCCCATGCGGCCGGAAACGGTGCCGGTCAGGGCGCCGTCCTTGAGGGCGAGCTTGGCGGTGGTTTCGACGGAGTTGCCGTTGCGGCCCTGGGTCGTCCATTTCCACGTGCCGGTGATATCGGCCGCGAAAGCGGAAAGCGTGAGGGCGGAAGCGGCCAGGAAGGCCGCGGCGAGTTTGGGGAGGTAGCGCATGGGGATGGGAAGGGTTGAGGGAAGACGACTGGCCCGGCGGGCGGGTTACGTCGAGCTGGTTCGGGCTGGCGCGGGTTATCGATTGCCGGGCCGGGGTTGTTGACTTAGCTGGCGTCCCATGACTACCCCTGCGCCGTCCTGGCGGGCCGCCCTCGTGTCCGGTGGAATCCTCATGGCTGGAATCGTTTCGGCCCAAACCGCCACGCCAACCCCCGCCGCACCCCCGCCGCCGCTCAAGGATGCCGACGGCCGTTCGCTCCGGCGCGCGCCCACCGGGCACATCACGAACTACTACGAGGAAAAGGTGCCGGCCTACACGCTCCCGGACCCGTTGGTGCTCAAGAGCGGCGCGCCGGTCCGGGATGCCGCGACCTGGTTCAGGCAGCGCCGCCCGGAGCTGCTGCAGGATTATGAGCGCGAGATTTATGGCCGGGTGCCGGCGGGCGCGCCGAAGGTGAGCTTTGAGGTCAAGGAAAAGGACGTGCCGGCGCTCGAGGGCGCGGCCACGCGCAAGCAGGTGATCCTGCATTTTGGCGAAGGCCCGAAGGCGGTCGCCGCGAACTTCATGGTTTACCTGCCCGCGAAGGCGACCGGGCCGGTGCCGCTGGTGCTGCACATCAGCTTCGGCGGCGATGCGGCTCTGCCGCCACCGCCGCTGCCGCCCGGAGCGCCCCCCGGCACCCAGCCGCGCCGGTTCAACGACATGGGTCCGGCGGCCGACATCATCGCACGCGGTTATGGCTACGCGATTGTCCGTTACGCGGAAATGCAGCCGGATCGCGCCGGCACCAAGACCGAGGGCATCATGGGCCTCGCGCTGCCGGCGGGCGCGACGGAGCCCGCGCCGGATGAGTGGGGCACCATCGCCGTGTGGGCGTGGGGCTTGGGACGGTTCATGGATTATCTCCAGACGGACCCCGCGGTGGACGCGAAGCGCGTGGCCCTCGTGGGCCATTCCCGATTGGGGAAGACCGTCCTGTGGGCCGGCGCGACCGATCCACGCTTCGCGCTGATCTATTCCAGCCAGTCGGGCGAAATGGGCGCGGCGCTGTCCCGGCGCGATTTCGGTGAGACGGTCGACGACATGGCGGCGAATTTCGGCTACCAGTTTGCCGGTAACTTCCAGAAATATCCCGGCAAATGGAGCGAGATGCCCCACGAAGGCCACCTGTTGATCTCCCTGAGCGCGCCGCGTCCGGTCCTGGTCACGGCGGCCGACGGCGACATGTGGTCGGATCCGCGCGGCCAGTTTCTCGCGATGGTGGCCGCGGGGCCGGTGTGGCGGCTGCTGGGCAAGCCGGACCTCGGCACCACCGAGCCGCCCGCGCTCGATTCGCCGGTGGCGAGCGGGACCCTCGCCTACCTGGAAAACAAGGGCGGGCATGTGGTCAGCAAACTTGACTGGCAGACGCTGCTGGATTTTGCCGACCGGCAGCTCGGCAAATAGCACTGGTCGATCCCCATGGCCGCAAGCACCCGCCCCGCCCTCCGCATCGCCGTGGCCGGCACCGGCACGGTGGCGCGCAACAATTACCTCCCGTTCCTCGCGCAACAGCGCGACGTGACCATCGCCTGTTGGAATCGCACCGCGGACACGGCGATCGCCGCGGCGCAGGCGTGCGGCGGCATCGCCTGCCCGGACCTGAAGGCGCTGATGGCCTGGCGGCCAACGGCCGTACTGGTGCTGACTGCCGAGACCGCGCGGCTCCAAGTGGGGACCGAGCTGATCCGCCTCGGCGCGCGCCGGATTTTCTTCGAGAAACCCCTCGTGGCCGCCCGTGGGCAGGCCCACGTCAGCGAGGAGGATTTCTTCGCCGGCCGGGAAATGATGCGGCTGGCCGCCCGCCGGGGCTGCGAGACGGCCATGGTTTTCAACTATCGGTTCTTCGAGCAGAGCGCGGCGGCCAAGGCGGTTGCCCGCGAGCGCCGCTTCGGCCGGGTCATCAACGTCACGGCCCAGGTGCATTACGCCTGCTGGAGCCACTGCATCGACCTCATCCAATGGTTTGGCGGCGAGATCCGCGAAATCACGGCGCTGGGCGGGCCGGTGGCGCGGGAAGGCGACCGGGTGGGCAAGGCGAAGGATGTGACCGCGGCCTTCGTCACCGCCGACGGCGCCGCCGGCACGCTGATTGGCACGGCCGGCATGAAATGGCAGCACCCGCTGTTCGAATTGGTCTTCACGTTTGAGCATGGGCGGATCCACCTGCGGGACCTGGATGGCGCGATGGAAATCCTTGATGGCCGGCGGCAACGGCATGAAACCGTGGCGGTGGTGCGCGATGCGTCGCGCTGGGCGAGCTATGACGAGTCATTCCGGCAGGCCGTCGGCGCCTACCTGGAGTCGCTGCGCAAGCGGATCGCGCCGCCGGTGCCCGGGAGGGACGGGCTGCGCGAGCTGCAAGTCGAGGCCGCGCTGCGGCGCTCGATCCGGGAGCGCCGGCCGATCAATCTGGCACGGGAGTTTCCCCTATAGGATTCATGGGAAGCGGCCGGTGTGGGCGGTTTACTCCTCGTAAATAGCGCATCAAATCCCGCCGGGTAGGTGCCCACCCCATGGGGTGAATTGTCGGGCCATGTTAGAAATGTGACCGGATTTCGCCGCTCATGCATTTCACCCGTTTCAACCCCGAATCACTCACGCCGGCCAAGGCGGTGGAGAAAGTCAATGTGGTCATCCTCTATGACCGCCTGGCTGACATCAGCAAGGCATCCGCCACCTACCTGCAGCTGACGCACGACCTGGGGGATGACTACTCGCCTGATTTTCACCTGTGGCGGGTTGACCTGACCGTGGAAGCCGGCTTCTGCGACGAAGCGGAGCGCGACCTGGCCGACGCGGACGTGGTGATCGTGGCCGTCAACGGCCACGAAAAATGTCCCACCGAATACCAGCGCTGGAAAGCCGGGGCCGGCCATGAAGGCGGCCGGGCGCCGCACGCGATCTTCGCGCTCGTGGAAGGCGGGGACGAGGCGGAACCGGCGCCCGGGACGTGGAGCGGCCTCCTGCACCATGTCGCGACGCCGATCAACTCGGAGATTTTCGTCAGCGAGCTCTCGGGACAGGCGTAGCGCGCGGGGCGGTCTCCGCCCAACTGGATCCTTGCTGGCCCGGGTAGGGGCGCAGTCTTGCTGCGCCCCTACGGCTGAAACGCGCGCCATCAGATTGCTGCTCGTCTCCGCCGCCCGGGCAGCCACGGCGGAGTTGCCGTGGGCGCGCGGGTGGCATAGGCTGCCGCCCCATGGAAACCAGACAACTCGGCCGATCGGACCTGAAAGTACCCGTGCTCACGTTGGGCACCGCCACGTTCGGCGGGGCGCCGCGGTTCCAGAGTTGGGGCACCACCGACGGCCGGGAGGCGACCCGCCTGGTCGACATCTGCTTGGACGCTGGTCTCACCATGTTCGACTCGGCGGACATCTACTCCGATGGCTTGGCGGAGGAGGTGCTTGGCGTGGCAATCAAAGGCCGGCGCGACAAGGTGCTGATCTCCACCAAGGGAACCTTCCGGTTTGGCGATGGGCCGGACGACGTGGGTTCGGGCCGCAAACACCTGACGAAGGCCGTCGAGGGCAGCCTGAAACGGCTGGGCACGGACTACATCGACCTTTACCAGCTCCATGGCTTCGACGCGAAGACCCCCATCGAGGAAACGCTCGCGACGCTCGATGGCTTCGTGCGCGCCGGCAAGATCCGCCACATCGGTTGCTCCAATTTCTCGGGCTGGCACCTGATGAAGTCCATCGCGCTGTCGGAGCGCAACGGCTGGGCGCGCCATGTGGCGCACCAGGCATACTATTCGCTGCTCGGCCGCGAATTCGAATGGGAGCTGATGCCCCTGGCGCTCGACCAGGGCGTCGGCACCGTCGTCTGGAGTCCCCTCGGCATGGGCCGGCTCGGCGGCAAGGTGCGCCGCGGCCAGCCGCTGCCGGCGGTCAGCCGGCTGAACGACCGGGCCAACGATCCCTACCTGCCGCCGGCGGAGCCGGAGTTCATCTACCGGGTCGTCGACGCACTCGATGCGATCGCGAAGGAATCGGGCAAGTCCGTGGCGCAGATAGCCCTCAACTGGGTGCTGCAGCGGCCGAGCGTCTCGACCGTGATCATCGGCGCCCGCGACGAGGTCCAGTTGCGGGCGAACATCGCCGCAGCCGGATGGAAGCTCAGCGCGGACCAGATGAGCCGGCTCGACGC
>DASZPS010000013.1:0-7083 GCA_035549955.1 Lacunisphaera sp. | reverse complement strand
AACGTGATTGGTGGCGACGCCTTTGGGAAAAAATCCTCAGTCCGTTTCCCAATTGCAATGCAGTCGAAAACCGACCCGCCTTTGCCGGCTAAAACCGCATTCCGACTGCATGGTTCCGGCTTAGCGCCATTCGGCCCTGAGTTCGTCGAATGGGCAACGCGCTCAACCAGGTGAGCGTCGATTTCCAGATCGACGATGGAGCGTCGGTGTGGAAACCGACGCCCACCTACTCCCAGGAAACAGCGGCGCTGTAGCCGGCCTCGCTGAGGCCGGTCCGGGGTCACCGACCCCGGCAACAACCACACCGTTTCTTCCCGACCGGAGCAAAACGTGTTTTGTGGCTTGGGGTTGAATAGTTCCGGATGAAGAGGGGTGGTGCGCAGCCCGTTCGGCCTGCTCAAGGCCTTGAGCGCATCGAATGGCGCCGGGGTGTGTCGGTTGCGCATGGATGACTGTGAAATGTCCGATCTAGAAGGGCCAGAAAAGCGGGACCAACACCGAAGCCAGCAACCAGTGCAGCAGGTTGATGGGCAGGCCGAGGCGCAGGAAGTCCCGGAAGCGATAGCCGCCGGCGCCGTAAACCAGCGTGTTCGTCTGGTACCCGATCGGGGTGGCGAAGCACGCCGACGCGCCAAACGCCACGCCGATCAGGAAGGGCCGGGGATCGACGCCCAGCAGGAGGGCCGTCTCCACCGCCAGCGGCACCAGCAGCGCGGCGACGGCATTGTTCGAGAGGAAATTGGTCAACGTCGAGGCGGCGAGGATGATGAGGCTGAGCGAAATCCATGGCCCCAGCGGCGACACCAGCCCGACAAAGGCGGTCGCGATCGCCTCCGCCGCGCCGGTTTTCTCCAACGCGGCGCTGAGCGCGAGCATGCCGGCGATGAGGAAAAGCGTCGGCCAGTCGATGGCGTGGTAGGCTTCGTCCGCGTCGATGCACCGCGCGGTGATCACGATCACCACCCCGATCAGCGACGCGATGGCGATCGGCAGCAGTTGCAGCGCCGACACGGCCACCACGGCCGCAATGACCGCCGCGGCGATCCAGCGCTTGTGGCGACGCGCGGTTTGCTGCCCTCCCGCCAGGACGAGCAGGTCGTCGCTCGGACGCAGACGCGCCATCGCGCCGTCGCTGGCTTCGAGCAGGAGCACGTCCCCGGCCTGGAGGGGAACATCGCCGATCCGGTCGCGGAGGTTGTGGCCGCGGCGGTGCAGGGCCAGCACGATGACCCCGAAGCGACCGCGCAGGTCCGCCTGGGCCAGCGTATGGCCGATCAAGGCCGATTGCGGGGCCACGATGCTTTCAATGCGGCGGGTGGGCTCGGTCTCGCCCAGCGCGAGGTCCGCCGCCCCCACCGTCGCCAGCGCGAGGCCGCGCCGCTCCTTCAGGGCGGCAACGCTCTCGGCGTCCAGCATCACCCGCAAACGGTCGCCCGCTTCGAGCGGGATGTTGCCGGGATCCGCCTCGCATGCTTCGCCATGGCGGACCAGCTCCAGGACGCTGTCCCGGCCCAGCACGCGGCCGAGCGCGTCGCGTGCCGTCCGCCCGATCAGGGCGGACCCCACGGGCACGAACGCCTCGGTGAGAAATTCGCGGTCCGAAGGCGCGTCGAGCAGCGACGTGACCGTCTCGCGCCGCGGCAACAGCCGGGGGGCGAAAATAAAGAGCACGGCGAGCCCCACCGCGCCCAGCAAGAGACCCACCGGCGCCATTTCAAACATCCCGAGGGGCGCGAGGCCGAGCCGCTGGCCGGCGGAACTGGCCACGAGGTTGGTGGACGTGCCGATCAGCGTCATCGAGCCGCCGAAAATCGAGGCGAAGGACAGCGGCATCAAAAGCTTCGAAGCCGCCAGGCCCTGCCGCCGGGCGAGCGTGACGAGGATGGGCAGGAACACGACCACCACGGGCGTGTTGTTGACGAAGGCCGACACCGCGACGACCGGGGGCAGCAGCAGGAGAAGGACAAAGCGCTCGTTCCGGACCGGCAGCGTCCGCAGGAGGCGGCTGGCCGACGCAATCACGCCGGTGCGCTCCAGGGCGGCACTCAGGACGAACATCGAGCCGACGGTGATGATCGCCTCGTTGCCGAAAACCGGGAACAGGTCGTGGGCCGACAACACCCGCAGGGCGAGCAACACGCAGCACCCGCTCAGCGCCGCCAACTCGGCGCGCATCGCCTCGGTGATGATGGCGACAAAGGTCGCCACGATCACCGCCACCACCAGCCACATGGGAAATGTCACGGAGTTCAGCATGGCGGGCGGCGCCCGTTTGCGCCAAGCCGGAATCCGGTTCGCCGGCCTTCAGCGGCGCGCGGGTTCACCGGTCACGGCGGGAAGCCCTCCCGGTCCGGCGGACGCGGGTCAGAGGTGTCCGCCGCTGGCTTGCGACTCCGCCGCGACCATGCGCCCGCGGTCAAGCCCACCAGGCCGCCCAGCAGCGCGGCGAGCTGGATGACGAGCGCGGCCGACACGCTGGTTTCCCAGGCGAGGAACCGCACGGTGACGGGGCCGGCGTTTTGCACGCTGAACACCGCGACGAACACGAGCAGGCCGATGACGAAGACCCAGGAGAGCTTCATGGCGGGAGTGGGTTCAGCGGGGCGCCTGGCCGCCGGTCGCTGGCGCCGCATCGACCGGCCGCCCCTGCGCATCGATGCGGTACGGGGGCGTCGCGCCGTCGCGCCCGGCAACGAATTCGCCCAGCCGGCTGGCGCCGGCCAGCGCGGCGCGCGGACTTTCCCGGCGCAGGAAATGGGCGGCGAGGAATCCCGCCAGGAAGGCGTCGCCGGCGCCGACGGTGTCGCGGACTTCGACCGGGCGGCCCGGTTCCCAATGCCACGCCTCGTCCCACAGCAGGCCGGCCCCGCGGGCGCCGGCCGTGACGCACACGCGGACCAGTTGGTGCGTCTTGGCAAATTCGCGGGCGGCGGCTTCGAGCTGGGTCGCCGTCCGGGCCGCGCGGCGCGTCATGAGCGCAAGCTCCTCGTCATTCAGTTTCACGAATTGGGCGTGGCTGAGCGCGAGCTTCACGCCGCCGCCCTGGCCGTAGGGCGCGCGCAGGTTGAGATCGAGCACCCGCAACGCCCCGGGCCACGCGGCCATGAGGTCGATGAAGGTCACGCGGTTCGCTTCCCCGCGAAGGGCGAGGGTGCCGTAAACCACCGCGCACGGCGCTTCCCGTCGCCGCAGGGCCGGGAAAGCCACGATGCGGTCCCAAGCCACCTGCGGGGCGATGGTGTACGAGGCGATGCCGCGCCGGTCCAGGTTGGCGCGGACCGTGCCGGTGGGGCGGCGGCGAAGGCGGGTGACGAATCCCGGGTCGAGGCCCCAGCCGGCGATGCGCCGCAGGGCCTCGTCACCCAGCAGATCCATCCCCACGGCGGAAATCGGCAATGCCTGGAGCCCCAGGCGCGAGGCGTGGTAGGCGACGTTCAGCGGCGCGCCGCCGAGGAAAATCCCGCGCGGGAGGATGTCCCAGAGGATCTCGCCGAAGCAGGCCAGGGTCGGGCGGGGCGGTTTCGCAGGCATGCGGTGGTTGGTCAGCGCCGGGCGCGATTGGTGTCCCAAATGGCCCAGGCAATGACGAGGAAGGCCACCAGCCGCGTGAGGTAGATGATGGGCTCGTGCACGGGCTCGACGGCCTCTGTGAGCATCATGGCCCTTTCCAGCGCCAGGATGAAAAACGCCAGCGCGAAGGCGCTGAAGAGCCGGGCGCCGGTCCGCTGCCAGTACCGGCAGAAGAACAGGCCGATGACCACGTAGCCGAACAGCACCGCGCCGGCGCAGGCCAGGGACAGGTTCGGGATCATGGCGACGGGCCCTCCCAGATGAGGCCGCGCAGCAGCAGCAGGATTCCCCCCAGCGTGATGACATTCCGGATCAGGGACAGATCCACGGAGGGGACCACCACGAAGTCGACGAAGAGCAGGATATTCCCGAGCCCGAAGGCGCAAAAGCTCATTCCGCTCCAGAACAGCAGCTTCGTCCGTTGGCGCCGGTAAGAGCGCAGGAGGAGCGCCGCGCACAGCGAACAGGTAAGGGCGCAAAGCAGATAGATGACCGGTCCGATCATGGGTTTTTCCTCAAGTTGAACGCGCGGACGAAATCATGGAGGCTTTCATCGTGTTCCACAAAGATCGCTTCAATGACGCGGGTCGGGCGTTCGCGATAGGCCTCGGCCACCCGCGCTATCGCCTGGGCCAGCTCGGGGGAGGGCGGCGAAAGCCGGCTGCGGGCGCCGTTGCGGGCCACCAACCCGAGTGAGGTGAGGACCACCAGCCACTTCTCGATCGAAGCCTCCTGGCTGCGGAGCCGCTGGTTGATCTCCGCGGCGGTCCATTCCCGCCCGCCTTCCGCGTGGAGCAGCAGCAACACCTCGAGCTGCTCCACCGACACGATGAAGCGGGACAGGAACTGGAGGACGTCGGGAGGGAGGGTGCGCACGGGCCGGTTGGGTTAGGTGCCGGGGGAAGTCCACGCCTTGGCTGGGGAGAAGGGGACGGCATTTTCGCGCTCGCCGCTCGCGAGCCGCACGTCGCGCAGCAGCCAGGCGGTCAAGGCGAGCCAGATCGCGCCGCCGCCGGCGACCTCGGGCCAGAGTCGGAGCATGATGCCCATCGGGAGCAGGAAGGTCAGGACCTGCCACGGCAGCGCGACCGCCAGGCGGAGCAGGTCGCGCCGGTGTTCCACGCGGCGGGTCGCCCGCCACATGCGCGGCCACGCGCCCAGCGGGCCCACGCGGTCGAAGAACGCGCGCAACTGCCGTTCGGGCACGGGCGGGGTGACCAGGGTGGACAGGACGGAAACGACCAGCGAAACGCCGGCGATGAACAGGAACTGCGCCGCCTCGTTCCAGCCCGCGGGCGCCGCCCGGAAAAGCCAGAACGCCGCGAGGAAACCGGCCGCCACGCCGGCCGCGAATCCCGCGCCGTTGAACCGCGACCAATACCAGCGCAGGGCGAAGGGCACCAGGAAGGCCGGGAAGAGCAGCATCACGATGTTCACCCACACCGTCAGCACACCCGCCCCGGCGAAATGCGCGATGGCCAGGCCCAGGCCGACGATCAGCGCCGACGCGACGTAGCCGGCCCAGACCAGTTCCCGCGGGCCGGGGCGCTTGCGCAGCGGCTCGTAGATGTCCTTCACCAGGTACGAGGCCCCGGCGTTGATCGTGCTGTCGAAGGTGGACATCGCGGCGGCGAGCAGCGCGGCGATCATGAGACCGCGGATGCCGGCGGGGAAAAAATCCGACTGCAGGACGAGCGGCAGGACGCGTTCCGCGTCGGACGTGGGATCGATGCCCAGCCGGGTCGCGAGCACGGCGAAGCCGAGCACCATCGGCCAGCGAAAGGCAAAAAGCACGGTCCAGAGCAGCCCGATCTTCTGGCATTCGGCATCCGTGCGCGCGGCGTAGAACCGTTGGGCCATGTACGCCGAACCCCCGCTGCCGCCCAGGCCCTCGAGGATGCCCTTTGCCGTCCAGACGCAGAGGAACCCGCCAAAGGCCCCGTACGGCGCCAACCCGGGCGAGGCGGCGCGGGGAAGAAACGTGTTGAAGGCCGCCCCCGGCCACCGGGCGAGCAGGTCGGGCGTGATCTCCCGGGCCGCGATCACCGCCAGGTACACCGCCGCGCCCCCGATGATGCCCGCCTGGAAGACGTCGGTCCACACGACGCCGTAGAGGCCGCCCGCCAGCGTGTAGGCGAAGGCCACCAGCGCGATCCCGATGGTGCACTGCAGCGGGGAAAACGGCAGGAATTCCGCCAGGAACCGGCCGCCCGCGGTGAAGAAGAACACGACCATCGCCACGGTGATGATGAGGTAGGTGAGCGCCGCCGTGGTGCGCGCCATGCGGCCCGCCGGGCCGGAGCCGAACCGCAGCAGCATCCACTCCGCCGTCGTCATCGTGCCGCTGCGGCGGTGCCATTTGCCCATGAAGGCGAGGAAGACCGCGATCGGCAGCACGACCCCCCCGCGGAATTCGACGAAGAATCCGTGCAGGCCGTACCGATGGATCAGCGCCACGATTGCCATGGTGCCGGCCACGTCGAGGTTGCTCGCCATGCCCGAGGCCCCGAGGGTCCACCATGGCATCTGCCGGCCGCCCAGGAAATAATCCTCCGCGCTGGCGCCGGCGCGGCGCGCGATCCAGACCCCGATCGCGGCCAGGCCCGCGAAGTAGGCGGCGATGATGACGTAGTCGATTAATGCCATGCGCGGCAGGACGGGCGGGGGGCGGCTCAGGCGGCGCCGACGGGGGTGGGGGCGGGCTGCCGCAGCTGCGTTTCGAGGTCCTTCGCGCCGGAGCCCCGGCGCCGCTTGAAGATCAGCTGGAAGAACATGTTGTTGGGCACGAGGACGGTTTCGCCGGGCGCGCTTTCCAACGTGGTGAAGACGACGCTGAGATCGACGACCTTGCCGCGGACGTTCGCGGTCGGCAGCTCGAGCTCGTCGCCGACGTAGAACGGTTTGAGCATCACGAGCACCAGCGTGCACAGGAAGTTGCTGAGCACGCTCCACATGGCCACGAACCCGATGGCGACGAGGCCCAGCACGGTGCCGATGACGGCCATGATCCCATTAACCTCGAAGCCCCAGCGCGAGAGGATCAGCAGCCCGGTGGCCACGAGGATGGCGTAGCGGATGGCCAGGCGCACGGGGGTGAGCGCCAGGCGCGGCAGGCGGGCCCATTCCGCGAACCGGATGATCCGGCCCTTCAGGCCGAGAAACAAGCCGAGGCCAACCACGGCGATGATCGCGGTTTGGGTGAGTTTGGCGAGGGTTTCGGGATCAAGGGCTTGGAGCATGAGCAGGGAGTCGTTTCGTGGTGGCAGGCCGGTCGGTGGAATGGCGGCGAATCCCACCTTACAGCCTGCCGCGATAAATGGGTCGGAGTTTTCCCTGACATTTTCGTTAGCTTCGCGCCGCCCCCCCACGGCCTGCCTCGTGCCGGGAGCCATCAGGGTTGAGAGTTGAGGGTTGAGGGTGATACCCGACCAAAGACTAGAGACCAAAAGACCAGAGACTGGGCAGTTCGCTGACGACCGGCAGAAACTAACCGCGGTCCGCCTGATCTCTGAC
>DASZPS010000012.1:0-27510 GCA_035549955.1 Lacunisphaera sp. | reverse complement strand
GAGGAGGCGCCGAAACGGTAGCGGGTGTTGTTGAGCCATTCGTCGCCGAGCGTCTCCTTCACCGCGATGAGGAACTGCAGCGCCTGCTTCGCCGTGCGGATACCCCCGGCGGGTTTCATCGCGATGGGGGTGCCGGTCTCGAGGTAGAAGTCCCGGATCGCCTCGATCATCACCTGGTTGTTGCCCAGCGTGGCGTTGAGCGAAGTCTTGCCCGTGCTGGTCTTGATGAAGTCATTGGGGCGGAGCACGCGCATCGCGATGAAGGACGCCGCGCGAATGTTGTCGTAGGTTTCGAGTTCGCTCACCTCGAGGATGACCTTGAGCGTCGCGGTGCCGCAGGCCTGCACCACGGCGGCGATCTCGTCCTGAACCTCCGCGAATTCGCCCGCCAGGAACGCGCCGCGATTGATCACCATGTCGATCTCGTCGGCGCCGTCGTCCACCGCCGCCTTGACCTCGGCCAGGCGGGTGCGGAGCGGTGCCTGGCCGGAGGGAAACGCCGTCGCCACCGACGCGATGCGCACGGCGGTGTCCTCGCCCAGCGCCTTCCGGGCGTGCCTGACCATGGCGGGATAGACGCACACCGCGGCGACCTGGGGAATGGCCGGGTCCTCGTGCGGGTGCAGGGCTTTCTGGCAGAGCGAAGCCACCTTGCCGGGGGTGTCCTTGCCCTCGAGGGTGGTGAGGTCGACCATCGAGACCGCCAGCTTCAGGCCCTGCACCTTCGCGGCCTTCTTGATGCTGCGGGTGGTGTGCTTGGCGACCCGTTCCTCGATGCCGACCTGGTCGACCGTGCCGATTTCATTGAACAGGCGCCTGAACGTCGCGTGGGAGGGGACAGACATAGCCGTGTCATATCCCGTATCGCACCCCCGAAACAATGCCAAAGTCAGGCGCGGCCTTGCTTCATCCCGGTGCGACGATAGTTTGCGGACATGAGCGACACCCCGGCGCCTGTCCAGCCCCATGGCGAACTGGTCATCCGCACGATCGCGATGCCCGCCAACACCAATTCCAACGGCGACATGTTCGGCGGCTGGATGGTGTCCCAGATGGACCTCGGGGGCGCCATCCTCGCGCGCAACACCGCCCGCAGCCGCATCACGACCGTCGCGATCGATGCGATGGAATTCCATCAACCCGTCTACGTCGGCGACATCGTGAGCTGCCACGCCACGCTCCTGAAGACCGGCCGCACCTCGATGCGCATCGCGGTCGAGGCCTGGGCCCAGCGCCACAAGGGCGGCGAGCACGTGCGGGTTACCCAAGGCACCTTCACTTACGTCGCCATCGACGACGACGGCCGGCCGCAGCCCGTCCACCGCTGAGAATTTACCCATGAAAAACCCCACCCTGCCCCGTTTGCTCCTGCCCCTGATCCTGCTTGCCTCCGCCGGCGCCGCCCGCGCCAGTGACGATTCCATCGTCGCGGCCGTCCGCGCCGCGGACGACGAACGCGTCGCCGCCACGCTGGCGCCCGAGGCCGGGCGCCTCGATGCGATCTTTTCCGACGACCTCTTGTACACCCACTCGACGGGCAAGCTCGACACCAAGAAATCCTACGTGGCAACGCTGCTTTCCAAGGCCACGGTCTACACCGTGTACGACTACAAGGAGCGGACGTTCTTCGTCGCCACGCCCGACATCGTGATCGAAAAGGCGCACGTGCTGATCACCTCCGGCACGGTTGAGAAGCAAAACCCGCCGAATGACCTGATGATCCAGGCGGTGTGGCGCAAGGAAAGCGGCAAGTGGCGTTTTCTCTCCTGGCAATCCGCCCGGCTGCCGGCCCCGACGCCCGCGCCGGCAACGAAATAGCAGGTGCCGGGATCGCTGGCCCCAAGGGCCGCCCCGGCGAGGGCTACTCCCCTGTCAACCGCTCGCGCAGTTCCTTGTAGCGGGTGCGGCCAACCGGCAGGCAGGTGCCGTTTTTCAGCTCCAGCTCGTAATGGCTGCCTTCGCTGGCGTGCAGCGCCTTGATCGCGTCACGCCGCACCAGGTAGCTCTTGTGCGTGCGCTCAAAACCCTCGGGCAGCAGCGCTTCCAGTTTCTCCAAGGTCTTGTCATGCAACTCGCGGCGACCGTCCGCCAGGACGAGTTCGGAGTAGTTGCCCGCCCCCTGCACGAATAGGACCTGGTCCACGGCGACGAGTTCGATCCGGCCCGCCTTCCTGACCGCCAGGTTGCGGGTGGCGGAACCGCTGCGGGCCACGGGCCCGCGCACCCGGGCAAAAGCCTGGGCCAGCCGGTCCCGGGTGAACGGCTTGGGTACAAAGTCGAGCACGCCGAACTCGAAGGCTTCCAGCGCCCGGTCGGTGTTGGCGGACACGATGATGGTGTGGAACGAAGAGGCCACGCTGCGCTTCAGCAGCTCCATCCCGTCCTGCCCGTCCAGGTTGAGGTCGAGCAGGACGACATCCACCGGATTCTCCGCCAGCCAGGCTGAAGCCTGGTCGAAAGAAGTGGCGGCGTGCAGTTTTTCCAGCCCGGCCCCCAGCACTTCGCGGCAGAAGCGTTCCAGGCGCCGCGCGACCAGCGGTTCGTCCTCGATGAGCGCCACTTTCATGCGGTCGCTCCCCTCGGTCCCGACTGCCACCGAATGATGGTCTCCCAGCCCTGCGCGACCTCGCCCTGGGTCAGCGTCCAGCGGCCCGGAAAGCTCTCCTCAAGGCGAGCCTTGACATAGCGCAGCCCCGTGCCACCCGGCGGCCGGCCGGCGAGCGGGCGCAGGCGCCCCGGGGACAGGAACGAAAAATTCATGCCATCCGCCGCCGTCCGTGCGGTGAGCCGAAAGGCCGCGCCATCGTCTGCCTGCTGGTACACCAGCCCGTTCTCGATGAGCGTCAGGAACAGCGCCGGGGGCACGAGGGCCGACTCCTCCGCCCCGATCGCCTGCAGGTCGAGGCGCCGGCCGGTCCGCCGGGCGATCACCTTCAAATGCGTGCGGCAGAGTTCCAGTTCGCGCTGCAACGGCACCAGGCGTTCGCCGGACATTTGCGCCAGCGAGCGGAATTCATCCGAAAGATCGTCGATGAAGTTCACCGCCCCCTTGGGGTCCTGTTCGATGACCTCGGAAACGGCGGTGAGCGTGTTGAGCAGGAAGTGCGGCTGGAGGTTTTTCTTCAGGAGTTCGATCTCCATCCGCGCGGCCGTCAGTTTCGCCTCCCGCGCCTGGCGGCGGTCGGCCTGGATCTGCCACCCGAGCGTGCCCAGCAACAACACCACCAGCGCGCCGAAGAACAGGAAGAAAGTGGGCGCGAGGATCGTCCGCATGTCCTCCGCCTGCTGCACGCTGCCAAGCCCGATCAGCACCCCCGCCAGGGCCGGCCACACACCGGCGCGGCGCTGCCAGGCCGCCCACGCCAGCGGGAGCAGGGCATAGGCCAGCATCGCCCGCGCCAGCCAGACGATCCTCGTTTGCTGGAAGGATGGCCCCGCCAACCAGACGACGACCACCACCACGACCGCGCCCAGCAGCCACATGGCTCGGTGGGGAATCGCGAATTGCCGCGCCAGCAGCCAAACCATGAGGTATCCCATGACGGCCATGGTGCCCAGCATCGCCCCGTAGCGGTAGTAGAGCCAGGGGTAGGGATCCTGATGCAGCCACCGCCAGGCGATGAGCGTGAAGAACAGGGCGGTCATAAAGCCCAGCAGACCGCAAATGACCAGCTCCTGCCGCCGGTCGACGAACCAGAACAAGGAGGCGCAAATCACCGCAACCAGCAGGGAACAGCTGGCGCCAACCATGGGAATGATCGGCCGGCGGGCTTCGTATTTCAACCGGCTCGTATAATTTCCCATCGTCAGGTTGACCCAGACGCGATCCGCCGGAAAATTGTAGTGATAGTTCGAGGCGCGCATCGCGACCACGTGCGGGCCGGGCCCGAGCAGTTCCTCCGGGATCAGCATGGTGTTGTCGAGCGGGCCGGGGATCTCGGTTTCGCGGCTGTTCCCCACGACCCCGGCGCGGCCGATCAAGCGTCCGTCCCAGTACAACTCGTAACTCAGGGTGCCCGGGAGGAAGATGCTGTTGATCGGTGCCCCCGGCTCGTCCCGCGGCCAAAGGTAACTCGCCACTCCGGGATGATAGCCCGGCAGGGTCGAACGCTCGACGCGATAGCGCATCCAAAACACGCCCGCCCGGGCCGGCAGCACTTCCAGACGCGGCCGCGGGCGGCCGTCCGTCGTCCCGATCACCGGCCAGTCGCTGTCATCCCAGTCCCGCGCCGACCAGCGGGGGTCGTCGCCGAGCTTGAAGCGGAATTCCACGCGCGGCTCGATTGCCTCCGCCGGTGCGTCCCCGGCCGCGGCCGGCAGCGCCCCCGCGCCCAGGAGCGCCAGGAAGGAAAGGCAACGCGCGCGCATCATTTCGCGCGGAGCGTGCCGCATCGCATTTCGGGCGTCCAGACGGTTCCCGAGACGTTCACGGACCCGGCGAGCCGTTGACCCGCGCGTCGGCGCTAATCGCAAGGCCGGCGAGCCGTTCAACCGCGGAAAATCGTCCGCGACGAGCCCCGGCGCATTGTGGAGCCCGTCAGCCACAACCCACTCCTCCAACCCAACCCTCCCATGAAAACCTCCCTCCTCCTCATCCTCCTCTCCTGTTCCGCCCTTGGCCTTTCCGCCCGGGCGGCCGGCACCGCCACCCGGTATGGCGAAATGCCCGTCTCAAGCGTCGCCGCCCGGATCAAGGCCAACGGCGATCAAGTCACCGTGGGCACCGACCGCATCATGGTGGCCATCCGCCTTGGCTCGCCGAATGCCGTGACGGCCGATGGCAGCTGGCTGTATCGCAACTACGTCATGCGCCACGGCGAGCGGGACGCCGGCCGGCCGGCCACGCTCGTCGTCCGGTTCCATGCAGGCCAGGTTTCGCGGCTCACGGTGGCGGATGACGCCACGGTCGTGGCCCTGCGCGAGATGCCGCGCCAGCCAACGCAGCCGCGCTTGCTGGCCTCCGCCCCGCAGCAGTAGGTCCAAGGGTGGGCGCCGGTTTCCGGTCCGACGCCTGGCGGCGAGCGTGAGCCGCCCGTCGCCGGTGGGGAAACCGGCGACCACTTTTTTCGCCCGTTCCAGCCCAAAAACACCACCTGTACCGGGGTCATTTGCCGGCCGGTGATGGGACGAGCGTTTGACGCTCGCAAGCGCCCGCCCCATCGTGCCGGCTTGTCCACCCCTGCCCAGACTTCCCATCGACCCGGCGGCGCCCTTGCCGCGGCCGGCGCTTTTTTCATCTGGGGCACCGTTCCAGTTTATTGGAAACAGATGGCGGCGGTCCCGGCCCAGGAACTGATCGCCCATCGCATCGTCTGGTCATTGGTGTTCCTGCTCGGCGTCGTGGGCTGGCAACGCGACTTCGCCTCCTTGCGGCCCGGTTTGACGGGAGCGCGGGCGCTCGGGCTGAACCTGCTGGCCGCCGTGCTGCTGACGCTCAACTGGGGCGTCTACGTGTGGGGCGTGAATGCCGGCTACGTCATCGAGACGAGCCTCGGCTATTTCCTGGTGCCGTTGCTCAACGTCGCGGTCGGTGCGCTGGTCTTGCACGAAAAGCTGCGGCCGGCGCAATGGGTGGCGATCGCGTGCGCGGCGGCGGGAGTCACGATGCTGCTGGTGCGGGCCGGCCACGTGCCGTGGATCGCGCTTTCGCTCGCGGGCACGTGGACGGCCTATGGCTTGCTCAAGAAGAAATCCGCCTTGGGTTCGCTGGCCGGGCTGACGGTCGAAACCCTCCTGCTTTTTCCCGCCGCCGCCGTCGCCTTGCTCTGGTGGCACTTCGCGGGTGCGGGCGCGCTGGGACGGGTGGACGCCCGCACCCACGCCTTTATCCTCAGCGCGGGGGTGGTCACGGCCATTCCCCTGGTGCTGTTCGCCTATGGCGCGCAACGCATCCGGCTCACGACGCTCGGCTTGCTGCAGTATATCGCCCCGTCGGCGCAATTTCTCATCGGGCTCTTCCTGTATCATGAGGCCTTCGACGCCGCGCGGCTGCAGGCGTTCGCCCTCATCTGGACCGGCCTCGCGGTTTACTCCGCCGACATGTTCTGGGCGCAGCGCCGCATGCTGCTGAAAGTCACAGGTGTGACCTGAGGACGGGCTTGCGGATTTTCCGGCGGTGCTTCCCCTGAAGGGTACCCCATGAAAACCTCCCGCCTGCTCCTCGTTCTCGCCCTCTCGCTCCCCGGCCTCCTCGCGCAGACTCCCCCGCCCGCGGCGCCGGCCGCTCCCGCTGCCGCCGCAGCCCCGGCCGCTCCAGCCGGCCCGGTAGTCGACGCCTCCGCCGCGATTCCGAAGACCGGCCCCGGCGGCGCCTCGTTCCTCCAGAAGCACGAGAAGTTCCTGGCCCGGGGAAAGGAAGGCCCGATCGGCGTGCTTTTCCTCGGCGATTCCATCACCGAAGGCTGGACGAAGGCCCCGCACATTTGGGAGCACTACTATGCCAAGTACCAGCCGGCCAACTTTGGCATCGGCGGCGACCAGACGCAGCACGTGGTCTGGCGCATCGAAAACGGCGAGCTCAAAGGCATCACGCCCAAGGTCGTCGTCCTGATGCTCGGCACCAACAATACAGGGTTGCACACCGGCCAGCAAATCGCCGCGGCCGACAAGAAGATCGTCGAGATGATCCGCGAGAAGATTCCCGGGACGAAGGTCCTCCTGCTGGCCATATTTCCCCGCGGACCGCGCAAGAACCGGGAAGGCGTGGTGACCTACGATGCCATCCTCGATGCGCAGAAGCGCATGGCCGCCATCGCCGCCGCCAACGCCGAACTGGCGAAGCTCGATGACGGCACCAACGTGCGCTTCCTCGACATCAACGCCCGTTTCATGGGCAACGATGGCACGATCCCCTACGTCCTCATGCCCGACCAGCTCCACCCGAATGCCGCCGGCTATCAGCTCTGGGCCGAGGCCATGCAGTCGCGCCTGGACGAAATGATGAAGTGACGGCGGTGGGAACAATCCCACCATCATCCTGAGCGGAGCGAAGGATCCATCCTTGGGATGCCACCGGCGCAGACGCCAGACGCTCTCCGAAATCCTTCGTTTCCGGCGTAGGGGCGCAGTCTTGCTGCGACCATTCCGCGCGAAGCGCGGAATCCTGATCGCCCGAATGGACCGAAGTGAATCCCGGCGAGCCGGGATTGGGCGCAGCAAGACTGCGCCCCTACACAGGCTGCAAGGATTTTGTCCGGCAGGGTTGCCGGCTAGCGGCTAGTCCCGGTCCTTGATGTGCGGGCCGAAGTCGAGCAGCGTCATTTCGAACACGAGGGTCGCATAGCGCTTGATCATGGGCGGCTTGCCCTGCGCACCGTAAGCCATTTCCGGCGGCACGATGAGCAGCCACTTTTCGCCCTTGTGCATCATCTGGAGCGCCTGTTCCCAGCCTTCGATCAAGGCGCCGCGGTCCAAACGAACCCGCAGCGGCGGCTTGTCGGCGGTCTCGTCGAAGACCTTCCCGTTGAGCAGCATGCCCTTGTAGGAAACCGCCACGACCGTACCGCCCGTTGGGGTGGGACCTTTGGCGTCGCCGGGCTCGAGGATGATGTAGCGGAGACCGGTGTAGGTTTTCTTGGCGTCGGGCCAGCGCTGCTCGACGATTTCGAGGTCCTCCGGCGGCAGTTTTTCGCGGGCGCCGGCGGACGTCGCGGCGAGCACGGACAGGCAGAGGCAGAACAGGCGGGGTAGATGCGTGGTCTTCACGGTTTTTTCTGCGGGGAAAGGACAGGGACTTTGAACATTGGCTCCGTGGGCGTCGAGGATTGTTCGGGCGCCTTGTCGGTCTTGACGGTCTTCACCGTCGGCGCGCTGGCCGCCACCGGGGCAGGCTTGGCCACGGGGACCGAGGCCGCCGGCTTGGCTGCGGGTGTCGCCGCCGCCGTGGCGGTGGGCGCAGACGAGGTGTTGGTCTTCACGACGGGTGCGCCCACAGGCACGGCGGCAAACCCTTTTTCCGTAAGTTCCATGACCTTGAAGTCGCGCGTTTTCGAAGCCGCGCTGCCCATGACCACGATGATGATGCGCCGGCCGTTGCGTTCGACCGTGGCGGAAAGGGAATACCCCGCGGCGGAGAAATAGCCGGTCTTGAGGCCGTCGCAGCCGGCGAGTTTGCCGAGGAGGTGATTGTGGTTCCGCATGATGAATGGCTGGCCGCTCTTTTCGCGGAAGGATCGTTCGGCGACCGAAGTGTAGCGGAGGATGTCGCCGTGATCGATCAACTCGCGCGACAGGATCGCCAGGTCGCGCGGGGTGGTGAGATCCACCTGCTGGCCCTTGCCTGGCGGCAGGCCGTGGGGCGACTGGAATGCCGTGTTGGTCATCCCCAGCTGCCGGGCCTTGGCGTTCATCAGTTCGACGAACGCTTCCTTGGAACCCGCCGCATGCACCGCCAGCGCCACGGCGGCGTCGTTCGCGGACTGGATCATCAGCGCGTAGAGCAGCTCGTCGACGGTGAACACCTCGCCCTGCTTGAGGTAGACCTGCGAACCGCCGGTGCGCGACGCCTCCGCGCTCACGGTGATCGGCGTGTCCAGCGTGAGCTGCCCGGCATGGACCTTGTCCATCACGACGAAGAACGTCATGAGCTTGGTGACGCTCGCCGGGTAACCGCGGGCGTCGGCGTTGTCCTCAAACAGGACGCGCCCCGAGGCATCGTCGATCACGATGGCCCCGAGGTAGGGATCGCGGGCCACCCGATCGAGCGGATAGGCCGGGGCGAGGCAGCAAAGAAGGAAAGCAACAGCGGCAATCCGCCGGAGAAAATGCATGCCGAAAAGCAGTGTCCGGGAGGCGGCAACGCAAATCAAATTCCCGTCCGCACGGCGGGGTGTGCCGCCACCCGGCGCATGGCCTGGCGCAGGAGTGTCTTGCCAGGTTCGATCCGGTGCCAGGGCGACGCCCCGGACGGATGCGGCAGCGGGATGCAGTCCATTTCGTGGCCCCGGTAGGCGACGCGCAGCGACCGGCCGATGACTTCGTTCAACGGCGCGGCGGGGAGGAATTGCGAGATGGCGAGCTTGCCGACCGGGAGCACGAGCGCGGGCCGCAGGAGCGCGACCTCGGCCGCAAGCCAGCGGGAGCAATTGGCGATTTCATCCTGATCCGGCACGCGGTCTCCGCCGATGATCCGCTTCCCCGGAAAGCAGCGGCAGACGGCGGCGAAGTAGATCCGGTCGCGCGTCTCGTCCTCGGTCCAGCCGAGCGCCTCGTTGAACCATTTGAAAAGGGTCTTGCCGGCAGTCCAGGCAAAGGGCCGGCCCAGCTTGGGCTCCTTGTCGCCGGGCGCCTGCCCCACGAGCAGGACGCGTGAGGTCACCGGCCTTCCCACCACCACCGGCCGGTGCATGCGCGGGCAAAGCGTGCAAGCGGCGAGCCGCCGGAGGTGTCTTTGGACTTGGGCGGGGGTCGGGGCGGACATCGGGCACTGGATGCAATACGGGAAATCGGTACTATCCGCCTTCGCCTGGCGGCTACGGCGAGATCATTTTCAGCAGTGCGGAAAATAAAAAGGCGGAGCCGGGGGCTCCGCCTGAAAGGGATTTTCGCCTGGGGCGAAACGGGCTTAGTAACGGTCGCGACCGCCGCCACCGCCACCATAGCCACCGCGGCCGCCGCCACCACCGCCGTAACCGCCACGGCGCTCGCCGCCGAAGCCGCCACGACCGCCGCCGCCGCCAAAGCCGCCGGAAGGACGCTCTTCCTTCGGACGAGCCTCGTTGACCTGCAGCGCGCGGCCGCCGAAATCAACGCCATTGGTCTTCTCGATGGCCAGCTTGGCCTCCTCGGGCGTGCCCATGGTGATGAAGGCGAAGCCACGGGGGCGGCCGGTCATCTTGTCCATGGCGACGTAAACGTCGGTCACGGAACCGAACTGCCCGAAGTGGGTGCGAAGTTCGTCCTCGGTGCTCTTGAAGGACAGGTTGCCAACGTAGAGTTTGGAATTGCTCATGTGATATTTCGTAGATCCTTCGCCATCTGCCAGTCCGTTCCCAACGTGGGTTTCGAAATCATCACTTAAGCCAAACGCTCAGCCAACGACTCACCAGATCCTGTCATCAAAACGCTGTCTCTAACGAGGGGGGTAAGGACGCTCAGGTTGAGGGGAGTGGCAAGGACTTTTTTTCACCTCATCGGCCAACCTGCGCTCCTCCAGCGCCTTGGCCGCTTCGGCGCCAGCTGACTCAAATCGAATATTTCTTTCTGACTTCCTCCGGAATGCGGGCGGGCCGCCCTGTATCCACGGACACCATCACGTAGTCAAACCAGCCGTCGCAGGCCCGTTTTGCGTCGGGCCGCCGTTCGATTTCGAACTGCAAACGCAGGCCGATGAGCGAGAATTTTTCGATCCAGCAGCGCACCGTCATCCGATCGCCGAGGAGCAGCGGGCGACGGAAATTCATCTGGGTCGCCGCAATCACCCAGCCATAGCCCAGTTTCTGGAATTCCGCCATGGGCATGCCGTAGCAGCGTTCCATCTGGTCGAATCGCGCCGCGAGCACGTAGTCCATGTAGCGGCTGCTGTGGACATGCTGGTACATGTCGATGTCGTCGGGCCGCACCTGCAGTTCCGATTCGAACTTCGAATAGACCAAGCCGGGTTCGATGGCCGCGGCACCCGGGGCGGACTGGGTTGATTCGTCCATCCCCCAACCGTGGGGGTGGGCCCGGGCTGGTCAAAGGAAAAGCCGACAACTCAAACAAGATAACGGCTTGAATCATACATTCGTTTAAAATATCCGTATTCTATGCACATCCGGCAAGCAGATCGGGCCAAAAATCGGATCTTATCCGCTGCTGAAGCGCTCTTTGCGGAAAAGGGCGTTGCGGGAGTCACCTTGCGCCAAATCACCGCCAACGCCCACGCGAATCTCGCGGCCGTCAATTACCACTATTTCGACAAAGAGCGGCTCGCGTGGGAAATCTTTCTCCGTCGAATTCGTCCCCTGAATGCCGCGCGGTTGGAGGCCCTCGCAAAATTGGAAGCCGGCTGCGGAGATCAGCCGGTTGCCTTCAGCGCGATCATCGATGCCTTTGCCCGCCCGCTATTCATCTGTGGCTCCGATCCTGATGGCTACAATGCACATAGTCGCCGGCTAGTCGGCAGGATATTTACCGAACCCCTCCCCTTTGCCCCAGAACTTTTGGGCACCGAGATGCAGCCAACCATGACCCGATTCGCCCAAGCGATTCGGCGTCACGCTCCCAAATCCTCGCCGGCGGACTTTGTCTGGCGCTTTAGCTTTGTCGTCGGGGCGATGCACCATGCCCTGGCCACGCTCCACGACATGCAGGCGCGCACCAATGGGATATGTCGCAATAATGACGCAGAGGCTGCGCTGCGAAACTTTATCGCCTTTGGCGTCCAAGCATTTACGTGACAAACTGATAGTCTGGCTAATGGTGCGGGCTGTATTGGTTTCTAGCCCCTCATTCCTCTTTCCGCGACTTGTAAAGGATCGAAAACTGCTTCTTTTTGGCGGTCAGGTGACGCTGACCTCGTTGCCAAATTCCTGAAACTTCTAGCCCTGCCGAAGGGTTGGTGGAATCAGGAACAAACACCGCGCCTCGATGCTCTGACCAGCCTCCAGGACACCAAGCCAATGCTAACCGCCCTTATCATCATCAGCCTGCTTTCGCTCCTCATTGCCACTGAGGCCGAGCCCGCCAGCTCGCCGGCGGAGAGCGCGAATGATGAACCGTTGCGGCCGCAGCCTCCGCACACTACCCCGTCGAAAAACGGGAATCCGAATCGCCTGGCGGCCTGAAGGGCGGTTCGCACCGCCGCCGCTGATTGAAACTTTGCGGCGTCCGGCAGCGCGATGGGAACGTATTGGTGTAATCCCGTGGGGACCGTCCCCGGATTCCTTCATTCCCTTCAGCTCGTTCCCATGCGCCGCTTTCTCGCTTCGCTCATCCAGTGGGTTGACTCGGACTACTCGGTCGAACCCGCGGCCGCCATCCGGGCCCAGCCGGACGGCGTGAATCTGGTGCGCTGCATCCCGTTCATCGTGCTGCACCTCGCCTGCCTGGGCGTGATCTGGACCGGCTGGAGCTGGTGCGCGGTCTGGACTGCGGTGGCACTCTACTTCGTCCGGATGTTCGCCGTGACCGGGATCTTCCACCGGTATTTCTCGCACAAGACCTACAGCACGTCCCGCTTCGGACAATTCCTGCTCGCGCTTTGGACCGGCACCACGGTGCAGCGCGGCCCGCTTTGGTGGGCCTATCACCATCGCCACCATCACCAGCATTCCGACGAGGAAGCGGATGCCCATTCCCCGCACGTGCATGGCTTTTGGTGGTCACACATCGGCTGGATCACCAGCCGGCGCAACTTTCCCACGGATTACTCCAAGGTCAGGGACCTCGCCAAATACCCCGAGCTGGTCTGGCTGAATCGCTTCGACCTCGTCGTCCCGGTGATCTTCGCCAGCAGTCTCTTCTTCCTCGGCGGGTTTCTCGAGCGTTCCGCCCCGGCCCTGGGCACCAGCGCCGCCCAGCTCCTCGTGTGGGGCTTCTTCATCAGCACGACCGCGCTGTTTCACGGCACCGCCTCGATCAACTCGTTGACGCACCTGTGGGGAAAACGCCGCTTCCACACCAGCGATGACTCCCGCAACAATGTTTTTCTCGCCCTCATCTGCCTGGGGGAAGGCTGGCACAACAACCATCACCGCTACCAGTCCGCGACGCGGAATGGCTTTTACTGGTGGGAAATCGACCCGACGTACTATGGCCTGAAAATGCTATCCTGGACCGGCTTCATCTGGGGCCTCAAACCCGTGCCGCAATCCGTCTATGAGGAGGCGGAGCGCAATGCCCATCACGACACCGTCCGCCGCTTTTCCGTCTCCGCCGCCCAGGAGGAAATCAATACCCTGAGAAAAGTCGTACCGGCGGCCGCTGCCATCGCCATCGCCACGGTTAACAATCCCGCCCTCGCCGCCCAGCTGCAGAAAAAAGAGGTTCCAGCCGCCCCGAAGGACGTGTCCGCCCAAGCCCGGCACCCCGGTGCATCCGGCCCCGCCCCTGGCGCGTAATCTCCGCGACCGCCGCCTTCCGGGCTGCGCGGTCGTTCGATGACCAAAACCGCCATCGTCGGCACCGGGATCTCAGGTCTCGGCTGCGCCCATTTCCTGCACCCGCATGAGGACGTGACGCTCTTTGAGCAGCATGACCGCACCGGCGGCCACGCCCATACCGTCACCGTGTCCGAGCCCGGCACCGGCCGGCAGCTGCCGATCGACACGGGCTTCATGGTTTTCAACTACGAGACCTACCCGCAGCTTACCCGCCTTTTCGCGGCGCTCGGGGTACCGGTGAAGAAGACCGACATGTCTTTCAGCGTGCGACATGAGGATAGCGGCTTGGAGTTCTGCGGCTCCTCCCTCAATCACCTCTTTTGCCAGCGCCGCAACCTCCTGCGCCCATCCTTCTATCGCATGCTCCGGCAAATCGACCGGTTCAACCGGGAGGCCGTGGCGGCGCTGGACGACCCGGCCATCGACACGCTCACCCTGGCCGACTATGTCCGGGCCCGCGGCTATGGTGCCGATTTCCTGGATCTCTACCTGGTGCCCATGAGCAGCGCGGTGTGGTCGACGCCGCCGGCGAAAATGCTCCGCTTCCCGGCGCGCACGCTCCTGCGCTTCTTCCACAACCACGGCTTCCTTGGCCTGCACACGCAGCACCAATGGTGGACGGTCGCCGGTGGCTCCCGGGAGTATGTCCGCCGCCTCACCGCCCCGTGGCGGAACCGCATCCGCCAAGGCGTGCGCGTCGTCCGGGTGCGCCGCGGGGCGGAAGGGGTCTTGGTCACCACCGCCGATGGCGCCACCGCGCGCTTCGATCGCGTCATCCTGGCCGCACACGGCCATGAATCGCTCGCGTTGCTCGCCGACCCCACCCCCACCGAGGCGCGCCTGCTGCGGGAGTTCGCGTGCCAGCCCAACACCGCCACGCTGCATACCGACGAGGCGGTCATGCCGTGCACCAAGCTGGCTTGGTCGGCCTGGAACTATGCCATCGCCCGCGACGCGGCCGGGCAGGCGGACCCGATGACCATTTACTGGATGAACCGCCTCCAGGGCGTCTCGGATCGCGCCAACTATTTCGTCTCCATCAACCGCCCCGACCGCATCAACCCCGCGAAAATCCTCCGCACGATCGCCTATGCGCACCCCCTTTTCACGCTGGAAGCCGTCCGCGCCCAGGCGGAAATCCCCGCCCTCAACGCCGCCGCCCGCGGGACCACCGAAACGTATTTTTGCGGGGCCTGGACCCGGTACGGCTTCCACGAGGACGGCTTCCTGTCGGCCGTGAAAGTCGCACGGCTGCTGCTGGACCGCGACCCGTGGACCGCGCGGCCCCCGACCCCGGCGCCCGTCCGCCGCGACTCTGGTGCATCCCTCCTCCCCCGTGAACCGTAGTATCGCGCACGGTGAACTCCTGTCTCTACGAATGCCAAGTGATGCATGCCCGGTTCTCGCCCCGGGCCCACCGATTCGTTTATCGCTTGTTCCTCTTCGCCCTGGACCTCGATGAGCTGGATGGGCTGCACCGGCGGCTGCGGCTGTTCTCCCGCCACCGGCGCAACCTCTACTCGTTCCGCGACTCCGACTACCTGCCAGTCTACGAGCGGCGGCACAATTCCTCGGACGGACACCGCGAGCAGGGCGGGGCGCCCGCGCCCGGGCTGAAGGCGCGGCTGGTTGCGCACCTGGCAGCCCACGGCCTTGACCTTGCGGACGGACGCGTGCTGCTCGTGACCCTGCCGCGCGTGGCCGGCTACCTTTTCAACCCGGTCTCGTTCTATTTTTGCTTCGACCGCGCCGGGGCGCCGGTCGCGGCGATCGCGGAGGTGACCAATACGTTCCGTGAGATGAAACCCTACCTGCTCGGCCCCGAGACCTGCGCTGATGGCGCCTTTCGCCTGCGGATCCCGAAGCACTTCTATGTGTCGCCGTTCAGCGACGTCGACGTGGCGTTTGATTTCAAACTGCGCGCTCCCGGCGCCCGGCTGGCCGTTCGGATCGACGACTATGCCGGCGGGATCCGCACGCTCACCAGCACGCTGGCGGGGCCCCGGCGCGAGCTCACCGACGGCCGCCTGGCCTGGTTCGCGCTCAAGTATCCCCTCATCACGCTCAAGGTCATCGGCCTCATCCACTGGCACGCGCTGCGTCTCTGGCTGAAGGCGGTGCCCTGGTTCGCCAAGTCGGCGCGCGCCACCGACCAGCGCGACCTCTACCGGCCGCACGCCAGCCTTGCGCCGGGCGCATCCGGCCCGCTCACGCCCGCCCCTTTTCCCGAACCATGAGTTCCTCCAGCACCACCTCCACCCTGCCCCTCGTCCCCCGCTCCGCTCCCCTGGCCGAGCGCCTCGTGCTTGCCGCGCTGGCCGGCCTGCCCCGCGGCCGCCTGCAACTCGACCTGGCCGGCGGCGCCACCCATGTCTTCGGCGACCGGGACGAGGTGCAGCGCGAGGTGGCCCCCGGCGTGGGCAACTACGCGTTCATCCGCGTGCACCGGTCCGCGGACTTTTTCCGAAAATGCCTCCTGCGGGGGGACATTGGGTTTGCGGAGGGCTATCTCGACGGCGACTGGACGACCCCGGACCTCACCGCCGTCATTGGCTGGTTCGTGCTCAACCACGAGGACGCGCCGACGCTTTCCGGCTCCCGGCATGCTCGCTCCCTCGCGCTCAACCTGCTCCGCCAGGCCGACTGGCTGGGCCACCTGCTTCGTCCCAACAACCGGGCCACCGCCCGGCGCAACATCGCCGAGCATTACGACCTCTCCAACGACTTCTTCGCCCTCTGGCTCGACGAGACCATGACATACTCCGCGGCCCGTTGGGATCGCGCCGATGCCACGCTCGCCGAGGCGCAGACCGCGAAAAACGACGCCCTCTGCCGGCACCTGCGCCTTCAACCCTCGGACCACGTACTCGAGATCGGCACCGGTTGGGGCGGCTGGAGCCTCCAGGCCGCGACGAAATACGGCTGCCGGGTCACGACCGTCACCATCTCCCAGCAACAACACGATTTCGCCGTCCGGCGCATCGCGGCCGCAGGCCTTGCGGACCGGGTGGATGTGCGCCTGCAGGACTACCGCGACATCACCGGCTGCTTCGACAAGATCGTCTCCATCGAGATGCTCGAAGCCGTGGGCCACCGCTACCTGCCGGATTTCGCCGCGGCGATGGACCGCCTGCTCAAGCCCGCGGGCCTGCTGGCGCTGCAATACATCACGGTGCCCGACCACCGCTACGACGCCCTGCGCTCCGGGGTCGACTTCATCCAGAAGCACATTTTCCCCGGCTCGCTCCTGCTGTCGGTCAACCGGCTGAACCAGTTGTTGAGTGAGCGCGGTGGCTTCGTGCTGCAGCGGATGGAAGATTTTGGCCACGACTACCCCCGCACGTTGCGCTACTGGCGCGAGCGGTTCCACGCCCGGATCGACGCGGTTCGCGCCCTGGGCTTCGACGACCGGTTCATCCGGAAGTGGCACTACTACCTCTGCTATTGCGAGGCGGCGTTCGCGCTGCGGCACATCTCGGTCGTGCACACGGTGCACCAGCGGGCCAACCACCCTGCCGGCTGATTGCGCATGATCTGGTTCCTCCGCGGTCTGTTCGTCGTCGTGCTCGGCTCCATGCTGGTGGTCACCAGTTGGGCCAGCTACCACCAGTCGCTCGGCGATTTCGCGCGCAGCGCGACGTTCCGCGATCCGTGGGTGATCGCCACCCTGTTCGACGCCTATTGGGCGTTCATCAGCTTCTACGTGTGGGTCGCGTGGAAGGAGGGGGGCTGGGCGGCGCGGCTGCTCTGGTTCGCCGCCATCATCCTGCTCGGCAACATGGCGATGGCCGCCTACATGCTCCGCGAGCTTGCCAGCGTGCCGGCGTCCGGCCCACTCGCGGCGGTGTTCACGCGACACAATCCTGGCACCGTGCTGCTTCCCGGCCTGCTCACCGTTGCCGCCATCGTCGTCTATCTGCTGGCGTGACCACCCCCGCCCCGCCCCGTTCCCTGTGGCAGCGCCTCGGACGCGCTCCGTTGCTCGCGCTGCTGACGCAGGGCACTACCCCCGACCGGATCGCCTTCACCCTGGCGGTCGGCACGGCGTGCTCGGTCTTCCCTTTCTTGGGCGCGACGACGGCGCTGAACGTCGGCGTCGGCCTGTGGCTGCGCCTGAACCAGCTGCTGCTCCTGGGCCTCAACTACCTGCTCACCCCGGTGCAGCTGGTGATGATCTTTGCCTATGTGCGCCTGGGCGAATGGGTGTGGCAGGACGCGGACGGCCACTTCTCCGTCGCCGAGATGCTGCGGGTTTTTCGCGAAGGCAGCCTGGCCGGGTTTCTCCAACGCTTCGGCTGGGCCGGCATCCATGCGTTCACCAGCTGGTTGCTGACCACTCCGCTGCTGGTAGCCGGCCTCTACGCCGCGCTCCGACCTGCCCTGCGCCGGCTGGCGTCCAAACCGGCTGTTGGCACGTAACATGGACCGATGCTCCCGTTTTCCCTGATCGGTCCCGCCCTCGCCGGGCTCGGCGTGATCTTCGCCTTGCTCTATGTCGCCTGCCGGCGGCTGGACAACTACGGCTTCGTGGACGTCGCCTGGTCTTACGCGTTCGCGCTGCTGGCCGCGGGGTATGCCGCCGCCGGAAACGGCTGGGCGCCGCGCCGCGTGCTGCTGGCCGGCCTCGTGGGGGCCTGGAGCCTGCGCCTCGGCACCCACCTGCTGCGCCGGGTCGCGGCCCACCATCCGGTCGAGGACGGACGTTATGTGCAATTGCGGAAGGACTGGGCCGGCCGCTTCGGGCCGAAAATGGCCGGTTTCTTCCAGTTGCAGGCGGGTTCCGTCGTCCTCCTCGGCCTCGGCTTCCTGTCGCCGATGATGAATCCCACGCCGGGCTTTCACTGGCTGGAATTCGCCGGCGCGGGGCTCTGGCTGGTCGCGATAGCCGGCGAGGCGCTGGCCGACGCCCAACTCGCCGCCTTCAAGCGCGACCCGGCCAACCGCGGCCGGGTCTGCGCCGCCGGGCTCTGGCGCCTCAGCCGGCATCCGAACTACTTCTGCGAATGGCTCGTGTGGGTCGCATATTTCGTCCTCGCGCTCGCATCGCCCGGGGGCTGGGTGGCCGCGCTCGGCCCGGCGAGCATCCTCTACCTGTTGCTGCGGGTGACCGGGATCCCGCTGACCGAGGAACAGGCCGTCCGCTCCAAGGGCGACGCCTACCGCCGCTACCAGCAAACCACCAACGCCTTCGTGCCCTGGTTTCCCCGTTCCCTGCCATGATTGACGCCCTCCTTGAAAAAGACCTGCTGCCGGATCCACTCCTCCGCTTCGGCATCCGCCGCCTGCTGGGGCAGCGCCTCCGCGAAATTGATCATCCCTCGCCCGCCGAGCAGGTGGCGGGATTCGCCGCCTCGTTGCGCACGCTGCCGATCGCGATCAACACCGCCGCGTCGCGGGAACAGCACTATGAGGTGCCGACGGCATTCTACCAGCGTTGCCTCGGCCCCCGCCTGAAATATTCCTCGGCCTTCTACACGCGCGGCGACGAGACGCTGGCCGAGGCCGAGGATTGCATGCTCGGCCTCACGTGCGAGCGGGCCCGCCTCGCCGACGGCTTGGACATCCTGGAATTGGGCTGCGGCTGGGGCTCGCTCACCCTCTGGATGGCCGAGCACTACCCGGGTGCGCGCATCACCGGCGTTTCCCACTCCCGCACCCAGCGCCAGCACATCCTCGCCGAGGCGGCACGCCGGGGCCTGGCCAACGTCGCCATCGTGACCTGCGACATGAACGACCTGGACCTCGCGGCCGCCGCCTTCGACCGCGTGGTTTCGGTCGAGATGTTCGAGCACATGAAAAACTGGCCGCGGCTCATGGGGAACATCGCCCGCTGGTTGCGGGCCGAGGGCCTGTTCTTCGCCCACGTTTTCACGCACGCGCGGTTTTGTTACCACTTCGAGGCGCGCGACGACACCGACTGGATGAGCCGCTACTTTTTCACCGGCGGCATGATGCCCGCCCACGCCCTGTTCCCCGCCTTCCAGGACGACCTCCGGCTCGTCGCGGACTGGCGGGTCAATGGCGGGCACTATGCCCGCACCGCCGAACACTGGCTGCAAAACATGGATCACCACCGGGCGGAGATCCTCCCGCTTTTCGAGCAAACCTATGGACGCGACGACGCGCGCAAATGGTGGGTGTACTGGCGTGTGTTTTACCTGGCCTGCGCCGAGCTGTGGCGGTTCGATGGGGGCCGGGAGTGGCAGGTGAGCCACTATTTGTTTCGCAAGCCCTGACCCTGCTCAGGCGAGGACCAGCACAATGGCCGCAAGCATCAGCCCTGCGCCCACCAGCCGAAACCGGAAGACGCGCGGGGCGAGGTGTTTTTCCTCGTTGTGGAACCAGTGGCCGATGGCCCAGACCAACACGATGCTGATCAGCCCCCGCAGGCTGTAGAGGATGTTGATCGCCGTCGCGGTCCGCCACACGGCAATGGCGAGGGCGATGCCGGCGTTGTTCAACGCGAGCACCACCGCTCCCCCGAGGGTCCACGTCCACGCCCGGCGATCCAGCGCCCGCAGCGGTGCACGGAAAAAAGGCACGAAGGCGAAGGTGTAGAGCGCGTTGAACAGGAACATCGCCGGCAGGTAGCGGCCGGTACCCCACCCACCCGCCCATTTTTGCAGCAGGACGTCGCTCAGGCTGAACGACAGCGCACTCATGGCGGCCAGGCAGGCGGTCCGCCCCACGCGCGAACGGTGACCGTGGGGTTCGCCGAAATGCAGCAGGGCGACCGCCGATGCGCTCAGTACCGCGCCCGTCCACCACTGCCACGGCACGATCCCCGCCCGCAACAAGTGGCTGAGGAGCGCCACCATGATGACCTTGGTGCCCATGACCGGGGTCGTCACCGACACGTCGCCCGTTTGCAGCGCGAGAAAGATGAACATCTGGCCTCCGAGGAAAAGCAGCCCGCTCACGGCCGGCTGCCAATAGTCGGTCCATGCCTGGCCGCCCTCGCCGGGCTGGGAGAGCCACCAAGGCAGGAAAAACAGGAACATCACCCAGTTCGCGAGGAAACCGATCCGCCATACGCCCACGCCAAGCTCGCTCGCCCGCTTCAGCATTAGCGCGGCCAGCACATACAGGAACGCGCAGGCGAGCGGGATCAGGAGCGGCAGGTGCGTCATGCCGCCATCCCACCGACCGGGCGGAAGCGGGGCAACGGCGGATTCGACCTGATGGTGCCGTAAGGGCGCAGTCTTGCCCGTTCGACCCGCTCAGCCGGGATCATGCAATTGAAGCGCCGTTTCGCTCGGTAGCGAACCGACCGAAAGGTGGTCGTCGATTTCCATATCGATGACAAGGACTCACGAGGCGTGCGAACCTGGCGTCGGTGTGGAAACCGACGCCCACCAACTGCATGATCCCGGCTCAGGGCCTTGAGCCGGTCGAAAGGCTGCGCCCATTCCGCGCCAAGCGCGGAATCCCTTTCCCTGGTCTCGAAGAAGGAATCCCGGCGCGCCGGGATTGGGCGCAGCAAGACTGCGCCCCTACGGGTTTCGTCAACCCCGCCCGATGTAGGGCATGCCGGTCGCCATCACGGTCATGAACGGGACATTCGCCTCCAGCGGGAGGCCCGCCATGTAGACAATCGCTTCCACCAGGTTGCGCACGGGAAAGGTCGGTTCCGGGGCCATGCGGCCGTCCGCCTGCAGCGCCCCGCTTTTCATCCGCGTGGCCAGGCCGGTCTCGACGTTGCCAATATCGATCTGTCCGCAGGCGATGTCGAAAGCGCGGCCGTCGAGCGCCGCGGATTTCGTCAGGCCCGTGACGGCGTGCTTGGCCGCGTTGTAGGCGGCGGCGTGCGGCCGCGGCACGTGGGCGGAGATCGAGCCGTTGTTGATGATGCGCCCGCCGCGCGGCCGCTGGGCCTTCATCAGCCGGAACGCCTCCTGGGTGCAGAGGAATGCCCCGGTCACGTTGGTGTCGATGACCTCGCGCCATTTCGCCACCGGCAGCTCCTCGAGCGGCATCGCCGGGGCGCCGATGCCCGCGTTGTTGAACAACAGGTCGAGCCGCCCGTGCTTTTGCCGGATTAGTTCGAACAATTCGCGCACTGCCGCCGGATCGGTCACATCCGCGGGTGCCACGGTCAGGCGGGTGGCGAGCTCCCCTGCCTCCCGTGCCGTCTCGGCGAGGGCTTCCGGCCGGCGGCCGGCCAACACGACGGTCCATCCCGCCCCGGCCAATCCCAAGGCCGCGGCCCGGCCGATGCCCGAGCCCGCGCCAGTGACGAGCGCGATTTTTGCCGGGGCAGAATCAGCCATCGCGGGCGACTTCAGGATTTGGCCGCCAGCGCCGCTTCCAGCGCCGCGATCACCTCCGGCGCATCCGGTTTCACCTTGGGCTCGAACCGATAAAGAATCCGGCCGTCGCGCCCGATGATGAACTTGCCGAAATTCCAGCCGATGTTGCCGGGGAACGGCGACTCCGGCCCGGCCAGCGCAACATAGAGCGGGTGCCGGTGCTCGCCGTTGACGTCGAGTTTGTCGAACATCGGGAAAGTGACGTCGTACTTGCTCGAGCAGAATTCCTTGATCTCGGCGTTCGAGCCGGGCTCCTGGTTGCCAAACTGGTTGCAGGGGAACCCGAGCACCACGAGCCCGGCATCCTTGTGCTTCCGGTACACGGACTCGAGGGCGGCGTACTGTGGCGTCAGGCCGCACTTCGAGGCCACATTCACAATCAGCAGCACCCGTCCCTTGTATGGCGCCAGGTTGGTCGCCTTGCCGTCGATATCGTTCACGGGAATCTCATACAGATTGGCGGCCAGCAGGGCGTTGGCGAACAGGAGGGTCAGGCCGGACAAAATCAATCGCAGGGGTTTCGCGGGGTGGTTCATGCCGGGCACCCTAGTGGGCACGCCCGAGCGGTCAAACGACATCCCGGTACATCGTTGGACGAAGGCCCAGGTGGAGCGCGTCGCTCCCCAACGCGCTGAAGACGTCCGTTGGGAAGAAAGCGTCCTCTGGGGCAGGTCGCTCCGCCTCGACCTGGCTCCGTTCCGACTCTCAGAGTGCCGACTTCACGATGGCCTCGTATTTCGCGTGGTCCATCAGGCCCGACTTCTCGTGGACGATGCGGCCGGCGCGATTGATGAGGTAGGTGGTCGGCAGGACCACGTCGACGTTGGGATCGGCCCCGAACTTGTCCAGATCCTCGATCTGGCCGATCACCACGGTGTAATTCATCCCCAGGTTGTCGGCGAATTTCTTCACGGCCGCGGGCTTCAGCTTGTCCAACGACACCCCGATGACGACCAATCCCTCCGCCCCGTATTTCTTCTGCAACTCGATGTAGCCGGGAATCTCCGTCTTGCACGGCTCGCACCACGTGGCCCAGAAGTCGACGATCACCACTTTGCCCTTGAAGGACTCCAAGCTGACCTTTTTGCCGTCGAGGTCCTTGAGCGTGAGCGCCGGGCTTGGGCGATCGACCACGGCGTCGCGCGTCACGACGCCGGGGGCGGCGGGCAGGAGTGCAACGCACGCCAGGGTGAGGATCAGTCCCAGGAATCGTTTCATGAACCTAGGAGGCGCGGAGGTCCGCATTTGTTCCCGCCCCTCCGATCCCGGGTCACTCCCGGGCGTCGGCGGCGGCCCCCTCGGTGCTCAGGGTCTCGATGAACTTCTTCATCGCCGGGGTGAGCACCCGGCCCTTGCGGTGGAGGATGGCAAGCGGGCGGGTAAACTCCTTCCCCTTGAACGGGACGAGGGCGAGCGTGCCCTGCCGGAGTTCCTGCTGGACGGTGGCCTGCGGGACGATGGCGATGCCGTGGTCGATTTCCACTGCCCGCTTCACTGTCTCGATGTTGTCGAACTCCATCACCGGCGTGATCTCGAGCTTGTTGTCGCGGAAAATCGTATCCACCGCCTTGCGCGTCGGGATGTCTGGATCGAATCCAATGAACTTGTGACCGGAGAGGGATTTCAATTCCACCTGCGGGACCTTGGCCAGCGCATGGTTCGGGTGCGTGATGAGGACCAGCCGGTCGTTGCGGAAGGGCAGCATCTCGATCTGGCGCTGCTTCTGCGGGAACGCCACGAGGCCGAAATCGACGGCGTTGTGCAGGATGTCCTCGTAAACCAGGTTGGACCGGCGGTATTCGATGCGGACGTTCACCGAGGGATATTCCTGCAGGAAGCGCTTCACGTAGGGCGGGAGCTCGTGCAACCCGATGGAGTAAATGGTCGAGATGCGGATGGTGCCACTGATGACCTTCTTCATCTCCTGCAACTCGCTCTCGAGCTTCTCATAGACGTGGAGGATTTCCTTCGCCGCCTCGTAAATGCGCTGGCCCTCGCGCGTCAGGTTGAACTGCTTCTGGCTTCGATCCACCATCAGCGTTTTGAAGGTCCGTTCCATGGCCCGGGCCTGTTGGCTCACGGCAGATTGCGTGATGCCATTGAGCTTGGCCGCCTTGGAAAAACTCTTGGTTTCAACCAAATCAGCGAAGATTTTGAAGTTCTCGATTTGCATGCAGCGTGTATCCTCCAACGCAGCATAAAGGTTACTAATCAGCAATCCACCCTAAAAGCTCCGCTCATAGATGTTTATCGAATATAACACCTTCTGCGAGCGGGCTCTCGCATTGCAGCAGCGAATAGCCGTGGCGTGCCGGCGGGCAGGGCGCGACCCCTCCGAAGTCTCGATCCTTCCCGTAACCAAGACGCATCCGGCTGCCGCCGCCGATTACGCCGCACGGTTCGGATTGCCGGCGGTCGGCGAAAACCGGGTGCAGGAGGCCGTCGAAAAGCGCGGCCTGGCGACGGCAGCGGTGCGTTGGGAGCTGATCGGCCACCTCCAATCCAACAAGGCCCGCCTGGCCGTCACCCATTTCGACCGCATCCAAAGCGTCGACAGCGAAAAGCTGCTCACCGCTCTCAATCGAGCGGCGGGCGAACTCGGCAAGCGATTGCCGGTGCTGCTCCAAATCAATGCGGGGCAGGACCCGGCCAAGTTCGGCGCCGAACCGGAAGCGGCGCCGCAGCTGCTCGAAGTGGCGCTCGCCCAGCCGCACCTGCAGGTCGACGGTTTGATGACCATCGCGCCGCTGTCCGATGATCCCGCCGTGGCGCACCGCACCTTTGCGAATCTCCGGCGGATTCGCGACACACTCGCGACCCGCGCCGGCCAGCCCTTGCGCGAGCTTTCGATGGGGATGAGCGGGGATCTCGACGCCGCCATCGCCGAGGGGAGCACCTTGGTGCGCGTCGGCGCCGCGTTGTACGGGCCACGGTGAAGGGTCGGGCAGGTTCCCTTGGAGGGCCCATCTCCCGATGGGCCGCGGCTCAGCTGGAGCTGAGCCCTCCACAAAAGACCAAATTCAACGAAGCGCCGGGACGATTATCCCGCCGTGGCCAGCAAATAATTCTCGCGCACCCAAACTTTCCCCGTTGCACCGGCCACGCAGTCGTCTTGGCTTTGGGTCCGTGGAAGTCCCCACGTTCACGGCCGAACAACGCCAAGCCCTCGCCGGGCTCTTGGATGATCCCTCCCCGTCGGTCCGCGCCGCCCTGCTCGCGCACTTCAACCGGCACGGCCATGCGAGCGTCGAATTTCTCCGCTGGATCGCGGGCCAGCCCAACCGGGCCCTCGCCGTTTACGCCAACCAGTACCTGCGCGAACTGAATTTCTCCGACCCCGTCACGGAGTTTCGCGGCTTCATCCGCTCCCTCAACTACGAGCTCGAAACCGGCGCCTTGCTGCTCAGCCGCACCATCCATCCCCAGCTCGACATCGGCGCCTGCTGCGCCCAGCTCGACCGGATGGCCGCCCGCTGCCGCGAACTCATCGCCGAGCCGGCGGCCGCGCGCGACAAGTGCCGCGTCCTCAACCGCGTGCTGTTCCACGAACACGGATTCCGCGGCAACACCGAGCACTACGCCGACCCGCTCAACAGCTTCCTCGACCAGGTGCTCATCCGCCGCAAAGGCATCCCCCTGTCGCTTTCCCTCGTCTATCTCCTCGTCGCCGATCGCGTTGGCCTGTCTCTGGAACCCGTCGGCCTGCCCGGGCACTTCCTCGTGGGCTGCTTCGCCGAGGCCGAGCCATTCTACGTCGACCCGTTCAACGCCGGCCGGCTGCTGAGCGCGAGCGAGGCCGTGGCCATGGCGCGGAAGCAAAGCCTCAACCCCATCCTCGCCGACCTGGCGCCCACCCCCGTGCGCGAGGTCCTTTGCCGCTGCTGCCGCAATCTTGTCAACCACTACACCGTGGCCAACGACCACGAGCGGGCGCGGCTGTTCGCGGAGTTCGTCGCCGAATTCGAGTCCACCTACGAGCGGCACACGACCTGAGCCCATTTATGATTTACGATTTTTGATTTATGATTTGGCGCGAAGCGCTCGACGCGCCCCAATCCTGGATCGTATATCGTCAATCGTAATTTGAGCCCCACCGATCCCTCCGCCGCAGCCGTCCTGACTCTCGACCAGCTGTCTACCTGGTCGTTCGCCGGCACCGCGCTCGCCGTGCTGGGCCACCCGATCAAGCAATCGGTGAGTCCGGCGATGCACAACGCCGCCCTGGCGGCCATGGCCCGAACGGAACAGCGCTGGTCGAACTGGAAATATTTCCGCTTCGAGGTGCCGCCGGAACAATTGCCCGCGGCCTTGGAACGATTCCATGCCGCCGGCTTCCATGGCTTGAACCTCACGGTCCCCCACAAGGTGCTCGCCTTCGAGCTCGTCCGTGAAATCGACGCCGCGGCGGTTCCGATCGGCGCCGTCAACACCCTGCACCGGACGCCAGCTGGTTGGCGCGGTTTCAACACCGATGGTTATGGCCTGGCGGCTGCGCTGGCGGCGGATCTCGGCGTGCAGCTCGGGGGATCCCACATTGTCCTGCTCGGCGCGGGCGGGGCGGCGCGGGGGGCGGCCGTTGAGTGCCTGCGGCAGCAATGCGCATCCCTCTGGATCGGCAATCGCACGCGGGCCAATCTCGACGCGCTCCTCGACGCGGTCCGGCCCTTGGCCGGATCGATCCCCATGCAGGGATTCGACCCGGCGAATCCGCCTGCCGCGCTTCCGTCCTCTGCCGTGCTGATCAACGCCACCTCGGCCGGGCTGAAAGCGAGCGAGCCTGCGCCTATGGATTTGCGCCGCCTGCCGCCGAACGCCAAGGTCTACGACATGATCTACAATCCGCCGCAAACGACCCTCCTGCGCGATGCGGCGGCCCTCGGCTTGCCCCAAGCCAATGGCCTCTCGATGCTCGTGCACCAAGGCGCGAAATCGCTCGAATTCTGGACGGGCGCGCCCGCCGGGCAGAACGCGCCGGTCATGCAGGCGGCCGCCCGCGCCGCCCTCGCTTTCGCATGACTGATTTGTTCCACGAGGCGAACGTCCACTTCCCGTGGTTTTTCCCGCTTTGGGCCGGTCTGTTCGGGGCCTGCGTCGGCAGCTTCCTCAACGTCTGCATCTACCGCATTCCGAAGGGCGAGTCGGTCGTCAGCCCGCGTTCCCACTGCGGTTGCGGCCAGCTGATCGCGTGGTACGACAACATCCCGGTGCTGAGCTGGTTCATCCTGCGGGGAAAAGCGCGCTGCTGCGGCCGGCCCTTCAGCTTTCGTTATCCGGCCATCGAACTGCTGACCGCCGCGCTGTTCGTCGCTTGCTGGCTGTTGTTCCCGCCCGGCAAGGCCGTCGCGGGCGCCGTGCTGTGTTCGATCGTGATTTGCGCGCACTTCATCGATCACGACCATATGATCATCCCCGATGTGTTCACAATCGGGGGCGCGGCCGCCGGCCTGGCGCTGGCGCTCGCGTTTCCGTCGCTTCATGGCCAAAGCCACGAGTACCAGGTCATCGCCGGCTGCCGTTCCGCGCTCGAGGCCGTGCTGGGCCTGTTTGTCGGCTCGGCCCTGGTGCTATGGATCGCGCTTTTCGCCGAAGCGGTGCTCAAGCGCGAGGCCATGGGCTTCGGCGACGTGAAATACCTCGGCGCGCTCGGTGCGTTCGTGGGCTGGAAGGGCGCGGTCTTCGCGATGTTCGGGGGCGCCATGCTCGGCTGCGTCTGGTTCATTTTCACGTTCGCGTGGAAAAAAATCACCGGCCGCAACGCGCCCGCCGCCCTGCCCGCCGAGACGCCGGAGGGGCAACCTGCTGAGATCGGGATCGGGGTGCACGTGCCCTTCGGCCCGATGCTCGGCCTCGCGGCGCTGCTCTATTTCTTCTGGGCCCACGCGCGGGTGGACGCTTACTTCCGCGAATTGCAGCCGCTATTTTGAAGGCGGCGCCAGCGGCCCGAAGCCCGGCGGCAGGTTGCCTTGGCGGCCCGCGACGAGAATCTGGAGGAGCTGCGCCATTGCCTGCTCGCGCGGGATTTTCCGCTCGGCCGCCAGCTGGCCGGCACGTTTTACCAGTTGGCTTGCCATGGTTGATGCCTGCTCGCGCGAGGCGCCGAGGCGTTCGCACAGGGTGGC
>DASZPS010000011.1:0-87040 GCA_035549955.1 Lacunisphaera sp. | reverse complement strand
GATCATGCAGTTGGTGGGCGTCGGTTTCCACACCGACGCCAGGTTCGCACGCCTCGTGAGTCCTTGTCGTCGATATGGAAATCGACGACCACCTTTCGGTCGGTTCGCTACCGAGCGAAACGGCGCTTCAACTGCATGATCCCGGCTCAGGTCAGTTCGGACAGCCGCGAGGCGCCCGGGCGAAGCGGCACGAGGTCGTTGAGATTGACGGGCTGGTTGCGTTTGATCGATTCGACGCCGGCGATGCCGACGAGGATGGATGCCGCGCCCTGTTCGTGGCCGGCGAAGCGACCCCACGGGTCGGTGGCCGGGGCATCCGGCGCGTAGAAGGACCGGTTGAGGATCTCGTCGGCGCCGCCGTGCGCGCCGGTCGCCGGGGGCATGGGGACGAGGTAGCTGGGCTTGAAGTGGGGGAACACCCTGATCCATTCGCCTTCCGCCTCGGCCCCGGGCTTTTCGTCGAGTTTGAAATCCTTGGGTCGCACCGCGCGGTTCATGTGGGTGCCGATGAACTCATGGTACTCGATCCGGCCGCGGTCGCCGTTGAAGGTCACGCGCATGCCTTCGCGCGGGGAGAAGCACACCAGCGCATAGGTGAGCAGTTCGCCGCTCCGGTAGCGGACGTTGAGCGACATCTGGTCGGGAATATCGATGCCGTCGCGAAAGACATTCTGATCGCGCAGGTAGCCCGAGTCGGCCTCGCCGGCGCGATAGAGTTTTCGGAAGGGCTCGCTTTCATCGAGGTCCAGGTAGAACGGGTCGCTCTTCGCCTCGGGATGACCGGTGTAGCGCGGGTATTTCGTGAGCGCGCCATCGCCGCGGGCCTCGGCGTTCTTGCGGCCGTAGAACACGAGGTCGCCATAGGCGAAGACCTGCTGCGGGATCGCGTCGAGCCACCAGTTCACGAGGTCGAAGTGATGCGTGCTTTTGTGGACGAGCAGCGTACCCGAGTTCGCCGCGGACGCGTGCCAGCGGCGGAAATAGTCGGCGCCATGGTTGGTATCGAGCAGGTACTCCAGGTTGACGGAGCGGATCCTGCCGATCACGCCCGTGGCGATGAGCTCCTTCACCTTGGTCCGGAACGGCGCCCACCGGTAGTTGAAGGCGACGCGCACACGCCGGCCGCTCGCGTGCTGGGCCTCGAGGATGGCGCGGCATTTCCCGGCGTCGATCGTCATGGGTTTTTCCGTGATGACGTCGCACCCGGCCCGCAAGGCGCGGACGATGTAGTCGTGATGCGTCGAGTCGATGGAACAGACGAAGACGGTGTCGGGTTTCTCCTGGCGGAGCATTTCATCGAACTGCGCGGCCGGATACGCCGGCACGGCGTGGTAGGCCCACTCGCCCGCCAGCATCGCATTGTAGTAGGCCATGCGCGCCGGGCTGAGGTCGCAGATGGCGACGAGTTCGTTGCTGTCACGATACGTCGTGACGAGTGGCTCGATGAAACTGATGGCGCGGCCGCCGGTGCCGACGAAAGCGAAGCGCTTCTTGCTCATGGAAAGTGACAGGGAGACAGAAGGAGGGGGCGGCGGTCAACCGGGCAATCAGCCACCGGTTGACCGGGCGTTGGTGGTTTGGGCCGGCCGGGCTTCATGCCCGGCCGCCACGTCTCATGGGTCGGGGATAAGCCCCGACCGACCGCGGGACAAGCTGCAGGAGGACACATGCGGGACTTCAGGGTGCGAGGTATTTGAGCGGGGTCAGCGTCACCGGGCCGAGGAGGCCGGAGGGCGTGAGCGGCCAGCCGGAGGCGTCGAAGGGCTTGTAGTCGATGTTCACGAAATTGATTTCGCGCATGATCTTCCAGTCGACCTTGCGGCGGTCGAGATCGCGGATGCGGTTGGCGGCGAGGTTGGTGACGTCGACCTCGAGGACGTTGCGGCCGCTCTTCAGGTACTCGCCGACGCGCACGCGGAAGGGCAGGCTCCAGACCGTGCCGACATCCTGGCCGTTGAGGCGCACGCGGGCGCTTTCCCGCACGTCACCGAGGTCGAGCAGCCAGTCATCGCCCTTTTTGGCCGTGAGGTTGAAGACAAGCTGGTACCGGGCAGTGCCGCCGAAGGACTGCGCGGGCTCGCCCGCGAGTTCGGTCCAGGATTTCAGTTCGGACGCCTTGAACGGGGGTGGCAGCTCGGGACCGCCCTTGAGGAAGGTCACCTGCCATTCGCCGGCCAGCGGCAGCGCCGGCGCAATGGGCGAGGTCCAGTGCCAGGCCGGCGCGGTCGCGGCCGGCGCCGACGCCGACGCAAAGGTGCGCACGAGGAGCGATTCCCCGGGAGCAAGCTGGAGGTAAATCATCGACTTTTTGGCCGGGCCCGTCGGCGCGGCGCCGCTCCGGCCCGTGAGCGGATCGCTGATGACGGCGGCCCCGGTTTGGGTGCCGAGCCCGAGCCAGCCGTCGAATGGCATGTCAGTGAGATTGACGAGGAAGTAACTGTGGCCGCCGTCCGCCTGTGCGCGCCGGATGTAACCGAGGCCGGTGCCGGCGATGGGTTCGCGGATGGCGCCGGTCTGTTCCAGGCGGGCCATCACTCCCCCGGTGCGGCTGCCGCTCATGCCGATCGCGTTCCGAATCTCGCGGAACTGGGCCCGGCGCTCCTCGAGCTGGCCGAGGCCGGGCACGTCGTCCGGTGGCGCCTCGTAGATCACCGCCCCGCCGGCCTGTTGCAGCGCCAACAGTTTCGCCAAGGTTGCCACGGGCATGAACTTCGTCGCCGGGATCACGAGGGCCTTGTACCGGCCGCCGCCGGGCGCCACGAACGCGCCGCCGTCGACACGGGTGGATTGCAGCTGGCGGTCGGAGATATAGTCGATGCCATACCCGGCCTGGAGCAGTTCCTTGGCCATCCGTTCGAACGCCGAGCCATTGAGCCACGAGCGGTCGTGCACGGTGTACTGTTTCATCAACCCGTCGGCCTGGTGCTCCACATCGTCGAACGGCCAGTAGAGCAGCACGTCGTTGTCAGCCTGGCCGCTTTGCAGGACCGATTGGACGCGCTGCACGTAGGCGTTGAGCGCGCCGAAATCGTCCCACCAGGGGTTGTTGGGGTTGAACTGGGTCGACGCGTAGAACAGCCAGCCGGGCCACGCCGCATCCTTGGGCGAGAACACGGTGCCATGGTAAAGCAGATGGTTGAGGCCGCACGTGAACAGCCGGTCGATCTCCGGCTTGGTGAACGCGAGGGCCACCTGCCAGTGTTCGCGCAACCACGTGCAGGTCTCGCTCGAGGCGAGCGGCCGGCCCATCACGTGCGCCGCCGAGGACGCGAAGCGCAGGACGAGCGGGTCGGGCAGGTCGCGGTTGGAGGTCCATTCCTGACGCAAGCCGGGGATCGGGAAACGGGTCGAGCCGAAGGTTTCGGTTTCGGGAATGTCCACCGCGCCATAGAGGTCGAGCAGGTTGGCGGGTGCGCCGTGCGACTGGTTGCGCACGATGAAGCCGTGGTCATGCGACCACTTGATCCAGGCCTGGAGGTAATCCAGATGCAGCTTCGCGAGGGTCGCGCGATAGTCGCCCTTGAGGCGGGCGAGCTGGGCGGGTTCGAGGGGCTTTTGCCCGAGAAGCTCGGCGGCATGTTCCTGCAGGTCGTAACCGTGCAGGGCCTGGAAGGTATTGATCAGCTCCGGGGTCCAGGCGGATTCGTAGTATTCGAACGAGTCATGAAACTGCGCGCGCACGAGCCCCGCCGGGAAGCCGGTGAACGCCGCGCCGAACGGCGCGAGGTAGCGCCCGAGCGCGGCCGGGGAATAGGGGTCGACCACGAGGCCTTCGTCGCCGGGCGCGGCCCGCTTGACCTTCATCTTCGTCGGCGTGCCGGCGAGCTTGCCCTCGACGAGGGCGAGTTTCTGCGACCCGTCCTCCGGCGCGATCCACGGCCCGCCGAAGGGCCAGCCGGTGCCGGTGGCCATGTCGACCCCGAGACCGAGGCGCTTCGCCTCGCGCCCCGTGTGGGCCAGCATCTCGATCCAGCGGGCGGAAAGGAACGTGATGTTGCGATCCTCATAGCCGCGCACGCCGTAGATCGGCGTGATCTCGACCCCGCCGAGCCCGGCGGCCGCGAATTGCTCCAGCTGGCGCGTGATGCTCGCCTCGTCGACGGCGCTGCCCGGCCACCACCAGCGCGTCCAGGGTTTTGTCGTGTCGGGCGCCGCTCGCGCGGATTCCGCCGCGGCCGGTGGAACGAGATGGGCAAACGCAAGGCCGAGGAGCAGGACGAACGCGGAACGAAGTCGCATGGGAATAGGGGTAGGAATTTTTCAGTATCCCTGTTGAACACTCAGGGCAAGCGGGCGGGCACGGTATCTGCTCGGACTGTCAAGACGGCGGGGACAATGACGCCCCCGACCGCCGGACTAGTTTGCCGATTCCCTTAACCCCGCACCCCTGCGCGAGCAAAACCGGGCCGGCTTTCTGGCTTCCGGTTGATTTTCCCGCCCGGCAGGCCTTCCCTTCCACCCGCTCATGACCGTAACCTCCTCACCCGCCCGGGTCGCCATCATCGGCGTGTCCGGCTATGGCAGCGTGCACCTGCAGCTGGCGCGGGAAAGCCAGCAGCGGGGTGAAATCCGGATCACGGCGGCGGTCATCATCAACCCGCAACAGGAGGCGGCCGTGATCGCCGAACTGCGCGGGCACGGGACGGAGATTTTTTCCGACTACGGCGAAATGTTCCGCCGCCACGCCGGCAGGATCGACCTTTGCCTGATCCCGACCGGCATCCACTGGCACGCCCGCATGACGATCGCGGCGCTGGAAGCGGGCGCCAACGTGCTCGTCGAAAAACCCCTCGCCGGCTCCGTCGCCGAGGTGGAGGAGATCCGCCGCGTGGAACGGCGCACCGGGAAATTCGTCGCGGTGGGCTTCCAGGATTTCTACGAGCCGGGCACGATCTGGCTGAAAAACGAGCTGCAGCGGGGCGTCATCGGCGACCTCGGCTCGGTGCGGTTTCTCGGGGTGTGGCCGCGGCCGCGGGGCTATTTCACGCGCAATGACTGGGCCGGCCGCCTGCAGGTGGGCGGGGTCGCGGTCATGGATTCACCGCTGAACAATGCGTTCGCCCATTTCGTGATGCTCAGCCTGTTCCTCGTCGGCGCCGAGACCACGGCGGAGACGCCGGCCCTCGAGGGCGTCGAGCTGCTGCGCGCGCACGCGATCGAGAGCTTCGACACCGCCGTGGTGCGCTCGGTCACGGCCCGCGGCGTCAAGCTGTGGTTCGGCGCGAGCCATGCCAGCCGCGAGACAATCGAACCGGAGATCGTGATCACGGGCAGCAAGGGGCAGGCCTGCTGGCGCTACGAGTCGGAGGCATGGTGGCACGTGACGGGCGGCGTCACCACCCGCCGCGCCCTGCTCGACATCACCGGCGCGCGCCGCGCGATGTTCAGCGCCGCGCTGGCCCGGCTGCGCGATCCCGCGGCTCCCATTTGCACGAGCGAGCTGGCGGGACGGCACACGGCCTTGATCGAGGCGATCCACCGCCAGGCCCACATCGAGGTCGTGCCGCCCGACCGCATCGCCTGGTCGGGCATCAATGGCGAAGCCTCGCAGGTGCCCGAGATCCTCGGCATGACCGAGGCCATGCGCCGGTCCTATGTGGCGGAACAATCCCTGGCCGCCAGTGGTTTCAGTCTCGCCGCGCCCGCCGGCGGGAGTTGACTTCCGGGTCTGCACCCGGAAGTTGCACTCCCCCGCATGCCGTCCGATCCCGCCGCGCCCCTGCTTAGCCTCCATGGCATAAGGAAGAACTACGGGGCCGTGCGCGCCCTGCAGGGCGTCGATTTCACGCTCGCCGCCGGCGAGGTCCACGCGCTGCTGGGCGAAAACGGCGCGGGCAAATCGACGCTGATCAAGGTCGTGACCGGCGCGGTCCGGCCCGATGGCGGCACGATCCGGATCGCCGGCGCCGAGGCCGGCACCCTGACGCCGGCCGCCTCGCGGGCGCGGGGCATTGCCTGCGTGCACCAGCAGCCGGCGCTTTTTGCGGACCTCACCGTCGCGGAAAACATCGGGTTGCGGCTGGAAGCCGGCGGAGCCTGGCGGCGGGTGGACTGGCGGGGCCGCGCGGCGCGGGCCGCGGACCTGTTGCGGCGGGTGGGCGCGGAATTTCCCGCCGATCGGACCGTGCGCGAGCTGTCGATGCCCGAACAACAGCTCGTGGAAATCGCCTGTGTGCTCGGCGCGGGTGCGCGCATCGTCATCATGGACGAGCCGACGGCCTCGCTCACGCAGCGCGAGCAGGACCGGCTGTTTGCCGTCGTGCGCGAATTGCGCGCGGCAGGCACGGGCGTCGTCTACATTTCCCACCGGCTCGAGGAGATCTTCACGCTCGCCGACCGGGTGACCGTGTTGCGCGACGGCGAAAGCGTGGGCACGCAGCCGGTGGCCGACATCACCGAGGCCGGCCTGATCAAACTCATGGTCGGCCGCGAAGTCTCTCAACTTTACCCCCCGGCCGAGTCGGCGCCGGGCGAAACCGTGCTGGAGCTGAAGGGTGTCGGCTGCCGCGCCGGAGGCGTGCGGGACGTCAGCTTCGCCGTGCACGCCGGGGAGGTCTTCGGCCTCGCGGGCCTCGTCGGCGCCGGGCGGACGGAGCTGGCGCGGACGCTGTTCGGGCTGACGCCGGCCGACGCCGGGGAGATCGTCCTGAACGGCGGGCGCATCCACCCGCGCTCCCCCTCCGAGGCGGTGGCGCTCGGCATCGCCTACGTGCCCGAGGACCGGCGGCGCCATGGCGTGGTGCTGGAAATGCCCATCGCGCACAACATGACGATGGCCATTCACCCGCGGCTGTTCCCCGGGGCGTGGCTGCGTTTCGGGGCCGAGCAGGCGCTGGCCGGCGATTTCATCCGCGACCTCGCCGTGAAATGCGCCGGGCCCGACGCGGCCGGCAGCAGCCTGAGCGGCGGCAACCAGCAGAAGGTCTCGCTGGCCCGGTGGCTGGCGACCAGGCCGAAGCTGCTCATCCTCGACGAGCCGACGCAGGGCGTGGACGTCGGCGCCAAGAGCGAGATCCATCGCATCATCCGCCGCCTGGCGAAGGAAGGCCTCGCGGTGGTGATGATCTCGAGCGACCTGCCGGAAATATTGGGCATGAGCGACCGGATCGGCGTCATGCGCGGCGGCACGCTGGCAGCGGTGCTCGCGGGCGGGGCGGATCCACACACGGTGATGGCGGCGGCGTTGGGCCAACCGGCATGACAAATTCCAAACGTCAAATTCCAAACGCCAGGCAAATCCCCGGATTCAAATCCGGAGGGAAAGATGCCGCGCATTATTTGGGTGTTTGGTCGCGGTCATTTTCTGGGTGTTGGGCGTCTGGAATTTGGAGGTTTCCCGAATGAACCGGTACTTCCGCGAGATTTCGGTCACGATGGCGCTGGGCGTCGTGTTGCTGGTGCTGGCCGTGTTCGCGCCGGCGTTCTACTCGCCGCAGCCGCTGCTCTCGCTCGTGACGCGCGAGGCCCCCACGCTGGTTGTCGCCTGCGGCATGGTGCTCGTCATCATCTGCCGGCAGATCGACATCTCGGTCGGCTCGGTCTTCTCGGTGTGCAGCATCTGCGCCGGTCTGCTTGCGGCGCGGGGCTGGCCGCTGGCCGGGAGCGTCCCGGCGGCGATGGCGGTGGGCGCGCTGCTCGGCGCTTGCAATGGCTTCTTCGTGGCCGGGCTGCAGCTGCCCTCGATCGTCGTGACGCTGGCGACGATGGTCATCCTGCGGGAGGGACTGAACCTGTTGCAGCAGGGCGCGTTCGTGAACCTGCCCGATCGCGTGCAGTGGTTCGGCCTCAGCCAGGCTGCCGGGCAGGGGGTGCTCGTGGCCTTCGCCCTGGCCCTGTTGGTGGCGCTGGGCCTGGGCATGCGCCGGATCGCCGCCGGCCGCTGGGTCTACGCAGTGGGTACGGATGCGGAGGCGGCACGGCTGGCCGGCATCCGGCCCCGGCTGCTGACATTTTTTGTCTTTGTGCTCATGGGCACGCTGGCCGGGCTCGCGGCGGCCATGAACATCGTCCAGTCGCCGCAGGTGCAACCCGCCGTGGGCACGGGCCTGGAATTGAAGGTCATCGCGGCCGTCGTGGTCGGCGGCGTGGCCATCTCGGGCGGGCGGGGCAACGTGTGGGGCGCGTTCGCCGGCCTGCTCCTCCTCGCCTGCGTGTCCCCGGCGCTGACCCACCTGCACGTCGAGGCGTATTGGGAAAAGGCGATCCAGGGCGCGATCATTTTGCTCGCCGTCGTGGCGGACGGCGTGCGGCAGCAGAAAACCGCCGGGGGACACCCATGAGCGCGGCGGGCCCACAACCGGGATGGAAAGGCGTCCTTTTCCGCTACGAGACCCTGCTGCTGGCCGTGGTGCTGGTGGAATGGCTGTTCTTCTACCATTACGGCACCACGACGAACCGGCGCGGCGTGGTCGTGGGCTTCGGCACGGTCGACCGGCAGTTCGACATCCTCCGGCATTCCTGCGAGATCGGGCTGCTCGCGCTGGCGCTGACCCCGGTGATCCTGACCGCCGGCATCGACCTTTCGGTGGGTTCGCTCCTGGGGTTGTGCGCCATCGTTTTCGGCAAGCTCTGGCACGATGCCGGGCTGTCGATCCCGTCCGCCGCGGCGCTGACGCTGGTGGCGGGCGCGGTGGCCGGCGGGTTGAATGCCGGTTTGATCACGCGGCTGGGTTTGCCGCCGCTGATCGTCACGCTGGGAACGTATTCGCTTTTCCGCGGCCTGGCCGAGGCGATGACGCATGGCGCGGTGACGTACACCGATTTCCCGGCCGGCTTCCTCTTCCTGGGCCAGGAGCGGGGGCTCGGCGTGCCAACCCAGGCCTGGTTGTTCCTGCTCGCCGCCGTGGCTGTGTGGCTGCTGGTGCACCGCACGACGTTCGGGCGGTCGTTTCGCGCCATTGGTTTTTCGCCGGAAGGCGCCCGTTATGCCGGTTTGCCGGTCGCGCGCCGCACGGCGCTTGTTTACGTGCTGGCGGGCTTGATCGCCGCGCTGGCCGCGCTGATCTACACTGCGCGGCTGGGCCAGGCGAAGGCCGATGCGGGCACCGGCTACGAGCTGTTCGCCATCACCGCCGTCGTGCTCGGCGGCACCAGCATCTTCGGGGGACGCGGCAGCGTCACCGGCACGCTGCTCGGGGTTGCCGCCATCGCCGTGCTGAAAAGCGGCCTGGCGTGCCTGCCCGTGGTGATGCGGATGAACGCCGCCCAGGAAATGTCGGGGATCCTGACCGGCGCCCTGCTGCTGCTCGCCTTGACGGGGAGCATCCTGCCAAAAATCTTGTCTCCATTCCGCGGCCGCCCTCAGGCTGGCTGAACCCAACCCCGCCCCGCATGAAACTCCACGCCCTGCGCTTCCTTTCCACCCTCGCCCTGCTGGCCGTCATCCTCGCGCCCGCCCGCGCCGCCGACAGCAAGCTCGTGATCACGATGATGCCCAAGGCCAAGGGCAACGCGTACTTCATCTCGTGCAAGGCCGGCGCCGACCGGGCGGCGAAGGAACTCGGCGTGGAGCTGCTCTTCGACGGCCCGACCGACAGCAATGCCGCCAAGCAGAACGAGATCGTCGAGAATTGGATTACGCTCGGCGTCGACGTCATCACCGTGGCGACCGAGAACAAGGAGGGCTTGTCGACCGCGCTGCGCAAGGCGCAGAAACAGGGCATCAAGGTCCTCACCTACGACGCCGACGCACTGCCCGATGCCCGTTCATTCTTCGTCAACCAAGCCACGCCCGAGGGCATCGCGCACGGCATGATCGACGAGGCCGCGCGGCTGATGGACGGGGAAGGCGAGTTCGCAATCATCACCGCCACGCTCACCGCCGGCAACCAGCGCGAATGGCTGAAGCACATGGAGTCGTACCTCCCGGCGAAGTATCCGAAGATGAAGCTGGTCGCCGTGCGGCCGAGCGACGACCTCAAGGACAAGGCGCAGTCCGAGGCCACCGCGCTGATGAGCGCGAACCCCAATCTCAAATTGCTCATGGCCATCTGCACGCCGGGCACGCCGGGCGCGGCCGAGGCGGTCAAGCAGGCGGGCAAGGCCGGCAAGGTGAAGGTCATCGGCTTGGGCCTGCCCAACGAGAACAAACGCTACGTCCATGAAGGCGTGACCGACAGCGTCATGCTTTGGAACACCGAGGACCTCGGTTACCTGACGGTCTATGCCGCCGCCGCGCTGGCGAAGGACGAACTGAAGCCCGGAGCGACGAAATTTCCGGCCGGCAAGCTGGGCACGTTCGAAATCAAGGGAGACAACATTCTCCTCGGCAAACCATACATCTTCAACCGGACGAACATCGACCGGTTTGATTTTTGAGCGCTGGCTCCCGGCGGCGCGCCGTGCGTCAACTCGGACTGTCTGAAACAAGCCCCCGTTGTGTCCGGTATTAGTGGGGGTTCTCGTGGGGCGAGCAGGCCACCTCCCCCCTGCCGTCCCTCGCACCCCATCCCCGCCAACCGTGCTCCGCGTTTCCGCGCGCCCGGCGGCGTATTTCGCAAACCTGACCCCAAACCTAACCATGACCCCGCATAACATGAACTCCGTCCGAGTCCGGTGTTACCTGACGCCGTTGCTGGCATTATCCGTGGCACTTCCTGCCATCGCGCAGCAGTCAACCGCCCCCGCCGCGGAAAAACCCAAAGAGGAAAAAGACAAGGTCCTTGAGCTCTCGCCGTTCGTGGTGAAGACCTCGAAGGACGCCGGCTATTTCGCCGAGAACACTCTGATGGGCAGTCGTCTTAACACCAAGGTTTCGGATCTGGCCGCGTCGATCACCGTCGTCACAAAGCAGCAGCTCGAGGACACCGGGGCCTTGGATATCAACGACGTGTTCCGCTACGAGGCCAATACCGAGGGCGCGAGCACTTACACGCCGGTGGCGCTGAACCGCAGCAACCTCACCGACAACATCGGCGGTTACAGCGGTGACGACGGCAGCGCCTTCGGCATCGCCACCGCCAACCGCGTCCGCGGCCTCGGTCGCGTCGACACGTCGCAGAACAACTACCCGACGATCTCGCGCCTGGCCTTCGACTCCTACAACACCAATTCCGTCGAGATCAACCGCGGCCCCAACTCGATGCTCTTCGGCACGGGTTCCCCCGCCGGCATCATCAACCAGTCCGCGGCCACGGCCGTCCTCGGCCAGCAGCACACCCAGGTCCAGCTGCGCGGCGGCAGCTTCGATGCCTGGCGCGCCCACTTCAACACGAACATCCCGGTCGGCGACAGCTTCGCGCTCTACTTTGCCGGCCTCTATGACTCCCGCGGCTTCCAACGCAAGCCGTCGTCCGATGTCTATCGCCGCCAGTATGGCGCCTTCACCTGGCGGCCGTTCCAGAAGACCACGATCACCGGGAGCTACGAGCACTACGATAATCACAACAACCGTCCGAACTACCTGCCGCCCCAAGACCGCGTTACCCCCTGGCTCAACGCCGGTCGCCCGGGCTTCAACCCTTCCACGCAAATCTTCACGTTCGCGAACGGCACGACCACCCGGCCTTACCTCAATTCGACGCTGGATGCCCGCTACATCGCCGGTGTCACCCCGTCCAATGACGCCGCCCTGACCACGGTGCCGACCGCCACGTCGCCGAACGCGTTCTACATCCCCGGCCTGGCGTTTCTTGCCGGCCGCCAGACGATCTATTATGACAATGGCCAAGAAGTCGGCTTCTGGGTGCCCAACGGCAGCTCCGGCGGCGGCACGTTTGGCACGACGGTCAATGGCGTCGTTGGCGCCCTGCCCGCGGCGGCAAACCAGACCCAGGCCCAGCGCGTCATCGTCGCCAGCCGCCTGGTCCTGACCAATTCCGATCCCACGCCGGTTCCGCCGGCCAGCACCGGCGCGACGGGCTATGGCACCTGGATCCTGCCCCACATCACCAACCAATCCATCTACGATTGGACCAAGTACAATATTTCCGGCAATAACTACGGCGACCAGTCCGCCCGGACCTGGAATGTCGAGCTGCAGCAGTCCATCCTCCCGAACCTGTATTTCAGCGCCGGCTGGTTCCGCCAGGAGTTCGACGAGTTCACCCACTACGGTCTCGGCCAGGCCAACCAGGCCCCGCGCCTCTACGTCGACGTCAACACCCACAACCTCGATGGCACGCCCAACCCCTATTTCGGCGCGCCCTTCGTCTTCGATTCGCAGGCCGACACCTTCTACCTGCCCGAGACCAACGACAACTACCGCGCGATGCTTTCCTACGAGCTCGATCTCTCGAACAACAGCCACAAGTGGCTGAGCATGCTCGGCAAGCACCGCTTCTTCGGCTTCTACTCCCGCCAGGACCAGTGGAAGAACAACCTGCGTTACCGCCTCTCCTACCAGGGCGGCAACGGACGCTTCCTCCCCAACACCACCACCAACCCGCCCAACAACTACAGCTGGGCCGGCAATGCCGCGAGCATCCAGCGCATCTTCTACGTTGGCGATGGCGGCAGCAATGGCACGGTCTCCCGCGGCCTCACCCCCGTCGGCGAGCCGGGCTACGGCGGCCCGACCCACTCCAGCCTGCGTTTCTACAACTGGAACAGCGGCGCCTGGGACAACACCCAGATGGACTATGACATGAACCTGTTCTATGCCGGCGCCAATTACGGCGTGGCGACGCGCCGGACCGACAGCAAGCGCTTCACCTGGCAGGGTTACATGTGGAACGAACGCGTGATCCCGACCTTGGGCTGGGTCAAGGACAAGGTCACCCTGGCCGCCTATGACGGCCGCGACGCCAACAACGTCACGCTGACCACCCCGACCACCTACGCGAACGGCGAGGGCATTCTCGGCCTCTGGGACCACCTCGGCGCCCCTCGCACGTTCTCCGGAACCACGCGGACCATGGGTGTCGTCACCCGCCCGTTCATCGGCTGGGCCAACATCGACCGCCGCGCCAACGACGGCAACGTGTTCTTCGACTTCATCCGCAACCTCGGCTTCCACTACAACAAGTCGGACAACTTCAATCCCCCCGCCGGCATCCAGGTCGACTTCTTCAATCGCCCGCTCGCCCCGCCCTCGGGCGAAGGCAAGGACTACGGCGTGCAGATCGCGATGTTCGACAACAAGCTCGTCGCCCGCCTGAACTGGTATGAAGCCACCAACGAGAACGCCCTGTCCAACGGCGCCAACACGGTGGTCGGCCGCCTCCAGCGCATCGACACAACTGCCGCCAAGCGGTGGGCCGAAACCGTCGTCCGCATGCGCAGCGGCCAGGACCCGGCAACGGACCTCGAGTTCTACAACAACACCCTGCACCCGCTGAGCCAGACCCAGCAGGATGGCATCCGCGACCTGCAGTGGGGCGCCTTCGAGTTCAAGGACTACAACTGGCCCAACTACGGCTCCGCCACCGTCAACTCCACCGAGAGCAACCTCTCCAAGGGCAAGGAGCTTCAGCTGACCTACAACCCGAACCTCGCCTGGACCCTGAAGTGGACCGTGGGCCAGCAGGAGTCTTCCTATTCCAAGGTCGGCCCCGAGGTTTCCGAGTGGATCGACTACCGCAAACCGCAGTGGCAGGCCCTCAAGGCGACGGACTTCCCGAACGTGATCACCAAGGCCAACGGCAATCGCCTTTATGTGGGGGATTTCTGGAACGGCTACGGCTTCACGCAGGGCGCGGCATTTGACGATGCGAATTCGAACTCTGCCGGCGCCATCAACACTCCGGCGACCACCTACACCAGCATCGTCGAGTCGGTGCTCTTCCCGGTCATCGCCCAGCAGAACACGAAGGCATCCAACCTGCGCGAATGGTCGACCACCGTCCTGAGCAGCTACCGGTTCACGAAGGGCATGCTCAAGGGCCTCGTCGTTGGCGGCCAGTACAACTGGCAGGACAAGGCCGTCGCCGGCTACCAGAGTCTCCTCGATCCGGCCACCTACGCCCGGCCCAACGCCTCGACCGCCAACATCGTGTTCCCCGACCTGACAAAGCCCATCTACACCCCGGCCATCGACTCGCTCGACCTGTTCGCCTCCTATTCCCGGAAAATATTCTCGGACAAGGTGAACATGAAGATCCAGGTCAATGTTCGTGATGTGATGGAGGACGGCGGCCTCCAGGCCGTGGTCTTCAACCAGGACGGCACGCCGGCCCAATACCGCATCAAGGATCCGCGCACCTGGTTCGTCACGACGACGTTCGACTTCTGATCGGACCCTCCCGTCCCGATCGCTTCCGCGCCCCGGCCACCAGGCTGGGGCGCTTTTTTTCCCGGGCGCAGCGCTCCGGTGTTGCTGGGTTGTCTCCCGCCGCGCGCCTGCTTTTCTCTCCCTCCTTGAACGCCGTCCCGTCATCCGCCGCGACCGTGCGCCCAATCGCGGCGGTCCTGCTGCTTTCCCTCGCGGTCACCGCCGCCTATCTGACCAGTTTCGGCGGGGTCATGGTCTTCGACGATTTCCACGCCATCGCCGACAATCCGACGATCCGCCACCTCGGCCGCGCGCTGGTCGATTTTCCGGGCGAGGAGGGAGGGACTGTTGGCGGCCGGCCCCTGCTCAACTTCACTTTTGCCCTTAACTACGCCGCCGGCGGGCTCGCGCCCTGGGGCTACCACGCCGTCAACCTGGGAATTCACCTCGGCGCGGCGCTGGCCTTGTTCGGCCTGGTGCGGCGCACCCTGCTGCGCCTGCCGCGCTTCGCCGACGCGGCATCACCGCTCGCGCTTGCCGTCGCCGCACTCTGGGCCCTCCACCCGCTGCAAACGGAATCCGTCACCTACCTGGTTCAGCGCGCCGAGTCCCTTTGCGGCTTGTTGCTTCTCTTCACCCTCTATTGCTTCGCTCGCGGTGTCGAGGCCCCGCGGCCGACCGCCTGGCCCTGGGCGGCCCTCGGATCCTGCGTTGCCGGCATGGCTTGCAAGGAGGTGATGGCCGCCGCGCCGCTGCTCGTCCTGCTGTATGACCGCGCGTTCGTCGCCGGCTCCTGGCGCGAGGTTTGGACCCGCCGCGCGCGCCAGCATGGGCTCCTTTTTTCCAGCTGGTTGCTGCTCGCCGCGCTCGTCGTGCGGACCGCCGGTCGCGGCGGCACGGCCGGATTCGCCAGCGCAATCGCCTGGCCCGACTATGCTGTCACCCAATGCCACGCCATTCTGCACTACCTGCGCCTCGCGGTTTGGCCCCACCCGCAGGTCTTCGATTACGGCACGCCACTCTATTCGGCCGCGCAGGTCCTGCCCCAGGCCGCCCTCCTGCTGTTGTTGCTCGCTGCCGTGATCTGGTGGGTGATTCGCCAGCCCGCGCTCGGGTTTCCCGGAGCCTGGTTCTTCCTTGTGCTCGCGCCGAGTTCGAGCGTCGTGCCCGTGGCAACCCAGACCATGGCCGAGCACCGCATGTACCTGCCCCTCGCTGCGGTGATCGTGGCGGGGGTGCTCGGCTTTTTCGTCCTGGCCGGACGCCGCAGCCTGCCCGTGTTGCTGGCCCTGGCGCTGGCCGCCGGCGCCCTCGCCGCCCGGCGCAATCTCGTCTACCATAGCGAACTCGCCCTCTGGTCCGATACCGTCGCGGGCTGTCCCGAAAACCCGCGCGCCCATGTCAACCTCGGCATTGCCCTCGCCGACACCGGCCGGCTGCCCGAGGCCGTGGAGCAGTTTGAGGCCGCCCTCCGCCTCAAGCCCGACGCCCCCGCGCACCTCAACCTGAGCGAAGTCCTTGCCCGGCTCGGACGCCCGGCGGAGGCGCTGACGCAGGCGGAGGCGGCCCTCAAGCTTGAGCCGGCGTCGGTCCCGGCGCGCATCAATCTGGCCCGGGCCCTCATGCTGCTCGGCCGGCCCGAGGAGGCCGTGCCCCACTTCGAGGACGTTCTCCGGCGTGAACCCGGGGCCCGCGACGCCGCCGCGCAGCTGGCCGCGGCGCTTTACGAGCTCGGCAACCGCGCCGCCGCGCGCGGCGACTTCGCCGCTGCCGTCAAGGACTACCAGCGTTCGCTCGCCCTCGACGCCGCCGCCATCCCCGTCCGCACGAACCTCGCCAACGCCCTGCTGGTGACCGGCCACGTCGACGAGGCGATTGCCCATTATCGGGAGATCCTGCTCCGGCAGCCCGGTGATGCGCGCGTTCGCGAAAACCTGGCCCAAGCGCTCGAGTTGCAGCGCTCCAACCGGCCATGAGCCCGCGGCTCGCCAACTGGCTGGCGGCGGTCGTACTGGTCGGCGCCGTCACCCTCGCTTGGTGGAACAGCCTGCGTGCGCCGTTTCTCTTCGATGATGTCGTCGCCGTCACCGATAACCCGTCGATCCGCCGGCTCGGCACGGCCCTGACCCCCCCGCAGACCGGAGGTACCACCACGGGCCGGCCCTTGCTCAACCTCACCCTCGCGCTCAACCACGCGGTCAGCGGCGAGGAGGTCTGGAGCTACCACCTGTTCAACCTGCTCTGCCATGCCGGGTCCACGCTGCTGCTTTTCGGCCTGGCCCGGCGCACGCTGGCCACGCCGGCCCTGGCGGACCGGTTCGCCGCCACGGCCGCGCCGCTGGCTTTTGTCCTCGCCTTGCTGTGGGGCCTCCATCCGCTGCAGACGGAATCCGTCACCAGCGTGGCCCAGCGCTCCGAATCCCTTTGCGGATGGTTTTACCTGTTAACCCTGTATGCCTTCGTGCGGGGCGCGACGCGCCAAAACGATGCACGGTGGCTGGCCGGGTCGGGCCTCGCCTGCCTGGCGGGGATGGCCTGCAAGGAAGTGATGGTCACGGCTCCCGTGCTGGTATGGATGTACGACCGGACCTTCCTCGCCGGTAGTTTCGCCGGCGCCTGGCGACAGCGTCGCGGTTACTATCTTGGGCTGGCCGCCACCTGGCTCCTGCTCCTCTGGCTGGTCATGGGTCTGGGGGGCACGCGCGGTCCGGCCGCCGGCCTCGGCCTCGGTGTCTCCGTCTGGAGCAACCTCCTCACCCAATGCGAGGCCCTGGTGCTCTACCTGAGGCTCGCTCTCTGGCCCCATCCCCTCGTGGCCGACTACGGTACCTCCGTTGTCGCCGACTGGACCGCGGTTTGGTGGCAGGGTGCGCTCGTGCTTGGTTTGCTCGCCGCGACGGCCTGGGCCTTGGTCCGCCGGCCCGTTGCCGGCTTCCTCGGCGCCTGGTTCTTCCTCATTCTCGCCCCGAGTTCGAGCGTGATTCCGCTCGTGTCCCAGACCATCGCCGAGCATCGGATGTATCTGCCGCTGGCCGCGGTGCTCGCGCTGCTGGCTGGCGTGGCGGCCCGGCGCCTCGGTCCACGCCGCCTGCTCGCCGGCGGGCTGGCACTCGGGGTTGCGGCCGGCCTCGGTACCCACGGGCGCAACCGCGTCTACCTGGACGAACAGGCCATGTGGGAGGACGTGATTGCGAAACGGCCCGGCAACGGACGCGCCCAAAACAACCTCGGGCGCCACCTTTACCAGCTGGGCCGGGTCGACGCTTCCATCCCCCACTTCCAGCGCGCCATCGAGCTGGACCCAGCCAACCCCTACGCCCGCTTTAACCTCGGCCTGGCCCTGTTGCAGGCCGGCCGCGCCGCCGAGGCCGAGGCTCCGTTGCGCGCGGCGATCCAAATCGAGCCGAGTTTCTTTTATGCCCACCTCAACCTCGGCGTCGTGCTCGGACGGTGCGGTCAGGCCGGGGACGCGCTGCGGCATTTCGAAATCGCCTGGCGGTATGCGCCTTGGTCCGCGGAGATTCAGTTCCAGTGGGGTGTCGTCCTCGCCGGCCTGGGCCGGACGCCGGAAGCCGCCGCCCACTATGCCGAGTGTTTGCGGCTGGATCCCGCGCGCGCCGACGCCGAGGGCAACTGGGGCGCCGCCCTGCTGGAATTGAAGTCCTTCCCCGAGGCGATCGCCCACCTCGAGGCCGCGCTGCGACTCAAGCGGGACCAGCCCGGAATCCATTTCAACCTCGGCCTGGCTTGCAGCGCGCTCGGTCGCAACGAGGAAGCGATCCGGCACTACACCGAGGCCGCCCGCCTCGATCCGCAGTTGGCTGCCGCCCGCCTCAACCTCGGAATCGCCCTCGCGCAGGCCGGCCGGTTGCCCGAGGCCATCGACTGTCTGAGCCAGGCCGCACAGCTGCGGCCCGACGATCCGCAGGTCCAGACGAACCTTGGCATTGCCCTCGGGCTGGCGGGCCGCAACGCGGAGGCCCTCGTCGCCCACCAGGCGGCCCTGCGCCTCAAGCCGGACGATGCCCAGGCGCACTACAACGTCGGCTATTCCCTCCTGGAGGCCGGCCGCCGGGTCGACGCCCGGCCATACTTCGAGACGGCAGTACGGCTGCAGCCCGACTTTGCCGCCGCCCGCGAGATCCTCGCGCGTTTGCGGGAAGGCGAGGCGCCCTGACGGTCACTTCGGCTCCGTCGGGGGCAGGAGGTCCTGCGCCAGTTGTTTTAGCCTGGGATCGGGCAAGGGGACTTCGAGCCCGTCGCCGAGCGTCAGCAGGTCGTTGAGCGTGCCGGGGCTCAGCCGCCGGAGCATGCTTTCATCGACGCTCGGGACCGAGCGGCGCAACACCTCTTGCGCCAGGTCCGGCCGCTGGGCGACGACGAGCACGACGGCAAGGTGCACCTGCTCTTCGAAAGGCAGCTCGCCCGCGCCGGGCAGCAACGTGAGGATCCGGCGGAAGGCGGCGCCGAAGCCGGCCGCATCCTGCCGGCTTGAGGCGATGGCTGCGCTCATTACCACGGCGCCGAGGTCGTCCTCGTACCGGGCCAGGGCCGGCGCCAGCCGCGCGGCGTCGTCCTTGCGGCCGAGTTCGAGGTAGTAGTTGGCCGCGCTGGCCAGCGCGCGAGGCGGGCTCTGCTCCGGCACCTTCTCCCAAACGAGGACCTGCCCGTCCTCCAGTGCCGGGTGCTTGGGCAGCTTGAACGGCACCCGCTGCAGCCAGGGCGGCGGCACGGGCGATATCGGCAGTTGAGCCGCGAGGGTATCGGCGGGCAGCGGCGTTGACTCGGACAAGCCGCGTTGCAAGCGCACGAGCGTGGGCTCGAAGGCGCCCCAGGAAACAAGGACGATGTGCGTGACCCCCAGTTGGCTTGCGATCTCCCGGGAGGCGGCGGGCGATGACGCGGCCAGCAGTTCCGCCAGCCGTTTCAGCCCCGGCAGGTTTTCCCAGTAAAGCGTCCCGATCCCGGTGACGCCGCCGTAATAGATGAGCTGGGTGGCCACCGACGGCGAGGCCGCGACGACGATGCGGTCGGTCCCGCCCCGCAGCCGCAGCCAGTGCGCGAGGTCGCGAACCGCCAGGTTGCGGATGTCTTCCGTGGTGGTCTCGCCGCCGCGAGCGGTGCGGTCCACCGCGCTGGCGAGCCCCGGGGCGAGCAACAGCAGCGCCGCCGCCAGCCAGCCCAGGAGCGGCCCGCGGTTCCCGGACCGCGCCTGCTCCTCGGCCTGGAAAAACACCGCCACCGCCGGGATGGTGAGCGCGAAGGCGAGGCCCAGCCAGCGGATTTGGTTCCAAGCCATGCCCCAGGCGACCAGCGCCGTCACCGAGGCCAGCGCCAGCCTCGGCCTGGCTGCCGCCGGGCCGGTTCCCTTCAGCACCCGCCAAAGCCCCGGTGCCAGCAGCAGCAGCGGCAGCCACAGGCTCGCAAGGTTCCAGCTCAGGCCGCGGCGCAAGATTTGTGGCAGTCCCTGGAACTCGGCGATGTATTGCACATGGAGCCGCCAGAGAAAAGGGTCGGCCACAAGGAAGCTCCTTGTCGCGGTCAAACCGATGACAAGCGGCAGCGCCCCGACCATACCCGCGCCCACCGCGCCGCGCACGCGATCCCCGACGGACACCGCCGCCCGGCCGTCGCGCAACGCGAGGGTCATGGCCCGCAGTGTTTCGCCGCCGCCGGCCCACGCGAGGGCATAGAGGGGGTGATTGACCTCCAGATGCAGGCCGAGGTGATGCGGAAAATACTCGAGCAGCCAGGCGGCGAGACTTGCGCCCGCTCCGGTCCAACCCCAGGTCCGGAGCAAGCCAGGCTGTTCGACCCAGGCCGGGCGCGCGCCTTGGCGCCGGCCCAGCCAGCCCGCCACCAGCAGCCCGAGTCCGATGCCGACCAGCACGGGAACTTGGGTGGCGGCGCTGATCCACAAACCGGCGCCGCCCGCCGCGGCCGAGCCCATGAACCAAGGGCGGGCCGCTTGGGCCGAATTCTCGGCGGCTCCCACCAGCAGCAGCAGCACGGTCAACAGGCCGCATACGTTGACGAGGCCATGGTGATCGGCATAGCCGGCGACGAAATCCAGGTAGAAGGGATACACCGCCACGATTCCGGTGGCCGTCACGGTTGTGGCGAGCGCGCCAAATCGCCGCCACAGCAGCGGCATCAAGCCGGCCAGCACCAATCCGAGCATGGCCGGGCCCGAATAAATCACGGCCCGCTCCACCGATTGCCCCAGCGGCCGGCCGCTGGCCCAGTGGTCGAGCCAGGCCAGCCCGGCGAGCCACCAGTGGAGCGGGGCCGCCCAATGCACGTCGCGTCCGTCGGGGGCATTGTCGTAGTCCACGTGGCGCACGCGCCAATCGCCGTTTGCGATCATCGCCTGCGTTTGCATGATCCAGTGGGCCGTGTCCGCCGCGGCGGGAGGCAGCAGAAGCGATCGCCGGCCTTGCGCGTAGCCCGTGGGTGACGCCGCATCATCCGCCGGGGCCTCCACCGTCACGCCGTAGGTGGCGCTGACCTCGAGGAGGTGGCGGCTGCGGCCGATTGCATCCCAGATGACGAAGCCCGGCAGCGCCGCCATCACCACGACCAGACCCAGCCAGGCGGACCATCGGGACGGGGGGGCAGGGCGGCTCGTCATGCGCAGCCTCTGCTATTCCCGCGTGCCTCCGGGCAGGCAAGTTTCTTCCGGAGTAGCTGCGAGGGGTGGCTGCGAACTGTCCGAGGGCGGTGCCGATGCCGGGGTTGAATTACCCTGACTTAGCTGCATGGTCAGTGCTGGCGTTTCCCGACCCGGGAATGGTCGCCTCCACCCCACACCGATCCATCATGCGCCTTGGCAGCCTGCACGTCGTCGATATCGCCATCATCGTTGCCTACCTGGTTGCCGTGGTCTGGATCGGAAAGCGGGCCGCCAAGGGAAATAACTCGGAGGAAGGCTTCTTCCTGGCCGGCCGGAAACTCGGCAAGCTCTACCAGTTTTTCCTCAACTTCGGCAACGCCACCGAGCCCCAGGGCGCGGTGAGCACGGCGAGTTTCGTCTACCAGCAGGGCGCGCCGGGCGCCTGGCTGTCCTTCCAGACCGTGTTCATGAACCCGTACTTCTGGTTCATGAACGTTTGGTTCCGGCGCGTGCGGTTGACGACGCTGGCCGATCTTTTCGTCGACCGCTTTGCCAGCAAGGGGCTGAGCATGTTCTACGCGGTTTTCCAGATCGGCGTGGCCTGCGTGTTCCTCGGTTTTGGCAATGTCACTGCCTACAAGATTGCCTCCTCGCTGGTGGTAAAGGAGGAATCCGCCTGGTCGGCGGAGAATCGCGCCTCGATCGAGGGTTTCCATGAGCTCAAGGCCTTGGAAAAACAGAACGCCGCCGCCCCGTTGACCGGGGAGGCACGGGACCGGCTGCAGGTGCTCCGCGACCGCGACGCCCGCCACGAGCTGAAAAGCTACGTCACGGCGCTCAATCCGGTCATCTTCTACACGATATTCGCCCTGGTGGTCGGCTCGTACATCGTGCTCGGCGGCATGAGCGCGGCGGCGGTCAACGAGGGCTTGCAGAGCATCCTCATCATCGTGTTCTCGCTGCTCCTGATCCCCACCGGCCTGCTCGCCATCGGCGGCTGGCACGCGCTGGCGCAAAAGGTACCGGCGCAAATGTTCGACCTCTTTGGCTCGGCCGCGTCGGGCCAGTTCACCACCTGGACCATCGGGGCCTCGCTGCTCGTGGCCATCGTGCAGAACGCCGGCCTGAGCCACAATATGGGCATCTGCGGGTCGGCGAAGAACGAATTTGCCGCCCGCAGCGGTGTCTCGGGTAATTACCTGAAGCGGTTCATGATCATCCTCTGGTCGTTCGCCGGCCTGATCGCGGTGGCGCTGTTCGGCCCGGGCGGGCTGGCCGATCCCGACTCGGCCTGGGGACGGATGTCGAACCAGCTCCTCGGCACAGGCCTGGTCGGCCTGATGCTCGCGGGCGTCCTCGCAGGCACGATGTCCACTCTCGCGGCCAAGGCCCTGGCCATTTCCTCGCTGTTTGTCCGCAACGTCTACCGTCAGATCTGGCCGGACATCTCGCAGGACCAGGGCGTCTTCTACGCGCGCTGCACCATCGTGGCGGTGCTCATCCTCGGCACGGTGTCGGCGCTGCTGATGGGCGATTTCTACTCGATCGTGAACATCGTGCTGACGGTGAACATTCCCTTCGGCGCGGCCGTGCTGACCACGTTCTGGTGGCGGCGGGTGACGGGGCCGGCGGTCTGGGCCTGCGTCGTGATTTCCACGCTGGTGATCCTGGTCGTCCCCTGGACCGCGTCCGCGGTGCCGCCGCTGGCGCAGGATCCCGGGCTCGCCCAGGCCAGCACGAAGCCCGGCACGGGCGTATATTTCAACACCGTGGTCCTCGAGCGCGCGGGCGATTCCACCAGCCCGATCGTGGCGAAGCCCGGATTCCTGAACAACCGGTTCAACCTCGAGGCCTGGATCATGGGCAAGCTGGGCATGAACGTCGTGGGCATGACGCCCACCCAGCGCTTCACGCTGCAGTTCTTCTTCGACGCGATCTTCCCCTTCGTCGTCCTGGTCGTGATCAGCCTCCTGACGCGACCGACCGACCCCGCGCGGGTCGACTTCTTCTACGGGCGGATGAAAACACCGGTCGGGGACACCCCGGAGCTGGAGGCCGCGGCCGTCGAGGAGACCCGGCACAATCCGCGCCGGTTCGAAGCCACCAAGCTGTTTGGCGCGGATTCCTGGCTGGAGTTTTGCAAGTGGGATCGGGTGGACACGATCGGCTTCATCGCCTGCAGCGCGCTTTCCGCGGCGATCGTGGGCTTGTTTGTCTTCCTGCTGAACCTCGCGGCCGGCTGACGCCCTGGCGGACCATGATCGCCCGTCCGCGTTCGCCGGTTAGTTTCGCCGTCCCCGGTCCGGCACCATCCCGAAATGTGTAATATAATACGTTACACGTTGCTCGGGTCCCTGGCGGTCATCCTGGCGGGGGCGGGCCGGGTGGAAGCCCAGGCGCCGGCCGCGCAGAAACTGACGCCCAATCTCGTCGGCAACATCGACCGGCCGCTGCGCTACCGGCCCGACGGCCCGGATTTCGTGATCGAGAACGGCGCCGAGTTCTTCAACCGCCCGCTCTACGGCGGCAACACGGCCTTCCGCGTCGATGGCGGCGACAAACCGGAATTCGTGCTCTACCTGCCGGGCCGCGGCGGCAACCTGCGGCTGGGAATCCGGCGGGTGGAACGCGCTGACCCCGGCGCGTTGGCTCCGGCGAAGTGGCTGCACGAGGCCGCAAACATCACAAGCCGTTACCGTCCGGGTGAACTGCTCTATGAGATCCGCGACCCGTTGCTCGGCCCGGACGGCGTGCTGCGGCTTGCCGTGGTGGCCTGGCACCAGGCGGAGGGATTGGGATTGTGGGTTGAGGCCCAGGGATTGGTCCCCAGGGTCGAGTTCGTCTGGGCCTACGGCGGCGTGAATGGCCAGCGCGGCCGGCGCGATGGCGACATCGGTACCGAGAACGTGCCCATCGCGGAGTGGTTCCAACTCCAGCCGGAATTTGCCCGCAAGAACCAGATCGAGTTGGGCGACGCCGCGTTCACGTTGCGGGCATCGCTGCCCCGGGACCAAACAGCGAACATTCAAGGCCTCGTCCCCGCAGGGACGACGCTGACGATCGGTGACGCCAGCCTCTGGAACGACCTGCCGGCCTTGCTCGCCGCGAAGTTCGTCAAGGCGCCCGACCTGCCGGTTGTGGTGGGCCGCGTCCCGTTGGCGAATGCCGCGCCGCTCTATTTTTCGATCCAGCGCGTCGGCGTGGAGGGAGCCACGCCTGATCTCGATACTTACCAAGAGGCGGGAGCCAAGGTGGAGCGCGCTGCTCCCCAACGCGCTTCTTCCGCCGCCGTGCAAACCAGCGCATTGGGGAGCAATGCGCTCCACCTCTCCGACCTGCCGGCCGCGTTCGCGGCCACCGAGGCCCACTTCGCCGCCCTGCGCAACCGCGTGAAGGTCGAAACACCCGACCCCTACCTCAACGCCGCCGTCGGTGCGCTCAACGTCGCGGCCGACGCCGTGTGGGATGAGCCCCAGCAGGGCATCATGCATGGCGCCATCGCGTGGCGGACCCGGCTCCTTGGCTGGCGCGGGCCGTACGCACTCGACGCCCTCGGCTGGACGGATCGGGCGCGGCAGCACTTCGAGTACTGGGCCACCCGCCAGAACACCGATCCCATTCCCGACAAACTGCCGCCGCCCGACGCCAGCAGCAACCTCGCCCGGAGCGAGACCGCGCTCCACAGCAACGGCGACCTGTCGAACAGCCACTACGACATGAACCTCGTCTACATCGACGCGCTGTTCCGGCACCTGCTTTGGACCGGTGATGTCGCGTTCGCGAAAAAGATGTGGCCCGTCATCGAACGTCACCTGGCGTGGGAGCGCCGGCTGTTCCGGCGCGAGTTCACGACACCCTCCGGCGAAAAACTGCCGCTCTATGAAGCCTATGCCGCGATCTGGGCGAGCGACGACCTGCAATACAGCGGTGGCGGCGCGGCGCACAGTTCGGCCTACAACTATTGGCACAACCGGATGGCCGCGCGCGTTGCGCCACTGGCGGGGGCGGACCCTTTGCCCTTTGCCAAGGAGGCAAACCTCATCGCGCGCGGCATGCGCCAACTCCTTTGGACAAGTCAGCTCTTTGCCGAATACAAGGACCTGCTCGGCCGGCAGCTCGTGCACCCGAGCGCGGGATTGTGGACGTTTTATCACACCATGGATGCTGGCCTACCGACTCGGGATGAAGCGACGCGCATGGCGCTCAGGCTGCCCCCGCTCATCCCGGTGCGCGGACAGGGCGTTCCGCAGGATCGACCCTATGCCGTCCGCACTTCGACGGATTGGATGCCGTACACCTGGTCGCTCAACAACGTGGTTATGGGTGAGAACATCCATGCCGCCCTCGGTCTCTGGCAGGCGGAACGGCCGGAAGAGGCCTACACGCTCATGAAGAGCGCCTTGCTGGCGTCCATGTTCATAGGCATTTGCCCCGGCAACGTGGGTTCGATGAACTACCTCGATGTTTATCGGCGCGAATCCCAGCGCGACTTCGCTGACGGCAGCGGAGTCACATCCCGGGCTCTGGTCGAGGGGCTGTTCGGGCTACGGCCCGACGCCTTGGCCGGCGAACTGCTGGTCGCGCCGGGATTTCCCGCGGAATGGTACCAAGCCCGGTTACATCATCCAATGGTCGATTTTTCATATGTGCGGCAGGGATTAACCGAGACTTTTGTGGTTGAGCCCCGCTTGGTGCATCCCCCGCGCTTGCGGCTGCAGCTCCCCGCGTCAGGGGAGCCAGTTCAAATCGCGGTCAATGGCCGGACCGCAACCGCCACGCGGATCGACGGACCTTCACCGCGCTGGGAGATTGTCGTTCCGGCTACGACGAAAGCCGAGGTCAGCGTAACTTGGAACGGACCGATCCGGTCCGCGGAGCCCAATCCGGTGTACCCGGAGGAACGCTTTTTCCCGGCGGCGGCTGGTCAACCTATTGTGGGGGAAAAAACGGACACGATCGACCTCACCCCGTACTTCAACGATCGGGTTACTGAAATCTTCCGGCCGGGCAAATATCGGTCGCCGCGTTCACCCTTCGTTTCCCTGGCGCTACCCGCGCAGGGAATCGGTTATTGGGCCGGACATGCGAATGCCACCGCCGAGATTGATGATACCGGTCTGCGCGCCGTTTCGGGAAGAAATGGGGGTCGGATTACGCTGCCGAATGGCCTGCCTTTTGCCACGCCGGGGCCGGGGCAGGAGGCAAACATTGTGTTTGTTTCGCAATGGGACAATTACCCGCGGCAAATCCGCATCCCCCTTGCGGGCCAGGCCCGCCGACTGCATCTGCTCATGGCCGGCACGACCAACGCGATGCAGAGCCGCCTCACGAACGGCAACGTGGTTGTCGACTATGCCGACAATGAATCTTCGGTCATTATGTCCCTGCGGAACCCCGACACTTGGTGGCCCATCGAGCAGGACTATTTCATCGACGATTACCAGTTCAGCAACTTCCACCCCTACCTGTCGCCCCGCACCGCGAACCCGTTGCCGATCCGTGTGGACCTCAAGACCGGCAAGGTGCGGGTCCTCGATTACGCCACCTTCAAGGGCCAGGGGGGCGTTGTCCCCGGGGGCGCGGCCATGGTGTTGGACATCCCGCTCGATCCGAATCTTCCGCTCAAATCGCTCACCATCAGCTCGTGGGCCAATGATGTCATCATCGGCCTCATGGCCGCCACGCTCGAGCGCTGATTCCCATGTCTCAATCATTCCTCAAATACAGCCTCGGATTCCTCTGGTTGGCCGTGGCGGCGGGAGCGGAACCCGTGAAGAGAAGCTTCGTGTTCGCCGCCGAGCTGGCATCATCGCACGGCGTCTTGCAGTCAAAGGCGATGGAGACTTACGCCCCGGAGCGCGGCTATGGCTTCGAGCCCGGCCTGCAGGTGAAGAACGTCGCCGGCGGAGTTGTGGGATCGCCGGCGCTCTATTTCACGACCGACCTCCCCGAAGGCGACTGGCGGGTGAAGGTGACGGTGCGCGGCGCGCCTGGCGGCGGCCTGGCGACGGTGAAGGCCGAGCTGCGCCGCCTGGTGCTCGGGCCGGTCAGGTTGGCCGAGGGCAGGAAGCTGGAGCAGGAATTCATCGTCAACACGCGGTCCCACCGTATCGCCGCGCGCAACGGCGTCGCGGAGGGCGTCGTTAAGCTGAAGGCCCCGCGCGAAACCACGCAGGAAGCCTGGGCATGGGATGACCGGCTGACGCTCGAAGTGCAGGGCGCGGTGCTGGCCGCGTTGGAGATCACGCCGGCGAAGGTTCCGACCGTGTTTTTGCTCGGCGACTCGACCGTCTGCGACCAGTCGAAGGAACCATACAACAGCTGGGGGCAGATGCTGACGCGGTTCTTCAAGCCGACGGTGGCCGTCGCCAACCATGGCGAATCGGGTGAAACCTATCGCGACTCGATCGGCCGGCGCCGGCTCGACAAGGTGATCAGCGTCATGCAGCCGGGCGACTACCTGTTCATGCAGTTCGGCCACAATGACCAGAAGCAGATCGCCGCCGGCACCGGCGGACCCTCCACGACGTACGTGGAGGAAATGAAAAGGCACATCGCCGCGGTGCGAAAGGTTGGGGGAGTGCCCGTGGTCGTGTCGCCGATGGAGCGGCGCAACTTCGACGCCGCCGGGAAGCTGGTCCCGTCGCTCGCCGACTATGCCAAGGCCGCCCGCGAGACGGCCGCGGCGGAACACGTCGCGTTCATCGACCTCAATGCAATGTCGCAGTCGTTCTACGCCGCGCTGGGACCCGAGGCTTCCGCCCAGGCGTTCGCCGCTCCTGGCGGCAAGGTGGATAACACGCATCACAACAACTACGGCAGCTACGAACTCGCGCGCTGCGTTGCCCGGGGCATCGTCGAGACCAACCTGCCGCTCGCCAGCGAACTCATCCGCGAGTTCAGGAAGTTCGACCCGGCCAAGCCTGATAACCCCGCCACGTTTCTCGTGCCGGCCAGCCCGAATTTCACCAATCAACGTCCCCTTGGGGACTGAGACCTAATTGATTTGGAGGGCCGGTCTCCTGACCGGCCGCGGCCCGTCGGGAGACGGGCCCTCCACCCCTGACCATGAACTTCCTCGCCCGCGTTCTCGTCTTCCTCCTCGTCTCATCCAGCCTTCGCGCTGCCGACTCCGCCTACCTTTTCACTTACTTCACCCGCAACGGCGAGGACGGTCTCCATCTTGCCTGGTCCGAGGACGGCTACAAATGGCATCCGCTCCGCGAGGGAAAAAGCGTGCTGGCACCCAAAATCGGCTCCAAGGAGCACCTCCTCCGGGATCCGTGCGTGGCGCGCGGTCCCGACGGCACCTACCATATGGTCTGGACCTCGGGCTGGTGGGAAAGGGGCATCGGCTACGCTTCCACCAAGGATTTCATCACGTGGTCGGACCAGCGCGAAATTCCCGTGATGGCCCACGAGCCGACAGCGCGGAACAGCTGGGCGCCCGAGATCACCTACGACGAGGCGCGGGGCGAGTTCGTCATCTTCTGGGCGACCACCATCCCGGGCCGCTTCGCCGAAACCGATGCGGCTTCGGAAGACCAACTCAACCACCGGATCTACCGGACCACGACGAAAGACTTCAAAACGTTCACACCGACTGCACTCTACTATGATCCCGGCTTCAGCTGCATCGACATGACTTTCCTGCAGGCGGATGGCCGGCGCTGGCTGATCATCAAGAACGAGACCAGGTTTCCCGCCCCGGAGAAGAATCTGCGGATGGGCCCCGCCGAGGGATTGCAGGGGCCGTTCGGACCTTTGGGCGCTCCCTTCACCCCCGCAGGCTTGTGGGTCGAGGGTCCGACGGCGCTGAAGATCGGCGATGAGTACCTCGTGTATTTCGAAGCCTACATGAAGAAACACTACTGCGCCATGCGTTCCAAGGACCTGAAGACTTGGGAGGATGTCACGGATCGGGTGGAGTTCCTCTTCCCGGGCACGCCGGAACGGATGAAGCACGGTTCGGTCATGCCCGTGCCGCGCGCGCTTATCGAGGCGCTGCGCTCGCCGGCACTCCCCGATGCACGCTGAATTCCGTAACCTCGATCCGGCTGTTGACCGTTCGGAAGCCGAACCAGCCGCGTTTCAGCGGCTGAGGGTCCGTCCAGTCGAAGATCACCTCGCCATCACGGATAAATTGCACCCGACCATCCGCGCCGGCGACCAGCGCGATGGCATAGGCATGATCCGGCTGCAGCAGGAATTTCTTTTCGGTCAAGTCATGCTCCGGCAGCAACGGCCTGGCTCCGGTCCCGTCATAGCGCCGGAAGCGGGTCGTGGAGTTCGTGTTACCTCCGTAACCCACGTAATAGGTGCGCAGCGAGTCGTAGGTGGCGAACTTGCCGTCCCGCTTGTGTCCCGCGGCAAACAAGTCATCCGGCCGCGCCGGATCCGATGCCATCCAGAAGCAATTCAAGTCAGAGACCCGAGCTGCCGACGACACTTTCGCAAGGTAGGTGATGGTCACCGGCGCCTCAAGCGGTTCGCGCAGCCAGACCGTGCAGCCGGCGGCGTCGGCGATTACCATCTTTCCGCCCTCTGCGGTCACGGTGCCGCCCGGCTGCTGCTCCACCACCCAGTTTCCGGGGCCGGAGTTGAAACCGTCGCTGAACACCGGCGTCTCCGCCCCTTGGCATCCCGCCATCAGCACGAGCCCCGTCAGCCATTTATTCATGGTCCCAGCACAAGCGCCCGACCCTGATTGGCCACCGCAAAACCCCTGTTTTTACCGATGAAAATTCCCCTTGTCCGATTCGCCGCCTTCCTGCTGCCGCTGTTCGCCGTCGCTCAAACGCCGCCGGCCGCTTCGACAGGCCCGGGACAGGCGGCGCCGGGCACGGCGCTGGCACCCGACCTCAAATCCAATCCGGCTGCCGAAAAACAGGCGCTCAACCCGGCCCTGCCAACCCTGTTCGTGGCCAGCGATTCGACGGCGGCAAAGAACAACGGCAATCCCATCCAAGGCTGGGGTGTGCCGTTCGCGGACTACTTCGACCCGGCAAAGGTCAACGTGGTCAACCGGGCCCGCGGCGGACGCAGCAGCCGGACCTTCATCGCGGAGGGCCTGTGGGACCAGTTGCTGGCCGACCTGAAAGCCGGCGATGTCGTCCTCATCCAGTTCGGCCACAACGACGCGAGCCCGGTCAACGAGGATGCCTCGGTCCCACCCGAGAAGCGGCGCTCGCGCGGCACGCTGCCCGGGCTCGGCGAGGAATCGGTCGAGATCGACAACATCATCACCGGCAAACACGAGGTCATCCACACTTTCGGCTGGTACATCCGCAAGATGGTTGCCGACGTGAAGGCCAAGGGTGCCACGCCCGTCATCCTCTCGCTTACGGTGCGCAACAACTGGAAGGACGGAAAGGTCGAGCGCGGCTCCGGCAACTACCGGCAGTGGGACCGGGAACTCGCGACGCAAGCGGGCGTCGCCTTTGTCGATCTCACGCGAATCGTCGCCGACCAGTACCAAGCCATGGGTCCGGACAAGGTGAAGGAGTTGTTTGGCACCGACCATACCCACACCAACGTCGCGGGTGCGGACTTGAACGCCGCCTCGGTCGTCGCCGGGCTGAAGGCGTTGCGCCGGGGACCGACGATCAAGGACTGGCTGTCCGCGAAGGGCCAGGCGGTCGAACCCGACCCGATCGGCTGGCTTAACCTGCCCGAGCCGGCAGATCCGAATCTGCCTTCGATTGTCCTCGTGGGTGATTCCCTCGTGCGCAATGGGCGGGGCGATGGCGGCGGCGGCCAGTGGGGTTGGGGCGATTTCCTGGGGGCGCACTTTGACCCGGCAAAAATCAACGTCGTCAATCGCGCGGTCGGCGGCCTGAGCAGCCGCACCTACCTGACGCAGGGTCACTGGGAAAGGGCGCAGGCGCTGATCAAGCCCGGCGATTTTGTCCTGATCCAGCTGGGCCACAACGACAGCAGCCCGCTCAACGAGGACGCCTCGGTGCCCCGCGAGCGCGTCCGCGCCCGCGGCACGATCAAGGGCGTCGGCGAGGAAACCGAGGAGGTCGACAATATCCTGACGAAAAAGCACGAGGTCGTGCACAGCTATGGCTGGTACATCCGGCAGTTCGTCCGGGAGGCCAAGGCGGCCGGGGCGACGCCCATCGTCTGCTCGCTCACGCCCCGCAAATCCTGGAAAGACGGCAAAATCATTCGCAGCGGGGCCGACAGCTACGGCGGCTGGGCGCGGCAGGTCGCCGAACAGGAGGGCGTCGCTTTCCTCGATGTGAACGACCTGGTCGCAACGCGTTACGAGTCGCTCGGCGAGGAAAAGGTCAAACCGCTCTTTGGCGACCCGAACCTGCACACCAGCGAGGCGGGCGCGAAAGTGAACGCGGAGATCATCGCCGCCGCGCTGCGCACCCTCCCCGGCGACCCGCTGGGCAAGTTCGCGAAGTAAAACCTGGAGGGCCCAGCTCCAGCTGAGCCGGGATCATTCAATTGAAGCGCCGTCTCCGTTGATAGCGAACCGACCGAAAGGTGGTCGTCGATTTCCATATCGACGACAAGGACTCACGAGGCGTGCGAACCTGGCGTCGGTGTGGAAACCGACGCCCACCAACTGCATGATCCCGTGGCCCATCTCGAGATGGACCCTCCAAAAGGGCGGGCCGAAGGCCCAGTCACAGAACCTCACCCGCCCGTCGCCGCCGCCCGGAGCGTCGGGCCCTCGACGAAGCGCGCGGGGATGGTGGTCAGCGACGGTTGCACCGGGATGCCCAGTTCGTTGTGCAGCAACTGGCCGATGACCAGCTCGGCGGCGCGCGCGCCGATCTGGGCCGGCTGAAAGTCGAGCGCCGCGCACGGTTCCGTTGAGATGATGCGCAGGGAATTCAGGCAGACATAGCCGTGTGACTTCGGTATCCGGGCGCCCGCGCTGCGCATCCATTCGATGGCGGTGGGAAAATGGCCGAGGACGACGTCGGGTTTGTATTTGCGGAACCAGGCCATGAAGTCTTCGCGGGTGATGGAGTGGGCGCGCAACGCGGGCACCTCCGTGATGTTGGGCAGGTACTTTTGCACTGCGAGAAAGGCGCCCTCCCAGCGGTACTGCAGGCGCTCGTCGATCGCGATCTCCATGAACAATCCCGGCCGCCGGTAGCCGCGGGCATGGAGCTCGCGCAGGAGCATGACCATCGAGCGATAGTGGTCCATGCACACGCAGTGCAGGGGCGGGTTCTTGATGAACAGGTCGGCGTAGACGGCGGTGTACCGTTCCCAACTCAAGCCGGACAGGTCGGGCAGGCCGGAAGCCGGCAGCAGCACCAGGCCCTGGATGTTTCGCGTGTGCAGGATCGTGTCGAGCCGGTTGAGGCGCATGCCTTCCGGGCCCGGCCCGAGCTCGAACCGCTCCATCTTGAAACCCAGTTCGCTCGCACGCTGGGCGATGCCCTTCAGCACGGCTTCGTTGTACCGGACCGCGTGTTCGCCCCGGGCGGGTTCCACGATTTCCAGCGCGGCCAGGACGCCGCGGAATTGCTGGCCGCGGGAGCGACGCAGCTGCGACATGACCGCCCCGGTGAGCGGGTTGTGCTCGTAGCCGGCGGCCTTGGCCGCCTCGCGCACGCGGCGGACCGTATCCGCCTTTACGCGCGGCGAGCCGCGCAAGGCGTCGGAAATGGTGGTGCGGGAAAGGCCAAGCGTCTTGGCCAGGGTACGCAGGGTCGGTGCGGACATCGGGGTAGGGGTCCGGGTAAAATCGGAATCCGGCGACAAAGCACAACGCCAAATTCGGAGCGTCCGAATTTTTAGCCCGTCGCCCCGCCGGACTCACACTTGCGGGGCCGCTTCGGGAGCATAGGGTGATCGGGCCCGCCCGGCTCTTCCGGTCGGCAACCCCGCCCCACCGCTTATGATCCGCAAGGCCTTTGTCATGTCCGTCAACGCCGGCCAGGAAATCGAGTACGAGCGCCGCCACCGGCCCATCTGGCCCGAACTCGAGGCCGTTTTGAAGCAGCACGGCGTCCACAACTACTCGATCTTCCTGCTGCCCCAGACCCGCCAGCTGTTTGCCTACGCGGAGATCGAGGATGAGGCCCGCTGGGCGAGCATCGCTGCGACGCCCGAATGCCAGCGCTGGTGGAAGCACATGGGCGACGTCATGCCTTCGAATGCGGACCACAGCCCGGTTTCGGCCGGCCTGCGCGAGGTTTTCCACCTCGACTAGTAACCCTGGTCGAAGCTTGTACGTCGAACGCCGGAGGACGAAGACCGGCGTACCCCCCGCTTTCGCCTTTCTCCCCATGCCCCCTCTTTCCCGTCGCGAATTCGTCCAGAAAACCACCCTCGTGGCTGCGGCCGCCCAATTGGCCACCGCGCTCCGGTCCGCGGAGCCGTCCCCGCCCGCCGGGTCCGCCCCAGCCAGCACCGACGGCTTGCGGTGGCTGGAAGGTGCCACGCCGCCATTGCTGCCGGGCGCCAGCTGGGGCCGGTCCTGGCCGCGGGGCCAGCACGGCAAGGAAACGTCGTTCGCCCTGCACACCGCCGACGGCACGTCGGTCCCGCTGCAAAGCTGGCCGCTCGCCACGTGGCCCGACGGCTCGCTGAAATGGACGGCCCACGCGATTCCCGCCCATGCGCCCGCGGCGGCTGAATACCGGATCGCTCCCGGGGCGCCGGCCACTCCCGCGCAACCGGTCAGCGTGGCGGAGAAAGGCGACACCCTTGAAGTGGACACCGGCATGATCCGGGCCGTCCTCGGGCGCCGCGGCGAAGCGCTGATTCGCTCGGTCACTCGCGACGGGCAGGAAATCCTGCGCGACGGGCGGCTGGTTTGCCGGCGGGAAAACCGCCAGGAACCGGGCGTCGCGCGGACCGAGGCTTTCGCCGGCGAAATCTCCGCGGTGACGGTGGAGCAGGCCGGGCCGGTGCGGGCGGTGATCAAGGTGGAAGGCCGGCACCGCGGGGCCGGGCGGCCGGATTGGCTCCCGTTCGTCGTGCGCCTCTATTTCCATGCCGGCGGCGACATGGTGCGCCTGATGCACACGATCCTGTTCGACGGCGATGCGGCGAAGGATTTCATCTCCGGCCTGGGCGTTGCGTTCTCCGTGCCGCTGCGCGGCGCGTTGCATGACCGGCATGTCCGCTTCGCCGGAAATGGCGATGGCCTCTTCGGCGAAGCGGTGCGCGGGATCACTGGGCTCCGCCGGGACCCGGGCGAGGCGGTGCGGCGGGCGCAGGTGGCGGGCAAGGCGACGCCGCCGGAGGCGGAGTGGAACAAGCAGGTCACGGACCGGCTGGCGTACGTCGCGGCTTACGACGATTGGACCCTGCTCCAGTCCACCTGCGACGGTTTCGAGATCCGCAAACGCACCAAGGAGGGCCAGACCTGGCTCGATGCCGCGCGGGGCCAGCGGGCGGGTGGGCTTGGCTACGTCGGCACGCCCGCGGGGGGCGTCGCGTTCGGGCTGCGCAACTTCTGGCAGAGTTATCCGGCGCAGCTGGATATTCGCGGGGCGACCTCCGATGCGGCGGCCGTGACGGTGTGGATGTGGGCTCCGGGCGCCGCCGCCATGGACCTTCGGCCTTACCACGACGGGATGGGGATGGATACCTACGAGAAGCAATACAACGGCGGCCTCGAGATCACCTACGAGGACTACGAGCCGGGCTTCAACTCCCCGGAGGGGGTCGGTCGCACGAGCGAACTGCATCTGTGGTGTGTGGCCGCCACGCCTGCCCGCGAGTCCCTGGTGGCGATGCAGCGCGTCCTGCAAGCCCCGCCCCTGCTGGTGAGTTCGCCGGCCTGGCTGCAAGCCACCGGGGTTTTTGGCGGCATCTGGAGTCCCGTCGACCGTTCCACGCCCGCGCGCGCCGCGATCGAGGACCGCATGTCCACGCTGTTCGATTTCTATCGCGGCCAGCAGGAACAGCGGCGCTGGTACGGTTTTTGGAACTATGGCGATGTCATGCACACCTACGATGCGGACCGCCATGAATGGCGGTACGACGTCGGTGGATTCGCCTGGGATAACTCGGAACTCTCGACGGATCTCTGGCTGTGGCTGTATTTCCTGCGCAGTGGCCGGCCGGAAGTGTTTCGCTTTGCCGAGGCGATGACGCGCCACACGGGCGAGGTGGATGTGCACCACCTCGGGCGCTTCGCCCCGCTGGGCTCGCGGCACAACGTCCAGCATTGGGGTTGCAGCGCCAAGCAGCTTCGCATCAGCACGGCGACCAATCGTCGCTACTACTTTTACCTCACGGGTGACGAGCGCGTCGGCGACCTGATGCGCGAGCAGGTCGAGGCCGGGCGCGCCTTGCTGCGCTTCCCGCCCGGTCGCAAGCTCGAGTCGGCGCGCGAGGCCGGCGACCAGGCGCGCGGCAAGCCGACCGCCCCGAACAGCGTCGGCGCCAGCATGGGCACCGACTGGGGCTCGCTGGCGGGCGCATGGCTTACCGAGTGGGAGCGGACGGGTGACGCGAAGGTTCGCGATCGCCTGGTCGCCAGCATGAAAACCCTCGGCGCCCAGCCCAAGGGCCTGTTCTCCAGCGGCTTGATCCTCAACGTCGAGACCGGCGCTTTCGAGATCTCCGGCAACGACCGGGCATCGGCCTCGCACCTTAACGCGGTTTTCGGCCTCGTCGAAGTCTGCGCCGAGCTCCTGCAATTGCTCGACGTGCCGGAATTCCGGCGGGTCTGGCTCGACTATTGCGAACTCTACAACGCCCCGCGGGAGGTGCAGGTGCAGCGCCTCGGTTCCGCGCTGGCGGCGGGCGCGCTGCCCCAGGGACATTCGCGGCTGACGGCCTATGCCGCGAACCAGAAAGGCGATGCCGCCCTGGCGAGACGCGCCTGGGAGGAGTTCACCCGCGTCGGTCGCGGGGGACGCGAAAAGCTGGGACCGCTGCCGGTGCAGACAATCCGCGGCGCGGACGTATTGCGCCCCGTGGACGAAGCGCGGGGTGTTTCGAGCAACGACACCGCGCAATGGGGCCTCGCGGCGATCCAGTGCCTCGCCCTGGTCGGCGACGCGCAACCGGGAAACTGAGACATATGATTTTACAGAAGGTAACGGAGGGAACGAAGTCGTCGAAAAACCAATTCTTTGTTTCCTCCGTTTCCTTCTGTTGAATGCTTTCCTGGTCTTCTGTGGATATCTCCTTCCCTGTCTCATGAGCACCATCGCAATCATCGGTCCCGGCGCCGTCGGGGGCGTCATCGCGGGCTGGCTCACCCGCCGCGGCGGGCACGAGCTGACGCTTTGCGCGCGGCGGCCCATCGGCCAGACCGTGGTCGAATTGCTTGGCGGCACGCAGCCGCTGTCCGCCCGCACCCTGACCGATCCGGCGCAGGGCCGTCCGGTGGACTGGGTGCTGGTCACGACCAAGGCTTACGACGCGGCCGGCGCCGCAGCATGGTTCCCGTCCTTCGTTGGGGCGTCCACCACGGTCGCCATCATGCAGAATGGCGTCGAACACCGGGAGCGGTTTGCGTCCTGGCTACCCGCCGAAAGGATCCTTCCCGTGATGGTCGACATCCCCGCCGAGCGACCGGAGCCCGGACGAATCGTGCAGCGGGGTCCGGGGAGGATGACGGTGCCGGCGAGCGAGTCAGGCCGCCGGTTTGTGGAGTTGTTTGCGGGCACGGACCTGGCGGTGACGCAGGCGGAGGACTTCAAGAGCGTAGTCTGGCGCAAGCTCTGCCACAACTCCGCCGGCGTGATCAACGCCCTGCTGCTGAAACCCAACCGGGTGTTCCAGGATGACGCGATTGCCCGGCTCGCGCACGAGATCATTCGGGAGTGCGTCGCCGTTGGCCGCGCCGAAGGGGCCGTGCTGGCGGACACTGTGCCGGCGGAGGTGCTGGCCGCCTACCGCGCCGCGGCGCCCGACGGGGTCAATTCGTTGCACGCCGACCGCGCCGCGGGCCGCCCGATGGAAATCGACGCCCGCAACGGCGCCATCGTCCGCTTCGGCCGCAAACACGGCGTGCCCACGCCCTGCAACGAGGCCGCCGCCATCCTGCTCGCGGCGATGTGAGCAGAATTTTGCTAAGAAATCCCGACGCCAACCGTGGAAGCCGGGATGAGAACCTGTCTATTTGCGGCCGCGGTGTTGCTGGCTGGCCCGATGTTGGTCCGGGCGCAGGGGGAAGTTCCGCCACACTACCGGACTCAGATCCTGCGTGACTTGGTAGCCGGCCTCGCTGAGGCCGGTCCGGGGTCACGGACGCCGGCTACAACCACACCGTTCTTCCTGACCGGAGCAAAACGTGTTTTGCGGCTTCGGGCTGCACGAATTCGGCTGAGTTTCCGCCTGCGATTAGCAGGCGCCTGGACCGAGTCCGAAGGCGATCAGCCGAAGGGGACTAGGAAGGTTTCGCCATTGGCGAAACTCATTAGTGGTTAACCTTCCTCACTCCCAGCTCAACTCCAGCAGCGACACGCCCTGGCGCGGGAGCGGGAATTTCAGTTCGGCCTTGCCACCGGCCACGGCGATCGTGGCGGGGGCGTCGGCCAGGGTGGCGAGGTTGCTCGCGGCCGTGAGTTGGTCGTACTGCGGACGGCTGGGCGCGAGGGGCGAACCCATGCGCTTCCAGTCGCCGAAGGGATTCGAGTGAGTTTCGTCGACCCGATAATGTTTGAGCTGCACTGCAGTCACGCCGGTCGGGAGGCCGGAAATCCCCAGCGCGACGTCGGCGCTCGGGCCGGGAACGTCATCGTCATGGTAATGCCAGACCATGATCGTCATCCGTTTGTCCATTCGAGCGGCGAGCACGCCGACGTCCGGCGCGCCCCGCACCCCGTCCTTCAAGATCGCTTCGAGCGGCACCTGGCTGGAACTGGCAGCGGTGAGGCGATCGCCTTCCATCCGGCCCATCATGCGGAAGACGTTGAGGACCGCGAGGGGCAGGCCGTTGCTGGCGAGTTGGCGGAAACCGGCAAAATAGGGCTGGTTCTCGAAGGTGAAGGCCCAGGTCAGCGCACCCTCGAAGTTCACGCCGTGCTTGTCGGCCAGGTCGAGCTTCCGGGCGAAACTGGCGGCTGTGTAGCTGGAATAGACCGTGCCGTTGCGGTAGGAAAAATTCGGCCCCTGGCAGGCGGCGCATCCCTCGGGATCGGACTCGCCGATGATGATCGGCGTGTTTTTCGTCTCAGGATAGGAGGCGACAATCTGGAAGCCACCGTCGATGCCCTTCAGGTGGGTCGAGATGCCCATCCGGATGTGGCCGTCGACGAAGGTGGGCTGGCCCTTGGCGTGGAAGGAAATGAAATCGAGCGGCGTGCCCTTCTGTCCCGTGGCGAAATTCGTGCCGCGCAAACAGTGCTCGATGAAGTCGTGCATCCACTCGCCGCCGTGGCCGGCCGAATCGGGCCCACCGACCCGCGCGGTCGGCAGGGCGCGCCGGACACCGGCGATGGCGTAGTCATGGGTCTTGCGGAACTCCTCGGGCGTGCCCTTCCAGTAACCGATATTGGCCTCGTTCCACACCTCCCAATACCAGGACTCGACCTCCGCGCGGCCATAGCGCTCCACGCAGTGTTTGACCCATTGGTAGACGAGTTCCTCCCACTTCTTGTAGTCCTTCGGCGGATAGGCCCAGCCGGTGTAGATTTCGTTGTAGGGCAGGCCGGGTCGCCACTCGTGCTGGTACGGCTCCGGATGCGGCGAGAGCGCCTGCGGCATAAAGCCGATCTGCGCGTAGGGCTTCACGCCGCGCGCCAGGTAGGTGTCGAAGATGTGGTCGACAATCGTCCAGTTGTAGACCGGGTTGCCGGCGGCGTCCTCGGTGTAGGCGTTGGTCGAGCCCCACTTAAAGGCGGGAGTGCCGTCGCCGGTGCAGAGCAGGTTGTGGGCGCGGAAATAGACCTGCGGTTTCGCCGTGGAAAGCTGGCTGAGCTGTCCGAGGTCTTTGACGAGACGCCGACCGTCCTTCATCGTGGCATAGTTCGGTTCGTCGGCGCCAAAGAACCGCCAGATCGGGCGCAGCGGTCCCATCGGCTTCGCGGCGTCGACGGTGATGGTGACGGGGAAGGAAGCCGGGGTATCGGCGGCGTGGATCGATCCAGAAGCCGCGAAGGCAGCTAAGAGCAGGGCTTGGGGTAGTTTCATGGGCGGGGGCGGGGGCGGAGAACAGAGAACGGAAGACGGAGAACGGAAGACGGAGGACGGGGGACGGAGGACGAGGGACGGGGGACTGGGGAGGACCGTCGAACAAAGGGAGCCTGCACGGGTCGCCGGGAATCGGAAATGCTGGCGTGTTTGACCGTCACGTGTCGGAGGCGTGCCGGAGAGACACGGCAACAGGCCGGGTCCCTTCCATGAGATCTCGCCTGGAGACCAAAATGGGCATTGTCAGCCTGGGGGCTTCGGCCATTTTTTGACGAAGCGACGGGGCGATGTTCATATTTCCATCGGGCCCGCCCGGTGGCCATGCGAGTTTTTCTTCCCATTCTCTGGTTGGTGCTGGCCGCATCGGCCCCGCACCTGGCGCAGGGAATTGAAGATCCCTATAGCAAGCGCCGCGTCGTACGGACCTATGTCGATGTCAACGCAGGCTTCACGAAAGCCCGGCCGGTGTATTTGCTGATCAGTCCTCAGGTGGCGCAGGCCATGAAGCAAACGCCGGCCAGTTTTGCGGCGATCGCCAGGGAAGAGGGCGTCAATCTGGTACCGCGGGAGCGCGCCGAATACGTCATGTTTTGCGATGTAACGAACGTTGCGGGGTTTTTCCTGACCGAGATGTCGCTGCGCGTTTATAGATTGATGCCGGACAAGAAGAGTTTCGATCAAGCCGTGGTTTGGTGGGGGAGTGCGGAGCTGAAGCTGATGGATGCCAAGGATGCCAATTCGGCGAGCATTCGGGCGTTGTTGTCCGTTCTTGCCGAGGAATACGAAGGTGAGGCGCCCCGGAGGAAAAAGCCGCCCGCTAAAGGGAAGTAGCGGAAGTCTCGGCGAGATGCGTATCCTGCAGACCGGGACAATCATGTGCTTCGAAGTTTCTTACTTGGCGCAGGACGAACCCGCCAGGCGCGTCCGGCATCAAACTGAACCGGGTTAGCCAGACGCCAGTCGCATCCTCGAGCACCACCCGCGGGCGCGTGTCGGTGGCCTCGAAGGTGCAGGACACTTCGCGCAGCGTGAGATTCTTCACGTGCCGCGCATAGAGCGCGGAAGCCGGTAGGAGACCGAACATGCTGGGCTCGGGATAGGCTTTTTCACGGAGCGGCACGGCGAAGGGGTCGCGCGGGCCGGTGACGCCTGGCTCGGTGCCGCGCAGGAAGAACGGGTTGACGAGGTCCGCCGGTTGCGCGGCGACCTGCTCCATCGTGAATCCTCCGCGCGAGACGACCTTGATGTTTTCCAAGGTGACATCCTCGATTGGATGGCCGGGCAGGCCCGAGAGCAGGATGGGGAAGCGGCCGTCGACGTTGCTGGCGGTGACGCGGCTGATCTTCACGCGGCGAATGGCCCCAACGGGCGTGCCCTCCGGGCCGCGCGCGCGATTGCCGAGACGGAGGAAAATCACGGAGTTGGAAACGTCGCGCATCGTGAGTTCCGAAACCGTGACGTCCTCGATCGTGCCGCCGTCCACCGTTTCGAGGGCCAGTCCGCGCGAGCGATCAAAAACGCAGCGACTGATGGTGATGTTCCGAAAAGCACCATTGGACTCGGTGCCAATCTTGATGCGGCCAGTGGGGCCGTCGCGATCGGGGGCGCGTTCGACCGTGCGCTGGCGCGTGCCGTCAAGCAGCGAGCCGGCGTCGAAGCCGCTGACGGCGCAGTCGGTGACGGTAACGTTTTCGCACGGCCGGATCTCGCCGAGGCCATAGCTCGTTTTCAGCACGATGGCATCGTCATTGGGCGCGTTGACGCGGCAATTGGCGACCCGGACATTCCGACACGAGTCGATGTCGAAGCCATCGCGGTTGGTGTCGATCGTGAGATTTTCGAGGGTGAGGCTGTCGACGCCCGTGGCGAGGAGGGCAAAATGCCCGCCGTTGAGCACCGAGAAATCGCGCAAGGTGACGTTCCGGCAATTCTTCAGGCCAATGGCCTTGTTGCCGAGGCCGACCGGGCTGCGGGGGCCAGCGCCGGCGGGTCCTCCCGGTGCCGGGGCCGGAGAAGCGGTGACGGGGGTGGACGACGCGCCAGGGGCGACGGTACCGTCGGGACCGGTGCCGCGCCGTCCGCCGAAGTAACCCGCGTTGCGGACGAGGCCCTTGGTGCCGTCGATTCGACCGGGTCCAGTGATGGCGATGTTTTCCAGGCCGTCGCCCCAGACCAGGCTGTTTTGCCAGTGGCTGTGGCCGAAATCCTGGTACTGCAGCTTGTCTCCCCAGTCATTGGGCTCGGGCGGGTCGTAGGCGCCGAGGCTTTCCGCCGGCGTCGCCGCCAGCAGGGTGGCCCCGGCCTCGAGGTGAAGGGTGATGTTGCTCTGCAGCCGGATGGAGAAACTCAGGTAGGTGCCGGCAGGCAGGACGACGGTGCCGCCGCCCGCCTTGGCCGCGGCAGCGATGGCGGCGTTGATCGCGGGGGAATCGAGCGCGACGCCATCGCCCTTGGCGCCGTGGTCACGAACATTGAAGGTCGCGGCAGTTGCAGAAAAGGCAGCCAAGGCAGGGATGGCCGCAAAAAGGCGCAAGAATTGGGTCAGGCGAACGTGACCTGGAAGGCGCCTATAGGCGCGCGGGGGAAATGCGTGGGCGGATACGACCATTTTTGTGCCTTCTGGCGGCCAATACTCAGGTTCGAATGGCTCGGGGATCGGGATATGGGAGGGGCTTTATGCCCCGACTCGTTACCGCGGCTGAAATTCCGTCGGGGCCTAAAGCCCCTCCTACGCTCGAGCGCATGGTCGTCATTTGGGTGGCGCGGCGGCCGCCTTCTCCCAGTCGGCGAGCCAGGGTTTCGCGAGTTCGAGGGTTTCGATGGCGTTGAGTGCCCACTGGACGCTGGCGACGCCATGCAATTGCCAGCCCACCGGCGCGCCGAGGAAGGCGGGATCGGTAACGGGCTTCACGAGTCCGGCACTGTGGACCGGCTTGGGCTGCGTCAGCGGGGACAGCCCTTTGCCGATGAGTTTGTCCCAAGCCATGCGGCCCAGTTCGGCGCTGTTTTTCTTGTAGGCGGCGTAGGCCAGCATCCGCGGGCCGGTCATTTGGTTGCCGTCCACCTGCCGGCCGACGGCTTCGAAGGTGTTGGCGAGTGCCGTCCAGAATTCCGGGATGTCGTACTGCGGTTCCATCTCCCACAGGTTCTCCGGGCCGCCGAAAATCATGTCGAAATACCGGCCGCCGAAGCGACCGTCCTTGTCGACGTTGGCGGCCATCGTCCGCATGTCGCTTTCGAGGCGGGCGCGCCAGGCCTGATCGCCCCCGCGTTCCCACTCCGTGGTCCAGTTGAGCGCGTAGCACATCCATTCCAGGCCAAAGCGCGTGAAGGGCTTCCGGTCGGCGGCCTTCGGGCGCGGGCCAAAATCCTTCGGTTCAGGCGCCGGTCCGCTCGCACGCTCGGCGAGCTTGTAGTTGCCCGCGTCGTCGGTGGGCACGGAATGGGCGCCGTTAAATTGCGCGAGATATTCGTACGCCAGGTCGGCGTCGATTTGCTCGCGCAACAGGTCGCCGAGCCGCTCATCGCCGCCGGACAGGAAGTAGAGCTGGCGCTTCAGCCCGGCGTGGCTGATGCGCGGCTGCTTGGCGCCGTCGCCCCAGTGGTTGACGTTGTGGCGCGAACCAAGCGGCGCGAAGGGACCGAGGTGGTGGACGTCCACTTCGCTCGTGTGCCGGGTCATCGCCTCGGCGAAGCGATAGAGGTCGGCCCGGCCGGTGCGCAGGAAGGAATACCACAGGAGCATGTCGGGCATGAGCTCCGTGTTCGCCCACGCCCAGCCGCCGATATCGTAACGCCAGTCGTGGCGGCCGAAATCGTAATTGTGCATGATGTCGCCGTAGTCCCAGAAGCCGTACCAGGAGCGCTCTTCCACCTGCTGGTGGTAGAAATCGACCAAGCCCTGCACCTGGTCCTCGATCCGCGCCAACGTTGGCGTCGAACGGTCTGGCAGGCTCCAGTGTCCGAAAACCTGCCGGGCATGGTAATACTCCGGCGTGGCCACGAGTTGGGGTGGGGCGCTGGCCGCCCGGGAGAATGCGGCCAGATCCTCATTCGCCGGGATGGCGGCAAACGCGCGGAGCGTCAGTTCGTGGGTGTTGGCAATGCCAAGCGCCGTGCCCCAGCCGGGCTTCCAGTCCTCGTAGCTGACCGGCAGGCCGTGCGGGGTGTCGTCGTAACGCCGCAAGTCCATCGCCGGGGCATCGGGCGACCAGAACCAGACGCGGATCTCGCCGGCGGGTTTGTCGCCACCCAGCACCTCGAGGGCAGCCGGGTGCTTTTGCCAAAAGTCCTTTACGCTCACCGCCAGCCCGCCGCTGACGTCACCGAGCACCGCGAGCCCGGCCGCGCGTCGCCCGTCGGTGTAATGCAGCCACGAGGCATCCGGCCCCGTGCGCTTGGAAATGGACCACGAGTTCGGGCCGGATTGGGTGAGCTTGGCGTCGGGCCAGAGCGCCACCCCAACAATGGCAACCCGCGCCTGCGGCGTGAGTTCGGCCAGGTTGGGCACGCGCCGGCCGGCGAGCTGATCGGCATAAAGTTCGCCCACCTGCGCGCCGGCCTGCGCGCGGTAACCCGGCAACATTTGTACGGGTTGCGTCCAGATGCCGCCATCGTCGCCGGCGAGGCGGATATGCCGGTTGGGCAACTCCTCCTTGAAGGGCACGCTGAACGCGAGGCCGAGGCCCTTGATGAAGTCCGTGGCCGGGTCGCCGTCGTAGATGAACGTGTGGACGAGGCGGACATCAGCCGAGCCCGCGAAGAAATACAGCCGCACGGTGAAGGGGAGCCATTCGCGCGGGACATCGACATCCTTGCCGAGGTGCACGCCCTCGACCTTGACCACGGCGCGACCGGGACCGGATTGCTCCAGGGTCACCTTCTTCACGCGGCTCAGGTAGGTTTGCTCATGCAGCACCCGGCGGAGAGCGTATTCCTCCCGGCCCTCACGCATGGCAACCAGATGGCCGTTGGTGGCGACCGGGCGATCGCCGATGACGAGCGCTTCGAGGAAAGTATCGCCGCTTTTCGCGATGCGGGCCTTGAGTGCACCCGTGTCGATGGTGAACGCGGCCGCGTCCTCGGAATATTGGATCTCCCGCCGCGAGGCGCGCTCCTCGTTGAGGCCGGGGTGCGGCGTGAGGGTGAACGGACCCGCCAGGCCCGTGGGCGCGGTCAGCGCGTGGCCGGACCATTTGACCGAGCCGTCGGGCCAGAACGCGAGGGGCCACGATTGGATTTCCAGCCGTTTGCCGTCGGCCGTTGCGAGGCGGAAGGGCGCGCCGGCGGGCACGGTGCCCTTGGGCCACGGCACGCCCCAGCTGACATTGGCCGCGGTGGCCGGCGGAGTGTGATCGAGCCAGTTGAGAGTGACCGGCTCCGGGTGTTCGGCGGCCGGGGCAAGCACCCCGATGCAGAAGAGACCGGCGAGCCAGAGCATGATGGTCGAATGTGGGAGGGGCTTTATGCCCCGAGAGGCCGAAATCGCGGAGGTGCGAGTCGGGGCATAAAGCCCCTCCCACATTCGAGAGCATGAATAGACGGAAATCTTCATAGTAAGATGCGCGGTTACGCTTTTACCTCGCTCGTGGGGGCAACTATCACCGCCGGGTTGCGGTCGGGATGCGCGGCGGTGCCTTGCAGGCCGGTATGATCGAGGCCCGTGACATCCTCTGCTTCGAGCGCGTAGGTGAAATAGTCGGGGGGATTAGGTCCCCAGGCGACGCGGCAGCCTTGGAACGAAACATTGTCCGCCTGACGAATGTGGATGGCCGGGGTGGCGTGCGGCTCGAGATCGGGCGGGATGTTGGTGGGACGATTGTCCCAGACGGGACCGGGATATTTCGTCCAGCGCTCGAGCGTGACGGCAAGGTTCTCAAACTGGACATCGCGGATCCGGCTCTGGGGCGAGCCGCTGACACGCACACTGTTTTCCGCGCGACCGGTGACATTGACCACGCGCACGTTGCTGATGGTGCCGAGCTTGGTTTCGGCATTGCGCGGGATGGCGGTGAACGAAATCGCCTCGCCGCGGCCCCACCATGGGGCGGAATGGTAGCGAGCGGTGAAACGAATGTCGCGGAACTCCACGTCGGAAACATTGCCTTGGTCGCGCAGCTGGATCGTGCAGCCACGGCAGCCGGTCTTGATTTCGCAGCGCTCGAAGCGGATGCCGCGGATATCCGCGACGGTCTCGGTGCCGATCTTCAGGCCGGAGTCCTGCGTCTCGAGCACGCAGTCCTTCACGACGATCTTATCGCAGCCGCCATAGGCCGCGCCCTGGCGGGTGGCCTTGATGACGATCGCGTCGTCACCGCACGCGATCTGGCAGTTGCGGATCTCGACATCGCGGCAGTGATCCGGGTCGATGCCGTCGCAATTGGGCACATCGAGTTGGTTGCGGATCTTCACGCCGTCGACGAGCACGCCGGTGCAGCCGACAAGGTGCAGCGTCCAGCTCGGGGCTTCGAAAAAGGCGACATCACGCACCTCCAGGTCCTTGCAACCCGTGAAGACGGCGAGGCGGGGTCGGAACTCCTTGGGGCGCCACCATTCGTCCTTTTCGTCGAAATGGGTCATGAACTCCCGAGAGCGGCCGTTGATGCGGCCGGTGCCCGTCAGGCGCAGGCCGGGTGCATCCTTGGCGAACAGGGCGGCGCGGGCAGGGAAGTCGGCGGGACTCGTGCTCACGAGCAGCTCGGCGTCGTCGGCGAGGTGGAACTCGAGGCCAGCGCGCAGCTCAAGGCTGCCGATGAGGTAGCGTTTGCCTCCGGGGACGAGCACCCGGGCCGGTCCGCCCGCCGCGGCCGCGGCGTCGATCGCCCCCTGGATCGCGGCGGTGTCGAGGGTGACGCCATCGCCGGCGGCGCCGAAATCGCGCACATTGAATTCGCGCGGACCGCGCATTCCCTGGGCCCGCAAGAGTGGCGCAACCAGCACCGCCGCGGCGAGACTGACGCCGGTGCGCAGCACTTCGCGGCGGGTAAGAGGAATTCTGGCCGGGGACATTCGGATGCGAATAAGCGGGTCTCAGTGCCGGCAAATCCGCCGCAGCGTCATCCTGAGTGAAGCGAAGGATCCAAGAGGAGGGACGAACCCACGCCTCGCACGTGGATCCTTCGCTGCGCTCAGGCTGACGGTAGGGAAGGTCATGTTTCGGATCGAGACACCTTATTTGAACTGCACATCCCAGATCTTCGATCGCCGGGCCGTGCCGTCGGGACCGGTGACGTCGAGGACGACGACGTAGTTACCGGCCTTCGCATAGGCATGCTGGGGATGTTGCTCGGTCGAGGTCGTGCCGTCGCCGAAGTCCCATTTCCACGCCGTGACGGTGCCGAGCGACTGGTCCTTGAACGCGACGAGGCGGCGATCCATGTCCACCACCGTCCAGGTCCATTGTGCCGCGAGCTTTGGGGCAATGGAGGGGTCGAGCGGCATCAGCCGGAAGGCGCACAGCGCGGAGGCGTTGCCCAAGGCCATGCGCTTCGGGGAAAGCATCCAAAAGCCGCGCGGCGACTTGCCGTCGTAGTCCATCACGATCCAGGAAAGGCCGATGATCTTGCCTTCCGTCAGGACCGACTCGACGGCGCGGGCCGGGCCCTCGGGGCCGGCGTAGTCGAAGGGCGTGATCCAGAACTCGAGGGTGTATTTGCCACCCTCGCCGGGTTTGAAATTGAATGACTGCGCGGCGTTGGCCCACGGCAGCTCCTTGATCCACGTGGCCGCGCCCCAGGCCATGGTCCAGTCCTTGTCCACCGCGGGCGTCATGATGTGGTAGTTCTGGGCGTGAACGCCGTGCACCGACCACTTGACCGCGCTGTCGCTGAGGCGCGCCTCGGGCGCGGCCATCGCGCCGATGTTCTCCGCGGTCCAGAAACGGTTGTCGTTCCGGCCGACGAAAGTTCCGCCGGACGCATCGCCGTCCACCATCAATTCCAACGTGTCGTTGCGCAGGCCGGGATCGGCGAAATCCCAGAAATCGTCCTCCGCTTGGTAGAGGAAATACAGGCGGTTGAGGCCCTTGACCCAGCCGACCTTGACGCGCACCGCGAGGGACTTGTCGCCGGCCGCGGGCGGGGTCTTCACGTCGTTGACCAGCTGGTCCTTCCCGACGACGTAGCTCTCGGGCACCATGGCCCAGTCGGACGGCTCGCCGTCGACCCGGGGGATCTTGTCGGCGGGAAATTGGAAGATCTGGTAGGTGACCTCGGGTTTTTCCAGGGCGCGGGCGGGAACGAAGAGGACAGCCAACAGAAGGCAAAGGACAGGGAAATGTTTCATGGGTCGGGGCGATTTTGGTTGTCAGCTGGTTGTTGGCAGGTGGAGCGCGCTGCTCCTCAGTGCGCTGGTTTGAAGGCGATCGGGAAAAGCGCGCTGGGGAGCAGCGCGCTCCACCTTGATAACGCAACCATTCATGGCTGGGCGGCGAGGTCGCGGTCGAGCGCGGCGCCGTCAAAGGGGATGACGATGATCTTGTTCCCATGGCGGTCGTTGCCCTTCTCCTGGTCCTTGGGGACGTCGAGCACGGCGAGCGTGACGGCAACGACATGACCGCCCTCAAGCACGACGCCGGGGCGCTCGAGCTTGTCCCAACGGTTCACGGTGCCGTCGGTGTAGCGCACGAAGTCCCGCGTGGGATCGTAGGCGAGCCCGCGCAACGTCCAGCCCGTGATGCCGTCCTTCGAGGTGAGGTGGTAGGCCTTCCGCTGGCTCCAGCTGTTGACGACGATGTGGTAGAGGCCGCCGCTGAACCAGACGACCGGATCCTCGAGGTCGCGCTGTTCCAATCCCGCGATGCCCGGGTAGACGCTCGGGCCCTGCGCAATGTACGGCCCGAGGATGCCACCCTTGCTGAGGAGAATCTGGCCGGCGCGCGGCACGATCATGAAGTTACCGTCGGGCCGCGCCATCACACTGTAGTTGGAGGCGCGTTTGCGGGTCTCGCCCTGGGTGACGATGGGCCCGAGCTTTTCCCACGGGCCGTCGAGGGATTTGGCAACATAGACCGTGCCCGGGCGGGTTTCGCTGATGACGATGGCGTACCGGCCGTCGGGCAGGGCCAGCGCGGTGACATTGTGCCCCTTGCCGCCCTCATCACCCGGCCAGCAGAGCCCCTGGTCCACGTAGGGCCCGAACAGGCTGGTGCTGACCGCGTGCACGGCAACGGACTCGAACCAGCCGTTGTGGCCCTTGGGTTCGTCCCAGCGGCTGGCGAAGAGGTGGTAGCGGCCGTCGGGGCCCTTGAGGATCTGCCCGTCCCAGTAGCAGAATTTGTTATCGATGCTCTCGAGGCCGTTCCGGACATCGCGCGGCAGGACGCCGGGCGCGCCCCAGACGTCGCCACGCAGGGCACCCTGGGCCGGGATCGGCTGGAAGTAGTCGATGAACGATTTGACCGGGGTGGCCGCGGCCAGGGCGGGCAGGGCTGTGGCAAGGACCAACACGCGAGACAGAAAGGAGGAATTCATGGGGATTCTTTCAAAAGGCACGGGTGACCACAGAATACACGGAATACACGGAAGGGATTTTTCACCGGAGGTAACCGAGGAAACAGAGGGATCGTCCGAATCCTCCGTTCTCTCCGTTTCGTCCTGTTCAAGGATTGGGTCTGTTTCTGTGTATGCCGTGTATCCTGTGGTTGTTTCTCACGAGAGTTGACGAATTGGATGTCACACCCGCAGCGGCAGGGCCCCGGCGGGCTCCTCCCAGTTGTAGGTGACGGTCTCGCTGCCGATCCGCCAGCGGCGCGGGGTGGTCGTGGTCAGCCAGTCGAGCGGTTCGCAGCCGCCGGACGTGCCGCCGGAGAGGGCGATTTGCATGGCGGCGGTGAACGCGGCTTTTTGCTCGGGCGTGACCGTGCGTGGATCGACCGAGACGAACAAGGCGGTGCCACTGCGGGCGACGAGGTCGAGGAATTGCCGGTCGAACTCCCACGGCGTTTTCTGGGTGTGCGCGGCGCAGTCGGGATCGCTGGCGAAGAAGGTGCCATGCTGCGGCAGCCGGAAGGCGAGGGTGTTCACCCCCATGCGCCGGGTGCGTTCCCACACGCGGCCCGAGGTGTCGTCGCCCGTGCGCTGGATCTCGAAGAGGCCGGCGCCAAGGTGGCCGACGGTGTTGCAGCCGAGCAGGACGGAGTTGCGGGCGCCCTCGCGCAGGGTGCGGTAGAGGCGCAGGATGATTTCGGCGTTGGTCAGCGTCTGGTCGGCGAAGTGCCAGCCGGGGTCGGTGAGCTCGGCGCCCAGCTCAAAGCCCCAGCGCGCGAAGATATCGTAGGTGGAAAAATCGTGCTTGATGAGATCGTAACCCCAGCCGCGGATGCGGGCGACGTCATCGCGGATGAGCTGGAGGTTTTCGGGCAGGGTAAGGTCGAGCGGTTTTTCCTCGGCGGTGCACGGGCCGGCCCGCAGGCGGCCCGGGTTGTCCACGGTCATGAGCGCGGTCGGGCGCATCCAGATGCCCGGGCGCACGCCGCATTTCTTCATGTCGGCCGCGAGGCCCGGCATGTCGGGAAAGATCCCGGGTTTGCCGGCGGTCCAGGGGCCGCCGGGGCACGACGTGCCCGGGGTCCAGCCGGCATCGATCACGCAGTAGGGGCGGACGCCCTGGTTGCCGGCAAGCTCGGCGAGGAACGCCGCGTCGCGCCGCATGGCGTCGGCATCGAAGTCATGGCCGTAGGCGTAGTACCAGTTGTTGTTGCCGCAGATCGGCGTCGGGGCGAGCCGGGGCATTGGGCAGAGCGTGCGGCAGAACCGCGTGAGGGCGGCGAAGGGGGTTTCGCCGTGCTTACTCGCCGCCGAGACGATCGTCGCCGCGGCGATCTCGCGTTTGCCGGGCAGCGACGGGCTGCCGCCGTTGCGGAAGTCGAGCCAGAGGGAGATGCCGGCGGCATCGACCGTCCAGAAGCACATCGCGGCCGGCTGGGTCCTAACGCCGGCGAGGAAAGTCCGGCCGCTCGCCGCGTGGTGGGCCGCGAAATACCAGGGCAGGATGCGCTCGGGCTGGAGGTGGCGCCACTGGAGGTCGCCGTAGCCGCGTTCCCAGGCGTCGCCGAGGTAGAGGGCGTCCTCGGGACAGGTCGTTTCCCACCGCAGGATGACCCGAGAGAGCGGCCCGGCGGGGCACGACACGTTTACGGCCTGGCTGGCGCCGCCACCGGTCAGGACCACGGCACCCTGGGCGGAGGTGAAGCGGTTCTTCTGTCGCGTGCAGGTGGCGAAGCCCGAGCCGTCATGGTCGATGAGGATCCGGGTGGGCAGGTCCGGCAAGGCGGACGGCATCGAGGCCGGGGCGGCGACGGTGCCGGCGGCCTGGACGGGAAGGACGGAACCGGCAAGCAGCGAGCCGGCGCCGAGCTTGAGCGCCTGGCCGAGGAAGGCGCGGCGGGTGGAATCGCCGGGGGTGGGGTCACCGGGACTTTTCACGGGATGACGGAACAGGAGAATGGTTGTTTGGTTGTGGGGGGTGGCGACGGCTATTTCGGGGCGGATTCGGGCGGGGGCGCGGCCGGGGTCGGCGCGGCCGGCGGCGGGACGTCGGTGAGGTGCGCGTCCACGACGTCGTCAAACACCACGGCGGGACGCGCATCGGGCGCGAGCGTGGCAAACCGGCCGTTGCGCAGCGTGAGGCCGCGGATGTGGCGGGCGTAGAAGCCATGGGCGGGCACGGTGCCGTTGAAGCGGCTGTATTCGGGCCAGCGACCCTTGAGGTTGTCGGGCGTGAGCTCGGCGACGGGGTTGGCGGCGTGACCGGCGGTGCCGCCGCCTGCGGCCGAGCAGGCGTCAATGGCGGCTTGGAGCGCCTGAGTGTTGACCGTCTGGCCGTCACCCACCGCGCCGAAGGTGCGGACATCAAAGACTGCGACAGGCGTTTCCGCCCGCGCCAGGAGGACCGCGAGCAGGCAAAACAGCGGATGCCTAAGCCACGCGAGGGTCATTTGACCTTGGGCGCGGCCGTGCCCGGTTCTGGCGGGGTGGGCGCGCGGCCGCCGGAGCCGGGCGATTGCTTAAGATAGGCGGGCGGCGGCTCCGGATGGCTGGGATCCATGTCCTGGTAGCCGTCGACGATGAATTTCGCCAGCGCGGGCACGTTCTCCTTGATGCCGCGGACGATGTTCTTCGCCAGGAGGTAACCGCCGTAGCCGCTGAGATGGGTCTGGTCGTTGAAGGCGGTGCCGACGTCCGGCCCGAGCGCGGTCCACAGCTGCTTGCTCATCGCCCATTGGTCGATGAGCGGCACGTTGTGCTCCGCGGCGAACTCCCGCATGGCGCGCGCCCACGGGCCGACCGAGTCGCCGTTGTTGCGGCGTTCCATCGGGGTGACGAGGACAAGCGTGGCGCCGCGGCGTTTGGTCTCGGCCAGGTATACGCCCAGGTACGCCTTGAACGTCGTGGCGGGCTCCGTGTAGCTTTGCGGCCACTGCGGCTTCGAGTCGTTGTGGGCAAACTGGATGAGGAAGAAGTCGCCGGCCTTCATCTGGCTGAGCACCTTGTCGAGGCGTTGCCCGGTGATGAAGCTCTTGGAAGTTTCCCCGCTTGAGGCGCTGTTGCAGACCACGATGCCCGGCTTGAGAAACTGGCAGAGCTGCGTCGGCCAGTTGCCACCCGGGCCATTGCGCGGGTCGGCCACGGTGGAGTCACCGGCCGTGAAGAGCGTCGGGACGGCGTCATCCTTGACGATCTCCAAGGCCTGCAGCGCCGGTCGGGGGCCGTTGAACTCCAGCGTGAGTTTCTCGTCCCAGTGGCGCATGTCCGCTTCGCCGGGAATGAACATGTGCACCGCGGGCTCGCCGGGGGCGTTTTTCGGCGCCGGGGGCTGGATCTGGGGGCGGCGGACATTCGCGTAGAAAGTGCGCGTGACCGACTGCCCGGCGGGAACGCGCACGTCCACCGCCATGAGGTGGGCCGACTCGGTGCGGATCGTGGTGTCGGATTCCTCCGTGCCGCCGAGGGTGGCGACGATGCGGTAGTTGCCCTCGGGAACCTTCACGGAGAAGAAAAACGGGGTGTCGGTCCCGGGCTTGGTCCCGAGGTCGAAGCCGTGGCCTTTATCGGTCGAGTATTGGACATCGGCGGCCACACGGATTGCACCCTCCGCTGGCGGACCGGACCCGAAGGCGAATTTGAACGCGACCTGAACCGGCGGCGGGGGCGGCAATGGCTGGTCCTCGGCCCGCTGGGCGCGCAATGCGCATGCACAGAGCAGGCCAAGCCCAGCCGCGAGCGAAGCGCGACGCATCAAATGTAGGGTCGGCGCTTGCGCCGACCTCTCGCGCGAGGTCGGACCAAGGTCCGACCCTACATTCAATTCACGATGTGGGGCATCTTTGTGGGTCATTGCTTCATGGCTTCGCGGCTTCGTAAAACTCGATCTCCAGGACTCCGAACTCGCCTGAGCCGACCTTTTCCTCGCCGGTGGTGGCGTTCTTCTGGTCGACCAGCTCGGTGATGCCGTCGAAAGCCTCGCGCGCCTCGCTGCCGCCGAGGACCTCGATCTTCACCATGCGACCGTCGACGGGCTTCAGGGGCAGCGTAACGTAGCCCAGGCTGCGCGCCGTGGCGCCGCGCCAGACTTCCTTGCCATCGACGGAAATCCGCAACGGGTAGCTGCGGGCGCGGAAGCCCGCGGTCTTCATCGTGATCTCCGTCAGGCGAGCCGACCGGGCGAGTTCGAAGGTGATGGGCTGCTTGCCGGACCAAGCCGTCGTCTCGTCGTCATCGAAGGCTTGGGTCGGGTCGCCGCCATCCGTGGCAACGGCTTTGGCGACGGGGACCGCGACGCGGGTGATTTTGAAGGACGGTCGGGCGGGTGTCCCGCTGCGCAGGTGGTCTGCCGGCAAGCCATCGGCGGGCAGGGTTGCGGCAATGCCGTTGGTGACGACCACCGGCTGCGAGGCCAGTTCGAGCGTGGCTTCCTTCAGGCCGGCGGAACGCGCGGTGACGGTGATGGCGCCGGCGACAGTGGTGGAGCGAACCAGCACGCGGTTGACGCCGCATTCGACCGGCAGGCTTTTTGAGAGGATGTAGTTGTCGGGCCCTTGGGCGATGCCTCCGCGCCACTCGGCCGGGCCGGAGAGTTCAAAGTCCACCATGTTCAGCGCGGTCGGGCAGCGGTGACCCTGCGCATCCACGACCTCCACCTCAACCAGGGCCAGGTCGGCCCCGTCAGCCTTGAGTGGCACGGGGCTGATGATCGACTTCAACCGCAATGCCGCCGGCTCGCCCGCCGTTTGGTGTTCGGCCGCCCCCACTTCCCGGCCACCCGCATCGCGGTAGACGGCACGGAGCGTGCCGGGTTCCCACGCAATGTTCGCGAAGGTGAAGAGGAAGCGATGACTCTGCTTGCCCAGGCCGAGTGACTTGCCGTTGAGGAAAAGTTCGACGGTCTCGCTGTTGGACACGACCGTGACGTTCTTTACGGTGCCGGGGGCGTAGTTCCAGTGCCCGATGATATACGAGCGGGGCCGCTCCACGTCCACCCAGCCGTCCCACATCACCTGATGGGCGAAGAAACCATCCTTGGGAATGCGCATGGCATCCACCTCGCCGCTGCGGCGGTAGTTCTCGGCGCCACGGTGGTGGGTGTTGGTGTCGGAGAAGATGATGTTCAGGCCGCCGGCATTGACGCGGTCGCCGGTGCCGGGGCGCTCGCGCCAGTAGTCGTACCAGCGGACAACATCCTCGATGGCGTGCGTATCCTGGTTGCGGTTGTAGTCGCGGGCGGGCTGGCCGCTGTAGAGCGGGCCTTCGCCGTCCTTATGGAAGGGCGGCGAATATTCGTCCCAGTACTTCCGCAGGCCTTCGTCACGCGAATACTCGGTTTGGAACAGCGGCTGGCCGGCGCTCTTGTTGATATACAACATCTCGCCGCCCCATTCGGCTACCTGGCTGTCGAGCATCTCGCGCGCGCCCGTGGCCCGGCCGCCATGCGGGTCGTACTGGTCGCGGACGCGCACGAGGTCGCGCATGTGCTCCTCGTCGATGCCCTTGTTGCCGCCCTCGTAGAAGACGACGCTGGGATTGTTGCGGTTGTAGATGATCGCATCGCGCATCAGCTCGACGCGCATCGCCCAAGTGCGGCCCTGGGCGTCGTTTTCGGCGTCACCGGCGGGCATGAGCTGCATCAGCCCGACCCGGTCGCAAGATTCCACGTCCTGCTTCCACGGGGTGACATGCATCCAGCGCACGGTGTTGGCACCGCTGGCGACCATCAAGCCGTTGCTGTAGTCGCTCAACCAGGGCGGCACCGAGAGCCCGATGGCCGGCCATTCGTTGGAAGTCCGCTGGGCGTAGCCCTTGATCTGAATCACGCGGTCGTTGAGCTTCACCATGCCGTGCGCGAACTCCGTTTTGCGGAAGCCCGTGCGCGTGCGCACGGCGTCAACCACCTGGCCGCCGACTTTTAGGGTTGTGGTGACCGTGTACAGAGAGCCGTGCCCCCAGCTCCAGAAGTCCAGGCCTTCGACCCTGGCCGAGGCCTTCGCAAAGACCCGGCCGCGCCCGGGCACGGTGAATTCCCCGCCGGAGAACTGCTTCACCACCTTGCCGTCGCTGTCCTCGATCGTCACCTCGTAGGTGAACTTGCGATCCTCCCGCGGTTCGAAGCGAACCTCGGATTCGGCATGGATCACGGCGCTGCGGCCGGCGATGTCGAAGTCGGTGGCGTAAATGTAGACGCCGGTGGTGCCGAGGTGCGAATAGAGCGGCAGCGTCTGGTGGAGCGGATTGGCAATGTGCAGCTTCACGTTCTTGGGGATGCCCCCGTAATTGGCGTTGAAGTTGCGGTCGGCCCACTGGAAGCGGTTCCCGGACAGTTCTTCGCGCACGTCCCAGCTGTTGTCGGTGCGCACGGCGAGGACGTTGACCTCCGGCGCGGGCTTCACGACTGCGCTGATGTCGAAGCCGACAGCCATCACGCCATTCTCATGGCGGCCGATCTTCTGGCCGTTAAGGTAGAACACGCCGACGTGGCGGACGCCCTCGAACTCGAGGAAGACTTTCCGCCCCGCCGTGCCGGGAGGAAGGGTGAAGGTCTTGCGATACCACGCGATGCCGGTCGAGTGGTCCTTGATGTCCTTCTTGAAGGCATCGTCCTCGTTCCAAGCCCGCGGCAGGGTGATGGGTTTCCAGGCCGAGTCATCGAAGCCTGGTGCCTCGGCGCCGGCCGGATCGCCGACGAACAGCTTCCAGCCGGGGTTGAAATTAAGGACTTCGCGCGGTGGGGAGTCGCCTGCGGCGAGACCAGAGACCAAGAGACCCAGGACCAAGAGACTGGTCCAAGCGATCCTGGCCTGAAACTTCCTCGGCAGTGCGGAGGTCAATGGTCTTTTGGTCTGTGGTCTGTTGTGCATTTTTTAGGGATTGGGCGCAGTGAAGAGGCGGTCGTAGTCCGTCCAGTGTGCGTTCATGATCTCGATCTTGCGCCTGAGCTGGGCGGGGAGCCCGGGGCCGAGACGCATGATGGTTTCCTCGGCCGGAACGGGTGCGAGGTCCAGCAACGGCTCCTTGGTGCTTTCGAGCAGGCGCAACAGCCGCGCGGTATTGTCGATCTCGCGCCGGGCGAGGTCGAGCAGGTCGTCCCGGTCCCAACTGTTGCGCGTGCCGAGCGGAGGATTGGGCTCGGGCTTCACGGCGAGTTCCTTCACGCGGTTGAGTTGGGCCTGGTAGCCGACCATGTGGTCGGCGGAATGGAGCAGGCAGATGGCGACCTCGAGCCGCCGGCCGAAGAGCTCCCAGCGGGCGCGGGCGGCGTCATCGGGAGCCGCATCGCGGATCCGGGCGGCGCGCTGTACCGCGCCCTCGAGGTCGGGCACGACGGTCTCGATGACTCGTTGGAAGAGCAGGCGGGCGCCAAAGCCCTCGTACATGCGCATTGCCTGGATGTCGGCCAGGTTGGCGGCCTGCTCCTCGCCCTTGGCTTGGAACAGGAAGGGGCGGTAGTAGGCGGTGTCGGCGGCGGGCAATTCCGCGGGGAACGGCACCATCGGGCGGTTGATCCAGCGGTTGAGCACATGACCGAATTGGAGCATGTCGCCAAAATTGAGCGCGCTGAGGCGGCGGTCGGCGTCGTCGAGCTGCAGCCAGATCGCCAGCAGGTCATCGGCCGATTTCTCGCCGACCTCGCTGGCGGCAAACGCCCGCAGGGCGGCGAGGCGTTCGACCGGGTTGCCATGGGCCGCTCCCTTGGTCGCCTCGTATAGCCTGGTGCTGGTTTCCATCTCGGCTTCATCGGGCCGAAGGCTGATGAGCCGGCGCGCCGGCGTGCCCGGATCGACGGGCCGCGCCGGGGTGATGGCGCCGGTGCGCAGCCAGCGCAGGTCGGGCACGGCGATGCCGACGACGGGATAGAAGGCGCCGCGTGCATAGGCGTCGCTCGAGCCAAGCCGCTGGTAGCTGCGCCCGTCCGGACCCTCGCGGCCCTGGACGGCGATGCCACGCGGGAGCTTATGCAGGATGGCGTCGAGTTGTTCGGGCGCGAAGGAAGGGATCATCCATTGGCGCGGCTCGATGGGATTGAGGCTGATCTCGACGTCGTGGCCGGAGGCTTTCGCGGCATCCTTCAGCGCGATGAGGAACGAGGAGATGCGATCGGACATCGGCCGTTCGCGGCAATCGCTGTGGCCGTTCGCCCCCGGGTAGAGGGCCGGCACCCAGCAGAAGCCCGAGCCGGAGTCCTGGGTGAGGAACGAGAAGGATTCGATCTCCGGGCAGCGGGTAAGGAGATTCTTGATCGCGACGCCATAGAGCCGGAGCGTCTCGGGCTGGTCGACACACATCGAGAAGCGGGCGGTGCGCGAGCGGTTGGGCTGGTCGACCCGCGGGCCGCGGAGCTGCGGGTACGCGGTGTAGAACGCCTCGGGCATGACCTGCGGGATGTTGGCGCCCCAGTGCGCCTTCAGGCCAAGGCGGCGGAGGATCTTGCAGCGCTCCTCCAAAAGGTTCGCGATCCGGCGGCCGTAGGCCATGTCGACAAACGGCTCCACCTCGGGGGCGGGGAACAGCTTGAAGAAGTCCGGACGCTGGATGAACCACGCCGGATAGGGATCGTTCGCCGGCTGGTATTGCCACTGCGCGGTAGGCAGGCCGTCGGTGATCGGGACATGCGTCGCGCCGAGGCGCTTGGCCAGCGTGGCCTTGCGCTCGAAGAGCGCGAGTTGCTCGGTGTCGAAATCGGCGGCGGGCAGCGGAAGCGTGGCAAGCGCAAGCGAAGCCAGGAGTAGCAGGCGCAGGGTCGTTTTCATGGGACGAGGGGTTGCGGGCCGGACCACGGACAACAGGACAACAGACTACGGGACTTTCCCGAACCGCCTGAATCCGGCGCGCTGCCGGACAGTGGGGAGTTCGGTAATCCCGTGGTCAGTTGTCCACGGTCTTGAGGCTACTTTGTCCGCGCGATTTCCACGGCGTAGACGTGGGTGACGTGTTTGCCGTTCACCTGCGGGCTGTGGAAGTTGCCGCTGAAAATGATCCACTTCCCGTCGGGCGTGAACGTCAGGTTGGGCTCGACGCCGGTTTCCTTGCTGTAGTTGTGGTGCGCCATGCTGGCGAGGCGCTCCGCTTGGAAGAAGCCGGTATCGATCAGGTTCCGGCCCTCGCGGAAGGAATTGCCCTTCACCCGGACCGGCCGGAAGAGGTAGATCCACTGGCCCTGCGCCGGGGGTGTGATCGTTTCGCCGTCGGGACCGCGGGCCGCGACGCTGCCGGGATAGCCACCGTCGCCGGCGAAGAGTTTCCCGTCGGGCGAGATGTTGTAGTGGACGGACCATTCCTCGCGCTTGAGGTTGTACCAGGTGCGCTGGCCGGTCTCGAGGTTGACGCCGGCGAGCCAGAAGACCGTGCTGCGCGGCGTCTGGAGATCGTACCAGACGGACTTGCCGTCGTGGCTGAAGAATTCATGGCCCTCGATCTCCATGTTCATCGTGCGCTGGTGGAGCAGGCGCGCGGGCTTGCCGTCATCGGCGCGGACGGTCCAAGTGCGGTCATTGAAGTGCCACGGGCCCTCGTGGCAGAACAGGATCTGGTTGGGATCGGTCGGTGAGCACTGCAGGTGGTTGGTCCAGTCGTTCTCGCGGTGGATGACTTTGAACTCCCCGGTCTTCACGTTGATGGTGAAGATCCGCTTCGGGGTGCCGCGGGCCCAGTTCTCCTCGAGGTTGCCGCCCATGCCCTCGGGCGGCGGCGTGCGCGGGATGGTTTTCCCGTCGGGATCGGGGCCGATGCCGACCAGCAGGGACTCGTCGCAGTTCAGCGCAAACTGCCCGCCGCTCGCCTGTTCGGGCAGCTTGACGACCTCGCGCTCGGCCTTGGTGTCGAGATGCACGGCCATGAGCACGCGCCGCTCGCGGTCCACGTAGTAGGCTTCGCGGGTGCGCCAGGCCGTTGCGATCGGGTTCGCGCCGGCCCGGACGAGTTCAACTTTCGGCGCGGAGACGCCGAGCGTGGATAGATCGACCGTGCTGATGCCGCCGTTGGCGCGGATGGCGATCTTGTCGCCCTCCGGCGTGTAGCTGCGTTGGTGAAAATAGAGGGACGTGCCCCCGCTCTCGGGCGACAACCGGATGATCCGGTGGCCCGTGTCCGGATCGATCCAGTCGGACGGCAGGTCAGCGGCCAGAACGGTGGAGGCCCAAAGCACGACGGGTAGCATGAGCATTTTCATGGGGTTCCTTTTCTAGTTAACCACAGAGACATGGAGGCACGGAGAAAGGCCGGCGAAAGGTTAGCCACGGAATACACAGAAGGGTTCGGAGGCTCTCATTTTGATGGGTTTAGGGTATGCCTCCGCGGTTCAGTTCCTGGCTTGGGTGACCCGGAACCAGTCGAAGTCGGCATGCCCGGCAGCCGCGGCATCGGGCGCGGCGGTGGCAATGAGGCCGAATTTGGCGCCGATCCAGCGGTCCTCGGTGGCTTGGAACGGAGTCCCAATCGGGGTGAAAGTGGCGTTGTCGGTGCTCCAGCTGAAGCGGCACACGGCCTTGGCATCGACGGTGACCCGCAAATGGATCGGTCCGGCGGGCACGGCGAGGCTCGCGGCTTCATGTTCGCGATGGCCTGACTTCTGCGACTCCAAGTTAACGCGCAGCACGAGGCGGGTGCCGCTCCCGGTGCGGCGGAGGCCGAGAATGGCATAATTGTAGCCGAACACCGCCAGGCCCGCGGTGTCGCCCTCGGACGCCGGGGCGAAGTCGAGGCGGGTCGTGGCGACGAATTCCGGCGCGCAGAATTTCTGCAGGAGAAAATTGGGTGCGTCGTACAGGTTGGCGAAGGCCGGCGAGCCATCGACGCGTGCCGCGGGTGCCGGGACGCAGGCGAGGCGCAGCGAACCGGGCTTCGCATCCAGCGCGGCCCATCCCGCTTGCGGGTTGGCGTTCCACTGCCACTGGCGCCCCAGCGTGGGCAGTTCGAATTCGTCGGACGTTGCCGGCGCGGCGATCGCCGTCTGGCTGCGGACACCGGGTTTCCGGTGCGTGAGGACGGGTTCTCCCTTGCCGTCGCCATCGGCGTCCACGCCCATCACGGGCCAGCCGTCGTCGCGCCAGCGCATGGGCTGGAGGTGAACGACGCGACCGAACGGGCCGCGATCCTGGAAGTGCAGGAACCAGTCCTCGCCGCCCGGCGTGTCCACCCACGCGCCTTGGTGCGGGCCCTTGATCGGGGTGGTGCCCTGGTCGAGGACGATGCGTTCCTCGTAGGGACCGCGAATGTCCCTGGCGCGAAACACGGCCTGGTAGCCCTCCTTGACGCCGCCGGCGGGCGCGAAAACCCAGTACCAGCCGTTGCGCTTGTACATCTTTGGACCTTCGAGCGTGCGCCAACCGGTAAGTTTGTTCGCGTCGATGATGATGGTGCCGACGTCGTTGGATTTCCCCTCGGTCACCTCGACGTGCCTGCCCGCATCGAGGATGGTGTGGCCATCGGCGCTGAGCTCATGCAAGGTGACCGCGTTGGCAATCCCGGCGCGGCTCTTGGCCCAGCCATGGATCAGGTAGAACCGGCCGTCGTCGTCCCAGAACGGACACGGGTCGATCAAACCCGGGCCGGCCTTGAGGAGAAAAGGCGGCGACCACTCGCCGGCGGGATCGGTGGCCGTGGTGAGATAGAGGCCGAAGTCAGGGTCGGGATAAAAGATCCAAAATTTGCCATCGTGATGCCGGATGGCGGGTGCCCAGACCCCCTGGCCATGGCGCGGCTTCGCGAAGTGCTCCGCCGGTGGCTGCACCGCGAAGACGTGGTTGATGATTGTCCAATTGACGAGGTCCCTGGAATGCAGGATCGGCAGCCCCGGGGCGCAGAGGAAACTGGAGGACGTCAGGTAATAGTCGTCGCCCACGCGGATCGCGTCGGGATCGGAGTAGTCGGCAAACAGGACTGGATTCTTGTACGTGCCATCGCCTTGGTCGGGGATCCAGGGAGCCACGGCATCGGGCGCGGCGGGGGCGAATCCAACGAGAGACAAGATCAGGCAAAGGTGAACGGCATTGAGCCTTCGATTGGTCCAATTGATCAAGGGTGGGAGGGGCTTTACGCCCCGACCTGACGCCTTCGCAGCCGGTGAAGTCGGGGCATAAAGCCCCTCCCACATTCCGAACCTTTGGTCTGGTGGCATCGGCGTCAAAACCGCGAGGGCGACGGCGCGAATTGGACCGAGCTGTCGTTGATGTTGGCCGCGGCGCCCTTGCCCTGGCGCAGGAGCAACACCTCGGCCCCGGCGAGGAGGACCGGGCCGTAGCTGTGGGCGGCATAAACGCTGACCGGCCTGAAATAGTAGAACATCGGATCGAAGGCCATGCCCGTGCCGACACAGGTGTTTTCGACCTGGCCCTGCGCGTTGACCTGCTGGGCGACGGCGTTCCACGCCAGCGACACCATCGGGCCGTACGCGAGTGGATCGAGCCAGCCGCGATTGATGCCCCGCGCGATCGCATATGTGAACATGGCGGAAGCGGAGGTCTCGAGGTAGGAATCGTTGCGGTTCAGCAATTGGTGCCAGAGGCCGGTGCGGCTTTGCACGTAGGCCAGTCCGGCGGCGTGCGCGCGATACTGCGCGAGGACGGCCTCCCGGCCCGGGTGGCTTTCGGGGAGCACGGACAGCAACTCCGCCATCGCGACGATGGCCCAGCCGTTGGCGCGGCCCCAGTGGAACGCGGGATGCGGTTCCATGGCCTCCACCCAGCCATGCCGGTAAAGCCCGGCCTCCTTCAGGAACATGCGGGAGGAAAACTGCAGGATCTGCTTCACGGCGTCGTCGAAATATTTCTGCTCGCCGGTGAGCGCACCCATCTGGGCCAGGGCCGGGACGCTCATGTAAAGGTCGTCGAGCCAGAGGGTGTTGTGGAGCGGGCGATTGCGGGCGAGGGTGCCGTCGGCGAGGCGGTGCTGCCCCTCGGAAATCCATTTCAGGTAATTGTCGATCCACGGGCGGAGCTGGTCGGGGGCGACGCCGGCGCGGGCAGCCTTGATGAAGGCCACGCCCATCGAACCGGAGTCGTCGAGGCTGCGCGGCGAGATTACCGCCCGCAGGGCCACGGCCCGCTGCGGACCGGTGGCATCGGCCGGCGGCGGCGGGAGGGTTTTCAGGTGGGCAGCGACGGTGGCAATGGCCTGCAGGCGGCTGGCGGCGTAGTCCCGGTAACGCGCGTCTCCCGTCGCCTCGGCGCACAGCAGCATGCCCGCATACGTGACGCCCCATTCGTAGCTCGTGATGAGGAAATCAGTGCGATCGAAACTGACGGGGCCCGACAGCTTGGTCAGGTCGGTCACCGGCTCGCGCTTGTCGCGGTCGACGATGCGGACAACCTTGATGGGACTCGCGGTCTCGAGATAGCCCAGGATGCGTCCAAGCACCGCCTTGATCTCATCAGGGGTGGCTGGAGTGTACGGAGTCGGATACGCGGGCGGCAGCCGGCCGCTGTTGATCACGACGGGCGCAGGCGGCTCGGAGTTGGCGGGCGGAGGCGTTTGGGCCCACGCGGCGGTGGCGCCGAGGGCGAGGAGAATCCAAGGGGTGAGTTTGGGGCAACGCATGGGAAGCGGACCTAAGGGGTGGCGGAGGCGGCAGAATTGGAAACAACGGGAGGAGACGGGGCGGGCGGAATCGGGTTTTTTTCCGCGGCGGCGATGAGCTGGCGGATGTCCCCGTTAAAACGTTTCCGCAGGGCCTCGGCGAAGGTCTTGGCCGAGACCTTCTTCCTCGGCGTGCGCGCCACGTCGGACCAAAGCTGGGCAACGGCGTCGTCCCCATGCCTGGCGGTGAGCAGGAACATCGCGCGGGTGGCAAAGGCGTAGTGGGCGCGGTTGAGCCCGGTTTCGAGTTCGTGTTTTTTCCCGCGTTCGACCGCCGACCAGGCGGCGAGGTCGATTTTCGGCTGCTGGGGCGCATGCTGGCGGAGTTGGGCGTCGAGGTCATAGACCTGCCGGGCAAACTCGGGGCCCATCAGGTCGCGGGCGACGCGCCAGGCGACATAGTTCGCCGTGCCATCGCACAGCCAGCGGCGGTCGCGGCTGCCGATGACGTTTTCCACCAGGCCGGATTCGGCCGTCTCGTGCAGGATGACGGTCACGAGGTTGGGATCGCGGTAGTTCCTGGTGTTGCTTTCAATCTGGGCGCGGCCGGCCTGCAGGGCATCCTGGATGTAGGCAAATTCCTTGGGGTCAGGCACCGCGGCCTGGTCACCCCGGTAGATTACGGGAACCACGAGGCGGGAAAGCATCGTGGCAAGGTCCTCGGTCGAGACAGTTTCCTTCGGTGCGACGGCCTTTTTGGGCTCGGGCGCCTTGCCCAGCATGATCGTGGCATCGTACTGGCCGTCGCCGTAGGTGAACTCGTGCTTCAGCTTCTGCGCGTCGATCTCCGCCTGGATTTCGCGGAGGCGGTCGTCCATGCCGGTGCCGGTTGTGTTCAAATGAAAGCTGAAATTCCCGCTGTCGGTCGCCGGGTCGTAGCTCAATCCCTCGATCTGGGCCCCGGCGCGCAGGCGCGCCACGAGGTCCTCGCGCTGCCAGATCGCGAGATGATGCGGGGTCAGGTTGGGCGGGAGCTGTTGCGCCAGGTGCCGCATCAGCTCGGTGTTCATTTTATAGTAACCGAGAAAGGTGTCGAAAACCCGACCCTGCAGCGGCGTGGGCTTCGCCAGGCCGACCTGGCGGGCGACCGCCGCCAGGATGAGTTCGCGGTTTTCCTGCAGGTGTTGGGCGGACCCCACGACGGCGGGCGGGGGCGTGACCGGCGCTTCCGGCGCCGCGGGAGCCGGCCGGGCGGCCTGCGCCTTCAACTCGGCAAAACCCATTTCCATCCAGGCTTCCTGGCCGGGCGAATATTCGACGCTGAACCCGTCGCGCGTCTCGACGAGCCGGCCGGGCCGATCGGGATGCGGGACCGGCATGGCGCGGAGCAGCGGCGCGGCGGCAAGTACGGCCAGCAGGCCGGCGAATACGCGCGGGGACTTCATGGCCGTGACAACGGGCGGGTGGCGACGGGGATCGCAGTCACTTGGATTCCGCCGGCGGCTCGGCCGGGGGCGGCGGGGTGCCCATGATCGGGGGTGAGGCCACGCCGATGATCATGAGCGGGCCGAGGGTGACGGAACGGCGGTTGATCCGGCGTTCGAGGGCCATCGTTTCGCCCGTGTCGCGCCCAAAAAAGTCCGTGGCACTGACAATCAGCGGCGGGAGGGTCTCGTCCATGTTGAGGCCGCGATCGTTGACGGTCATCGTCGTGCGCCAGACCAGGCGGCGCTGGCCGAGCGAGAGGGACTCATAATCGTAGGCCGAAACCACCACGTAATACAGGTTGTTGTGGATCTGGTAGCGGAGATGCTCCTCCCGCGCCTGGCGCTCGCTCAGCGGGACGCCGTAGGCGATTTGCCGGGAGTATTTGGCGGCGTTGCCGCGCCCACCCACGAGCATCGCGCGTTGGAGGATGTCGCGGTTGCGCAGATCCATCAGGGCGGGGTTTTCCATCACATCCTGCACGTCGAGTCCGGAGTGGGACCCCCAGTAGTAGATGATCGCCAGGGTGGGCGTCTTGGTTGGATCGCGGACGGGGAGAAATCCGCGCGCCTCCAGCACCCGTTGCATCAGCTCGTCGATCACCTCCTTGGGCGGCGGATTTTCGCGCACGGGGTTGGATCCCATGGGCTGATACCCCTGGCTTTGCATCACATAATATGCCGGCGTGCTGGGGGAAACATCGGGCTGCTCGCGGCCCCACGGGGTCCGTTCGCTGTACACCGTCATTTCGATGCGCGGATTCGTCTGGAACGGCTTGGGGAGCAACTCGAGGTTGAATCCGCCCGAACGCCTTACCAGGGGCGCCTGGGTTTCCGGGACGAAGCCGGGTTCCCCCGCCTCCGCGGCGCGGCTCGCGCCGGCGGCCAGAAGCGCAAGGGCAAGCACGGGAAGTTTCATGGCGCGATCAGGCGGGGTTCAATCCTTCGGCTTGGCCGGCTCCGGGGCGGGGGACGGATTTGTCCCCCCGGGAACCGGCGCTTCGCCGAGAATGATGAGCGGACCGAGGGAGACGGTGCCGCCACGGCGGATCTTTCGCTGGAGCGCAACCGGCTCGTTCGTGTCCCGGCCGAAGTAGTCCGCGGCGCTGACAATCAGCGGCGGCAGGGTCTCCTTGATGGAGACGCCCTGCTCATTGACCGTCATGGTCGTGCGCCACACCAGCTGGCGCTCCCCCTTCGTGAGGCGGCTGTAGTCGTAGGCCGACACCACGACGTAGTAGAGGTCGTTGTGCACCTGGTAGAGGAGGTGTTCTGCCTTGGGCGTGTGATCGGCAATGGTCGAGCCGAAGGTCATCTGCCGCTGCAGTTTCTCGACGTAAGACGGGCCGCCCACCAGCTTGGCCCGCTGCAGGATGTCCCGCTGGCGGACATGCATCAGTTCGGGGGATTCGAACACCTCATTCGGATCAATCGCGGAATGCACCCCCCAATAGTAGAAGATTCCCAGCGACGGCGGGTGACTGGTCCCCTCGGCGGACAGGTATCCCCGCTGGCTCAGCGTCGACTGCACCAGCTTTTCAATGTCTTCCTGCGACGGGGGATTCAGGCCCATCGGAGTCGAGCCCTGGGCTTGGTAACCCTGGCTTTGCGCGAGGTAGTAGGCGGGGCTTTGCGGGCCGACGTCGGGCAGGGTGCGGCCGTACTCGGTCCGTTCGCTGAAAACGGTCATGTCGATCTCCGGGTTCGATTGGGCCGACTTGGGCAGCAAATGGAAGTCGCTGAAGAGCCTCTTTTTCACCGCGGTCGGTTCCGGGGGCAGCGGGGCGTCGGCGGCGCGCACGGCTCCGGGCAAACCGAGGCCGGCCACGAACGAAAGCATTCCAGCAATCAGGCGGCGAGTTTTCATGGCGTTGACGGGGAGGGGGGAAACTCAACGACGGCCGGCGGCGGCAGCGGGGCGGATTCGTCGAGGTAGAAGCTGGGATGCGGGGGCTGGTTGTACGCGGTGTTCTGCCAGGCCACGGCCACGCGATACTGCGGGTCGTGCATGAACGTGACGAGCCGGTGCTTCGTTGGGATCGCGCTCGTGTAGATGCGCAGCTCCTTCCTGTCGCGCGTGGCCCAAATGACCTCCTCGCGCCAGTCGCCCCACAGGTCGGCGCTGACGGCCGGCGTGGACTTGGTGCCATTGGCGGAAGTGCAGGCATGGGCCACGAGCAATGGGTCAAGCGTTCCGGCCTCCCAGTTCCATTTCACGATCCGATTGCTGTCGAGCAGCTCGCTGAGCAGGTCGCCATCCCAGTAGATCCCGAAGTTGACCGGGAAGCCCCGCGGGCGTTTCTCGAGGAACTTTTTGCCGGTCGCGTCATGGAGGCCGTCCATCGCCGCGCCGGCGGCCCAGGACTCCGCGCCGGGGAACCGCGGGTCGATGTTGAAGGCGTTGCCGCGGCCCGGGCCCTCGCCCTTGTCGCCGCCCTCGGTGTCGGCCCGGACGGAGGGAATGGTGAAGATCGGGCACCCGGTCTTCGCATCGCGCATGCTCAGGCCCTGCGCGTCGAAACGTTCCTGGATGTCGCAGACCTCGAGCCCGGGATTGTCGGGTACCAGATCGCCGACGTGCAGGGCGTCCCCGTGGCCCCAGCCGGTGGAGTAGAGGCCCTTGCCATCGGAGCCGACGACCATCGCGCCGTAGATGATGTCCTGCTTCCCGTCGCCATCGACATCGGCGACGGAGAGGTTGTGGTTGCCCTGGCCGCGCCACGGGTTGGTCTTGTCCGGCGGGCCGAGTTTATCGCTGTCGAAAACCCAGCGGGAAGTCAGCTTCCCGCCCCGGAAATCCCACGCGGCGATGACCGTGCGCGTGTAGTAACCGCGGCAAAACAGCAGCGAGGGCAGGTGGCCGTCGAGGTAGGCCACACCGGCGAGAAAGCGGTCGGAACGATTGGCGTAGGCGTCGCCCCAGACCGCGCTCAACTGTTCGCCGGTCGGGTTCTGCGTGTCGGGATGACGGCCCGGAACATAGTCGACTGTTGCCAGCGCGGCGCCGGTGCGGCCGTCGAACACGGTGAGATACTCCGGTCCGCGGAGGATGCGGCCTTCCAGCCGCGCCGCCGGGCCGGCCGGGGTGTTGGTCGCGCCGGTGTGATCGCTGGTTGGCACGGCCACCGCACCTTTTTCCCGCCAGTCGGCGGCGGGGTCGCCGATGACCTTGCCCGTGCCGTCGACGGTGCCGTCGGCGGTCTTGCAGGCGACTTCGGCGCGCCCGTCGCCGTCGAGGTCGATGACCATGAACATCGTGTAGTGCGCACCCTCGCGGATGTTTTTTCCCAGGTTGATCGTCCAGAGCGGTCCGGGCGCGCCGGGATCGGTCTTGTAAGCCTGGATGAGGGTCTCGCCCGTGGGGCCCGCCTGGGAATTGTCGCGCGGGCGCTGCTCCTGCTTGAGGATGATCTCATAGTCGCCATCGCCGTCGAGATCGCCCAGCGAAGCGTCGTTGGGCGTGTAGCCTTCGGGGGTCGTGATCGGCACGGACACGTACGGTTGCGGCGAACTGAGCGCCGGAAACGTGAAAGGGCGGCTGGGCGCGCCTTCCGTGCCGTTGACGATCGCGCGGACATGATAGGACGTCTCGCGATCCAACTGCGGCCACGGGTCGACGAACCAAGTCGGCCCCGCCAGGGGCTCGGCGTTGAGCTTCACCGTCACGGGGCCGCGTTCCGCGGATTGGGCCGCCTGGCCCGGGAAGGCCACGCGCACGGGTCCCGGGGCGGTGGTGCGGTAAACGTTGAAGGCCGTGCCGGCGGGATCGGATGCCAGCAGCCGCCAGCTCACAAAGACTTTGCCGTCGGCTTCGTGCACGGCCACGACGCCGCGCGAGAGATTCTCCATGACTGGCGCGGCGGGCAGGGGAGCGAAGGACAGAACGAAGGCGACACCGAGTAGGGCCAGCCTGTGACTGGCCTTGGACCGGTCGGAGACCGGTCCTGCCGCGCTTGATTCGCTGCTGAAATGGGGGCAGGGCTTTCCGCCCCGACACGAGACGCGGCCGAAATCCCGTCGGGGCATAAAGCCCCTCCTACACCATGAAAGAAGCACATCAGGTGTCATATTGGGTGCGCCCACCGGATTACTTCGCGGCCGGCGTCAGGAAGCCCCGGCCGCCGAGCCAGTCATGGAAGCGTTCCAGCCACGCGGCGACCGGGCCCTTGTTGGTCGCGCGCAGGCCGAAGCCATGGCCGGCGCCGGCGAAGATGTGCAGTTCGACGGGCACGCCCGCTTTCTTGAATTTCAGGTAAACCTGGGCGAGGCCTTCGCTGATGTCCGGCCGATCGTCCGCGCCGCAAAGCAGGAAGGCCGGCGGCTGGCCCGCGGCCGGCTCGATGGTTTGCGAACGGCCGGGATAAATGAGCCCCTGGAAGGCTGGCTTGCAGCTTTCGCGGCTGATCGGGTCGGTGGATTTTCCCTCGCCTTCATCGAACTGGCGGCTGGCGAGTCCGGCGAGTTCGCCGCCGGCGGAAAAGCCCATGATGCCAAGGCGCACCGGGTCGACGCCCCATTCCTTCGCGCGCGATCGCACCAGGCGCAACGCCCGCTGCGCGTCGGCCAGCGCCTCGACTTCGACGCGATAGGTCGAGCCTTCCTCGCGCGCGAGGCGGTATTTGAGGACGAACGCCGCGACGCCGTGCTCCGCGAGCCAGCGGGCCACGGCGTGGCCCTCGTGATCCACCCAAAGTTCGCGATGCCCGCCGCCCGGACAAACCACGACGGCGGCGCCATTCGCCTTGCCGGGCGCGGGGAGGTAGACCGTGAGGCTGGGCTGGTGAACGCTCGAAACCACGTGTTCGCCCGCGTCGGTGACGCGTACTTTCTCGGGGTCGGTCCGGCCGGCGGATCCGGGCAATTCGCCGGACCAGAGGGGAATCACCGTTTCGGTGGCCGCCGGCAGGCCGGCGGTGGCGAACAGCAGGAACAGCGCGGCAACGACGCCGCGTCCGGGGGTAAGGGGCGATTTCATGGGAAGCGGTGGTTACTTTTTGACGATGTCCAGCAGTCCGCGGTTGCGCAGCCATTCCTCCGCCCTTTTCGGCCAGTCAGATGCCGTGCCGAAGCCGGCTTTCATGCCCATCCCATGCGAGCCGTGTTCAAAAGCGTAGAATTCCGCGGGCACCTTGGCCTTCGTGAGGGCTTGGAAGAACCGGATGGAATTCTCAATCGGCACCGTCCCATCTTCCTGGGTGTGGATGATCAGGGTCGGCGGGGTTTGGGCCGTGACGGATTGTTCGAGCGACATGCGCGCCACTAGGGCCGGATCGGGGTTCGCGCCCAGCAGTTGCTGGCGTGATCCCATGTGGGCCACACCGGGCTCCATGCTGATCACCGGGTACATCAGGATGAGGAAATCGGGCCGGGCGTTGACCGAGTCGAGCGCTGCGCCGGTCTTGCCGTCGGCGTGGTCAAAGAGCGTGCCGGCGCTGGCGGCCAGGTGTCCGCCGGCCGAGCTGCCCATCACGCCGATGCGCGCGGGATCGATTTTGAATTCCGCCGCGCGTGACCGCACGATGCGCACGGCGCGGAGGACGTCTTGGAGCGGGGCCGGATGTCCAAAGTCGCCCACGCGGTTGGTGAGGATGAAGGACGTGACGCCCAGCGTGGAGAGCCAGCGCGCATATTGGAGCCCCTCGCGGTCATGGGAAAGGCGGGCATAGCCGCCGCCGGGACAGATGATGACCGCCGTGCCGGTCGGGCGGTCCTGGGCGGCGGGGAAAACCGTGAGCCGCGGCACGCTGATGTGCGCGATGCGCCCCTCGGGATCCGATTGCTCCGCAGGGATGGGGCCCTTGGCCGCCGGCGCGTCGGCGCGCATCGCGGTGGGCACGCCCTCGGGCCAGAGCGGGATCACGAGGTTGTCGGCAAGGGTGTCGGAGACGATGAGCGCACACATAAGGAGCAGGAGTTTCATGGGGAGAAAGGCGGGAAATCTTGAAAACTGAAAAAGGTGAAATCCGTAATCTTGAAATTGTGGTTAGCGAAATACCCGAATTTTCACGATTTAGGATTTCACGATTTTCAGTTTTCAAGATTCCCCGGCTCGAAGGGCATGTACCGCTCACCGCTTCTTCAGCACCAGCGTATCTCCGGTTTCTTCCAATTCGAGAAAGACTTCCCGTTCGAACGGGGTCTTGTTGGGCTGGTGTACGGCCAGCATCAGCCGGCCATCGAAAGTGCGGAATAGCATCGGATGGCCGCCGTCGTCGGCGAAAAGCGCGGCGGGCGCCTGTTTCCACGGGCCGGCGAGCTTGCCGCTCTCCGAGGTCGCGATGCCGACGGCGTAGCCGGTGGGGCTGCCGCTCGACCAAAGCATCAGCAGCTTGCCCGACGCGGTGCGGTGAAGCCAGGGGCCGTCGGTGACGTAGCAGCCGTATTGCGGGGACTTCTGCGCCCACGGCGCATCGCTGCCATGGAAGAGGCGCTTGGGCTCGCCGACGGTGGCGGACAGGTCGGGCGCGAGTTGGATGCACTCCACGGTGCCGTCCTTGATTTGCACCCACTCGTGGCAGAACACCATCCACGGCGTGCCGTCCTCCACGAAGAGCGTGCCGTCGAGGGTCATCATATCCTCGGGAAGGGTCGACCGATTGGCGAAAGGCTGGAATGGCCCCATCGGCGAATCGCTCACGAGCACCTGGGAGCCGCGCTTCACCCGCGGCAGCCAGTCGCGCCATTGCTCGGGGAACTGGTGGGTCGAATCGAAGGTGAGGAACAGGTAATACTTGCCGTGGTAGGCGTGCATCTCCGGCGCCCAGATGCCGCGGTCGGCCCACCACTCGGCGGGCCGCTCGAAAACCACCGTCGGGCCGGTCCAGGTCTCGAGGTCCTTGCTCGTGTAGGCGACGACCGCCGCGCGACGGTTGGGTCCGCGCCCGGCGAAGTACATGAGGTATTCCTGCGTCGCCGGGTTGGGCCAGATGCAGGCATCGCGCGCCCGCAGCTGGTTGCGGGTAACCGGGCCGAACCTGGGCCCGTCGTCCGGCCGCGGCGTGCCGAAGTCGGGCGAGCCATCGGTGCGCCACTTCACCGGTTGCACGCGGGTGTGCCGGTTGGGGTCCTTTAGCGGGTCGCCCTGAATGTCGCGGTAGCTGCGAGCGTGGTAGACGATGAGGTCGGTGACGCCATCCTCGGCCACGGTGAAGCAATGGTGGCCGGGCCCGAAGATGCGATTCTCCTCGCTGGTGGTGAAGACCGGCGTGGGCGATTTCGTCCACGACTTCGGGTCGAGCAGGTCGGCGTTCTCATCCGCCGTGAGCATCCCGAGGCAATACTCCGGCCCGGTGCCGGCCGCCGAGTAGGTGAGGAAGAGGCGGCCGTTTTTCTTGAGGATGACGGGGCCCTCGTTGACGGCGTAGCGCACGCGCTCCCAGTCGAATTCGGGCTGCGAGAGCAGCACCGCCGGGCCGGCCAGCTTGGTCGGCGAGGCCATGGGCGCGATGTAGATATTGGAGTTGTCCTTGCTGCCGGGTCCCTTCTGGGCCCAGAGAAAGTAGCGGCGGCCGCGGTGCTCGAAGGTCGAGGCGTCGAGCGAGAAGGACGACCAGCCGGTGTCCATCTGGCCGCGCTCGATCCATTCGCCTTCGAGCGGGTTGGCGGCGGCGTTCTCGAGGACGTAAATGCGGATGTTCCAGATCTTCTCCGCCTCGCCGGCGGCAAAGTAGATGTACCACTTGCCGTCGAGGTGGTGAATTTCGGGCGCCCAGACGTTGGCGCCCATGGGGCCCGTGGCGTGCTTGCGCCAGATGACCTTCTCCTCCGCCGTGGCGAGCCCGGCGATGGTCGGCGAGCGCCGGAGGATGAGCCGGTCGTACTCCGGCACCGTGCCCATAAAATAGTAGTTTCCGTCCGTGTGCCGCAGGATGTGCGGATCGGCGCGCCGGGGGATGAGGGGATTGGGATAGCTGGCGTCGGCGGCGCGGACGAACGGAGTTAGCCACAGAAAACACGGAACACACAGAAGGAGGAACCACTCTCGTGACCTCATCCTGATCCCGCCGTGGCGGGAGAAGGATCCAAGGGCGCTGCGCATGCTGCGCCTTAACGTCCATTTGGATCCTTCGCTCCGCCCAGGATGGCGGACAGGTGGGTGGCGTGCGGTCAGATGAGCCTGAGGCATGATCGGGGAGGTTCGGCCGCCCTATTGCAGCGTAACCTTGAAAACCACCGGCGTGTCCGGGCCCGCGGGGGCGCCAGCGTCGAGGACCAGCGCGTCGCCGGCCTGCGTCCATTTCACGGCCGCGGTGGCGCCCAGCAGCTCCACGGTGGAGATCTTGCGCGTCAGCCGGCCGGCGGTGGTGCCGAGGGCCTTGACGTGCAGCGCCTGCTGCGGGCGCACCAAGCCGATGACGTACAACGTGCGGCCGTCCTTGGTTTGCGTGAAGCGGACGTCGTCGGCCGTGAACGCCTTGCCTTTGCCCTCGTTGAAACCCTGCTCCTTGATTTCGGCGCCATCGGAAGCCGGGCCTTCGCCGAAGACCTGCCACGGACGGGTGCCGAAGATCGCTTCGCGGTTCACGTCCATCCACGCGGCGATGCCCTGCACGACGGCGAGGCCATCGTCGTCGGGCATGCCGTCGCCGCGCAGCGGGATGTTGAGCAGGAGGTTGCCGTTCTTGCTGACGATGTCGGCGAGCATCTGGAGCACCGTCCGCGTGCTCTTGTAGCGGTGCTGCTCGAAGACACTCCGGTTGTAGTGCCAGTCGCCGATGCAGGTGCAGGTTTGCCAGGGCAGGGCTTGCAGGTCGTTGGGCGCGCCGCGCTCGACGTCCCAGACAATGGCGCGCTTCTGGTCGGCGTTGAGCACCTTGCCAAACACGACCACGTCGGGCCGGCCGCCGTGTTGCGCCGCGCTCTGGTTGTAGAAATGGGCGGTGAGCTTCAGGCCGGCGTCGCTGACCGGCCACAGCGGCAGCGCGGTGTCGTCGAAATAAACGAAGTCAGGCCGGTAACGGTTGATCAGGTCCATCGTCCGGTTGTAGAACCGCTCGCAATAGGCCTGGTCGGGCGTGCTGACGCCGCCGCCCCAGTCCCAGCGGCCGTCAAAGGCGGCCGGTTCGTCGAAGCGCGGGCTCGGCGGGTGGCGCTGCTCGTAGAGGTCCTGCGGGTCGAGGCCTTCCCACCACTTGCCCTTGCCGTCGGCTTTGGTGAGCTTGCCATCGTAGGGCACGCCGGCGAGCGGGCCGGCCTTGTCGGCCGCCTGCGCGATCTCATACCAGCTCCAGGCGTGGGCGGCGTGGACGCTGACGCCGAACTTCAGGCCATTGGCGCGCGCGGCCTTCGCCCAGCCGGCGATCAGGTCCTTTTGCGGCCCGACGTGCGCGGCATTCCACGGCTGGTACTTCGAGTCCCACAGGTCGAGGTTGTCGTGGTGGTTGGCCAGCGCGAAGAAGTACTGCGCTCCCGCGCGCTTGTAGAGCGCCACGAGTTTGTCCGGATCCCAATGTTCGGCTTTCCACTCATGGATGACGTCCTTGAAGCCGAATTGCGACGGATGGCCATAGGTGGCGCGATGGAACGGGCTCACGTTCTTGCCCCAGCGCGGGCCGTTCTCGAAATACATGTGCCGCGCGTACCAATCGCCCTGCCCGGGCTGGCATTGCGGCCCCCAGTGCGCCCAGATGCCGAACTTCGCGTCGCGAAACCACTCGGGCGCCTGGTATTTCCCGAGCGATTCCCACGTCGGGGCAAACAGCCCGGTTGCCATCGGCTCGGTCGCGGTGCTCACGATGACGGTCGGCTTGGCGTCGGTCGGAAGGGAAGCGGAGAGAGCCGGGGGAAAAAGCGCCGCCAAGATAACCCACGTAACCCACGAAATGTCCGTATGACGAAACCATTTCCATGCCGTCATCCTGAGCGCAGCGAAGGATCCACGATTGTCAGCATGGGCTGCACTCGCGGCCTTGGATCCTTCGCTGCGCTCAGGATGACGGGAAGTGGGCTTTGCCTTGGCGGGGGAAGACATGTGCATGGGACATCAGGGTTTTGGCGCTACGAGCGCAATCCGCACCGGCGCATTGCGATCGCACGAAAGGATGCCGTCCTTCTCGACCAGTTCCGCGACCTGGATCGAACTGCGGCGCAGCTCCGGGTTGTTCTTGTCGTCGGGGCTGATCGTGCCGTTGCGGCCCGGATGCGTGAAATAGAAGACGTAGGCGCGGTCTCCGCTCACCACGACACCGGGATGGCCGCCGTTCACGCCATCATCCGGCCCCGTGCCGGGCACGCCGAGGAGGTTCTCGGCCTGCGCCGTCCAGGTTTGAAGATCGCTGGAGCGATAGACCCCGAGGCCCTGCCACAGGTCGACCAGCATCCAATACGAGCCTTTCCAGCGGAAGACGTAGGGGCCCTCGCCGGGGCGCTCGCCGACGCCGGTACATTTGCCCCGGTCGGTCCACGTGAAAAGGTCGGGACTGTCGGCGTAGTAGATGGATTTCTTGTCGCGCTCGTTGTTGTACCACATCCGCCACCCGCCGCCGGGGAGCGGGAACACCGCGGCGTCGATCACCCGGTCGGACGCGAGCGTGAGGGCGGACTCGTATTTCCACTTGCGCAGGTCGGTGCTGGTCAGGTGCACGATGCGGCGCGGGTGCTGCCAGTTCTCGAAGATGCCGGGCACCGCCGTGAGGAACATGTGGTGCCGGCCGTTCGGGGCCGTGATGACGTCCGGTGCCCAGTGCGTCGGCTCCGGGCCGCCGATGTCCGGCGGCAGCTCGATCTCGGCCGTGCCGAGGTAATGCCAGTTGGCGCCGCCGTCCGCGGATTCGGCGATGCCGATCCGGCAGCCGTGGACCCAGGCGACGCCGGAGAGGCCGGGGACGTTGGCCCGGCGATTGGTGTAGAATATCCACCAGCGTTGCGCGGACGGGTTCCAGATCACCACCGGGTCGGCGGCGCCATCGTAAACGGGATCGCGGAACAACGGCTTGGCGGCGACGGGTGCGGGGTCGGCCGCCGGCAACAACGGGACAGCCAGCAAGCCGGCGAACAACAACAGGGGCACAAGGCGGCGCATGGGCTAAGGGGTTTGACTAACATGGCGGTTCCCCGGAGCAGGGCAAACGCAACCTCGGCGCACCGACCCGGACAATCCGAATGAAACGATGAGAACCTGCCCGTTGCAGCGAACGTAGGGGCGCAGTCTTGCTGCGACCAATCCCGCGGCCGCGGGATTCCTTCATTGAAACCAGGGAACGGGATTCCGCGTTTAGCGCGGAATGGTCGCAGCAAGACTGCGCCCCTACCTTGACCGGTTTGGCCGCTCAGGTGGTCAGCGCCCCCGCCACCGCCTCAACCGGCAACGCGATGGCCGGGGCGAAGTCCGCCGAGGCGGCGTAGCGCAGCAGGCTGGACAGCAGCGCCCGCGCCTCGGGTCGCGACGGCGCGAGCGCGGGCAGGTCGATCGCGCAGACGAGCAGCCGGCCCGGGCCGATGCGCGTTTCGAAGACGAGGCCGAGACGATGCGCCCGCTCGGGGTTGTCGATCACCTCGACGATCGGCGCAGGTTCCGCCGGCGGGCCCTCGAGCACCACCGGTTGCGCGGCGCGGGCCAGGTGGAACCATTGCCAGTTCGAATGCGTTTCCGTCGGGAAACCGGCGAGCGCCGGGTGATCCGCGGCAATGGCCAGCCCCTGCGTGCCGGGCACGTTCTTGAACATCGACCAGCACCAGAAATCCGGCGTGAAGCCGCCCCCGGGCGTGCCGGGGAACGGGCGGACGCCAATGGCGCATAGCAACACGGCCCGGCCCGCGGCCAGCGGCCCGCGGGCTTCGCCGAATGACCGCACCAGCGTGACGCCTTCGGGGCACGTTGGCATGGCCTCCGGATAAACCCAGAGCGGGTACGAAATGCGGGCGCCTGATGGCACATGCTGCAGCGACAAATCCAGGCGCCGGGCGCGGCTCAGCCGCGGCAGGATGACCTCCAACCGGCCAAGCGCGTGCAACCCGCCCCCGGCGAGTTCGGGCGAGGCGAACGTGCCGGTGTCATCGCCAAGCGTCCAACGCACGTCCCCAGCCGGGAGGCCGGCCGGCCCGTAGTGCGCGAGTTCGATGTCGGCGGTGCATGTTTCCCCCGCGGTCCAGGCGTGGCGTGCAAATCGGGCGAGCAGCACGTGCGGGCCGCAAAAGGTGCGCCAGGTTTCCGGCGTGATGGCGCCCTTGGATTCGAGGAAGGCATCGAGCAGCCCGACGAGCGCCGTGCCCTGGCCGGGAAAATCCTGCAGGCCCAGCAGTTCAAACCCGCCGAATCCGGGAGTGCGCAGCGCGGCCTCGATCTCCTCGCGATAGCAAAGTGCCGCGAGCGCGGCCGAGTCGCGGGCGAACGTCTCTGCCCGGCTCAACACCCCCGCGGCCTCGGCCTTGGCGCGAAAGCGCGCCAGATTGTGCGCGGCGAACACGCCCGTGTAGCGGGCGATTTCCGCGTAACGCGGATACATCGAATACTGGCCGATCTCGTGGCTGATGACCGGCAGCGGCGAGCCGGCGATGGCGTCGCGATAATCGGTGCGCGTGCCGCCAGTTCCCACCTGCAGATGACCGTCGGCGCGGTCGGGCGTGGCGTGGCTGCCGCGGACATTTACGTACCGCCCCGGCGCGCCGGTCGCAGGCAGTCGCGCCGTGATCCAGCAGTCGTCGTCGGGCGCGAGCGAGGGCGTTTCCAAGTCGTTGTTTGCCCCCTGCGCATGGAGCCGGGAGGGATCGAGGGCGCGCAGCCGATCGACGAGTCGCGCGCGCGCGGCCCGATCGCCGCGGTGCTCGTTGCCCAGGGTCAGCAGGACAAACGACGGATGATGCCCGTACGCGCGGAGGATCGCCCCGCCCTCGGGCGCGAGCGCCTCCGCGATGGCTGGCGTCCACTCGCCCCAGAAGGGCAGCTCGGTGGCCACATAAAACCCCAGCTCGTCGGCGGCGGTGAATGCCGCGTCCGGCGGCGTCCAGCTATGAAACCGCACGTGATTCAAGCCATGCCCGCGCAGCACCGTGAAATACCTCCGCCATCCGGCGACATCCATCGGCGGATGGCCGGTGAGCGGAAAGATACAGCAGTTCACCTCGCCGCGCAGGAAAGTGACGCGTCCGTTGATCGTAAATTGGGTCCCGGCCCGCCGAAACTCCCGCAGCCCGACCTGGAGGGTGCGCTCGTCGCGGCCAAGCGGCGACGCGAGCGTGACGGTGATGCGATGCAGCGCCGGCGAAAACTCGTCCCAAGTGCCCGCACCCGCCCCCAGCTCCAGCGTGAGCCGCACCTCCTGCGCCGCCGGCGCGGCAACGCGCTGATCGCTGCACGACACGAAAATCGTCCCGCCCCCGGCCCCGGGCCCGCCGGCAATGTTCGTATTACGAACATTGGCGGCGGTGCTCCCGGAGGATACCTGCGGCGAATGTTCGTGATACGAACGTTCGCCGGGGGCGGTCGCGCGGGCGAGGCGTACCGTGACGTGAAAGGCGCGGGCGGAGACGTCGGGGGTGACGACGATGCGGTCGATCCAGAGCAATCCGGTCGCGCGGAGTTCGATCGCGCCGAGGACGCCGTTCCAGTTGCCTTGGGTGTGTTCGGAGGTCTGGTGATTGTCGCCGGGGGCGGGCTTGCGGCGGTTGTCGACCAGCAGCGTCAACCGGTGCGGGCCGGGGGCGACTGCGCCCAGCCGGTATTCGTGCGGGGCGCAGAGGATCGCGTTTTCGCCCACCAACTGGCCGTCGAGCCATACCCGGCACCATTTGGTGCGCTCAAGGAGAAGCGTCACCTGCTGCCCGCGCCAGGTGTCGGGCACATTGAATTCCCGCTGGTACCACGCCGGCCCCTCGATCCGTCGCACCGCCGTGAGCCGGTCCGCGCGATGATCGGGATTGAGCGGGCCGAGGCCGGCCGTTTCCGTCGTCGCCGGCAGGTGGATGTCAGTCGCAAACGCCCCATCCGGCGGCGGCGCTTCCATGGGCAGCGCGGGGTCGAGGCAAACCCGCCAAGCACCGGCCAGGGAAAGGGTTGCAGGCTGCGGGGAAGGGGACACCGGATGGGAAAGTTGGAGGACCTCCGCCATGCTCCCATCGCTTCCGGTGCGGACAATCCGAAAACAGCCTGCCTTCCGGCGCGCCGCCAGTTGCGGTTTGCTGGCGGCTTTACTCCCCCCGTCCCGCCCATTTCCTTTTTCCCATGAGTTCCCCTGACTTGTCCCACGGCGATTTCACGCTGCCCGGCGAAGCCGGCTTCGAGCAGCTCACGCTCCGCCTCGCGCGGCAGTGGGGGGCGGACACGATTCGCGATTCCGACGGCACCCAGCTTTCGCCCGAGATTTTGTCCGCGGGTTATTCCATCTACTCGACCCTCTGCCTGCCGCGCTCCGTCCAGCCCTGGGCGCGCGCCAACCACGACAAGCTCCAGCAGAACTTCCTGATGAGTTTCCCGGTCGTGGCGGACAAGGCGAAGACCACCATCACGCTGCTCGCGGGCTATTTCACCGAGCAGTTCACGGTCAATTTCAAGGACAGCCCCAAGCAATGGTGGCAGGTTTTCGACCGCACGACCGGCCAGGAAGTCCCGAAGGCCCGCTGGTCCGTGAACCCGAGGAAGGGCACGGTCACGATCGCCGGCACGGTGCCGGGCCACCGCTACACCGTGAACTTCCTCTCCTTCCGGCTGTGGGAGGAGATCTCGATGTACAACCACCTCACCAACAATTGGGGCGACCGCGAGCACCTGGCCGCCGTCGATCCCATGCAGCCCGAGACGCAGAAAGTGCTGCTTGAATTCCTCGACCGGTGGTTGCGGGAGCACCCGGACACGCGGGTGGTGCGCTTCACGTCGATGTTCTACAACTTCTCGTGGTTCTGGGGCGCGGACCGCGCCACCTTGCGCGACGTCTATTCCGACTGGGCCGACTACGCGATGACGGTGAGCCCGCGCGCGCTGAAACTCTTCGCGAAGAAATACGGCTACGCGCTCACCTCGGAGGACTTCGTCAACGGCGGCCTCTACAACTCGACGCACAACGCCCCGTCGCGGCGCTACCGCGACTACATGGCATTCATGCACGACTTCGTGATCGATTTCGGCCGGCAGTGCATCGACCTCGTGCATCGGTACAAGAAACTGGCCTACGTCTTCTACGACGACCACTGGGTGGGCGTGGAGCCGAGCAGCCCGCGCTTCAAGGAGTTCGGCTTCGATGGGTTGATCAAGTGCGTGTTCAACGCCTTCGAAGTGCGCCTGTGCGCCCACTCGACCGGGGCGAAGACCCGGGAGTTGCGGCTGCATCCGTACCTTTTTCCCACCGGCCTGAAGGGCGAACCGACGTTCAAGGCCGGCGGCAATCCGACGCTCGACGCCAAGAATTTCTGGATCGACGCCCGCCGCGGCATCGTGCGCGCCCCCATCGACCGCATCGGCCTCGGCGGCTATCTGTCGCTGGTCGAGCCGTTCCCCGATTTCCAGGATTACATCGCCGGCCTCGCCCGGGAGTTTCGTTTGCTGAAGTCATTCCACGCGGGCGACAAGCCCTGGGCCGCGCCGTTCAAAGTCGCCGTGCTCACCGCGTGGGGCGACCTGCGCGCCTGGACGTGCTCGGGGCACTTCACGCCCGGCGTCGCGTTGTACGACGTGCTCGAATCGCTCGCCGGGCTGCCGCTCGACGTGGTGTTCCTGAGCTTCGATGACCTCGTGGCGCGCGGGGTGCCGAAGGGCGTGAAGGCGATCATCAACTGCGGCCGCGCCGGCTCGGCGTGGAGCGGCGGGCATTATTGGTCCGACCCGCGCGTCGAGGCGGCGCTCACGGCGTTCGTGCAAAAGGACGGGGGACTCGTCGGCGTCGGCGAACCCAGCGCGCTGGCGCAGCCGGGCCAGTTTTTCCGGCTGGCTCGCGTGCTCGGCCTCGACCGCGACACCGGCGACCGCGTCGCCAACGGGAAATACAAGTACACCGTCGCGCCGGCCGGACATTTCATCACCGCGGACGTCACCGCCCCGCTTGACCTGGGGAAGGACACCGAGGGCATCTTTGTGCTCGGTGGCGCAACGACGGTCCTCGCCGACCGCGAGAACTCCCCGCGACTCGCGACGCACCCGTTCGGCCGCGGGCGCAGTGTCTATCTCAGCGGCTTCAAGTTCACTTTCGAGAACACCCGCCTGCTGCATCGCGCGCTTTTCTGGGCGGCCTCGCAGGACGCGGGCTGGGGCGCCTGGCAGTCGGCCAACGTCAAAACCGAGGCGACTTACTTCGCGAAGGCCGGCAAGCTTGTCGTCATCAACAATGCCGGCACCGACGAGGTCACGACCGTGACCCTCGCCGACGGCAAGGCCGCCCGCCAGGTCAACCTCCCCGCGCACGGCATCCAGATCCTGGACGTTTGAAGTCGAGCCCGCGCTCCGCGCGAGCTTTGGGATTGCGCAGGCAGGTCCGAAAAATAGTGTCCCGCCCCGAGCCTGCCCGGGGCCAAGGGATCAGGTGCAACCCCCTTACCCCATGATCATTCCTGGTTTTATCATCACTTGGCTGACGTTTCCCGGTGTCATCGTCCACGAACTGGCCCACAAGCTGTTTTGCCACTGGACCGGCACAAAGGTCGTCGAAGTCTGCTATTTCCGTTTTGGCAATCCCGCCGGCTACGTCGTCCACGAGATTCCCACCAACATCTGGAAGCACATCCTGATTGGCGTCGGCCCGCTGTTCGTGAACACGATCCTCGGCTTCCTGATCGGCCTGTTGCTGCTGCCGCTGCAGCACCTGGCCTATGGGGACATGTCGTCCTTCCTGAAATTCGCGATCGGCTGGCTCGCGGTCTCGGTAGCCATGCATTCGTTTCCCAGCACCGGCGACGCCAAGGGCATCTGGGCGGCGATTTGGGACAAGGGGGCGCCCGTCAGCGCGAAGCTGGTGGGCACGCCGCTGGTCGGGCTGATTTTCCTCGGCGCCATCGGGTCGGTGGTCTGGCTGGACCTGATCTACGGCCTCGGCGTCGTGGTCGGCCTGCCGAAGCTGCTGCACCTCGGGTAGCGCTGACCGGAGGCTTCGGACGGGTGGGAGGGGCTTTACGCCCCGACGCGGCGCAACCGCCGCGGGTACGAAGTCGGGGCGTAAAGCCCCTCCCACCTTCGATCAACGCGCCACCGGCGCCAGCTCGAAGCGTTTGATCTCCCCGACGATCACGAGAAAACTCACGATCGCGATCAGCGCGTGCGCGCCGACATAGACCAGCGCGCCATTGAACGAGCCGGTGCTTTTCAGGATGTAGCCGATCACGATGGGCGTGAAGATGCCGGCCAGGTTGCCGAAGGTGTTGAACAGCCCGCCCGCGAGCCCCGTGGCTTCCTTCGGCGCCACGTCGGCCATCACCGCCCAGCCCAGGGCGCCGATCCCCTTGCCGAAGAATGACAGGCTCATGAAAAAGATCACCGCCCATTGGGCCTCCACGTAGTTGCACGCGACGATCGAGGTGGAAAGCAGCAGCCCGGCCACGATGGGGATCTTCCGGGCGACGGTGAGGGACCGACCGTGCTTGATCAGCTGGTCGGACATCCAGCCGCCCAGCACGCCGCCGATGAAGCCGCACAGCGCCGGGAGCGTGGCGACGAATCCGACCTTCAGGATCGACATGCCCCGGTCCTTCACGAGGTAGATCGGGAACCAGGTCAGGAAGAACCAGGTGAGGACATTGATGCAGTATTGGCCGAAGAAAATGCCGAGCAGCATGCGGTTCTTCAGCAAATCCAGCAGAAGGCCGGGGCGCGCCGGCGATTTCGCGGCCGGGCCGGCCTGGTCGAGGTCCACCAAGCCGCCGCCGCGCTGGATCAGGTCGACCTCCGCTTCGTTGGCGGCCGGGTGTTGCCGCGGCCCATGGATCAATTTCGACCAGGCGGTGGCAAACAGCAGGCCGATCCCGCCCATGAACCAGAATACCGGTTGCCAGCCCCACGCATGGGTGATCGCGCCCATGATCGGCGAAAAGATCACCGTGCCGCCATATTGCGCCGAATTGAAAATCGCCGCCGCCGTGCCGCGCTCCGTCGCGGGAAACCAGGCTGCGACGATGCGACTGTTGGCCGGGAAAGCCGGAGCCTCCGCGATGCCCAGCAGGAGGCGGAGCCCGAAGAGCAACGCAAACGCGCCGCTCACGGCAATGGGGGCCCAAAACAGCGTCGGAATCGACAGCTGCGGTCCCTGGCCAAAGACCATGCCCTGCATCAGGGTGAAGAGGGACCAGAATCCGATGCTCCAGCCGTACACGCGCTTCGACCCGAGGCGGTCGAGCAGCCAGCCGCCGGGAATCTGCACCGCCACATAGGCCCAGGAAAACGCCGAGAGCAGGTAACCCATCGTCACGGAATCGAGGCTGAACTTCTTCGAGAGGTCCGTGCCCACGATCGAAAGCGTGGCGCGGTCGGCGTAATTCAGCGACGTGACCATGAACAGGACGCCAATGATGAGCCAGCGGACATGCGTCGGCCTGGAACTTCCTGAATCTGTCATCGTGAGGTGACCCGGAAAGACCAGCGAAGCAACCCCGCAAGCCGGGGCGGAAGATGTCCTCTGGGACCAGGTGGTTCGGATGTGGGAGGGGCTTTACGCCCCGACGCGATGCTCACCTTGCGGACAAAGTCGGGGCATAAAGCCCCTCCCACATTTCCGGGCGAACCATGGGCACCCATTGTCATCCTTCACTGCGGCCCGAGCGGCTTCATCAGCGCGGCGAGCTTGTCGCATTCCTCCGCCGTGAGGTCGGTGAGCGGGAGGCGAACCGGGCCGCCGTCATGGCCGGCGATCTTGGCACCGGCCTTGATGATGCTGACCGCATAGCCGGGCTTGCGGTTGCGGATCTCGAGGTAGGGCAGGAAAAAGGTGTCGAGCAGGCGGTTCATCGTCGCGTGGTCGTCGGCTGCCAGCGCGCGGTAGAACTCCATCGCGGTTTTCGGGATGAAATTGAACACCGCCGACGAGTACACCGTCACGCCCATGGCCTTGTAGGCGGCGGCGTAGACTTCCGCGGTCGGCAACCCGCCGAGGTAAGAGAACCGGTCGCCGAGTTTGCGCCGGATCGAGACCATGAGCTCGATTTCGCCGAGCCCGTCCTTGAACCCGACCAGGTTGGGGCAGCGCTCAGCCAGCCCGGCGAGCGTGGCGGGCTGCAGGCGGCAGGCGCCGCGGTTGTAGACGATGACGCCGAGCTTGGTCGCCCGGCACACCGCCTCGACGTGGGCGGCCAGGCCCTCCTGGCTGGCCTCGGTCAGGTAGTGCGGCAGCAGGAGCACGCCCTCCGCGCCGAGCCGTTCCGCTTCCTGGGCGAAGGCGATGGCCGAGCGCGTCGGCCCGCCGGCGCCGGCGATGATCGGCACGCGGTTGCGGCATGTTTGCACCGCCGTGCCGACGACCGCGGTGTAGTCCGCCGGCGTGAGCGAGAAAAACTCGCCGGTGCCCCCGGCGGCAAACAGGACGGTCGCGCCGTAGGGCATCAGCCACTCGAGGCGCTGGCGGTAGGTCGTGGCGCGAAAATCGCCGGCGGCGTCGAAATCCGTGATGGGGAAAGAAAGCAGGCCGGTGGAGACCGCGCGTTTCAGTTCGGCAGGTTGCATGGGGGAGTTTTTACAGGAGGAAACGGAGGAGAGTCAGGTTGCCACTAATGGATGCTAATAGGCACTAATAGCTGAAGGGATGGGTTCGGATCCTCCAGCCTGGGCATCCATTAGTGTCTATTAGTGTGGATTAGTGGTTGGAAGTTTCGGAAACGCTCAGTCTGCCCTGTTTCCTTCTGTGAGTGGATTGGGACGGTTTTTAAATGACGTGGGAGGCTTTGCGAGTAGTTTGTCGGAATGTCCTCTCCGTTCCCTTTTGCCGCCGTCGGGCGCCTGCCGGCGCCGGATGACAATGTCGCGATCGCCATCCGGCGGCTCGAGGCGGGGACGCAGGTCGAAATCGGAGGCGAGGTGCACACGCTGGCGTACTGCATCCTGGAAGGTCACCGGTTTGCCGTGAAACCCATCGCAGTCGGCGAGGCGTTGCTGTCGTGGGCGCACGCTTTCGGACATGCGGTGGCGCCGATCGCGGCGGGCGACTACGTCTGCAACCAGTCGATGCTGGACGCGCTGGCTGTGCGCCGCCTCGGCGTGCCACTGCCGGACAAGCCGAATTTCGTGGATCACCTCGTGGCCTACGCCTTGGACGAGGCCACGTTCCGGGCGGGATCGCCGGTGGAGCGGGTGGCGGCACCGCGGACCTTCCAGGGCTATCGCCGGCCGGGACGCCGGGGCGTCGGCACGCGCAACACGATCGTCATCCTCGGCACCACCTCGCGCACCGCCAGTTTCGCCCGCCAGCTCGCGGCGCGGCTGCAGCCGCTGGCGCGCGTGCACCCGGCGCTCGACGGCATGGTGGCGGTGGCGCATACCGAGGGCGGGGGGCCGGGCGAGCCCAACAACACCCGGGAAGTCCTTCGCGCGTTGGCCGGGTTCATGGTGCATCCCAATGTCGGCGCGGTGTTGGCCGTGGATCTCGGCGTCGAGCCGATCAACAACGACCGGCTGCGCGCCTTCATGGCGGAGCACGGCTATCCCCTCGCCGACGTCCCGCATGCCTTCCTCAGTGTGCGCTCCGGTCTCGCGTCCGGGCTGGCGGAAGGCGAAGCGATCGTCCGCCGCTGGCTGCCCGAGGTCGCCACGCAGCGACGCAGCGCCGAACCGCTGGCGGGGCTGCGCATCGCCCTGCAATGCGGCGGCTCCGACGCCTTTTCGGGTGTCTCCGGCAACCCGCTCGCGGGCGCCATCGTGCACGAACTGGTTCGCCACGGCGGCATCGGCGTGCTGTGCGAAACCGACGAGCTGTCCGGCGCCGAGGCTTACGTCATGCGCAACGTCCGGGACCTGGCGACCGCCCGCGCGCTGCTGGGACATATCGAGGGGTTCAAGGAGCGGCTCACCTGGCACGGCGTCACGCCCGAGAGCAATCCGTCCGCCGGCAACAAATTCCGCGGCCTCTACAACATCACGCTCAAGTCCCTCGGCGCGGTGCACAAGAAGGACCCGCGCACGCGCATCGACCACGTGATCGATTACGCCGCGCCGCTGGATGGGCCGGGCTTCTATTTCATGAACAGCCCGGGCAACGACCTCGAGGGCATCGCCGGCCAGGTCGGGGCGGGCTGCAACCTGTTCCTTTTCGCCACGGGCAACGGCTCGATCACGAACTTTCCCTTCGTGCCGACCCTCAAGATCACGACCACCACGCGGCGCCACGAGTTGCTGGAGCACGAGATGGACATCAACGCCGGCCGCTACCTCGACGGCGAGCCGTTCGATGCGCTCGCGGCGGAATCCTTCGACCTCGTCGTGGCGACGGCGTCGGGCCGGAAAACCAAGGGCGAGCACGCCGGCCACTCGCAGGTTTCGCTTTGGCGCAACTGGGCGCAGACCGACGCCTCGCGGCTGGCCGCCATCCGCGCGCGCCCCGCGCCCGACGGGCGGCCGCTGGTTGTAGCCGGGGTCGGTGACCCCGGTGCAAAGGCGGGCGGACCGGCCTCAGCGAGGCCGGCTACAACGAGCCAGCGCGCTGGGGTCAGCGCGCTCCACCTTTTCCCCCGCGGCGCACGCTTCGCCACGGAACGCGTGGGCCTCGTGCTGCCGACGAGCATGTGCTCGGCGCAGATCGCCCGCATGGCGGCGGCCCGGATGAACGAAGCTGGCCTCGGGCGCGCGGCGGGCATCGATCGTTTTGTCGCCCTGGCGCATTCCGAGGGCTGCGGCTTCGGTGGGGAGACGATGTACCACACGCTCTACCGCACTTACCGCGGCTACGCCACGCATCCGAACGTCGTGGCGGCGCTGTTGCTCGAGCACGGTTGCGAAAAAATCCCCAACGACGCCATGCGCCGCCAGTTCGAGGCCGCCCACCTCCCGCTCGACCGCTTCGGCTGGGCCAGCGTCCAGCTCGATGGCGGCATCGAGAAATCGCTCCGCAACGTGGCGGCCTGGTTCGAGCGCGCCGCCGCCGGCCTGCCCGCGACGACGCGGGTGCCGGCGGGCTTCAGCGGCCTCAATCTCGGGCTGCTCAGCGCCGGCGCCGTCAGCGACGACGCGGCGAACGTCTGCGCCGAACTGGCTGCGGCCGTGTTGGGCGGAGGCGGCTCGGTGCTGCTGCCCGAGGGAGATGCGCTCCTGGCCAATTCCCCTTTTCGGGCGCGGGTCCTTGGTCCGGTTATGCCGCACGCCACGCTGGCCAACGGCGAGCCACTGCAACAGCCGGGGTTGCACGTGGTCGCGACGGATTCCGCCCACTGGGTGGAAAACCTCACCGGGCTCGGCGCGGGTGGGGCGCACCTTTTTGTGGGACTGGTCACGGACACGCCGCAACAGGGACATCCGCTGCTGCCCGTGCTCCAGGTGGCGCAACCCGGCCATGCGGTGGCCGCGCGGGACGAGGTGGACTTGGTGCTGACCGGGGAATCCGATCTCGCGCGGCTGTTGGCGCTGATCGCCGCCACTACGCGCGGGGATTACGTGCCCGCTGCAGCGGCGAGTGGCTTCGTGGATTTCCAGCTCGCGCGCGGATTGCTTGGCGTGTCGACGTAGCAGGCCTAAACCCCCGCCCTGCGGTCACCCCTCTCGAGAGGGGACCATTCAGCGCCAGGACGCAAAACACGTTTTGCTCCGGTCAGGATGAAACGGTGTGGTTGTAGCCGGGGTCGGTGAACCCGGACCGGCCTCAGCGAGGCCGGCTACAGCGCCGCTGTGTAGGTGGGCGTCGGTTTCCACACCGACGCCAAGTTCCCGGAGGTGGGAGGGGCTTTACGCCCCGACACGAACGTCGATTGACACCACCGCCGGGGCGTGAAGCCGGTCCCACCGCAGGAGGGCAACAGTCGGAGCATGATGCCCCTCCCACCTTCGGGTAGTGGGTCCATTTCAGTCCGATGGAGGGTCGGACCAAGGTCCGACCCTGCATTCAAATCACCGCGAAAGATGGACCCCGCCACCCACCTTCGAACCAGCAGCGCGCCGGACATTCGGACGTTCCGAAACGCTCCCGGGGATTTATATGATTGACTTCAATCATATAAATCCCGACGTTGGCCGTCCTTTTCCATGCGTGTCCCCCGCCATATCGTCGAACGCCGCCACGAGCGGTTGCGCGGCCTGATCCGGACCGACGGCTTCCTCCCGGTCGCGGAGATCTGCCGGCGCCTGGGCGTATCGGAAGCCACGGCGCGCCGGGACCTGTCGGAAGTTGCTGCCAACGGGCAGATTACGCGTACCCGCGGCGGGGCCTTGGCGGACTACAACGCCTCCTTCGCCTCCTTGGGCGAACGCTTGGGCCGCGCCCGCACCGCCAAGGGCCGCATCGCCGCGGCGGCGCTCGCGCGCCTGCCGAAGCGGGGCGTCGTATTCCTCGATGCGGGCACGACCGTCCAGGCTTTGGCCCGGCTGCTGTTGCACCGCGGCGACCTTTCCGGCCTGACCATCGTCACCAACAGCCTGCCGGTCGCCACGATGCTCGGCGGCGCGCCCGGTCTCGAACTGCACGTTTTGGGCGGCACCTTCCTCCACCGGCAGGCCGTGCTGCTGGGCGCCGACGCGGTGCGCGCCCTCGCGGGCTGGCACTTCACGGCCGCATTCCTGAGCGGGGAGGGGATGGACGCCGCCGGCGTCTCCAACTCCCATGCGGAAATCGCGGCCTTCCAGCAGGCCGTCCTCCGCCATGCCACCGAGACGTATTTCTGCCTCGACGCCACGAAG
>DASZPS010000010.1:0-3649 GCA_035549955.1 Lacunisphaera sp. | reverse complement strand
GCCCGGCCGACAGCGCGCAGTTGCGGGAGGCGCTGGGGAAGCGGTTGCCTGGGTACATGGTGCCCGCGCACCTGATGGTGCTGGAGAGTTTGCCGCTGACGCCGAACGGGAAGGTGAACCGCAAGGGGCTGCCAGCCCCGGAAATGATGAGCGATGCGGCCAGCGAGGTTCTGGCCCAAACAGAAAGCCAGAAGGCGCTTTGCGCGGCCGTGTGCGAAGTGGTGCGCCTGAAGGTGGTCGGAATCAATCACCGGTTCTATGAAGTAGGTGGCGATTCGATCAAGGCGATCCAAGTGGCCTCACGATTACGAGGCCGGGGCTGGCTGATATCGATTCGAGACATTGTTGCGACCGTATCATTGGAAGAGTGTGCGTTGCGGATGAAGCCGAGGGCGGGGGCCGCGATGGTGTTTGCGGCCGAAATTGGCTGGATCCCACTGCTACCGATCCAAGGCAAGCTGCTTAATTTGCCGGGAAAGATCTCTCATTATAACCAGTCGCAGTTGCTGGACTTGGGGGAAAGGGCCGATGCGATGTTGGTGCAGCGCACGCTGGAGTTTCTTGTCCAGCGGCACGATATGCTGCGAGCGGTGGTGCGAACAAATAAACTGTGGGTGGAGCACGAAGGGCAAAAGTGGGAGGGTTTTGGGTTGGTGGATCTGTCTGCGCTGGTTGATCCCGGCCAAAGAATCCTCGAGGAAACTGGGCGGCTGCAGGAGTCATTTGAGTTGGAGAAAGGACCACTGTTCAAGGCGCTGTTGTTGCGCTGTCGGACTGGCGACCAGCTGTTCTTGGTCGCGCACCATTTGGTGATCGACGGGGTTTCGTGGCGTATACTGCTTGAGGATTTTGACGTCATTGCCCAAGCGTTGCGATCGGGTGGAGTGGCAAGTTTGTCGGAGCGGACGGGATCCTTTTCCGCTTGGGCTGGAGGACTGGAGCGATTGGCGCTGACGGGACATTTTGATCGTGAAATCGAATACTGGCGAAGCGTTGCCTCGGACCGCAGCGTTGCTTTGTCTGGTGGCGATGAACGAGCGAGCGGCTCGGCTAAAGACACAGAGTTAGCGATCTTGGAGTTGGATGAAGCCAACACTGCGGCGCTTTTCGGCGAAGGATTGGCGGCGTACCGGCTGGAACCGAACGATGTGTTGTTGGCCGCCTTGGCCCTTGCCCTGCGAGACTGGCTCGGAGGAGATGAGTTTGTCGTTGAATTGGAGGGTCACGGCCGTGAGGAACTCAAAAATCTGAAGGTGGATTTGAGTCGAGTGGTCGGCTGGTTCACCAGTTTATATCCGGTAAAGCTGGCGGCCACGAAAGTGGAATTGGGAGAGCACCTTTTGCGCACAAAGGAAATGCTCCGGGCCATCCCTTCCTACGGCTTAGGCTATGGCGCACTGACGAAATCTGGCGCACTGGTGCCTGAGGCGCAGGCCAAACCGGGCATCGTGTTTAACTACTTGGGAGACTTCGACGGCAATGTCGAGCGAGGCCGGAGAAAGGCTTCGTCTTATGTGGCGGGGCCGAACATCGGGCCGGAAATGCCCATGGAGCACGCGCTCTCACTCAACGCACACGTCAGCGGGAAGCGGTTTTTTCTGCACGCGACTGTCAATCGCCGTTACTGTTGCCTTGCAGCGGCGCAAGCCCTGCTGGTGGCATACCAAGAAAGCTTGGAGGAGGTTGCCGCGCATTGCAAGCAACGGGTAGGAATGCCAAGGCTCTCGCCATCGGACTTTGGGCTGAGGGGTATTGTCAACCAAGTCGAACTTGACCAAGCGGGTCGGGAATTGGAGCGAGTAACGGGCCGGAATTTGGCTGGCGTGTCTGGGCTCAGAGAAATGACTCCGGTCCAGGAAGGGATGTATTACGCCCAGATGCGAGGAGACGCTGGGGACGCCTACAGGGTGCAGCAGCATTGGCAGCTAGTCGGCGAGGTTGAAATCAATGCCATGCAACAAGCGTATCGATCACTTCTCGGTCGACATGAGATGCTGCGAGCTCGAATAATCCACACACTTGGCGGCCGGCCCTTGCAAGCATTCCTTGCCGAGAGTATTGGGGAATGGCGTTATATTGATTGCCGGACCGAAAAAAGGGAATCGTTAGTTGAACTCGTGTGGCGAGATTGGAGCCAAGGTTTCGATTTGGCTCGGGACGGTCTTCTGCGGCTGACGTTGGTGTGCGTAGATGAGCAGAAGTGGAGTCTTCTGCTCAGTGCACACCATATAATCCTGGATGGTTGGAGCATGCCGATATTGTTCGATGAACTGCTTGCGTTGTACGATGGATTTAGCCGCAAGCAGGCGGTGCAGCTTACTCCCGCGGTGCCCTTCTCCCGTCATTTGGATTGGCTGCGGGAGCAAGATAAAGCAGCGATACAAAAATATTGGCTGAAGAGGTTGGATGAGATGGGTGCGACGGGCCGGCTGCCGCTTAAATCGGTCATAAATGACACAATACGTCGCACGCAGGAAGTAACAATCGACGACGCATTGGCAGCGAAACTCGAGACTGCGGCGCACGGCTTGGGGGTTAGTTTAAATGCCCTGACGTTGACGGCGTGGAGTCTGGCGCTTCGAACTCTAAGCATAGCGGAAGAAGTCGTGGTCGGGAATGTGACCTCAGGGCGTTCAGGGGAGATCGAAGAAGTGGAACGGATGGTAGGGATGTGCCTGAGCACGCTGCCATTCAGGATTGATTTTTCCGCAGACGAAAGCTTAGGCGAATTAGTGCAACGGGTGCAGCGCTTGGCGAACGAGGACCAAGCTCATAGCGGTGTAGCGCTGGCGCAACTACAGGCTGACCTGGAAATAGATGAAGGGCTCTTTGATCACCTGTATGGTTATTTGAATTATCCTCCATCGGCCGATTCAAAAATCCTTCCTTTTACCTTTAAAAGTGTCTCTACCAATAATCCAACTGACTATGCACTGGATGTACTTGTATATGAATCTGAGAAAAGCTTGGTAATCCAATTTCGCTGGAACGAACTGGCCTTTGAGGATGCGAGCTGGCCGGAGCGGCTTTTGGAGTATTTGCAACGGGCTTTGAGTGCGGTGACCCTGCAGCCGCATTTGAAGGTATCGGAGTTGGACCTGCTGAGTGCAGGGGAGCGGAAGCGGTTGTTGGAAGAGTTTAATGACACGAAGATGGAGTATCCTGGGCACCTGCAGGTGCAGGAGCTCTTCGAGCAGGTGGTGGACGTGAGCCCGGAGCGGACCGCGCTGGTGTTCGGGCCGGAGGAGCTGAGCTACGGGGAGTTGGAGGGGAAGGCCAACCGGCTGGCGCGACGGCTGAGAGAAGAGCACGGGGTGGGGCCGGATGTGCTGGTGGGCATCTGCCTGGAGCGCTCGCTGGAGATGGTGGTGGGTATTCTTGGGATCCTGAAGGCTGGGGGAGCGTACGTGCCGCTGGATCCGGAGTACCCGGTGGAGCGCTTGAACTTTATGCTGGAGGACAGCGCGGTGCAGGTGGTGCTGACGAAACGGGCGCTGCCGGTGGGCACCCGGTTTGGTGGCCGGGTGCTGGACCTGGACCAGGCGGACAGCTACGCTGCGACGGCCACACGGCTGCCGCGGGTGGGGAGCAGCCGCAATCTCGCTTACGTCATCTATACCTCAGGATCCACCGGCCAGCCCAAGGGCGT
>DASZPS010000009.1:0-8320 GCA_035549955.1 Lacunisphaera sp. | reverse complement strand
GATCATGCAGTTGAAGCGCCGTTTCGCTCGGTAGCGAACCGACCGAAAGGTGGTCGTCGATTTCCATATCGACGACAAGGACTCACGAGGCGTGCGAACCTGGCGTCGGTGTGGAAACCGACGCCCACCAACTGCATGATCTCGGCTGAGTGTGAAATAGGCGGTCTAGCGGAACTGCCATGACCGCCACCATCGTCTGGTTCCGGCAGGATCTGCGGTTGGAGGATAATCCGGCTCTCCTGGCAGCAATCGCACGCGGCGGTCCGGTGATACCGGTCTACATCCTCGACGATGCCGGCGAGGGAAGATGGCCAGCCGGCGGGGCGTCGCGCTGGTGGTTGCATCATTCGCTCGCGGCGCTCGGCGCGGCGCTGGACGAGCGCGGCTCGCGGCTGGTGCTGGCGCGGGGGGAGAGTGGGGTGGAACTCGCCGCGATCTTGAAGGCGACCGGCGCCGGCGCCGTATATTGGAACCGGCGTTACGAGCCCGCGATCATTGCCCGCGACAAGGGACTGAAGGCCACGCTCGCCGCAATGGGCGCCGAACCGAAGAGCTTCAACGCCTCGCTGTTGTTTGAACCGCACACGGTCCAAAAAAAGTCGGGCGGTGCCTTCCAGGTGTTTACCCCGTATTGGCGACACTGCCTGGATCTCGCGGTGGAAGCGCCGGCCCGATTCGGCGCCGGATCCCTTCCCGCTCCGGCAAGATGGCCGAAGTCGCTCCCCTTGGAAGCGCTCGGCCTCCGGCCCGACCGCAATTGGGCCGACGGGTTTGCGCGGGCGTGGCAGCCCGGCGAGAGCGGCGCGCAACAGCGATTAAAAAAGTTCATCTCCGGCGCGATCGGCGGCTACGACCGTTCGCGCGAGCTGCCGCACGCGAACGGCACCTCCGCGCTGTCACCGCACCTGCATTTCGGCGAAATCGGCCCGCGGCAAATCTGGGCTGCCGTGCGCGCTCTGTCGAAGGACAGCGGAGTGTTTCCGGCCGGCCGCGGCGCGCAGGTTTTTCTCACGGAACTGGGCTGGCGGGAGTTTGCCTATCACCTGCTTTATCATTTTCCCAGCACCGCGGAGCGACCGCTGCGCGCGGATTTCGGTGTCTTCCCCTGGCGGCGAGATGCGAGGCAACTGCGCGCATGGCAGCGGGGACTCACGGGCTATCCCATCGTCGACGCCGGGATGCGCCAACTCTGGGCCACGGGCTGGATGCACAATCGCGTGCGGATGATCGTGGCTTCCTTCCTGGTGAAGCACCTGCGACTTTCGTGGCAGGAAGGAGCGGCATGGTTTTGGGACACGCTCGTTGACGCCGACCTCGCCAACAACACCCTCGGCTGGCAATGGAGTGCCGGCTGCGGGGCGGATGCCGCGCCGTACTTCCGCATTTTCAATCCAATCCTGCAGGGCGAGAAATTCGATCCGGACGGCAGTTACGTGCGGCGTTGGGTGCCGGAGCTGACCAGGCTTCACGCCGGACACATACACCAGCCTTGGTCCGCGCCGACGGCGGCACTTGCCGGTGCACAAGTGGTTTTGGGAAAGAACTATCCGCATCCCATTGTTGACCATGCTGAAGCACGGTCGGCGGCCCTGGCAGCCTTCCGGGCGATGCGGGGGGATCCCGACCGCGCGAGGTAGAGCCTGCGGTGGGTCTTGGAGTAGGCGGACTGGGAAAAACACCTACCAGCGGATCATGCGCCGTTCGGGTATTCTCCTCGACGCATGACTTTCACCCCTGAATTCGCAAAGCCGTGCCGCCACACCCTGACCCGCCGGCGGACTGCTTCTACCCAAACTTGCGCTGCCAAACCGCGGAAGAAGTCGCAACCGTGAGCATCAACGAGCGAAGCTTCATGATCTCCCCGTCGTTTGCCGAGGAGAGCGAAGTCGAAGTCGGCGACAACCAGGAACCGGCTCCGCAGGTTGCGGGGGCCCAGGCCGGGCCTCACGCAGGCAACTTGTCGGCGCGGGAACTGGTTCCGCCGACTTCCAACCAGGAACGGTTGTGGTTCCTCAACCAGATCGACGAGGGCCGCAGGGCGAAAAACACTGTCGGCGTGATCCGAATCGAAGGCGCCCTGGATCGAGCGATGTTGGGGAAGGCACTCGACGAGGTGCTCCGCCGCCATGAGATTCTCCGCGCCAACTTTGTGCTGCACGAAGGGCGCCCCCGGCAGCGGGTGCGGCCCGCGCCCGATGCGGCCATCGAGATTCACGCGGCAGACGGCAGTGCCGGGGGGATTGAACCGGTGGTGGAGCAGATGCGCCGGCATCCATTCGATCTCGCCCACGACCGGTTGATTCGCGCCATGCTGGTGCCGCTTGAGACCCAAACCCACGCCTTGGTGGTGGGTATGGCGGCAATCGTCGGTGACCGGCGTTCCATCGAGGTGATCACGGGTGAGCTGGCGGAAAATTATCGCGCCCTGTCGGCCAAGACGGAGCGGGTAATTCCACCGGTGCCATTGCAGTTCGCGGATTTTGCCGGGGAAGAGCCGCGCCGGTGGCAGGATGAAGCAACGCGCCGGGCGGCGGCCTATTGGCGCGCAGACCTCGCCGGAATGCCGCCCGTGCTGGAACTGCCCTTTGATTTTGCCCGGGGCGCCGCGTCGGCGGCTACCGGCCTGAGCCGGTCGCGGGAGCTGTCCGAGCCGTTGAGCCGGGCAATCAAGCTGCTCGCTTGGGCGGAGGGCTCCTCTTTGTTCGAGACCCTGCTGGCGGCCTGGCAAACGCTGCTGCAACGCTGGACAAGCCAGGCCGACATTGTCGTGGGGTCCTTCGTGGATGTCCGTGGCGACGGTCAGGCGGATCTGGTCGGGCCCTGTTCCGAGTTGGTGGCGTTGCGTGCGGACACCAGCGGTACGCCTTCGTTCGTGGAAATGCTCAGCCGTACCCGCGAGCGTGTGGCAAAAGCTCGGGCCAGTCAGCTGCCTTTCGCCCGGCTGCTCCAGGAGCTGGACGTCCCCTCCGCACTCGACCGTCATCCAGTCTGCCAAGTCCTCTTAGAACTTTACGAAAGCCCGCCGCCTTCCCTGGCCGCCGGGCCGGTGAGCCTGCAGCTTGTGGCCGTGCATGGCGATGCCACGGAGTTTGACCTGGCCCTGGCGGTCACCCCTGGGCGCGGCGGCCTGCGCCTGACCTTGGAATCGGGCCGCGGGTTGTTTGCCCCCGAGACGCTCGATCGGTTGCTCTCCAGTTTCGAAACCTTGCTGGAAGGCATCGCGGCCGAACCCAGGGAAAGCCTGGCCCGGCTGCCGGTGTTGCCGGCGAGCGAGCGGCAGCATCTCGTGAGGGAGTTGAACGACACGGCGCTGCCCTACGACCGGACGGCGTGCATCCATGAATTGTTTGGGCGGCAGGCAAAACAAACGCCTGACGCGATCGCGGTCGTCGGCTCGGGCGAACGCTGGACTTATGCGCGGCTCGACGCCGAGGCGGAAAGGCTGGCCGCGATCCTGCGGCAGGAAGGCGTCGGGCCGGACGTGCTGGTGGGCATTTACCTGCGTCGGACCCCGCGTTTGCTGGCGGGCATGCTTGGCATCCTGAAAGCGGGCGGAGCCTACGTGCCGCTCGACCCGGCTTACCCGGCGGAGCGAATGCGTTTTATCATCGAAGATACGCAAATGCCCGTTCTGGTCACCGAGCAGGAATTGCTGGGCGACCTTGCGCCCGGTCGCGCAAAAATCGTCAACCTCGACGAACTGCCGAGGGCCCAACCGACCATTTCACCGCCCGGAACGGGGCGGACAAAACCGGACAACCTTGCCTATGTGATTTACACGTCGGGATCGACCGGTCGGCCGAAGGGCGTGTGTGTGACCCAACAAGGCGTGGTCGCTCTGATCGCCTGGGCTCAGGCGCGCTATACCCGGGACGAGCTGTGCGGGCTGTTCTTCTCCACCTCCGCGTGCTTCGACGTTTCGGTGTTCGAAAGCCTCGCGCCCCTCTGCCTGGGCGGAAAGATCATCGTCGCGGGCACGGTGCTGGACATCGCGACGCATGAGGCGCGGGATGAGGTGGTGACGGTGAGCGGGGTGCCCTCGGCCGTGGCCGAGGTGGTGCGCGCGCGGTCGCTGCCGCCTTCCGTCCGCACGGTCAACCTCGCGGGCGAACCCTGTCCGCAATCGCTCGTCGACGACCTGTATGCGCTCGGCCACGTCGAGCGAGTCTACGATGTCTACGGACCCACGGAGACAACGGTCTATTCGATCGGAGGGCTGCGACGCGCGCAAGGCGTCCCGTCAATCGGCCGGCCTTTGCCGAATGAGCGGGTCTACCTGCTCGATGCGAACCAACAGCTGGTGCCCAAGGGCGTGCGGGGTGAACTCTACATTGGCGGCGAGAAGCTGGCGCGAGGTTACCTCAACCGGCCGGAACTGAGCGCGGAAAGGTTCGTGACCGTGCCGTGCCTGCCGGGCGAACGTCTCTATCGGACCGGCGACGCCGCGCGGTGGTTTCCGGACGGAACGCTGGAATTCCTGGGACGGCTGGACCGTCAGGTCAAAGTCCGCGGTTTTCGCGTCGAACCCGGCGAAGTCGAAGCGGCATTGCGACCGCACCCAATGGTCAAGGAGTGCGCGGTGGTGCCGCGGGACGATGCCATGGGAGCCAAGATGCTGGTGGCCTATGTGGTCGGCGCGGTGCCGGATCCTGACCTCGCGGTGTTGCGGCGTTTCCTCGAGGAAAGGCTGCCTGAGTACCTGGTCCCGTCGGCACTCGTGAAGCTTGACGCCCTCCCGCGTTCCCCCAACGGCAAACTGGACGTGCGGGCGCTGCCCGCGCCCGCGCTGACCACAGGACGGGAAACCAGCTATGCCCCGCCGCGCGATGGCGTGGAGCAGCAACTGGTCCGGGTCTGGGAGGACGTGCTCGCGGTGAAGCCGATCGGCATCCATGACCGGTTCTTCGACCTGGGGGGACATTCCTTGCTGGCGGTGCGCATGTTGGCGCAGGTGGAGCGGAAATTCGGCCGGAAAGTACCGGTTTCAATCCTCTTCAGGGCGCCCACGATCGAGCGGTTGGCCCAGGCGATCAGAAAGGATGGCCTCATCGCGGCGCGGTCGTCGCTCGTGGAAATTCAACCGCACGGCAATCGCCCGCCCATCTTCTGGCTGCACACGCTGGGCGGCGGGGGAGGGGCGGGATTGTTTCGCTATGCGAAACTGGCCGAAAAGCTCGGCCCCGACCAACCCTCCTACGGCCTGATCGCCTCGAATGAAAAGCAGCCTGACACCTTCGAAGCCCTGGCCGCTCGCTATGTGGGTGAAATTCGTGCGGTGCAACCGGCCGGGCCATACCACCTCGGTGGCTACTGCTTTGGCGGCGTGTTGGCTTACGAGGTCGCGCGGCAGCTGGCCGCGGCCGGCGATCGCATCGCGCTCGTGGTGCTCCTCGATGCCGCACCGCCCAACCTGCCTCAAATGCCCCGGGCATTGAGCCGGACTTACCTGCGGCATCTTGGTCGCACCCTGCCGGCCTGGACTTGGGCGGCAGTGAAGGATCGGCACGGCCTCGCACAACGCATGTCGACCTGGAGCACCCGCGCCCTGCGGCGCCTGCGGGTCCGGGATCGCCAGCAAACCCGTTCGCGGTCGCCCGGGCCGGCGCTGGAGGACGTCATCAACATGGATAAGTACCCGGCGGAATATCGCGCGCACGCGGAAGCCCACTGGCGGGCCGTATCGAGGTATCAACCGCGGTTCTTCCCCTGCAACCTAGCCTTGATCCGTCCAAATCGTCCGCGCCTGCTTATGCTCAATCCCGAGGAGATGTGGCGCGTCTTGGGGCATGACGTGGAAGTGACGATTGTGCCTGGAAACCATGACAACCTCCTGGCGGAACCCGAGGTAGATGAGGTTGCCAAGGCCATCACCGCCATTCTCGACCGGCAGCACGCGAACAGTGGATAGAAGGCCGGTGGCTTTGCGGTGGAAGCGTTGATGAAATCCGGATCCTCGGTATTTCATTGCGAATAAGTCGCTTATATCGCGTGGTGCGCCCCGGTATTCGTCAAAGATTCTTTAAATCCGGGCTTTTCAAAGGGGTATCTGAAACTATGGTGGGCCGCTTATATGCAGAGAACATTCGTCATCTTTAAGCCGGACTGCATGGCCCAGCGCCATGTCGGCAACGTGCTTAACCGTTTCGAGTCCGCCGGTTTTACGGTGGTAGGTTGCAAAATGGCCCGCCTCACCCCCGCCAAGCTTCGCGAGCACTACGCCCATGTGGCCGACAAGCCCTTTTACCCGGAGATCGAGGCCTTCATGAGTTCGCGTCCGGTGATCATGATGGCGCTCGAGGGTGACAACATCGTCCAGAAGGTGCGCGACTTGCTCGGGCCCACCGATTCGCGCAAGGCCGCCAAGGGCACGATCCGCGGCGACTTCGGCACGGAGATGATGAAGAACGTGGTGCATGCCTCGGACAGCGACGAAAACGCGAAGGCCGAGCTCGCCCGCTTCTTCAAGCCCGAGGAGCTGTTCAACATCTGATTTCACAAAAGGTAACGGAGGGAAGGGAGTGGTTCGATGCCGATCTCCTGCCTTGTCTCAGTTCCCTGCTGTTAAAAATCATTCCCGCTTCTGCGCTCTTGACGCGACCCGGCCGGGTACGCTTTTTTGTTCCTTCGATTTTCCGCCCCTATCGTCTAGCGGCTAGGACAGGAGATTCTCATTCTTCAAACCGGGGTTCGATTCCCCGTGGGGGCACCACTTCTCTCCTCTGACAGGAGAGCCGCAGCAGCCGATTTGCCAGTTGACGTGGCAAATCGGTCATGAAGCAAGATACAGCGTTCGTCATCTCAGAGTTCACGAATCCCTCCGGGGAGGTCGTTTATCGCGTTACCGGCTGGTTGGACGGTAAGCGCATTCGTAAAAACCTCCCAACCCGTCCCGAGGCGGAGGTCGAGCGTCAGACGCTCGAAATTCAACGGGCACAGGCCGACACCGGCGTCCGCCCGGCCATTACCCGGCTTTCAGACGAACAGCTGCACGAAGCCGAGGCGATCTTTCGGCGGCTGGCCGGCCAGGTCCGGTCGCTGTCTTTCTACGTGGATTTCGCGCTAGCGAACTACCGGGAGCCGGCGCAGCAAAAGTCCCTGGCCGAAGCCATCAAGGAGTACAAGGCCGCCAAGGAGCACGAATTCCTACAGGGGCATATTTCCCGCCCGCAGAAGGCGACCATCAAGTTCGACCTGAAGCGACTGGAAGATCGCTTCCCGGGCAAGAGCGTCGCCGAGCTGACGGTCCCGGCCATTGTCGAATTCCTGGAAATCGGCCGTCCCTCGCTCAAGACCTACAACAACCGGCGCGGTATTCTCTCCACGTTCTTCAAGTTCGCGTTCCACCGGGGGTGGATCGTCGAGAATCCGATTCTCAAGGTGCCGCATCATCGCCTGCGGCGGAAGCGTGGCGTCGCCAAGACCTACACCACCGAACAGGCCCGCGCCCTCATGGAGCACATGGAGACATTCGAGGGCGGGCGTTGGGTGCCGTATTTCGCGCTTTGCCTGTTCGCCGGCATCCGGCCCGGCGTGCCGGACGGCGAGATTACCAAGCTCAAGCCCGAGGCTGTGGATTTGGAGGCGGGTGTGATTCACATTTCCGCCGATGTCTCAAAGGTCCGTGAGCCGCGCAAGATCACCATCCAGCCGAATCTTGCCGCCTGGCTGCGTGCCTATCCGCTCAAGAAGTTTCCGCTCGTGGTCGGAAACTTCCAGCAGCGCGCGCGGGTGCTGCGGAAGCAGTTCGGGCTTACGCACGATGTGCTCCGGCACACGTTCATCTCCATGTTTGTCGCAAAATTCCGCTCCATCGGTGAGGCTGCGATTCAGGCCGGCAATTCCGAGGGCATCATCCGCAAGCACTACCTCGATCAGAAAACGACGAAGGAGGCGGAAGCGTTCTTCGGCATCCTGCCAAAGTTCGGCGAGGGAACGGCAGTCAGTTTCCCGACGCCGCCCGCGCCATCGCTGCCGGTGGCGGTTTGACGCTGCGCCTTTGCCTGCCGGTCGGGTTGACTGGCAGGCAGGGGCATGGAAACGCAATCAACACCCACCATTGACACCCACCTGACGGACGTGGTCGGACTGCGGACGAGCGGGATTTTCCCCAAGGATAAAGAGCCGTCCATCCGGACGCTGCGGAATTGGACCAATCTACGGAGAATTCCGCATCATCGGGTTGGCCACGTCGTGTATTACGACCCGGCTGAGGTCGCCAGTCACATCCGGAGCAAGCTGAGGGTGCCCGCGCGCGCCTGATGCTCGTGCTTGTTTGTTCGATGCCGCACCGGCTTGCCGCCAGTGCGGCATTTTTTTGGAG
>DASZPS010000008.1:0-27499 GCA_035549955.1 Lacunisphaera sp. | reverse complement strand
GTGGGTCCATTTCAGTCCGATGTAGGGTCGGACCTTGGTCCGACCTCGCGCATGAGGTCGGCGCAAGCGCCGACCCTACATTCAAATCACCGCGAAAGAACCAAATGGACCCACTACCGAATGACGGAGGCTGGGGATTTGTTTTTGTCCAGGCATTGCCGGCTACGACATTTTTGAAACCGCTCCAGCCGGCCAAGGTGAGCCGGAACTCCCGTTGATCGTCTGTCCAAGCCGGAACAATTCAATCGGTGGGCGTCGGTTTCTCCATTCGACAAGCTCAGGACCCCGAGCCAGTCGAGGGGCACACCGACGCCAGGTTCGCCCGCTTCGTGAGTTCCTGTCGGCGATAGGTCCTGTTGTTCGTTTCCTGATGTGGCGTGCTCGCCACCCAGGATCAGTCGCGCAGCCTACGCTGCGGCTGAGCTGCGAACCCACAACCAGTCGCGCAGCCTGCGCTGCGGCTGGGAAATCGCCGTCCACGTAAGGTGGAACGCGCTGACCCCAGCGCGTTGCGGCGAAGCGGCTCCGAGCCAGCGCCTGGGGGTCAAGTCGCTCCACCCTCTATTGCCTGGCTAAGCGCCGAGGTCGGGACGGTTTCTCCCCGACCAGGCCGGCATTGGCGAGTCGGCCACGGACCGACGACTCTCCGGCACGCCAGCGCATCCCAGCCGGCACGATGGGTGCGCATTCGTTGTTCTGGTGATCGCCGCCCTGTTATCGCCTTTGCGCTGGACGAGCCGCGCGCCACTGCCCAAAACGTTCGGTTCGTGGCCACACTTCCGAAGCACGACGCCAAAACGATCCGACAAGCGATCGACCGCGTTGCTTCCGCCATTGCCCGCCGGCACGCCAAGACCCCGCAGCTCCTGCTCCTCGGCATAGCCAATGGTGGCGTCACCCTCGCCGGCCGGCTGGCCGCCGCCCTCGAAGCTGCCGGGCTTCACCCCGCGGCCGGGACCATCGACATTTCCTTTCACCGCGACGACATTGGCCGCAATCCCATCCCCAAGGAACATGCCCCGACGCTCATTCCCCATGACGTCAACGGCGCGACCGTCATCCTGGTCGATGACGTGCTGCACTCGGGCCGCACCGTGAAAGCCGCCCTCGACGAGCTTTTCGATCATGGCCGCCCGGCAGCCGTCGAACTGGCCGTGCTGGTTGATCGCGGCGGCCGCCTGCTGCCGGTCGCCGCGACGTACACCGGCATCGTCCTCGTCGCGGAGGACGACGAAAAGGTCAAAGTCCGCCTCGACGCCAAGGACCCGGGAAAGGACACTCTCAAGACCGAAGCGCCCGCCGCTCGCAAGCCGCAGGCCACATCACAATAAATCGATATCCGAGAATTCCCGCCCGTGCCCTGGAACCGCAAACATCTCCTGACCATCGAGGAACTCAAGCGCACCGAGATCGAGCAGGTGCTCGCCACCGCGGGCGCGTTCCGCCGCATCCTCGACCGCAAGGTCAAGAAGGTGCCCGCCCTCCGAGGCAAGACCATCGTCAATCTTTTCCTCGAACCCAGCACGCGCACCCGCATCTCCTTCGAGATGGCCGCCAAGCTCCTGAGCGCGGACGTCATCTCGTTCGACGCCGCCGCCTCGAGCACGACCAAGGGTGAGACGCTGCGCGACACGGCACAGAACATCCAGGCGCTGAACGCCGACATGATCGTGCTCCGCCATTCGGCCAGCGGGTCGCCGCTCTACCTCAGCCGCGTCCTCGGCATTCCCGTGGTCAACGCCGGCGACGGCGCCCACGAGCACCCGACCCAGGCCCTCCTCGACGTGTTCACCATGCGCGAGAAGCTCGGCGACCTGAACGGCCGCAAGATCGTCATCCTCGGCGACATCCTCTTCAGCCGGGTCGCGCGTTCGAACATTCATGCCCTCACGAAGCTCGGCGCCGACGTCACCATCGTCGGGCCTTCCACCCTGGTGCCGCATTGGTTCGAGGCCATGGGCGTGAAGGTCTCCCATAACCTCCGTACCGCGCTCGCCGACGCCGATGTGGTCATGCTCCTGCGCATCCAGCATGAACGCCAGGGCGTCAGCCACTTCCCGTCCATCGGCGAATACACCAGCATGTTCGGGCTCAACTACACGCGCGCGAGTTGGGTGAAGCCCGATGCCATCATCATGCACCCGGGCCCGATCAACCGCGGGGTCGAAATCGACTCCGACATCGCGGATTCCCCCCGCAGCGTCATCCTCCAGCAGGTGACCAACGGCATCGCCGTCCGCATGGCCGTCCTCTACCTCTGCGCCGGCGGCCAGCCGGAGGCGGTCACCGCACCCGTCGAGTAATTTTCCAAAAATGGGCCACAAAATGCACAAAAAGCGCAAAAATGAACGAGCCCATCGCCCGGCAGCTAGCCGACACAATTCGTCAGACGGCTTTCGAAGCCCACACCTTCCTCCGTCATGGACACAATGAGAAAGTCTACGAAAACTCCCTGCGCAACCGTCTGCGGAAAAAGGGCCTCATGGTCGACCAGCAGATTCCCATCGCAGTCCACGACGAAGACGGCAGCCCACTGGGCGAGTTCCTGGCTGACCTCCTCGTCAACCAGGAGTTCATTGTGGAGCTCAAAGCCGTCCGCGCACTCGCCGACGAGCATACCGCCCAAATCCTCGGCTATCTACGCGCCTCCCGGATTGAACACGGAATGCTCATCAACTTCGGTTCTCCCCGTATTCAGTTTCAGAAGTACGTCCTCCGCGAAAGCGACTGACTCGGCTTTTGCGCCTTTTGTGCCTTTTGTGGCCCCTCCCTCATGAGCCTTATCTGGATCAAAAACGGCCGCGTCATCGACCCCGCCGCGAAGCGCGACGCCAAGGGCGATGTGTTCATCGCCGACGGGCGGTTCGTGAAGTCCCTCCCGGCCGCGCAGAAGAAGTCCGCCTCGGTCATCGATGCCCAGGGCCTCGTCGTCTGCCCCGGCCTGGTCGACATCCACGTCCATTTCCGCGAGCCCGGCCAGACGCACAAGGAGACGATCCTGACCGGCGCGCAAGCGGCCGCCGCGGGCGGCTTCACCACCGTGGTGTGCATGCCGAACACTTCGCCGGTCGTCGACAACGCCAGTACCGTCGCCCTGATCAAGTCCGTCGCCGCCACCGCGCCGGTCCACGTCTACCCGACCGGTTGCATCACCGTCGGCATGAAGGGCCAGGCCCTCGCGCCCCATGGTTCGCTGCAGAAAGCCGGCGTCGTGGCCCTCACCGACGACGGGCTTTGCGTCCAGTCGAACGAGCTGATGCATCGCGCGGTCGAATACGCGAAAATGTTCGACCTCACCATCCTCGACCATTGTCAGGATGAATCGATGACGCAAAAGGCCGTGATGAACGACGGCGTGGTGTCAACCCGCCTCGGCCTCAAGGGCTGGCCGCACGCCGCCGAAGATATCATCGTCGCCCGCAATATCATCCTGTCGAAATACACCGGCGCGCACATCCACATGCAGCACATCAGTTCGGCCCATTCCGTCGAACTCCTGCGCCGGGCCAAGGCCGATGGCATCAACGTCACCGGCGAGGCCACGCCACACCATATCGCCCTCACTGAGGAGGCCCTCGGCACCTACGACACGAACCTCAAGATGAACCCGCCGCTCCGCACCGAGGCGGACCGCAAGGCGATCATCGCCGGCCTGCGTGACGGCACCCTCGATTGCATCGGCACGGACCACGCGCCGCATGCCCCGGAGGAAAAGGATCGCGAATTCGACTACGCGCCCAACGGCATCATCGGCCTCGAGACCGCCCTGCCCATCTGCCTCGATGTCCTGGTCAATAAGAACAAGTTCAAGCTCAGCGCCGTCATCGACCTGATGACGCGCAAAGCGGCCAATCTCCTCAAGCTCCCCGCCGGCACCCTGGCCACCGGTGCCGCCGCGGACGTCTGCCTCTTCAACCCCGACGAGACCTGGAAATACGACACCTACGGCGCGTTCTCGAAGTCCATCAATTCACCCTGGGACAAGCAAAACCTCACCGGCCGGGTGAAGACCACGATCGTCTCCGGCCGGGTTGTCTATCACCATGGCAAGATGGTGGGCTGACCGACCTTTGGCCACTGGGCTTGGGGGAAAGGAAAACGCCGGTAGCGGGGCGCGGCGGAACTTCCCAGCCCCGAGTTCGGTGTTGCACGAGAGCGGATTGTCACGTCACTTATCAGCGGCGGGCCAGGCCAAATTGAGGCGACATGTCGCCTTTAGGTTCGAATCCACACCATGAAGATCAAATCACTCGTCCTGGGCCTGGCCGCGATGCTGGCCGCCGCGATTGCGCCCGCCAACACGGTCGTTTCGACCGACGGTAATTTCGACGGCTGGATCGTCCTCTATGCCGGACAGGCCTTTGGCGTTTCCTGGACGCAATCGGTCGCCTACGAAAACGTTTCCATTTCCGCCAACCTGACCGCCTTTGGGCGCAGCAGCGAAACCGGCCGGGCCTTCCTGACCACGAGCCTCGGGCCGGGCACGACCGTCGCGAACCAGGTTGCGAATGCCTCGTTCACCTTCCCGAGCGTCGAGAATGACGTGGTGCTGTTTTCCGGGCTCAATCTCTCCGCCGGCCAGTACTTTCTGAGCTTGGTGGGGAATTCCCCGAATTGGGGTTCGGGTTGGATTACTTCCTTTCCCCCGACGGTCGAAACCGACGCAGCGGCCACGCTGGGCAGTTCCTATGGATTTAGTTCTCCCGGCCTCAGCTTCCTGCCCGCTTCCGGCGTCTATGACGGCGGATCCGTCCCCAATTTTTCGGTCACCGGGACCCCGGTCCCGGACTCCGCCACCACGGCTGTCCTGGCCGCCTGCTCGCTTTTGTTGCTCGGGTTATGGAAAGCCGGCTTCGGTCATGGAAGGCGCCCGTCAGCCTCCGACAGGCAGGATGACCCGATTTGCGGGGCGGCGCCACCAAGACCACGGTGAAACCACCATTGAGCGCTCCCTGCGGTTCTGCCAGCTGGTCCATGCCATCCCCGGCGCCAAGGATGAAGACCAGGCGCCTCGCCGTCTTCTTCCTAAGCTTGGTTATTGCGGTCTCCGCTCAGGCCGGCGCGTGGGCCTACGCCAGCTTTGCCAACGATGATGCCCTGGACTGGGTTGAAAATGAACTGAAGCCTGGCGGGCAGCGCGCCGTGGAAACGACGATCGCGCGAGTGGCGAAGGGCAGCGGATACCTTGACCTGTCGGACGGCTGCTACGCCGTCGCAGCCTGCGAGGTCCTCGCTGCGGCGCAGGGACGGCCCGCGGCCGATCTGCCCGACGAGGTGGCGGCCCTCGCCAAGAAACTTCCGTCGAAACCCAGCGAATCCGTGCGCAAGAATGCCCGCGAAGCGCTCGATCGGGTCTTGGGCAAGGATTCTGAACTGAGCGCGTTGTGGCGCGAATCCAAGGCCGACTTCGAGAAGTGGCAGAAGTTGATCGAAGACCTCAAGAGCCGGGTGTAGTCGATTGGGCTGAAGGCGAGGCCCGCCCACAGGGAATGACCCCTGCGCCTCGATCAGCCAACCTCGGGCGTCGTGGCCAAGGCGGCTTGGACGAAGCCTCCTCTCGCAAACCCGTGGTTGATTTAGCGCGATTCCTGAACTCCATGGTGCCGTCCGCCACGCTACCCCCACGCGGCGAGCCCCGCCCCACCCCATTCCCATGGCAGAATCCACGAACTCCTATGACGCGATCGTTGTCGGCTCCGGCATCACCGGTGGCTGGGCGGCGAAAGAACTGACCGAAAAGGGCCTCAAGGTCCTCATGCTCGAGCGCGGCCGGCCCGTGGAGCACATCAAGGATTACCCCAGCGCCCTGAAGGCCCCGTGGGAACTGCCGCATCGCGGGAAGAAGTCCCGCGAGCTCATCGCCGAGCGTCCCATTCTCAACCGCGACCTGCTCTATGAGGCCAACGCCGACTGGTGGGCCGATGAACAGGACTGCCCGTACAAGGAGGTGAAGCCCTTCGACTGGTTCCGCGGCTACCACGTCGGCGGCCGCTCGCTGCTCTGGGGACGCCATAGTTACCGTTGGAGCGATTTCGATTTCGAAGCCAATGCCAAGGATGGCATCGCCGTCGACTGGCCGATCCGCTATGCGGACATCGCCCCGTGGTATGACCACGCGGAGAGCTTCGCGGGGATTAGCGGCTCCCTCGAAGGCCTGCCCCAGTTGCCTGATGGCAAGTTTCTGCCGGCCTTTGAGCTCAACTGCGTCGAGAAGGACGTGGCCGCCCGGATCAAGACCCACTTCAACGACCGTCGGCGCCTCATCATGGGGCGCATCGCCAATCTCTCCCAAGCCCACGGCGCCCGCACCAATTGCCAGTTCCGCGACAAATGCTGGCTCGGCTGCCCGTTCGGCGCCTATTTCAGCACCCAATCCGCCACCCTTCCGGCGGCCGTGGCGACCGGCAACCTCACGGTCCGGCCGTTCTCGATCGTCACCCAGGTCAACTATGACAAGGACGCCAAGCGCGCCACCGGCGTCACCGTGCTCGATGCCGAGACGAACCAAACCTACGTCTTCAAGGCGAAGGTCGTCTTCTTGTGCGCGTCGAGCTTCAATTCCACCTGGGTGCTGATGAATTCAGCGACCGACGTCTGGCCCGACGGCCTCGGCAGCAGCAGCGGCGAACTGGGCCACAATGCCATGGACCACCATTTCCGTGTCGGCGCCACGGGCGAGGTCGAAGGCTACACGGATCGCATCGTCTATGGCCGGCGGCCGGGCGGCTTCTACATCCCGCGTTATCGGAATCTGTTTGGCGACAAACGGAATTATCTGCGCGGCTTCGGCTACCAAGGCGCCGCCAACCGGCTCGGCTGGGAACGCGAAGTCCCCGAACTCGGCATCGGTGCGCCGCTCAAGGAAGCCCTGACCGAACCTGGCCCGTGGATCATCGGCATGACCGGCTTTGGCGAGACCCTGCCCTACCACGACAACAAGATCAGCCTCGACCGCTCGACCAAGGACAAGTGGGGCCTGCCCATCCTCGCGATGGATTGCGAGATCCGGGACAACGAATACCGCATGCGGAAGGACATGACCGCCGACGCCGTGGAGATGCTCGAGGCGGCTGGCGTCAAAAACGTGAAGCCCACCAACAACGGCTACAACTTCGGCCGCGGCATCCATGAGATGGGCACGGCCCGCATGGGTCGCGACCCCAAGACGTCCGTGCTCAACGGACACAACCAGGTGTGGGACGCGCCCAATGTCTATGTCACCGATGGCGCGTGCATGGCCTCCGCCGCCTGCGTGAATCCCTCCCTCACCTACATGGCGCTCACCGCCCGCGCGGCTGACCATGCCGTGACCGAACTCAAAAAGGGGAACCTCTGATGAACTCTCCCGCCCTGCTGTCCCGCCGCGAAGCCCTCGCCCGCCTCGCCCTCGTCATGGGTGGCGCCGTGATCGGCGCCGATGTCTTTCTCCGCGGCGCCCCGCTCGAAGGCAAAATCGTCAGCGCGAACTTCAGCTCCGCCGACATTCTCCTGCTCGACGAAATTGGCGAAACCATCATCCCGACCACGGATACACCCGGCGCAAAGGCGGTCGGCATCGGCGGCTTCATGGCCATGATGGTCAATGATTGTTACGACGACGCCCACCATGCGGCTTTCATGGCGGGCTTGGTGAAAGTGAACGCCGCCAGTCGCCGGCGCTTCAACCAGGACTTCATGGCGATCACACCGCAGGAACGCACGACCCTCCTGAATGAAATCGACGCCGAACAGCGACAGCATACGGCGAACAAGTCGGCCGCCGAACCGGCGCACTACTTCCGGATGATGAAACAACTGACGCTTCTCGGCTACTTCACCTCCGAGGTTGGTGCATCAAAGACACTCCGCTTTGTAGAGGTGCCTGGAAGCTACGACGGTAATGCCGTCTATCGAAAGGGAGATCGCGCGTGGTTCATACAGCCCTCGCGCGTGTTGTAAAAAAATTGGTTAATTGCTCTGCCTTAATGCTTAAATGAGCCGGTTGCCTTGATTGTAGGACTCTAACGAACACGCTTTGCGAAGCCGCAAGGGGCCATGCGGCGCCAGGATGCTTACCACGGAGCATATCTGTTTTCGGCCGGCTGAACGGGCATTCACACGCCGCAGCCTGCAGTTCGGCTGTGCCCTGATGCTGGCCCTACCGGGCGCCATGCTCGCGCAGGAGGAGAAGCCGGAGAACCAAGTCTCCACGCTCAAGCAGATGAGCTTGGAGGAACTGATGGACATCGAAGTGACTTCGGTCTCCAAACGTCCCGAGAAGCTGTTGGAAGCCGCGTCCGCGATCCAGGTTGTGACCGGAGACGAAATTCGCCGGGCCGGAGCGCCCAACTTGCCCGAGTCCCTGCGCTTGGCGGGCAACCTGCACGTCGCCGCCCAAAACCCGCACGACTGGAACATCAGCGCCCGCGGCTTCAACACCGACCTCGCCAACAAACTCCTGGTCCTGGTGGATGGCCGGACCGTCTACACCCCCCTTTTTTCCGGGGTGTTCTGGGATGTGCAGGACACATTGCTCGAGGACATCGACCACATCGAGGTCATCAGTGGCCCCGGCGGGACCCTTTGGGGCGCAAACGCGGTCAATGGTGTCATCAACATCACGACCAAAAACGCCAGGGACACCCAGGGCGGCTATGTTGAGGCGAGTGCCGGCAATGAACTCCGGGCTGGGGGCGCCGTGCGCTATGGCGGCACAATCAAACCGGGAGTCTATTTCCGCCTCTACGGGATGTATGCCGACCACGCCCCGGGCGTTAACACCGGCGGGCATGAGACACCCAACTCCTGGCAGATGCGCCGCGGTGGCTTCCGCATCGATGCCGAAACAAATCCGGAGCATGCGTTGACCCTTCAGGGGGACGCGTACGACGGGAGCGAAAACCTCCAGTCGGGCGGCGCCAGCCAGGTCTCGGGCGGAAACCTGCTGGGACGCTGGTCGCGCACGCTCTCGGCGGACGAGCAGACCGTCGTGCAGGTTTATTACGATCGCACCCATCTGACCCAGCCAAAGCCCGCCGCCGGCATGGCCCCGGCGGGGGTGCTCGAAGACGATCTCGATACCATCGACGTGGATTTCCAGCATCATGCCCACCCGGCCGAGCGTCACCAGCTGGTGTGGGGGCTGGGTTACCGGTTCACGCACGACGTGGTCGAGAACGCGCCCACCGTCGGTTTCCTGCCGGCCCGCCTGGATCACCAATTGTTCAGCGGCTTCATCCAGGATGAATTCGCGCTGCGCGAAAACCTGTTCCTCACCTTCGGCACGAAGGTCGAGCACAACGACTACACGAACCTCGAGTGGGAGCCGAGTGTGCGGCTCCGCTGGAATCATCGTCCCACGCAAATGCTGTGGGCCGCGATCTCCCGGGCCGTCCGCACCCCCTCCCGCATCGACCGCGACCTGGTGCAACCCACGGGGTTGCCCGCGCCATTTCCGCAGAGCATCCTTACCGGAGGGCCGGATTTCCAAGCGGAAACCGTCATCGCCTACGAGCTCGGCCATCGCGCCCAACTCGGCACCCGCACGATCCTGTCGGTGTCGCTGTTTTTCAACGACTACGACCGGGTCCGGAGCCTCACCCCGGGCCCCGCCGGTTTTCCGTCGTTCGGATTTCCGCTGGTGTTCCACAACAACCTGGAGGGCGAAACCCAGGGCGCGGAAATCAGCCTTGCCAGCCAGGTATCCGAAAACTGGCGGATACGCGCGGCGTACAACCTGCTGGAAACCGACCTGCGTGTGAAGCCGGGGCAGGTCGATTTCAGCAATGCCCTCAATGAAACCGCCGACCCGGAACAGCAGTTCTCCCTGCAATCGTCGCTGAACCTGCCTCACCGCGTCGAGTTCGACGCCGCCTTGCGCTGGGTCGACGAGCTGCACAACAACAACGGGCCGACGCCCGGCACGGTGCCGGACTATTATGAACTGGATGTCCGCTTCGGCTGGCATCCGACCGACCAGCTCGAATTTTCGATCGCCGGGCAAAACCTGCTGCATGCCCGGCATCCTGAGTATGGCTTTCCGGGGCCAACCCGGGAAGAAACCGAGCGCAGTTTCCATGCGAGGATGACATGGAAGTTCTAGGTCCCTTTCATTTCCTCCCCATCATCCTGCAGAGGACGGGTTGGCCGGGCCGGGGGCTGGCGCTGTTTTTCCTGCTGCTCGCCGGCGCGAACGCGGCCGCCACTCCGGTTGGAGCCCCCGCGGAATACCAGCTCAAGGCCGTCTTCCTGTTCAACTTCGCCCAATTTGTCGAATGGCCACCCGCGGCCTTCGAAGCGGCGGATTCGCCCCTCGTGATCGGCATCCTCGGCGACGATCCCTTCGGCCCCGTGCTGGATGAAACGGTGCGCGGGGAAAAGATCGGTCCGCGGCCGCTGGCGGTGCGCCGCTACAAGCGCGCCGGGGATATCGACGCCTGCCACATCCTATTTATCAGCCGCTCGGAAGAGGTGCATATCGTCCAGGTCGCCACTGAACTGCGGGATCGTCCCATCCTCACGGTCAGCGATATCGAAGGCGCGGCCCGGCGGGGCGTGATGATCCGCTTCATCACCGAGAACCGGCGAATCCGGCTGCGGATCAACCTGGAAAGTGCCCGCGCGGCCGGGCTGACCATCAGCTCCAAGCTGCTGCGGCCGGCGGAAATCGTGAACGACGAAACCCCGTGACCATGCCTCTGCGCAACACACCCATCCGGCAGAAGCTGATGCTGATCCTCCTGGTGACCAGCGCGGTCGTCATGCTGCTGATGCGCGGGGCTTTCTTTGCCTATGAGTACGTCATCTTCCGGCAAACCACCCTGCGCCACCTCGCCACGCTGGGGGAAATCCTTGCCGCCAACAGCACGGCAGCCCTGGCCTTCGAGAACCCGGACGATGCCGCGGAAATCCTGTCAGCCCTGAAGGCAGAGCGGCATGTGCTGGCGGCGGCCCTGTTCGACCGGCAGGGCCGGGTTTTCGCCCGCTATGCCCCCGCCGCCCCGGCCGACCCGATCCCGGCGTCGCCGGGGCCCGACGGCTACCGGTTTGTCGGCGCCCACCTCGTTGGTTTTCAGGCCGTGATGGTGCAGGAGAGGAGGCTGGGCACCCTGTTCCTCAGGTTCGATTCGGGCACCATCCTGCGCGAATTCATGTGGGGCTCACTCCCGATCGTCCTGGGCGTGATGGCGCTCGTCCTGCTGGCGGCATATCTCCTTTCCCGCGTCCTACAGCGGCAGATTTCCACGCCGATCCTCGCCCTGGCGGAATCGGCCCGGGCCGTCTCGGAGCGACGCGACTACACCGCCCGCGCACCGGCGCTGGGCCGCGACGAACTGGGCCTGCTGACCGAAGCGTTCAACCAGATGCTCGGCCAGATCCACGACCTGACCCGCGACCTCGAACAACGCGTGGCGCAGCGCACCACCGAGTTGGAGGCGGCGAACAAGGAACTCGAGGCCTTCAGCTACTCCGTGTCACACGATCTCCGGGCCCCGCTCCGGCATATCGACGGTTTTGCCGGGATGCTGGTCAAATCGGACGGCGCCAAGCTCTCGACAAAGGGCCAGGGATACCTGGGCCATATTTCAGCTTCGGCGAAGCAAATGGGGGCGTTGATCGACGACCTGCTGGTTTTCTCCCGCATGGGCCGAACCGAAATGCAGTTCGCATCCGTCGACCTGCAGCAACTGACCGAGGAAACGATCAAGGGGCTGGAGCTGGAGACCCAGCAACGCAACATCCGCTGGAAAAAGGGCGAACTGCCGGTGGTGCCGGGCGACCTCCCGATGTTGCGGCAGGTCTTCGTCAACCTCCTTTCCAATGCCGTGAAATACACCCGTCCGCGCGATCCGGCCGAAATTGAAATCGGCTGCCAGCCTGGGTCACCGGAAGAAATCGTGATCTTCATCCGCGACAATGGGGTGGGCTTCGACATGAAGTATGCGACCAAGCTGTTTGGCGTCTTCCAACGAATGCACCGGTCCGAGGACTTCGAGGGCACGGGCATCGGCCTCGCCAACGTCCGCCGGATCGTCCTCCGGCATGGCGGCCGGATCTGGGCGGAAAGCGCCCCGGAGGCTGGAGCCACCTTCTATTTTACCCTGCCCCGCCAAAGGAAATCCCCGTCATGAAAACCCTCCGCCGCATCCTGCTCGTGGAAGACAGCCTCCGCGACATCGACCTCACGCTCGCCGCCCTGGACGAGCACCATCTCGCCAACGTGGTCGACGTCGCCCGCGACGGCGTCGAGGCCCTCGACTACCTCAATCGGCGCGGGAAGTTCGCGGACCGCGAGCCGGGCCTGCCGGTGGTGGTGTTCCTCGACATCAAGATGCCCCGGCTCGACGGGCTCGAGGTCCTGCGCCAGCTGAAATCCGATCCCGTGTTCAAGCGCCTGCCCGTCGTCATGCTGACCTCCTCGAAGGAGGAACCCGATCTCGCCGGCTGCTATGCCCTCGGGGCAAACGCCTATGTCGTGAAGCCCGTCGACTTTGCCCAGTTCGCCGATTCGGTGAAACAACTTGGCCTCTTCTGGGCGGTGCTCAACGAGCCGCCCCCTGAGTCCTCCCCCAAGGCCACCTAGCCCGCTCCGTCCATGACCCCGTACCATGCCCCGCAGCCGCAGCTGCGTGTCCTCCACGTGGAGGACAATCCGATCGATGCCGAACTGACACATGGCCAGATCCGCGACCAATGGCCCGACTCCGCCATCACCCGGGTGGATACCCGCGATGATTTCATTACCGCGGTAACCCACGAGGACTTCGACCTGATACTTTCCGACTTCACCATGCCCGGCTTCAACGGCCTGGAAGCGCTGGATATCGCGCGCCGGCAATCCGTGGCCACGCCGTTCATGTTCCTTTCGGGCACCATCGGCGAAGCCAATGCCATCGAGGCCATGCAGCACGGGGCGATTGACTACGTCATCAAGGACCGCCCCGCCCGGCTCATTCCGGCGATCAAGCGCGCGCTGGTCCACCGGAACGAACAGTTGCGGCGGCGCCAGGTCGAGCTGCAGTTGCGCGAGCAGGCCGGATGGCTCGACAAGGCCCGCGACGCAATCTGCGTCGCCGACAGCGAGGGGCGCATCACGTACTGGAACCACAGCGCCGCGGTCCTTTTTGGCTGGCAGGACGGCTCCGGGCCGGGTCACCAGCTGCTGGAGCTCTTCGGGGCGCAGGGAACGGACGCGTTGGACGCCGCCCTGCAGCAGGTGCATGCGACGGGCGCCTGGCGCGGCGACCTGCGGGTCACGGACCGCGCAGACCACTGGCGCCACGTGGAAAGCCGGTGGAATCTCCTGCACGACATCGAGGGCCGGCCAAAATCGATCCTCGCGATCAACACCGATGTCACCGAGCAGCGGAGGCTCGAGTCCCAGCTGTTGCGTTCCCAGCGGTTGGAAGGAATCGGCACGCTTGCCGGCGGCATCGCCCACGACCTCAACAACGTCCTCTCCCCCATCCTGATGTCCGTGAATTTGCTGCAGCAGGAACTGCGCGAGCCGGAGCTCCTGCGCTTGGTGGAGATCATGGAGAAAAGCACCCGGCATGGCGCCGCGCTGATCCGTCAGGTGCTGGCGTTTGCCCGCGGCAGCGACGGCGAACGCACCGACGTCCAGCTCACCGCGATCATCAAGGATGTTGCCGGATTGCTCGCGGACACGTTACCCCGTGCCATATCCGTCGAGACCGAGCTGCCGCGGGACCTCTGGGGCGTGCGCGGGGATTCGACCCAGCTCGGGCAGGTGTTCATGAATCTTGGCATCAATGCCCGGGATGCCCTTCCCCACGGGGGCCGGCTCATCTTTCGCGCCGCCAATGTGGCGGTGGACGCGGCCCTGGCCCGGGAAAACCCGGGCGCCCAACCGGGCGCGCACGTCCAGGTGTCCGTGGTCGACACCGGCACCGGCATTCCGCCCGAAATCCTCGAACGCATCTTCGACCCGTTTTTCACCACCAAAGCCGCCGGCAAGGGCACCGGGCTGGGCCTTTCCACCGTGCTCGGCATCGTGAAGGGGCATGGCGGTTTCCTGTGCGTCCGCAGCGAGGTGGGACGAGGCACGGAATTTAGATTGTATTTTCCCGCCGTGACCCGCGTCGCCAGCGCGCATCCCGGATTGCCTCCGGCACCTCGTTCCCGCGGCCGGGGCGAAACGGTGCTCGTCATCGACGATGAAGATGGGGTTCGGGAAATCGCCCGGGCGCTGCTGGTTGCCTATGGTTATCGCACCCTGGTCGCGGCCAATGGCGTCGATGGCCTGGCGCTGTATCGGGCCCACCCTGGCGAGATCCAGGCGGTTTTGACCGACATGATGATGCCCGGCTTGCAGGGACACGACGTGATCCGGGAGCTGCGCGCCCACAATCCCGACGTCCGCATTGTCGCCATGAGCGGCGTCCCCGGCGAATTGGCGGCAATCCCCGACCACCCCGGACGGCTGGCCCTGCTGTCCAAGCCAATGTCTGGCGACGAACTCATCGCGGCCGTGCAGAACGTCCTTGCCGGCCGGGCCAAGCCGGCCTGATCCACGGGTTTTCGGAGTGGTTATTCGGCGCGGGGGCTGCCAAGCATAGGCGGAACCCATGGCCACGGACCCGCTGCAACTCACCCTGGAGGTCCTCGAATACACCCTCGTATTCGGTGGCGGCGGCTTGGTGCTGTGGATCCTGCTCAGTGCCCGCCAGCGGCAACGCTGGCTCGGCGTGCACGCCCTTCCCCAGCTCTCGTTATCGCCGGTTGAATTCGCGATTGGGGCGGCCTTGATCTTTCTTTCGGGCTTTGTCTGCAACGCGTTGGTCCAGCTGCTCCTCGGCCCCTACTTGACGAAGATTCCGGACTACAAGGGTGTGCAGGTGCTGGTCATCAACCTGGCCAATTACGGCGGTTCCCTCATTGGCTGGCGGGTCCTCCTTCCCGCCGCGCAACGCGCCTGGATGACGGAATCGTCATTCCCCCCGGTGCGGACCAGCCGTCCGCCGCTCACGTGGTCAGAGGCCACGGGCTACGGCATGGGTACGCTGCTGGTGGCCCTGCCGGTCGTGATTCTGATCAGCCTTGCCTGGCTGGCCGTGTTGCGGGCCAGCGGGCTGCCGGATGCGCCCCAAGACCTGATTGCCGATTTCCTGCAGACCAAATCCCCGTTCGTCGTTGGCGGCATGCTGATCATGGCCTGCATCCTCGCACCCGTCTACGAGGAGCTGATGTTTCGCGCGGCACTTTATCGGTTCATCCGGCAGAAGCTGGGCCGCACTCCCGCCCTGCTCGTCAGCGGGATCTGTTTTGGCGCCATGCACGCGAACTGGGCCAGCTTCGTGCCCCTGGCCGCGCTGGGCATGCTGCTGGCCCTCGCCTATGAAGCGACCGGCTCGATCCGGGTGCCCATTGTGGCGCACGGCCTGTTCAACCTGCATTCGATCATCCTCCTGCTCGCCGGCTTCACCCCGCCGAACCCATGAGCCCGTTCACCACCCGCCACGCCCTGTCCGTGGGTGCCCACGGGGAACAGCGCCTGATCGCCGAGATTCGCGGCTGGCTCGGCGACACCTCGCCGGCCGCCCCGTTCGGCATCGGCGATGACTGTGCGGTCATTCCCCCCACGCGACGGCACCAGCTGGTCACGACCGACCCCGTGATCTACGGCCAGCATTTCGACGACCGGGTGCCCGCGCGGGCGGTCGGAGCCAAGCTGCTCAAGCGCAACCTGAGCGACATCGCCGCAATGGGCGGACGTCCCGTGGCTGCGGTGATCTCCCTCGCACTGGCCCCCACGACCAGCGTCGCCTGGCTCCGCGCCTTTTACCTCGGGCTCGCCGCCTGCGCCCGGCGACATCGCGTGAAAATTGTTGGCGGCGACATCACGCAGGGGCCGGCGGGATTCTTCGGTGCTTTCCTCACGTTGCACGGAGAGTCCACGGGAGCGCGCGTCATCACCCGGTCCGGCGCGCGGACCGGAGACCATATTTTCGTAACCGGTCGGCTCGGCGGCTCGCGGGCGGGACACCACTATCGTTTCGTCCCGCGACTCGCGGAGGGCCAGTGGTTGGCGCGGCAGAAGGACGTGGTCGCCATGATGGACGTCAGTGACGGGATAGCGAAGGACATCCAGTCGCTCACGCCGCGCGGGTTGGTCGCCTCCGTCTGGCCCCGGATCCTGCCGATCAGTGCCGCCGCCCGGCGGGCAGCGCGAAAAAGCGGTCGGCAACCGTGGGTGCATGCCCTGACCGATGGTGAAGACTATGAGCTGCTCGTCGTGGTCGCAGCGAAGGCGGACCCCATCAAGTTTGTCCTGCGCTGGCTGAAGCATTTCGATCTGCCATTCCACCTCATCGGCAGTTTTGCCCGCCAGCTCTCGCCCGGACATGTGAACTGGGATTCGCTCCATGGCTACGAGCACCTGCGATAAGCTCCGCCAGGGCATTACCACGGCGTCGGCCGCCGAGACCCGCGCGCTCGCCGCCGCGCTTGCCGCCGAACTGCCACCCGACACCGTGCTCGCGCTGCATGGCGACATGGGAGTGGGCAAAACGACGTTTGTGCAGGGGCTGGCCCAAGGGCTCGGGGTGCGGGAGCAGGTCACGAGCCCGACCTTCGCGCTTTATTCGGTCTACCCGGGCAAAGCCCGGAAGCTGGTGCATCTCGATGCGTACCGGTTGGAACATGAACGACAGATCGACGCGCTGCTCCTGGAGGAATTCCTGACGAGCCCCTGGTGCCTTGCGGTCGAGTGGCCGGAGAAGACCGGCGCCTGGCTACCCAAGTCGGCTTGGCACCTGCAGCTGTCCATCGAAGAGGGGGACCGCCACCGCGTGGTGCTGCTGTAGCCGGAGCCGTTGGCCCCGGTGATCGTGACCACATCCGAGGTCAGCGACCCCGGCTACAGTCCACCGACAAAAAAGCCCGCTCCTTCGAGCGGGCTTGGTCAAACTTCAGGCCTGGCCGTCGGGCTTGGGCTCCTCGGCAGGTGCTGCCATCCTTGCGGACAAGGGAATCGCCGGCGTCGTGAGGGCATCATTGCTGGAAACCGGGGCAGTGGCTTCGCCCATCGGATGGGCTGGCCGGGTCTCCGCATCGTGGCTCGAAACCGGCGCGGGAGGAGTGGGCGCCGGCGCCGGGGCGGAGGCATGATCGGCGGCAGGCGGCGCATCCGGGAAATCCACGGGGTCATGCTCCTCATCGCTCGCTTCGGCCTTCTTTGCAGTCTGCGGGGCCATGGCGGGCGGGGCGAAGAGCTTGCTGTCGGAAAATTCCGTCACGTAGCCCTCCATCACGAGCCAGCGAAGATCGTTGCTCATCTTCCGTAGCTTTTCGGCCTGTTCCGGAGGCAGCGCGGTAAAGGGCGCCTGCGAAGGCGTCGTTCCTTCGGGTGCCGGCGACGCCGGTGCGGCCGCCTGGAGCGCGGCAATATCGATGCCGAGATACTGCTTCGGCAGGTCCTTCACGTGCACCATCGGGTGCTTCTCGATGAAGTCGATCAGCGCGGTGATGCTTTCCGAGAACACCTGGCCCGGCACGCGGAAGCGGCGCTTGACGGCGCAAACATACGAAACACCGCGCGACCCCTTCTTGAAGATCGTGAAACTTTCGCGGCGCAAGCGGCCGCGCAGCGCGTTGGCCGTGTCGAGCGGGAAACGTCGCTGGCGCTCGATGTGGCCCTCCAGGGCGCGACGGATCTCGCCGGGCGGCAGCTTTTCAATGTTCTTGCCGTGGAAGCGAACGCTGTCCAAGGCGCGGACCACCTTGTCGCGTGCATGGGTGAGCAGGTGGAGGCGGGCATCTTCGATGCTGTCGAAGGTAATCGGCGCGGGGGCCTCCGGTGCGGGCGACGTCGCGGCGGCGGCCTCGGCCGGCTGGTCGGCGGCTGGCTTGCCGTCCGCCGCTTCATTCGCGGCGGGAGTGGCTTCAGGCGCGGGCGCGGCGGCCGGAGTGGCGGCCATCGGCGGGTTTGTCGCGGAGCGGGCAACGGGCGGCTTCCACGTATACCGCGTGATTTTCTTCATCTTTTCCAGCCAGGCCGCCGCCACCTCGGGCTCGCGCACCGAAACGATGCTGTCCCGGAAACGATCGAAGGACATGCCCTTGATCTTGGTCGCGTAATGCTGCTGCAGGATCTGCTGGTAACGATGATAATTGGGCGGCCCGAGCAACTCCCCGGTGATTCCGCATTTGTTGATGATGGGATAACTTCCCTTGGGCGGGTCGACCTCGACCTCACTCGTGTCGAAGAAGGCGGAAAGGTTGTTATTCAACACATGCTGAACCGCGGCCTCCTCGGTGTCGAAAGGCAGGTGGTCGGGCAGCGACATGTAGAGCGGCGCGGGCTTCTCGACGGACTGGCCCTCGGCCGCGGGCGGGCGGGTGCGCTGGATAACCACCACAAAGCGGTCGTTCTTCTCCAGGACGGTCTTGGTGATCTCGAAAAGTTGGAAGGTGCGGCACGACGCCCGCACGGCCTTCACAATGGCCGCGAATCCCGTGTCCTCGGGGTAGCAGGTCGCGGTGAAATAGGGGCTGACGTACGGTGCGCGATCATGCCCGTGATACTCGCCGCCCTCACGACGATCGCCGCGCGGCTCGCCCCGGAACTCGCGGCGCGGGCCGCCGCGATCGAAGCGACGCGGCTCCCCGCCACCGCCCGGGCCCGTCGCCTGCCCCCCGGGTGCAGCCGGCCCCGGATCACCGCTTGCCGGGCCCACCGGCTTGCGGAAGCCGCGACGATCGCGCATCTGGGGCGCGCCCTGGCCGCCGCCGGCGCCGGCGCCGCCGCCCCCTTCGCGTCGGTCGCGACGTTCACCTCGGTCCCCGCGGTCCGGACGATCCCCCCGATCGAAATCGCGTTCGCGCCGGCCGGGTGAAATTGGTTTCACCTCCGTCCATTGCGTGCCGAAGTTGAAGCTCTGCAACTGGCTGAGGTCGATTTTGTTCAACCCCTGCTCGTTGGGTTCATTGGCGGACTTGGTATCATCCATGACTGCGTAAAAACGGGCGTGGTTACCCGGTGAGAGTGCTTGGTTTTGCTTGGGTGTTCCCGCGTTAGGTCAGTTCCGCAGGAGGGAGTAGTGTGCCCCGGGAAGAAACAGCGACGCAAGCGCATTTCGGGGCTTTACAAGACTTGGGGGATTTACCTAAGTCACCGCTCCCACGTTGGAATGCTCGGGTGGTGGAATTGGTAGACACACACGTTTGAGGTGCGTGTGCCGTAAGGCGTGCAGGTTCGAGTCCTGTCCCGAGCACCAGCCTTCGCTGAGCAGGAGGCGAGCGCGAAGCATGCCCGCCGAAGCCTTGTCGAAAGCGGGCACGCCGGCGCCGCAGCCCGAGCGACTTCGCATGGCGGGCCAGTACTGAGGGTGGTGATTGTGGACGAAACCAGTGCACTTTTACTTCCGGACGATGGAGGAGCTGTCATCTCCTATGACGGTCCGAGTCCCCCAACGCATTTGACCACAGGGGGTTTTTGATGATGCTAACCGCCCCATGACCCCGAAAGCCATCAAGCAGGCGCTGCTGGAATCCTATGCCCAAGGCGGGGGCATCAACCACCTCGACGGGGCCAACCTACCCTCGCAGGACCGGGTGACCGAACTCGCCCGTGACCTCATGCACCTGCTTTTCCCGGGATTCTTTGAAAATAGCGCGCTGACCCAGGCGCAGGCGGCCGCGTGGCTGGACCGGTTGCTGGACAAGATCGAGGCCCGGATGACCACCGAGGTCGAAAAAAGCCTGCGCTATGCGGGCAATCCCGACGCCAAGGCCGCCGCCCAAGCCATGACGACCCAGTTCCTCAGCTGCCTGCCCGAGGTCCGGCGTTTGGTGCAGACGGATGTGGCCGCCGCGTACTCCGGCGATCCCGCAGCGCGCAGCACCGACGAGATCATCCTCGCGTACCCGTGCGTGCTGGCGATTTCGCTGCAGCGTCTCGCCCATGTCCTCTTTGCCCTGCAAGTGCCGCTGCTCCCCCGCATGCTCACGGAGTATGCCCATGAACGCACGGGCATCGACTTGCATCCGGGCGCGCACATTGGCTCCCATTTTTTCATCGATCATGGCACCGGCGTCGTCATCGGCGAGACCGCGACCATCGGCACGCACGTGAAGATCTACCAAGGCGTCACGCTGGGCGCAAAATCCTTCGAGACCGATGGGAAGAACAACCCGGTGAAAGGGGTGAAACGCCATCCTGACATCGAGGACCACGTCACCATCTATGCCCATGCCACCATCCTGGGCGGCGACACCCGCATCGGTGCGCATTCGGTGATCGGGGCCAACGTCTGGGTGCGGGAGTCGATCCCCGCCCACAGCGTCGCGTACTACAAGGAAACCAGCCTCGTGGTGCGGCCGCGCAAGGCCCATGAGATCCTCGTCGACGGCGCCGACTGGGCCATCTGAGCGCGCCGTTCGACGTCCTCAGCCCTTCTGGCGTTCCGCCAGCGCCCGCGCCACCTCCGCGGCAAAGAACGGACCACGGAAGATCAACCCGGTATAGAGTTGCACGAGCGTGGCGCCGGCGTCCATTTTTTCGGCGGCTGATGCTTCATCCATGATGCCGCCCACGCCGATGATCGGCAGGCGGCCATTGGTTGCCCGGGCGATGTAATTGACGATCTCGGTGGAACGTCGGCGCACCGGCGCACCGCTCAAACCACCAGCCTCGTTCACCGCTTGGAAAAATCCCGGGCGCTGCAGCGTGGTGTTCGTCGCGATGATGCCGTCGAGCCCGAGGTCGGCAATGACACCAAGCGCCGCGTCCACCTGCGGGTAGGACAAGTCGGGGGCGATCTTGAGCAGCACCGGCCGGCGTGGCTTGCCGCCGGCCAGGCGCGCCTTGTTCTCGTTCACCAGCGCACCCAACAGCGGTTTGAGCCAGGATGCATCCTGCAGTTCGCGCAACCCCGGCGTATTTGGGCTGCTGACGTTGACCGCCACATAGTCCGCGTGGTCGGCCAGCAGGCGGAAGCTCCCCAGGTAGTCCTCCGTCGCCTGGTCGAGCGGCGTGACCTTCGTCTTGCCCAGGTTGATGCCGAGGGGAATCGCGCGGCGCCCCGGGCCCGGCAGCTTCGCCAGCCGCGCCGCAAGCGCGGCGGCCCCGTCATTGTTGAAACCCATCCGATTGATCACCGCCTGCTCCGACGGATAGCGGAACGCCCGCGGCTTCGGGTTGCCCGGTTGGGCGTGCAGCGTGACCGTCCCGATCTCCACGTGGCCAAAGCCCAGCGCGGCGGCCGCGGGCCAGGCCCGGCCATTCTTGTCGAAGCCCGCCGCCAGCCCCACGGCGTTGGGAAATTTGAGGCCGAAACACTCCACCGGCCGGTACAACGCCGGCGACAATTGGTGCCAGCGCTCCAGCAGCCGGCAGAGCGGCCGCACACGACCCAGCAGCGCGAGGTTGTTGACCGCCACCTCGTGGGCATGCTCCGGATCGAGCCGGAAAAATGCGGGTTTCGAGACGTGTTGGTAGAACCAGCCCATGTGGCGCGGACGATGCCATCCAGCGCGCGGGTTTCAAGCACCGGCCGGGCAAAGTTTTGGTCTTGTTTTTTCCCGCCGGCTTTGCACTGTGCCGCCGCGTTTCTCTTTCCGGGCGGGAGAGATGCAAAATTTTCAACTTTAGGCGTTTCAGGATTTGACAATCACTCAAAGGCCCCGCTTTCGTGCAGCGGAATTCAGAACATATCAACCATGGCGAAAGGCTCTCCCAAACTAGAATGGTGCATCGTCCGACTCGGTGAGGATCACAACTGGTGGGTCGACGAAGTCAGCGACCCGGTCCACTGGGATGTGGACGGTCTCAGCATCATCGACCCCCGCCAGGTTGACCATATCATCGAGCTGATCGACCCGCTGCGCGAATACGGCTTCGACCAGGACATCTTCGAGCGCGCTTTCATCCCGTTCCGCATCGCGAAGGATCTCGGCAAGGGCAAGGTCCGCCTCTCCCGCATCAAGCAGCCCCTGCTGGAGTCCGAGGAAAAACTCTTCGCCCTGCCCGATGTGATCGACGAGGAGAACGGACCCTATGCCGATTTCCTCGACCACATCACCCGCCTGCGCGTCAAGATGCTGAACGAAATCCTCGACCTCGAGGAAAAGCTCACGGTCGACGAGGTTGAAGACCAGATCCGCGAAGCCCAGAACAGCGACTTCATCGAAGGGAAAGCCGTTCATCTTTTCAGCGAGATCACCGCGATCCTCGACTACACCCCCGAGGGCCACGGCGACGAGGATGAGGACGGCGAGAAGGTCAAGGGCGGTGACGAGGAGGAGGCCGACGTGCCGGAGGTCGATGAGGAAGAGGATGAGAAGATGAAGAACGACTCGTCACTGAAATGGGACGAGGACGACGAAGACGGTGACGACGACGAGGAAGGCGAGAAGAAAGGCGACGGCGACGAAGACGAGGAGGATGAAGACGACGAGGGCGAGGATTCCGACGACGCCGAGGAAGGGGATGAAAAGCCCCGCAGCAGCCGCCGCGGCCGCTAAAAGCCATGTTGCCAGCCCGCGGACAATCCTGCTGGGTAGTCCGCATGCCTCTCCCCCGCCCGCTTGGTGCGCTCGTGCCGCCGCGTGACCTGCCATGAGCCTGTTTCGCACCAAGCCCATCGCTGACCTGCAAAAAGAGGCGACGGCAGAGCATGGCTACAAGCGGACGCTTGGCCCGATTTCCCTTATCAGCCTGGGCATCGGCTCCGTGGTCGGCGCCGGCATTTTTGTGCAGGCCGGTCCGGCCGCCGCCCAATATGCCGGCCCGTCGATTGCCATTTCCTACGTCGTCGCCGGACTCGCCTGCCTGTTCGCGGGCCTGTGCTACGCCGAGTTGTCCTCGATGATTCCCGTCTCGGGCAGCGCCTATACCTACACGTATGGCAGCTTGGGCGAATTCCTCGCCTGGACCGTCGGCTGGTGCCTCATCCTGGAGTACCTTTTTTCCGGCGCCGCCGTGGCCGTGAGCTGGTCGGGAACGTTTGGGGAAATCGTTCGTGAATTCGGCCGGGAACTGCCCGCCGCGTTCGCCAATGCCCCGCTCGATGTCGATCCCGACAAGACCATCCCCATCAACCTCGGTTTCACGACCCTCCAGCTCCAGACCCTCAAGACGACCGGCGCCCTCATCAACATTCCCGCGGTCTTTATTTCGCTCCTGCTGACCTACATCCTGTACATCGGCATCAAGGAGTCCGCCGGCTTCAACAACCTGATGGTCGTGATCAAGGTCGGCGTGCTGCTGGCCCTCGTCGGCTACGGCGTCTACTATTTCCTCGGCCATCCCGCGGTGCCCAAGGCCAATTGGTCGCCGTTCATCCCGCCCAATACCGGGACTTTTGGCGAATTCGGCTGGAGCGGCATCTTCCGCGGGGCCGGCGCGATATTCTTCGCCTACGTCGGCTTCGACTCGGTATCGTCGGCGGCCCAGGAGACCCGCAATCCCCAGCGCGACCTGCCGGTCGGCCTGCTCGGCACGCTGCTGATCGTCTCGCTGCTCTTCATTTCCGTCTCGCTCGTCCTCACTGGCATGGTCCCGTACTCGAAGCTCAACGTGCCGCAGCCGCTCGTGTATGCGCTGCAACAGGCCGGGGCGCCGGCCCTCTTTCGCTATCTCATCGAGATCGCCGCGCTGGCGGGCCTGACCTCCGTGATCCTTGTGTCGCTGCTCGGCCAGCCGCGCATTTTCTATTCCATGGCCCGCGACGGCCTGTTGCCGGCCTATTTCGCCAAGATCCATCCCAGGCACGGCACGCCGCATGTCACGACCTGGATCACCGGCATCGCGTGCGCCATCATCGCCGGCCTTTTCCCCCTGAATCTCCTCGGTGAACTGATCTCGATCGGCACGTTGCTGGCCTTCGCGCTCGTGTGCGCCGGCGTGCTGGTCTTGCGCTTCACGCAACCGGCCCTCCCCCGCCCCTTCCGGACACCGTGGGCGCCGATCGTCACCGTGCTCGGTGTGCTCACCTGCATTGTGCAGATGTTCGCCCTGCCCGCGATTACCTGGCTGAACCTGACGGTCTGGATGACCATTGGATTTGCCGTGTACTTCGGGTACAGCCGCAAGCACAGCAAGCTGGTGAAGTAGTCCGGATGGAATTCGTTCCCGCCAGCGCCGGCTCGGTCCTCGCCTTCCGCGTGATCGTGGCCGCGGTTGGTGGGGCGTTCTTTTGGGCCGTGCTGCGCGTTTATGGACGCGGCCGCGTTGCCGTGATCGTTATTTCGGTGGTCTGGGCGTGGGTGGGTGCCCTGACTTTGCTGGTGGCCAGCGGTAGGATGAACACCCTGCCCTTCCACGGCCTGCCGATATTCTTCGGCTCCATCCTCGTCATCTGCACCGCCGCCGCGTTATCGCCGTTCGGCAAGCGTCTGGCGATGGGCCTGCCGCTGGCGGCCTTGGTTGGCTTCCAAGCCTTCCGGCTGCCCCTGGAACTCGTGCTCCACGAATGGGCCGCGCAGGGCACCATTCCTGGCACCATGACCTGGACCGGGCAAAACTGGGACATCATCAGCGGCGTGACCGCGCTGATCTGCGCGCCCCTGGTCTCGCGCTACCGGACCGCGGCCCGCATCGCCAACGTTGTGGGATTTGCCCTCCTGCTCAATGTCATGCGCGTGGCGATCATGTCCTCACCGCTCCCCTTCGCCTGGGGCCAGCGGCCACCCCTGCTGCTCGCGCTGCAATATCCCTATTTCCTGATCGGTCCGGTTTGCGTGGGCGGGGCGCTGTTCGGACACTTGGTGTTGCTGCGGGCGCTGTGGCGTCAGCCCAGGTAGGGCCCAAGGTGGAGCGCGTTGTCCGTTCAACCCAAGCTCAGTGCCTTGAGCCTGCCGAAACGGCTCCCAACGCGCTCAGAACATCCGCCGCGGAGCAAGCGCCCTGAGGAGCAGGTCGCTCCACCTCGACGGCATAAACTGTCCTCAGCCGGGATCATGCAATTGAAGCGCCGTTTCGCTCGGTAGCGAACCGACCGAAAGGTGGTCGTCGATTTCCATATCGACGACAAGGACTCACGAGGCGGGCGAACCTGGCGTCGGTGTGGAAACCGACGCCCACCAACTGCATGATCCCGGCTCAGGCCTTGAAGTACTGCTCCCAACCCGGCCGGGCGGGCTCGGTGACAAGCAACGCGTTCGCCCGGTCATTGTTCGTGAAGCGCTTTGCGACCGGATCGAATTCGAGACGCCCGCCCAAATGCTGGGCGATGACTCCCAGCAGGAACACCTGAGTCAGCGGCCCCGAGATGTGGAAAGGCGACTTCGTCTCCTCTCGGCCCAGGCAGGCCAGCGCGAAATTCTGGAAGTGATCCGAGAATCCACCCTGGATGCGCGGCAGGGTCGGCGCCATTTCGCGCATCTTCGCTTCCGGCACGATGCGCAGCGTGTCGCTGTGCGTGCCGCCGAGGAACGTGTGCTTCCGGCCGTAGATGAACTTGCCGTTCTTCTGGCTGAACCCGGCGTTGCCGGCCATTTCCGGCGGCAGCGGCGGCCGGTTTTCTACGCCATCGTACCAAAACACCTCCGCCGCCGGCATCCCCTTCCGCGCGGCGAAGTCGAACCGGATGGTCGAGGCCTGCGGGAAGATGAAGTCGTTTGGGCCATCGCGCTTCACCGCCTCGATCGTGTGCGGCAGGCCGAGTTCGAGGAACCGATGGCACGTGTCGAGAATGTGCGGTCCCCAGTCGCCGAACGCGCCATTGCCGTAGTTGAACCAGCCGCGCCAGTCGCCGGGATGCAGCCGCTTGCTGAACGGATGCACGGCCTTGTTCATGTGCCACAGGTCCCAGTCGAGCGTAGCCGGAATGGGCTCGCCGGTGGGGAAACCGTCCACCTTCCAGCCATGCCAGCGGCGCGGGGAATTCATGAACATGTCGATGCGCGTGACGCCATCCAGCAGGCCGGCTGCCTGCCAGGCCTTGAACTGATGGAAATTGTTTCCCGAGTGTCCCTGGTTGCCCATTTGGGTCACCACGCCGCTCTTCGCGGCCTGGGCCATCAGGAGCTCCACTTCCTGGAACGAGTGCGCGAGGGGTTTCTCGAGGTACACGTGTTTGCCGTGGGCCATCGCGTGCATCGCGATCGCAAAATGCGAAAAATCCGGGGTCGCCACGATGACTGCCTCGAACCGGTCGCCCAGCTTCGCGAACATCTCCCGGTAGTCCTGGAAGCCCGGAACGTCGGGATAGAGCTGGCGCGACTCCGCCGTGTGCGGCCCGAGCAGGTCGACGTCGGCAAACGCCACCGGCTCCACCAGGCCGTTGTCGCGGAAGGTCTTGATGAGATCGTTCCCCCGGTTGCCGATGCCGATGAAGGCGACCTTGAGCTTGCGGCCCGGCGGCGCCACTTCGGCCGCCCGCACCAGGCGGGAGGGCGCCAGCGCCAGCGCAGAGCCAGCGGCCAGCGAAGTCGCGATGAAGCCGCGACGGGAAAAATTGCGGGGCGGGGTCGAATGCCGATCAGCCATATTCGCATCCTAGATCGACCGGCCGCATGGGATCAATCCCCGGCCCGCATTCGCTGACTGTCCGTCTTTGGGCGATCGACCTGGGCGTGTCTTCAATTTCGAGATTCGGATTTTCCCGCCGCTTGAATGTAGGAGGGGCTTTCCGCCGCGACTGTTGACGCCCCCGTTGGCCTGTCGGGGCGTAAAGCCCCTCCTACATTCAGGCCGACCCAACCGGGAGCTTGAAAACGCAACCTGGTTCGGCCGAATTCCGCGACGCCCAACTCGGCGCGAGCGGGCCCGCGGCCGCTACCCCTTCAACGCCTTCGCCACTTCCTTGGCGAAATAGGTCAGGATCATGTCCGCGCCGGCCCGCTTGATGGCGAGCAACGACTCGTCCCGGCAGCGCACGAGATCGAGCCAGCCCAGCCGGGCGGCGGCATGGATCTGCGAGTATTCGCCGGACACCTGGTAGGCTGCGACCGGCAGGCGCGTGTTGTTCCGCACCTCGCGAATGATATCGAGGTAGGCGCCGGCGGGTTTCACCATGACAATGTCCGCCCCTTCGATCGCATCCAGCTGCATCTCGCGGATCGCCTCGCGGCGATTCGCCGGGTTCATCTGGTAGGTCGCCTTGCTGAGCAGGCGCGTGCCCGCCGCCTGCGCACTGCCCACCGCGTCGCGGAACGGTCCGTAATAGGCCGAATTGTATTTCACCGAGTAGGCCAGGATGCCGGTGTCGCTGAACCCGGCCGCCTCCAGCGCCCGCCGGATGGCGCCAACGCGGCCGTCCATCATGTCCGATGGCGCCACGAAATCCACGCCCGCCTCGGCTTGCATCACGGCCATCTTCCCGAGAATCGAAACGGTGCGGTCGTTGTCGACGTCGTCCCGGGCCTCGGTCAGGACGCCGTCGTGACCATGGCTGGTGTACGGATCCAGCGCGACGTCGGTGATAATGGAGAGCTCCGGCACAGCCTTTTTGACGGCGCGCACGGCGCGAAGGACCAGCGTTTCGGGATTCAGCGCCTCCGTGCCCTCGTCGTCCTTGAGCCTCGGATCGAGCTTGGGAAACAAAGCCACCGCCAG
>DASZPS010000007.1:0-29286 GCA_035549955.1 Lacunisphaera sp. | reverse complement strand
GAAGCAAGCCTGGCGTTCCATTCCGTGTGTTCAATGCGATGGGTGAGATGCGTGAGGTATGTCTTCTTGCCGCGGATTTCGGCCGCGGCCGCGCATGCCTCTTCGATGTTCATGTGGGTCGGATGCGCCTCGACCCGCAGTCCGTCGAGCACGACGGCATCGGCGTCCCTGGCGAGGGACACGGCTTCGCGGGGGACGCTCTTACAGTCGTTGTAGTAGGCGAACCGCTTCCCCGTCGATTTCTCCTCAAACACCAAGCCAAGCGTGTTGATCCCACCGTGAGGCAACAGGGTGGAACGGATCGTTCCCTGCGGGAGTTCAAGGGCGTCAGGCATGGCCGTGAGCTTGAACGCCGCATAGCCCATCGACACGGGCCGTTCAGCGATCGTGTAGGGAAAGATCGCATGAATGCGGCCCATCCCCTCCTCCGTCGTATAAACTGTCAGGGCTGTGCCGTCGCGCAGGTCGCAAAAGCGCCGCAGGTCGTCCATGCCGACGACATGGTCGGCATGGCCATGGGTCAGAATAAAGAAGTCCATCTGGTCGATGCGTTCCCGCAGGCATTGCAGCCGGAACTCGGGCGCTGCATCCACCTGCACATGCAGGCCGTCCATGACCACATGGACGCACGACCGCGTGCGATGGTTGCGCGGATCGGTCGACGTGCAAACCGCGCAATCACACGCGATCATCGGCACTCCCTGCGAGGTGCCCGTGCCGAGAAAGATGACTTCCATGACCGGCCACGAAACACGCTCAGCCACATTCAGGCAAGAGCGACGAGGACGACACCGGATTCTGGAGCGGCGGCCTGTGACCGCCGGACGGGCGCGACGACTGCTCGAACGGCGGTCATAGACCGCCGCTACAGCTTGAATTTCATGTTGGGTCGGCCCTTGGGCCGACCTCGCGCACAAGATCGTCGCGAGCGGCGACCCCGCAGGTGAACCGACCTACCGCGGGAATTCCCGTGGTCGCTTGTCCCGGCCCGGCGTGCGCTTCCTGCTGGCAAAACACCGGCCGGACACCATCGCCACCAGCGCCCCGGCAAACCACCACGAGGGCGCGCCACCACCCCCACCGCCGCCACCACCACCTGTGCTGGGCGAGGGCGTCGGGGTTGGAGGCGTTGGCGTTGGCGTGACCGGAGCTGGAGCCGTCGCATGGGAATCCAGCGAAATCACGGTTACCGAATACGGCGCAAATTCGGCCGAAAATGTCGCACCGGTGATGGCCATGGAGGTGCTGGCAATGTCCACCGATCCGCTGCCACCGGGCTTGGCGGCGTCGTCCTGCGTTTTGCCATAGGAATAAACAAACGCCGCGGCCGGCATGGTGAAACCCGACACCGCGATGCTCGCCGTGCGCGTCGCGGACGGGTCCTTGTTGATCACGAGCAGGTTCAAAGGCCCCTCAACGCTTCGCGCCGCATAGACGGATAGCAGGGTGTTGTTGCTGCTGGCAGAAACAACCGTGTCCTGGCCGCGGGCAAACTTGGCGAGTAGCTTCATGACATAGTAGGTCGGATAGCCTTCGTAGTAGGTGGCGGAGCCGCCGGTGCTCGGCGTGGAAAGCACGCCATAGTCGCCGTAGCCGCGCCAGCCGTAGAGCGACGCGCTGTTGTTGTTCGTTGTCTCCTGCCCGTTGCGGAGGTCCCACCACAGCAGCGCGTTGATCTCGGTCTGCAGGAGCGAGCCGACGCTGTCGGCGTGGAAAAGCCCGTTCACCAGGCTCGTGGTCTGCTTGCCGGGCTTGGCGTAGACGGAGTTGTTCTCGGTCACGACGATTTCCACCTTCGCGGCCTCGGTGGCGCCGAGATTGTCGACGAGTTGCTGGCGCAAATCGGCCGCGTCGGTCGGCCAGGTCTTTGCCTTTTGCAGCAGACCCGCATCGGTCTCCGGATTGCCCGGCTGGTCCGCGGCCGGGGCCTGCTCGTAGCGGTGGTAGATGAGGAAATCGGGGGTGACGCCAAGGGCCTTGAGCCGCGCCAGCATGACCGGCGTCCAGTTTTTATAGGACGCGTTCTCCCGGGTGGTGACCGCCACGACGCCGACCTTGATCGTCGGGTCGACCGCCTTCATCTTGGCAATGTACTGCTGGGCGCGGTTGGCATAGGTGGTCGGGTCGTTTTTCGCCGCCTGCTCATCGGTTTCCCAGGTGCCATAGTTCTCGTTGCCGATCTCCCAGTATTTGATGCCGATTGGGCTGGCTCGGCTGATGCGCAGGAAGTTCATGCCGTCGTCATTGGCCAGCGGTGCCGCCGCGCGCAGGGCGACCCAGGTGCCGGCGTTTTGCCAGTCATAACCCTTGCTGTCAGTCCCGATGGTGGCCGAGTTCGCCGAGGTGGCATTCGCGTACGCGACCCAGGCGGCTGCCTCTTCCGGGGTCCCGGTGCCGTAATTGACCGTCACAAAGGCCTGTGCGCCCAGCCCGGTGATCAGGTTGGTGAAGCCGTTGAACCCAGTCGCCCAGGTCCAGGTATTGGCCAGCGACTTGTTCACCCGCCAATGGTATTCATCGGAAAGCGAGCCGCCCGGCACGCGGATGGCCCGGAGATCGGCCGCCTTCAGCATCGTGACGGTCTGGGCGCTCCCCGCCTGCGGATCCCAAAGGGTGGCGTTCAGCCCGAAGACCCGTTCGTCCACGATCCGGACGGTCGTTCCGGCATTGACTGTCACGTTGACAGTCTGCCCCAAGGCCAGGGTCGGAACGAGGAGGCAAAGCACGGCTAAGAAACGCGGTATGGAACGGAGGTCATTCATGGGGGCGGGGAAGCCGAAAGGAGATTAGCAATCAATAATATATCCTCAGACCGCGGAATGCGCCATGAGTTGTGTTTCCGCGGCCTTGAGAAGGTTTGCGGCGACCGGCGATTTCGCGTTGCCTTGCGGCATGAACAATCTGTTGCGCCTCAAGGCCATTCCGACCGCAGCCTGCCTTGCCCTGCTCCCCCTGCTGGCGGGCTGTTTCGAAACCAAACAGGAATTCACCCTCAATCCCGACGGCTCGGGCAAGGTGGTCCATGAATCGAAGTTCCAGACCATGGATCTCAGCGGCGGTGGGCAGAAGAGCTCCGAGAAACAAGTGAAGGCCGCCGTCGCGGAAATCCTGAAGCAGTCCAAGGGCGTGGAGGCCTGGCGGGACGTCAGCTACGAATTGCTGCCCGACGGCCGGATCGCCTTCAAGGGAACGGCCTATTTCCGCAACCTTTCCGACTTCAACATTCCCAACCAGACCATGCTGGAATTTGACTGGACGCACGAACCCAACGGAACCGGCGTCCTGACCTTGCGGGAGAAATCTGGCGCATCGCCCAACAAAAAGGCGTCCGCCACCGAAAAACTCTCCCCCGACGAACTCGCCCAAAAGCTCAAGGAAGCGCGCGCGCAGTACCAGCAGGCCAAGCCGATGATGACGATGATCATGGGCGCCATGAAGCACGAGGTGGTGTTCCACCTGCCCGGCAAGCGCGGACAGACCACCGCCTTCAAGGCGGATCCCACCGGCGGGCTGCGGCTGCAATTCGACGGCGGCAAATTGCTGGAGGCGATGGAAAAGCTGATCAACGACGATGCCTGGCTCGCCCAGAACGCCAGCAGCCTCAAACCGCAGGACGAAGGTCCGCAGATGGACGAGCGCATGGGTGAGCTCATGTTTGGCGAAAAGGGCCCGGTGCGCGCGGCGGTGAGCGGCCTCGCCGGCGCGGCATTCGACTACGAAGCGGAACTCGCGGCCGCGAAGGAAGACTTCGCCGCCCTCCAGCAGCAGCTGGGCCCGGTGGCCGGCGCCGTGGCTCCTCCCGCCAAGGGCGGAGAGTTGAAGAGCCTCAAGGTGGTCGGCGTTCGCCTGGTGCGCCCGGTCGACGAGGCCCTCGAGATCCGGCCGTTCAGCGAAGGCCCGGGCTACACGGTGGCACTCCTCGCGGAATTGCCGGGCAGCGTCCACGCCATTTCGGACGAAAGCGGCCTGGACTCCGCCGTCGCCAGCGACGGCTCCAACCTGCTGCCCGAGTCGGAATTCAGCCGCCGTTTTTCATTCCCGAAACTTTCCGCCGACAAGGCCTCCGTGCTGCTCGAAGCGAGTCTGACCTCCCCCGGCCCGGACGTGACCGGCATCAAGGAGCTGACCGGCCATCTGCGTTACACGGTAGCCGCCGGCACCGTGGAAACGGACCTGGGCCTCGCGAAGATGGCCGCCGATGCCAAGGGCAAGGCCCATGGGGCGGAGGTGAAATCGCTCAGCGACAAATCCGACGAGGGATCGCAAACGATGGAACTGCAGCTCGATCTCGAGCCCGATACCGTGAAGGCCGCCTACGTCCTCATCGGCCGGGAGAAGATAGAGCTCAGCCAGCGCGGTTACGGCGGCGGCGGCGGGACGTACGTCTTCACCTACGAGTCGCCCAAGGGTTTCCCGGCCAAGAGCAAGGTCATTGTCGAAACCTACGCGCAGATGGAAACCTACGACACGCCGTTCAAGCTCGAGAACATCACGCTGCTCGGTGAGCCAGCTTCCAAGTAGGTCCGGTCTTTGACCCGACCAGGGGTGGAAGGCGCGTGGGAACGCGAGCCCGCCACGGCAAAAAAAGCACCCCGGCTGGGCGGCCGGGGTGGATGAAGCCGGAGCGACGCGGGGCGCGCCTCAGAAATCGAACGTGGCCGACAGGATGAACTGCCGCGGATCGATGATGCGGTAGTTCCAGGGAACGCCGTCCGGATTGAAGACGAAGGCCTGGAGCCGCCCGTTCTCAAACGCATTGCGCACGTTGAGCTGGAGGCGGGCCTTTACGCGATCGTCGAACATCTTCAGATCGTAGATCGCCAGCAGGTCCACGTAGGTGCGCGCCGGATCGTAGATCGGGCGATTCGGATCGAGGTCCACGATGGCCCCGTTGGCGAGGGGCGCCGCGCCGTAGTAGCCGAGCACGGCCTTGTCCTCCCAGCGCAGCGAACCGCCGACCGACAAGTTCTTGAAGTACTTGTGGTCGGTGATGCCCGACAACTTGAAGTTCGTGGTCGCGGCGAAGCGCCACTCGCGCGTCTGCGGCCGCGGCTTGCCCGCATTGGCCGAAGCCTGGGTGAGCGTGGTCAGGATGTTGACGAAAAACCAGTTCTCGGGCGACGCGGTGCTGCCGGAACCGATGTTGGTGCTCCACCAATTGCTGCCGTTGGTGGGATCCTTGATGGCCTTCAGGGCATCGAGGTTTTCATCGAAGAACTTGTTCGCGTTGTTGGACAGCTCGGTGTCGACGGCCTCCTGCTGTGCCGCGGTGAGCTTGAGCGTCCAATAACGGGTGGGATTGTAGTTCAGCTCCAGCTCAATGCCCTTCGAGGTCACGGTGTTGACTTCGGCAAAGCTGCCGCCGCCGATTTCGCGCACGCGGTCCATGTAGGCCTGGTCGAAGCCGAAGGGCTTGAGGTAGGTATCCACGGCCTTGACCCGGGCCGCCTCGCCGCTGAGGGACGGATCCAAGGTGCGGAACCACTGCGCGCCCACCTGCTCCAGGTCGAATGGATCCAGCGAGTTGTTGTAGGTGTTGGTGGTCGAGCTGAGGGTCAGCGGGGTGGCCGGGTCGAAGAAGAACCGGAAGGTGCGCTGGGCAAACGCCCCGCCCGTGGTGCCGCTGCGGGAGTTCAGCTCAACCGTCTTGTACTTGTTCACCTTGGCGACCAGCTTGCCGTCAAACAGGTTGACCGAGAAACCGTAGTCCTTGCCGTTGCCGGTGGGATTCGAGAGTTGCTCGAGGAGGATGTTCCACCGGATCGGCTCGGGAACGAAGCTGTCGGACTCGTTGTAGTGCAGGCTCAGCCACTTGAGCGGCTTGATCACGACGCCCTTCGTCTTGGTCCGGCCCTCGTTTTCCACCCAGGGCGTGGGGAAGATGTCCAGGTAGGAAAGGTCGTGCAGGCGGGTGACCGGATCGATGGTGCTGTTTGGCTGCGTGGCGGATGGCGGGTTGCTGTTGAGCGACCGGGATACCCGCTCCTTCTGCTTGTCCTCGCGCCAGCCAAACGTGGGGATGATCTTGTCGTTCCAAAGGAAGCCCTGCCAGATGATGCCCTTGGTGCTGATCTTGCGCTGGCGGGTGCTGCCCGACGAAATGACCGAATCGAGCTTGACGGTGTCGATCGTGGGCGTGGTCGTGCTGTTGCCATACCAGATGAACGGCAGCGTGCCGGGAATATTGCCCGGGGCGGAGGGCGCGTAGTCGATGATGGGGCCGGGGTCGGTGACCTTGCCGCCCACGTAATAACGCATGCCCAGGTGATACTCGGCGCCGCGGATCGGGAGACTGAGGGCGTTGTTGCCGGTGACCCACGGATGATCGGAAACGACCTGCTCGCGGCCGCCCAAGGAGCGGGTTTTCAGGTTGCGCTCCTCCCCATAGGCCGCGAAGCGGTGCAAACCGAGCCATTTCTTCCACCCTCCTTCCTCGCTCAGGTCCAGCTGGTAGGCCAGGGTGGCGCGATAGTTGTCGTTGAATTCGTCCGTGAATTTCACCTGCGGCTCGGTGGCAAAGATGTAGGGCCGGAGGAAGTACGGGTTGGCGGTGCCGTCGAGGTAGAACTCGTTGACATCGACCGAGACCATCGGGGTGGCGCCGTCGGTGCGCGAGAGGAAGCTGTGGTCGAACCGGCTGATGTTCTCGCGGTAGAATCCCAGCTGCAGCGCGAGTTGCTGCCGCGTGCTGCTGAGGAAGACCTGCTCGAGTTCGACCTGCGAGATCTCCGCTTCGTCGCGGCCGAAGTTGGGGGCGAGGAAGTTGATCGACTCGTAGTCGTATTCGGATTTGTCGGCGATGCTGGGCACCTGATAGAGGATCAGCGGAGGCACCCCGAAGGCGTTGCCGCCGCGGCGGTAGATGCCGCCGGTTTCGGCATAGCGGCGGGCGCCGTTGAAACCCGGGGCGTTGGTCGTGCTGTTGCGGGCCATCTCGAACCGCTCGATCGAACCGTTGTCCGTGAAGGCGCTGGGACGGGCCCAGAAGGAGTTGAAGTTCGGATAAAGTCCGAGGGGAAAGCCGTTGGCCGTCGCGGTCGGAGCGTTCGCCTCGTTCGCGGCGCTGACGGCGGTGTAGGTCGAGCTGTTGAGCAGGCGCCAGCCGCCGGTGGTGCCGAAGCCCGGGTTCCACACCGGCATTCCGGCGGCCTCCCATTCCGAAAATACGTCGCGCGGCAGGGTCGTGTTGCCGCGGTTATAGGAGTTGCGGTAATATTCGTAGGAACCGGTAAGTTGGGTCTTCTTAAAAGGCTGGATGTTGTAGGCGGCGGTCAGGCGGTTGATTCGTTCGAACGAGGGATCGCGCACGAAGCCCTTCTCCTCGTGCAAACCGGCGACCCGAAACGCCAGCTTGTCCTTCACAATGGACTGGTTGACATCGAAGTTCGTCCGCCAACCGCCGTAGCTGTCCCCCCGGAGAGTCACCTGGTTGAAATCGCGCTGGGTGTTCGCGCGGATCGTCAGCAGGTTGACCGTGCCGGAGGCATTGCCCAGGCCGAAGATGTTCGCGTTGGGCCCGCGGCTGATTTCCACGCTCTCGATATTGTACGTGTCCACCGGGACCGAGCTGCTGGCCGCAAAATTACCGCGGGCCATGTTGGCCGCACCCACGCCGCGCACGCGGTTGGCGGACTGGGGATTCAGGGTGGTGGTCTCGTTGTAGAAGCCGCGGTCCTGCACGTATTCCGTGTACTGGTACATGCCCTCGGTGTTGGCTTCGTACAGAAAGATGTCGTTGATGTCGACGGACGCCGTGTCGACCAGCTGCTGCTTCGTGACCACCGTGATCGAAGACGCGAGGTCCTCCAGGCGCGTGTTCAGGCGGGTTCCGGACAGGGTGTTCGACGCGTGATAGCCGTTGTTGTCCGCTTTGACCTGAAAGGGCGAAAGTTCCAGCACATCGTTGCCCGCGTCAGCCTTTCGCGCCGCCTCCTCTTCCGGATCAATCTGGCCATTCTGGTTCTTGTCGTACTTCGCCAACGTGGCGGCGTCTGGAGCGGGGGCGGTTTGGGCGCGGGAGACCAGCGCAGGGATCGTGACGCACAAAAGGGCGAGCACGAAACGTCGTATCAAGGGCAGGGTCGATTGACCGCCGGACATGACTGGGTGATGCATGGTTGGGGTAGGGACGAAGGCCGGCAGCGAGTCGGCCTCAGTTTGACCGCGCAGGTGCGGCGTGGTCGCACCAAACGGGGGGTGATAAGCCGGCCGGGAGTAAATCAGCCTGCTCACCGGCTTAACTAATTAGAATTCCGCGTTTGTCGCATGCCCAGCGGGGAAATGTCGCAGGACAGTCAGATAATCCCAATGGAATCGGGCGATGGCGTTGATCGGCACGACGCCGCCCGAATCATGCCCGCTCCGGCAGCCGGCAGTTTCGGAACCAGGGGCCTATTTGGGATGGCCCGTTGGATTAATCACGCCCAGCGGCCAAAGCGGCGAAGTTTTCCCAACTCGGTGGAGCCAAAACTCCTTCTCCGCCTGGAACCCGGCTGAAGCGTCGCCCGGCGGGACCTCGCCACGCCCGTTCAGCTCGAATGCCATTTCCAGCCGGCCCGATGGAGACGTCAGGTAAGCCGTGGCACGGAGGGCCAGCGTGGTCGTGGCCGCAGCCAGCGTACGATCCGGCGAACGGCTGGGCGTGGCTCCTCCCTTTCGAGGCTGGTTGTTCGATTCCGCGATGGCCTCGAGCACAATGTCGGTCTGGCCGCGCTGTCGGCTGACCAGCATCCGGTGTCCGCCGGACTCGTCCCACAGTGTCCATTGGAAACACAGGAAGAGCGGATTCGCCGCGTCCGTGGTCAGGCGGAAACCCTTCTGGTAGGTTTCGCGCAGGATCATCCAAATGCCATTGTTCAGGATCTCTTCCGCGCGGGACGCCAAGGGACCGGGTTCGGGCACCACGACGGGTGTGCGTCCCGCCGGTGGCTGCCAATTGGTCGAGCCCCAATGCGGGGGCGGCGTCGGCAGTTCCAGCTGTACCATGCGGGTTTTTCCGGGATCCCAAAGCGGCTCGACGAGCAGTTCCCAGGTGATGCGACTCTTGCCGGTCTCGATCTCGGCCCACTTTTTCTTCTGAAGCCGCTCCCACGTTCGCAACGACCGCGCCACGCTGCCCGTGGCCTGGCCGTCCGCCAGCACGATGCGGTCGCCAGGATGAATGCCGGCTTTGGACGCCGCTGTATTCGGCAACACCAGATCGACCACCGGCGTGTACGTCCGCAGCAGGCCGCTCGACCGGTTCACGTCGAGCACCGGCGATACCCGGAATCCGAAGTCCTCGAGCGGGTCGCCCTGCACTTTCATTGCCGGCAAGTCCACCTTCGGTTCGGTCATTCCCACCGACGCGGCCGCCGCCATGGGAAACGCCAGCGCCAGGGTCGATAAACATCCCCGAATCCAAAGCATTTTCGAGAAGAACCCCCGCTCCCCTGCCCTGCAAGGATCGAGTGGTTCTTCGGCGGTCGCGGCGGTGTCGCTAGCCAACCTATTGAGTTTCGCCGATTGGGCTGACGGCGAAATCTTCGTCGCCTCTTCAGCCGGGACTATGCGATCGGAGGTGGAGCGACCTGCTCCTCAGGGCGCTTTCTTCGCAGCGGACGTCCTCAGCGCGTTGGGGAGCCGTTTCGGCAGGCTCAAGGCCCTGAGCTTGTGTCGAACGGGCAACGCGCTCCACCATTTGGTGGTCGTTGATTTCCCTCTGAAAGCCGGCCCCAACTCCTAGGAAACAGCAGCGCTGTAGCCGGCCTCGCTGAGGCCGGTCCGGGGTCACCGACCCCGGCTACAACCACACCGTTTCTTCCTGACCGGAGCAGAACGTGTTTTGCGGTTTGGGGCTGAATCGTTCCGGCTTCGGAACCTATACACACCCCGCCCTCCGGGCACCCCTCTCAAGAGGGGACCATCGCTTCCGGAGGTTTGGCTCCCCTCTCGAGAGGGGTGGCGCGCGAAACGACGGGGTGTGTAAGGGTATTGCGCGAAACTCAAGAGGCCTGGCGTCGCGCCACTCTCACCGCGAACGCAATCAGGACGATCATCAGCAGGATCCCAAGTAGCGCCGCGCCGGGTGCGTCGTCGGTCTCGCCGATGTAGATGCCCGCTCCGGCCAGCGCGAGCCCCAAGCCGGCAAGACTGGCAGCCTGGGCCATTTTCCTGGCAGACGAATTCACGACATTTCCGTTCTCGCTGTTTTTCATGGGCGTCAATCCTGGGCCTGCCGCGTGAAAGGTTGATGAACCGGACGTGAAATCGGGATGAACTTGCCGGCGAAGCGGATTCCTACCGCCGTCGACTTGGAGAAATCCAAAAAAGCAGGAGGGGCTTTAAGCCCCGATATTGCCCCTCCGCAGCCGCCAACTCCGCGAGAAAGCCGGCACCGGCTCAGGGGGCGGCGGCCGCCACTGCCGAACCCAGCGCTTCCAGCTCCGCCCGGTTTTCGGGGCGTTCCAGGAATTCGCCCAAAGCATCGGCCGCCGCGGGTCCGATGATTGGCACCGCCTGATTCCTTTTCAGTTTCACCAACGCCTCCAGGCTCCCGCAAACCTGGGCGAGTTTCCGGGCGTTGCCCGCGCCGATCCTCGGAATGCCCAGTCCGCAAATAAACCGCCAGATTTCGGCCCGCCGGCTGCCGGCGATGGCGCCTAGCAATTGTTTCGACTCCTGGGGACCAATTGCCGCCAAGCCCTCCAGGTCCTGGGGTCGCAGGCGGTAGAAATCAGCGGGCGCCCGGACCAGGCCCTGCGCAACCAGGGCGTCGATGGTGGCCGGTCCCAGGCCGTGGATGTCCACCGCAGAAGCGGAAGCGAAATGCTCCAGGCGTCGTCGCAGTTGGGCCGGACATCGGGCGTTTGGGCAACGCACCGCCGACTCCCCGGGCCGCGACGCGACCGTCGTGCCGCAAGCCGGGCATTGCGGCGGAAATTCGTACCGCTGGGTCCCCGGCGGCCGCTGCTCCTGCAATACTGCCGCCACCGAGGGAATGATGTCTCCCGCCTTTTCAATCTCGACGAAATCACCGATGCGCACGTCACGCCGCGCCAACAAACCGCGATTGTGCAGGGTCGCCCGCGCAATCGTGGTGCGGCCCAGCACCACGGGCTCCAGTTCCGCCACGGGGGTCAACAAGCCGGTGCGACCCACCTGGATCGTGATATCCTTCACCCGCGTGATCGCGCGCTCGGGTTCGAACTTGCAGGCGATTGCCCAGCGCGGGGCATGGTCGTCCTGCCCGAGGCGCGTGCGCAGGGCGACTTCGTCCAATTTCACGACCGCCCCGTCGATGGGAAAACCCAGGTGCGGGCGCCGCTGGCCCAGGGCCTGGATAGCACGCCACCCGTCGTCGGCCGAAGCAATGGGCACGCAGCTTTCAACCGACGGCAGCCCCCATGCCTCGATCCGGGACTGAAACGCCTGCTGCGATGGCGGCTCCGGCGTCCCGAGCCACGCACCCCAGCCGAAGATGACGACGGAAAGCCGCCGCGCGCCAACCCGGTCCGCATCGACCGATTTCAGCGTGCCCGCGGCCAGATTGCGGGGATGCCCGAAAGGCTCCTCCCCGGCAGCGACCCGCAACGCGTTCAAGCGCCCAAATTCGGCGTCGTCGACGTACACCTCACCCCGCAACTCGACCAGTTCAGGCATGTCCCGCGAGGTGTGGTCGGACGCGTCTCGTCGCAGCTGTTTCGGCAGCATCGCAATCTGCCGCACGTTTTCCGTCACGTCGTCGCCTTCGAGACCATTGCCGCGGGTCACGGCATGCGCCAGCGCCCCCCGTTCATAGACGAGGCTGATCGCCAGTCCGTCGTACTTGGGCTCAACCACAAACCCGACCTCTTCCCGACCCAATCGCCGCGCCGTGCCGGCATAAAACTCCCGCCATTCCCCCTCCGTATAGGCCTTGTTGAGGCTCAACATGGGTTGGCGGTGGGCGCGGGTCGGAAAGCGCCCGCTGCGGTCGTCGCCGACACCCGTCGCACCCGCCCGCCCCGGGAAGTCCCGTTCCAACGCCGCCAGCTCCCGCTTCAGCCGGTCGTAGTCCGCATCGGAAATCTCCGGGTCGGCATCCTTGAAATACAGTTCGTCGTGATGGGCGATCTCCGCCCGCAACCCCGCGATTCGCGCCTCTGCCACGGAGTTCGTGACGCCGCTCTCGGCACCCGCCAGCCTCAGGGCCAGCAGGAAACACCAGCCAGTTGCCCCGCCAACCATCGCCGCAGTTTCCCGCAAGGTCATGCGGCGAGCATCCGGTCACCCGCGATCCGGCCGAATCCGCCGTCGTAATTTTTCCGCAAGCAGGCGGACGGTGCCGGATTGGGGCAACGCCGGGGCGCCGACCCTTAATTGGAACAATTCAATAGGTGGGCGTCGGTTTCCACACCGACGCCAGGTTCGCCCGCCTCGTAAGTACTTGTCGGCGATATGGAAATCGCCGACCACCAAAAGGTGGAACGCGCTGACCCCAGCGCGTTGCGGCGAAGCCGCTCCGAGCCAGCGCCTTGGGGTTCAAGTCGCTCCACCTTCCATTGCATAGTTCCGCTTAGGAAGAAACGGCGTGGTTGTAGCCGGGGTCGGTGACCCCGACCGGCCTCAGCGAGGCCGGCTACAGCGCCGCTGTTTCCGAGGAGAGGTGGCCACCTTTGAGAGGGACCTCGACGGCACAAAGGGTGGAGCGCGTTGCCCGTTCGACACAAGCTCAGGGCCTTGAGCCTGCCGAAACGGCTCCTCAACGTGCTTAGGACGTCCGCTGCCAGCTCAGGGCCTCGAGCCTGCCGAGACGGCTCCTCAACTCGCTGATGACGTCCGCTGCGAAAGAAGCGCCTTGGGGAGCAGGTCGCTCCACCTCGACTGCATAAGGGCGGCTCAGTCGGGCTGGCGATTCGCCCGGACGGATCGGTACCAGATGAACAGCGCGAGGAAGGCGGCGATCAGCGCGATCAAATGAGGCCCACCCAAATAATTGCCGTGCTGTTTCATGTGCGAAACGACCCAGATCCAGAGCGCCAGGTTCAAGGCCGTGGTCACCAACTCGACTTTCTTGTCTATCGATTTCATCGCTGGCTTGGAATTTCGCCCAAGATAAACCAACCCAAAAAAATCCGCTGCGCATTCTTTGGCCAACCCGGTGCATCGGGAACAACGGCGTCACGATCGAATCGTACTCCGCGGCGGATCGCGCCTCCGCGCGGACTCGCGCGCGACTAACCGCCATCCCGAGCCGACTCGCGACGGACCCTTACTTTCATGTCGACGTAGGCCGCGACAATCAGGGCCTGGAGGTCCGCGGCGTCGGGTTCCTTGCCCGGACGAACCTTTACATGGCGCATGAGTTTACCGGTCCCTTCCAGCAACCCCTTCGGATCGGCCAATTCGGCTCCCCGGAAAAACCCGACATTCACGTGGGCCCGGAAGACATCGACGTAGGCAAACGCGGCGTCGCCCACGCAGGCCGTCGGATGGCCATCGTGCAGTATTTCCCGCACGTCCCTCCCACACCGGCGCATGACCCCGAACCAGTGCTGCGCGATCGCCCCCAATTCCGGCGCGCACAACCGCAGCGACGCCGCGATGGAGGGGTCCTGCCTGGCAGCACCCGGCAGTCGGAAAAGCGGGCTCACGATTCCTCGCCTCCGCCTCTTCAAAATACCTTCCACCATGGTTTCTTCGCCACGGGAGGCGTTGGCGGTGCAGGTTCCTCCGGGACCTCGGGATTTTCCAGGATCTCCCGAATCATGGAAAAATAGGACTCCAGATTGTGTTCCTGCCCGGCGAGGATCCGGTTGTTCACCTTCTGGAACGGATTCAGGAAGTGCACGTGGTCACCGTAAGCCAAGCGCAGGCGCACCGCCCCATCGCCCTCCTGCCACTCACCGCCATACGTCGCGATGATGGCTTCGCCGACGAAGGCCCCGATCAGGCTGGTGAACTTCGCGATCGACTGGGGATTACAGGCGACGAGTTGATTCTGCCGGGTGAGAAATCCGTCGAGGTAGGCGATGCTTGGCGCATTGTAGCCAAAATTATCGAGCCCGCTTTTGGGCCCAAATTGCTGCTGCACGTATTGGGCATTGGCCTTGATCTGCGCGAGCGTGGACATGCGGTTGCATTCCATGGTTGGGGATTTTCCGCTCGCGGGCCAGCCCGTTTGATCAGTCCGAGCCCCCAGGATTGGCCTTCCCGCCATCTTCTCGCAAACGCAGTCAGCCACTGCCGGCCGGGGCCAATTCCCTTGCGCCATTCCGGGTCTTCGGGCATCAGGTCGTCGCCGCCCGGGCCCGGCTTCCCCCCTTTTCGCCATGAGCCTCTTCCTCAAGATCGTCGGCGGGCTCGCCCTCGCCTTTTGCTGCGCCGTGGTCCTGTTCGTTTTCTATATCCGGTCCAAACTCCGCGGCATCGCCAAGGAGATCCGGAGTGCCGCTCCCACCCCTTCCACCATCGAACTCAAGCCCGATCCCGAGGCCGATTGGGTCAATGCGGACCAGGCCCGCGACGACCTCGCCGCCCTCGAGGCCTGTGGCTATGTCCGCGGCGCCATCTACTCGGTCGACGGCATGCCCGGGGTCGGGTTGGTGGCTTTTTCCCATCCGGCCAACGGCGGATTCGGGTGCTACTACGATCACCCGAGTGTCGCGGGCTGGTTCGACCTCTGCGCGGTCTTCGCCGACGGCCTGGAATTGACGGTGTCGTCCGCCCCCACCGGCGGGCAACTCGACTCCCGGCCGGGCACGGAAAAAATCCGCCTGCCGGGCCGACCCGCCGCCGAATTGCATGCCCGGTTGCAGCAGCGCATCGCCGGCCAGGCCCTGCGGCACCACGTACCGGAGAACTTTGCGGCGGAATTCTGCGGGGCCTACGCGCGCGACATGGCGTGGCGCAATGCCAAGGAAGGCACTTCCCAGGAGGAATTCAACCGCATCGCCGCCAGCAACGGCAAAAACCTTACCGAGGAGCAGCTCAAGGCGGCGTTCATTCTCACCAAGCGAAAGGAAATCGACCAGTGGAGTCAGGAACTCCTCAAGGCGTTCGCCCGGCATACCACGCTGTCAGTCGCGGAATGGCAGCAGCACGAGGGCCGCATGATCATCTTCCGCGAAAGCTTCCATCCCGACGCGTACCTATCCTACCTCCGCGACACCGCCGAGATCTCCGACGCCGCCGCGGAGGGATATCGGACGGCGCTCGCCGCCGGCCTGGACTTGCGCGGCTTGCTGGCGAAGATCACCGCCGACACCGGCCAGCAATTCGTCAAGCTCGGCGAGGTCGATCAGCCCAGGAAGACCGAATTCTACGGCGTGCAACCGAAGGCGGGCTGAGCTCCGCGCCGAATCGGGGGCGAGGAGCGGCATGCTCGGAGCCGGGCGGACGCCAGTTTCGACTCAAATGCGCCTTTTCCCGTCGGGAAGGAGGTGACCCAGCTTTCGCGCGAACATCGCGGCCGCCGTGGCGACGATGGCGGAGGCCACGATCACGAGGAAGCACATGAAGATTCCCCCCGGCCGATCCTCGCCGTCGCCAAACAGGAGGATGATGCCCACGGCGCCAGCCACGAAGGCAATGATGGCCAGCGCGCAACGCTTGATGGCCCGCAACGCATCCACGGTCACCTGCGAAAAGGCACCCGTTCGCCCCGCGTGCCCGAGCAGGCCGAACGCCTGGTGGAGCGCGATGAAGAACGGGATCGAGCCCACGTACACATACGCCAGGAAGGGGTCCTTGCAGTAGATCTCGAAGGTCGTGGCATGGGCATTCCGCCCTTCGAAGTGCGGCTCCAAAAGCAGGAAGGTGAGTACGCCGGCGCCGAGGAGCACCACGGCCGCTTGGAAAAACAAGGCGGAAGTCTTTTTCATGGTTGGAATTGTCGCCCGGGAGAATGCCCCGGCCCGGTGAAACCAGCATGAAACCGCGATGAATTCCGCGTGAAGTCAGCCTTTCTCACGCCAGCGCTCATCGGCCAGCACCACGGACTCCTCCGCTTGGCGCGCGGGAACGTTCCAATATGTTTTCAGCAGGCGGCTCTTTTCGGCGTCGGCAACCAGCTCGAAGCCATTCCGCTGGTAGAACCGGATCGCCCATTCCGCCGCCCGCCACGTGCCGATCAGGATCGGCCGGTCGGTGAGTGCGCGCAAATGGGCCAGCAATTCCCGGCCGATCGACCGGCCGCGCCAGGCGGTGCGGACGTAGGCATGGCGGATCAGGGTGACGTCCTTCACGTCCTGGATGCCCATCACCCCGACCAGTGCTTCATTCGCTCGATAACCATGAAACACCACGCCGCGTTCAATTTCCCCCCGGAGCTCGGCCGGCGGCATGTACGGCTCGTGCCAGCGGTCGGGAGGAACCACGCCTTTGTAGGCCATCGCCGACTCATTGATGATCTCGCTGATGGCAGGAAGTTCGTCGGCGCGGCAGCGGGCGATCGAATTCATGGCCAACCCTTCCGCGCCATTCACCCGGGAGCGAGCCGAAATCGCCCCTCGCCCGGGATCAACATTCTACCACGCCACCCAGGCGAATACCGCCGTCAGGTAGGCCCACAGCGCGCTGAAGACGACGTGGACGGCGGTTTCCAAGCGCTTCCCCCGCCACAACTCGGACGAATAGCCGAAAAACTGGACCAGCAGCCGGATCAGCCAGAACCCCGCCAGGCCCACCGTCACGCGTTTTCCCAGCGGCGTTCCCGACAACTCGGCCGGCGAGGTCAGGCAAAGCAAGCCCATCAGGAAGACGACCAGGGCGATAAAGAAGGTGTGCACCACCATGATCTAGCGGTTGAGCAGGCTCAACCGGGCAGCTCCTGGCTCCATTGAAACTGCTTCGGGAAAACCACGTGCACCAGCGACAGGGCCACGAGCATGATCCCGGCGGCTCTAAGATGCTCGAGCCTGATTTCGCCGGGCGATTCGGCCGCTTCCGCCGCCCGTCCCGCAGCCATCATCCCATGGCCCGCATCCGCCGCCGTTCGATTGAATTTCGCGCAATAGCCTTAGACACCCCGTCGCTTCGCGCCACCCCTCTCGAGGGTAATAATATACTTGCCTCAGTAGTGCTGAAACGGCGCTTTCTTGGCATGACCATAGGCATCGGCATCATATGCAGGGACGGAATTGTCATGGCGTCTGACAGTCGCACTGAAGATGAGGAAAGCGGAGCCAAGCGGTTCGACATGGCGAAAATCGTGGTTGTCTCGGAAGGTCCAATAAAGTGCGTCATCTCACGTGCTGGCGCCACAACACTTTCAGGGGCGGCTATACGGCTATTGAAGGAAAAACTTTCCAAGACCGAAACCAAATCCCGTCACGAAATACTTGCTCTGATCCAGCAGAGTGTCGGAGAAGTGCGGGCCGGTTTTAAGATTGCCAATCCCAACGCAGACTATTTTTCCCCTTTCGGTCGTTTTTCCCTACTTATTGCAATCCATGACGCCACTCCCGCACTTTATGTGATAAAGTCCCATGAATACTGGGCCGGAGAGGAATTGCCCAGTCCGGCTTACGTGGGGAGCGGCGAAGGATTAGCGCACTACATTCTAGGCGGAGTGGACTATTCCAGCGTAAGCATGGAGGAAGCTACGTATGCTGCCACTTATGCCGTCGAGGTGGCCAAGATGAAGCACTCCCAATGCGAAGGCCCAACGCGTGCTGCTTTTATCACCAAGGATTTTGCCATACTTCCCCAGCAAAACGAACTGGATAAAGTCGCACTCGAATGTGCAAATTTTGAAAAACAAAACGATACGGAATGGATAGCAAAACTCACCGATTGGGTGAGAACCAAGAGGATATAATTTGAGTCATGAACCCCGAAACTAATTTCCCCGAAACGCTCACCGAGGCCGTTGTTTATTTCAGCGATCCCGAGAACGCACATAACTTCATGGTCGGGCTCCGCTGGGCCAAGGGCGTCACCTGCCCGTGCTGCGGGTCGTCGGACGTTCGTCCGATTCCGACCCGCCGCACTTGGGAGTGCAAATCCGTTCATCCCAAGCGGCAGTTTTCTGTTAAGGTTGGCACGATCTTTGAAGACAGTCCGCTTCCTCTGTCCAAGTGGCTAGCGACGATCTGGCTAATCGCCAATGCCAAGAACGGCATTAGTTCCTACGAGGTTCATCGGGCAATCAAAGTGACCCAGAAGACTGCTTGGTTCATGCTGCATCGGATTCGTTTGGCCATGCAGACTGGCACTTTTGAAAAGCTGAAAGGCGACGTGGAGGTTGACGAAACGTTCATCGGCGGCAAATCGGCCAATAAGCATGTCGGTCGCAAAACACGGGGCACTGGTCCCATGAACATGACGGCGGTTGTAGGTCTTCTTGAGCGTGGCACTAATGGCGGACACTCCAAGATTGTCGCTCGCGTAGCTCGCTCCCGCAGGAAGGCTGATCTTCAGGCGGATGTCCTCTCCACGGTCGAGCCAGGTTCTTTTGTGGCAACCGATGCGCTCAAGTCCTATGAGGGACTGTCTCAGACTTACATTCACGAGTTCATCGACCATGCGGTAACCTATGTTCGCGGCAAGGTTCACACCAATGGACTAGAAAACTTTTGGTCCCTGCTGAAACGCACGCTCAAAGGCACGTATGTGAGCGTCGATCCGGTGCATCTCATGCGTTACTTGGACGAACAGGTTTTCCGCTTCAACAATCGCAAGACCGATGACGCTTCGCGGTTCCTGCTTGCCGCTGTCGCCATCGTCGGAAAGCGACTCACCTACCGCGAACTTATCAGCAACCCCGCAACCCTCTGACTCCGTGAAAGAAAAACCGAACTACAGCGCGGGCGAATCTCCGCCAACGCCATTTCAAAAGTTTCAGGCACTCGCAGCGGCGTTGGTCAAGGTGCCAAGGGCGGAGCTGAAACAAAAAATGAAGCAGGAAAAACGAAGGAAAGACCGGAGGGCTAAATGAAAAAATCAAAACCACAAAAACGAGCCGTGGGGATTACTTTGATGTCCTCCGCACGAGACGTTCAAGCTCAGCTATCTCCCGACTCAAAGAAGTTATTGCTCTATTCACGGCCGAAGAAATCTCGGAAGTGATATTAACTTCCGATGCCTCCACCGTTTTTACCACAAAACTATTTGAATCCGACTTTATTGCGATTGGATCAATTTGGATCGAAATAATCGTGCTACAAAAAGGACAGGAATAGCCAATCCCTCGCCACGACTTACTTCCCTTGGCGTTCAAATCCACGATATTAACCTCCGTAACCACCCGAGAACACTTAGGACAAAGCGCAGGCATGAATCCATTAACCACAACACCCCTACTGAGCCAAGTATATTATCGCCCTCTCGAGAGGGGAGCCAAACCTCCGGAATCGATAGTCTCCCTCTTGAGCCGGGACTATTCAATAGGTGGACGTCGGTTTCCACGCCAACGCCAGGTTCGCCCGCCTCGTGAGTACTTGTCGGCGATATGGAAATCGCCGACCACCAAAAGGTGGAGCGCGTTGCTCCCCAACGCGCTGAGGACGTCCGCTGCGAAGAAAGCGCCCTGGGGAGCAGGTCGCTCCACCAGCTATTGAATAGTCCCGACTTGAGAAGGGTGCCCGGAGGGCGGGGGGTGTATGGGGTCCGAGGAGGCGGCGAAGGTTTCGCCGTCAGTCCAATCGGCGAAACTCAATAAGCACCGGCGGAAACACGGCGATTATCGTTCGTCCAGCGGGAATTCCACCATTACCGACCGGGTCGCAACTTCCCGACCCCCGGCGGCACGGTACAATCCCCGCGCGGCGGCATTTTCCGGATCGGTGAGCACCCACGCCTGGACACATCCCAATTCCCTGGCGTGTTTCAACATTCGTTCGAGCAACGCCTTGGCGACGCCGCGACGTTGATGGCTGGGCGCGACGCCGACTTCGTTGATCCACAGCTCCGCCGGCTTGTCGGGATGAAGGTAATGCACGGCGGAGACGAAGCCAATCACGATCCCTGTTTCCGCTGCCACGACGAGATGATGGCGCGGATCGCGGAGAAAGGCGGATGTCAGGGCAGGACAAATCGGATGGTCAAAGACCCCGGCCGCCACGCGGTCCAACACCTGGGCGTCATCCGCACCGAGCAGGAGGATCTCAAAAGGCATGTTCGATTGGGTTTGGAGACAATCAGCACTCCGGGTTCCGGAACCTGGCAGCCTGGCCCTGCCATGGCTGCCTTAAATTCACTGATAGATGCGGCCTCCGAAAACAAACGCCATTCCCGGCCAGCACAGGCCGAATAGAACGAGGATGCCATTTGGCACCACGAACCACCAGCGACCTTCCCTTCTGCTTTGGGCCACATACATCGCCGCATCCGCCAGAAAGGCCAGGCTGGCTATAGAAAGCATCAATCCCCACTGCACCCCAAAACGAAGGTCTTCCCGCCCCACGCAGCCAGCGGTGGATGATGGCGCAACTGGAGTAAACGACAGGAACCCAGGCAAACGCCGAAGCCAAGGCCGCATATCGGAAGTTTTCAGATCGCGAAGGAGGTGCTTTCAGCCGGAGCATGCTTTCTCTCGTTACGCTGGCGGACAGGGCCAACGCTGCTGCTTTGCCGAAAATCCGGCAAGCGCTGCTTTTGCCCCAACAAAGTAGCCGAACTGCCCACTGCCGCGGTTTTAATCCACATCCACGGCCCGCCCACCCTCGCGTTTGTCCAAGCTGCGGAAAGCGAACATAGTCTCGCTGTCGATGATGCCTTCGATCTTCAGCAGGTGATCGGTGATGACCAGCTCGATCCGGTCGATGCTCGGGCACTTGATGATGACCAGGAGGTCGTAGCGTCCCGAGATCGAATAGACCTCGCTGACGTCGGGAATTTCCAGCAGGGCTTCGGCGGTGCCGGTCACCTTGGCGTGGTTGACCTTCAGGAGAATGATCGCGGTGGGCATGGCGGGTGGGGGTTGAACGCTCTCGCTGCGCCAGCATACGCCGCACGAGTTAAAACACCAATCATCCGTTCACTGAAACCGCGCATCGGTTGCCCCAGCCCCGGTGTTGCACGGCCAAGTCCATGCCGGCGGAGGAACCGCGAACACCCCCGCATCCACGACTCCTTCCGGCCGGCCCCGCTTGGGAAAAGTCAGTAGATGAAAGGCAGGAGGCGCTTCACGCGCCGGCAGTAATCCGGATACTCGCCGGGAAACTCCGCCAACATGAGCTTTTCTTCGCGCAAGAGCTTCAGTTGGAAGCTGGCGATGAAGCACACCAAGCCGACCAACGCACCGACGCGCCCGTCCAGGAGCACGTTCGCGGAAAACATCATGATGATGCCGGTATAGATCGGATGCCGCACGAAGCGATAAGGCCCGGCTTGAATCAGCTCGTGGTCCTGCTTGACCACCACGACGGCGCTCCAGTTCCTGCCCAACGTCACCCTGGCCCACAGGCAAATCACCAGCCCCATGACACTCATCGCCATGCTGACCAACGCAAGGCCGGTGCCGCCCGCGATGACCCGCGTCGCAAGCGGAACGCCCAGGCGGTGGGATGAGAACAGAAGGAACACCCCGAGGATGAGCGGAATACGATAGGCGACCGACCCGGCGACACTGTCCGCCTTGGCCGTCCTCTTGGCGCGGAGCGCGACGGCGATCCAAAACGCGTAGAAGACGCACCAGCAGGCGATCGAAAACTTCAGGGCGAGGGAGGCCATGGACTTATTAGGGCAGGACCCTAAATCGAGATGAGGAAATGGGCAACCTGACCTTCCGGCAGACCGTGTCCCACTAAGGCTCTCGTGATAGCATGACACACCCCGGGGCGCTTCGCGCCACCCCTCTTCGACCGGAACGATTCAGTTGGCGGTGGAGCGACCTGCTCCCCAGGGCGCTTTCTTGGCAGCGGGCGTCCTCAGCGCGTTGGGGAGCCGTCTCGGCAGGCTCGAGGCCCTGAGTTCGTCGAACGGGCAACGCGCTCCACCATTTGGTGGTCGGCGATTTCCCAGCCGCAGCGTAGGCTGCGCGACTGGTCCTTGGTGGCGAGCACGCCACATCAGGAAGCGAACAACAGGACATATCGCCGACAGAACTCACGAGGCGTGTGTACCCGGCATCGGTGTGGAAACCGAAGCCCACCTACTGAAACGGTGTGGTTGTAGCCGGGGTCGGTGACCCGGACCGGCCTCAGCGAGGCCGGCTACAGCGCCGCTGTTTCCTAGGAGTTGGTGGAGCCCGCGCCCCGCGCGGGCTGAACCTGCGCGAAGCGCAGGTTCCACCTCAAGACCACTGTGAGCCTCGCGAGCAACCTCGCGGTTCAGCGACAGACCCGCGGGGGAACTCAGCCTGCCCCCCTACTCGGCCTGTTACCTTTCCGGCACCGGCCGCCCGGTGCCATCGTCGAGATCGGGATCGAAGGTTCGGTCGGTGGGTTTGACGGTTGAGGGGGCGCCATTCAACCAGAGGGCGCGGGCCTGTTCCGGGGTGATGGCGGCGGCGGGCACGAACTTGTCGCTGCCGGCGTAATCCAGGATTGAGCGCCGGAGTTGCTGCGCCCCAGGGGATGTCCCCTCCAGCGGGATGGCCGAGACCAGGAGGCGGCCGGAGCCCACCTGGCACTCGAAGATCACGCCGAGGCGCCAGTTGCGGTTCCAATCGTCGATGGCGGCGACGATGGGCTTCAATTCGCGAGGGGCGTTGGTGAGGTTGACGGAGCGAACATTCTCGATGAGCGGTGTCCACTGCCAGTCACAGGCAGCCGTGGTCGGAAACCCGGCGAGCGCGCCGTGGGCCGGCTGGATGAGGAGGCCGAGCATGGCGTCGAAGCGCGGGACGCGGTTGCGCGGCGGGCGGACGGTCATCTGGATGTTCCAGAAGATGGGCACGCGCTTCAGGGGTGGGCTGCGGGCCGGATCGAGGCTGGCGGCAGCGGGGGTGAAAACGACCCTTCCGCCAGAGGCGAGCCGCGCCTCGGCTGCGGCCCAGTTGTCGGTGACCAGCACCCCGGCGGGAGCCGTGTCCTTGATTTCCGCTGGATAGACCCAGAAGTTCCAATCGTTCCAGACGGCCGGGGCGTCCCGGAAACCAACGACCAGGCGATAAGCGGCCGGAGCGGGGAGCTTTGCCAAAGGGGCCTCGATGCGTCCCAACGGAATGTTTTTGCCGAGGGGCACGTCGCGGGACGCAAAGTCGCCGCCTGCGACCGTGAGCCCGGCGGCATCGACGATCTTCCACCAAGTCGCCGCCGCGGTGAGGGGCGCGGCGCCAAAGTGATAGAGTTCAACCTCCGTGCTCAGGGTATCCGCGGTGGTAAAGGTGCGCCGGGCGAGACGGGCGAGCGGCACCGTGTCGCCACTGAACCGGCGGAATTCCTCCGGCGTGACATACCCCTTGGATTCCCAAAACGCGTCGAGCACGCCGATGAGCGCGGTGCCCTGGCCCAGGTAATCGTGCAGGTCGAGCATCTGGAACCCGGCGAGACCGGGCGTCCGCAGGTTGGCCTCGATCTCCTCCTTGTAGCACATGAGCTGGAAACGGCCCGAGGCGTGGGCGAAGGCGCGGTTGTCTTCGAGTACGCCCGTCTGCTCCGCGAGGTATTGGAAGATGTGGTAGTTCGACGGCCGCAGGTAGCCGGTGAACTTCCTGATCACCTCAAAGTCCGGGTAAGCACACCACTGGCCGATCTCGTGGGCGAGGACCGGGATATGAACGTCGGTGAGCGCGGCCCGGTAATCGCGGCCGAACCAGCCCGACTGGTTGCGGAGTGCGACCATGCTGCGCCGGTCCCTGCCGTAGCCGACCAGGACGGCGAACTGGGCACCGCCCTCGACCTGGCCGCGCCGGGACCAGCCGGTGCCCGCGGAATAGAGGCGGCGCGGGTCCCGCTCATGCCAGGCCTTGGCCCATTGCGGCGTGACCTGCTCGTATCTGCCGGCCGGCTCGTTGGCCGGGGAAAAGAGCACGAAGGACGGGTGGTTGCCGTAGGCGCGGAGGAGCCGCGGGGTTTCCTCCTCCATGTATTTCGTGTAAGTGCTGCCGGGATCGAACGGCACCCACAGGCCGAGCTCGGGCTGCAGGTAGAAGCCCAGCTCGTCGGCGGCAACGAACGCGGCTTCGGGCGGGCACCACGAGTGGAAACGCATGCCGTTGAGCCCATGCGCCTGGCACGTGCGGATGATCTTCCGCCACGACTCGACGTCCATCGCCGGGTGACCGGTGAGGGGAAAATCGCCGCCGAAATGCGTCGTCCGGAGATTCACCATGCGGCCGTTGATCAGCAGGTCCTTGTCGTTCCAGGTAATTTCGCGAAGCCCGAAAGTAACGGCGCGAGCGTCGTCGGCGCTATCACTCCGAAGCGAAATCGTCAGCTGTTGGAGGGCCGGATGAAACTCGTCCCAAGGTTGCGCGTCGGGTCCAAGCGGGATTTCGAGCTCAAATTGCCCGCCGTTGGTGTCCCACGTGATCGCCTTGGCGGCCGAACCATCAGTCCCGGGGGCAGGCTCGCCGGACCGGCCGTTCCGCCGCAAGTTGACCCTCAGCGTGCCGGCGCCCGACCGTCCGGTGGCGTTGCCGAGCGCGACCCGGATGCGGGCGGATTTCTTCGCGACGTCCGGGAAGACCTGCGCGTCGTCGATCCACACGGGCGAGGTGGCGCGCAGCTCCATGGGTCCCACGATGCCGTTCCAAGTGCTGCCGAGGGCATCGGAGATGGCGTGGCTGTCGACGCCGTGGCCATCGTTCGACGGGTCGCGGACGATTTGGCGATTGTCGATGCGGATGGTCAGGCGGTGCTTGCCCGGAGCGGCGGGTCCAAGCTCGTAGTCGTGCGGGGCGACGAGGCTGTTGTTCGAGCCGATCCGGTTGCCGTCGAGCCAGATGGTGGTTTCCCAGCGCGGGCGTTCGAGGTGGAGCGCGAGCCGTCGGCCCGACCAAGCGGCCGGAATGGCGAGGTCGCGCTGATACCAGGCCGCACCGAGGTAATGCTTGGGCGGTTGGGCGAGAAACGGCACCTCGACTTTGCCGGGTTGCGAGAATTTCGCGACAAGCTCGGGCGGCTGGAGCTTCCACCAGGCATCGCCAAGCCCAACCACCCAAGGGGTGTCGGTGGCGATGTCATTGCCGAAGCCTTGGGCCTGCAGGACGCCCGGCAGCATGATGCGGTCGGGCAGGTCGCGGTTGAACCACGCCTCCGGGATGCCGGCGTCGGTCCGGTCGAGCGCGAAGCGCCACTCCCCCGCGAGGGATAGCAGGGCCGGCTGGGCGCGCAGGATCAGTCCGGAGAGCAGGACGAGCGCGAGACCGAGGAGCATGCGACGCAAGCGAAACATCGGGTGACCAGTTGATCGCTTTCGCGAAACGAGCAAATGCCAAAGAGACGGTTGAACCGAGGGCCGGCTACATGACGCTCGATCCCCGGGAAGCGGACGAAGTCAGTTTCTCCAAGCCATCACGTGCCTGAGCAATGCCGTTGTGGGTTTGGAGAAACCTGACTCTCTACCAGTGCCCTTAGGCCGAAAGAAACTCCGCGAACCAGAAGACACGGGATCTTGGTTGCTCGGCTCATCAGGCGCGTAGCTTTTCGGTGACGTAGGCTGCGCGGGACGCGGCGTCGTGTTTTCTTTGGTGGCGATGGCACCAAATCTGAAAGTCCCCCAGGTCAATCGGGACGGGAGTGAAGTCCACGCCCTCTTTCTTCAGTCTGATTTTCAAATCCGCTGCATTCTTCTGCCACTCGGCGAAGGATTCAGTCGCCTTGTCGTCCATGATCCGCTGCACCTCGGGCCATTGTTCGGCGGTGAACCAGGCAATTCCAACAAGTACTCGGTTCATGGGCAGTTGAGCGAGCCGGGTTGGTCGGCCCCGGGCATTTTTTCGGCGGAATCCATGGTGGACAAACAAGACGAGGTGCCTGCAATTGACAACGGTGCAGATTGCTGCGCCGGAAATTGCAGGGTCGCTCGGGCGATCTGGAAGTGGTCGGGCCTCACCTGGCACCTCGCGACTTCCGACGAAGGGCCCGGGGTGGGCCTCAGTGCCGCGCATTTGCCACCAAGCTCAATCACGCCCGCGACGTCGCCACGGCTTCTTCACTCCCCACGAAGTCTATCACGGCACCGTGCTCGACCGGCGATGGGCCGCTTCCTGCGGCAAGCTCTTCGGCTCCTGTCCTCGGAAGCGGCCCATCGCCTGCTCCCAAGAATGGACCTTCACTTTCCGCCATCCACGCTTCCGTTGGGTCGCACTTCAGACCTGAAACTATTCCTTTTTGCCATTTCGTAGCTCCAGTAACGACGAAAGTGTCGCTTCAAACTCAGCAAACTTCTTGGACATAATGTCGATTTCAGATGTCGTGCTGTCCGTCGAACGGAACTTGATCCGGAGTGCACTCTGAAACGCTCCACGTTGCGGAGTCGCCGATTCGATACTCCCCAAAGGAATCGAGTGCACTAAATCGATGTCGGGACCGAGAATCAGGAATGGGAAAATTGGCCTAACGAAAAGCCGGTCGGCCGTAATCATGATCTTCAGGCAATTTGATGCTCCGCCAAAACGCGTGCGCCACGATTTGAGCGATCGCCCGGACGCGAAGTTCTCGCTGTAGAGTAGCGCGCCGGCTGATGGATCGTCGAAAAACCGTCCCTTTGAACGGTGCCGGAAATACTTGAACGTGAATGAACCAATCACCCATCCGAGCGTGAGTAGCCAGATCTGCTGAAAGTGTGCGTCGACGAACTTAGTCCATTCCTGCGGCATGACCTTTTGGGCTAGATCAACGTTAGAGATATGCCGCGCGCGGGCGAGCGGAGAGTGAGCTTTTCCGAACTGCTGGCGAGGTGGAACGGAGGAGGCACATGCGAATCACGTCCCGATCCCGCGCGTTGGCTCTGGTGGCTGGATCGGCTCTTTCTTCATGAGACCGGCACGGCCGCCAGCTTGTAGTAGCTGAAGAAATATCCGACGAGGATGCAGCCATGACCTAATGGCCAGGCAATGCGCTCCAAACGTGACGGCTCTGCTTTTCTTGCGGCATCGCGCCTCGCCCCGACGTAAACGAGCCCCATCTGCACGGACGCCATCCCTAACACTAATGGAGCGGCGACCCTCCAGTCGTTCGCGCCCCACCAGAATGCAGGAAGCAGACCGTAGAGAAGGCAGTAGCCGATCGCATAGAGGATACGCCACGGATTCTTACTAGGAGCCTCAAGCTGCATGCTCTTGTTTTCCGATTGATTGAGCTCAGTCACGAAGGGGAGCGAAGCTCCCCGAAGTTGTCTGTGGCGGCTGGATTGGCTCTTGAGATGTAAGCATTAGCGTTTCCATTCTGGGTAACGCTTCGCGAAAGCCGGAGCGCAGTCGCGATCAAAGCGCCAAAATACGACATCGGAAATACCGAGCGAATCAATGGTTCCATCTACGTCAGGCTCCGTTGCGGTAACATCGCCACTGGAGCCGCCGGGAGCCTGAAGATGAAACGTAATCAGCACGCACAGTGATTCGGAGAGGCGATACGCCCAATACTCGCACGGACCTGGTTCGTTATCTTCCGCGCCCATCTTCCTATGTGCAGGACCAAAGCGCGTCTGCATTTCTGCATGGGTTAGTCTGAAGGCGACGAGCGGCTGATCATCCCCTGGATAGTAGGGCTCTGCTGTGGGTAGCGTGAGCATCTTTCTTTGCCGATCAGTATATTCAGCTCAACTGAGTTGATGATAACAACATTGCGGCCCGCGGGGAAATGAGGCCCGATAAAACATTGGGAATCAACATCCGACTTGGTCGGGGCAATCCGACGGGGTCAGGCTGAGTATTCCGATGTGAGTTGGGCGACCCAGGATGCTGCGACGGCGCCACCGAGGCAGGCCATGAGCATCTCGCCAGCAGAGTGTCGGTTGGTCACCTCGGAATACTCGGCCTGGCCCCCTCCGTCCGGCTCGTGGTACTGGACTGGACGCCACAAATAGGGAAATCGGCGACCTGCCCCCGAACAAAGCGTCTGACGTGTTCGGGTCGGCGTCTCCCGCCGATCCTAGCGGCTCGGATCGCCTCCCACCTAACCGGGCAGATCCAGCTCGGCCCTGAGTTTCTCCACGTCGATCGCTCGCCGGCGAAAAATATCGGCCGGCAGGCCTTCTTTTTCCACGAGGAGTTCCCGCAGCAGGTCGTCGACTTCCACCCGGGCCCCTGCGCCGCGGGCACAAGTCCGGGCCCGTTGGATGATTCCCTTCCATCGCGGAGTGTAGGGGATGGAACCCGCGGACGATTGCCGTGGGACCGAGGGCTGGCCTGATTCAATTTCCTCACGCAACCCGGGCAGCGTCAGGCCGGCACGCTCCAGCGCAGCCACCCCGGCTCCCGAGCCTTGCTTCATGATTCCGGCCAGCAGGTGCTCGGCGCCGACATAGTTGTGACCCAGCGACCGGGCCGCCCTTGCGGCCAGCTCGACAACCCGGACTGCCTCGGGCGAGAACGTTTCGTCCGGTACCGCCGCGCGGGCTTTCCAGTCCGCAATCTCGGCTTCGGCCCAGGCAAACCAGTCCTTTGGGGGTTCTTCGCTGGATTTCATGGCTGCCCTTTCAAGCGTCGCGACCCGACGTATTCGGCCCGGCCCTCAGCATTTCTGGATTCAAGAACCGATACCCTAGGCATGCAGGAGAAAGGGCAGAGATACGGAGCCAGGCTGCTTTGTTCCCGATCGTCCGATCAGCGCTGTTTTGAAATCGGGAACAAAGCGACCTGACCCCCTGACCGCCCTCGCGTTACAGTCGCGCCGGGATCGCTGGCTAGCTACGCTAGGCCACCCAAATATTCGCAGCATGACCCCTTTTGGGGCGCTCCAGCCAGTCAAGAATCAAGCCCTGACGTATTTGGCCCGGTTCTGACGTATTTGGCCCCGTCCCAAGCCCCAAACCACGGCCCCGTAGGTCGGTCTATGTTGCATCTCGAACTTTGAATACGGCTTCACACTCGGGACAGTTCCGATAGATAATAAACCCGTTAAAGTATTCTGGCGCTAAATGTATTGGAGTACGCTCCTTCTCCCAGCATCGTGGACAAAAGGGACTCTCGTCCCCGGGTTGAAAATAGAATGGAGAACGAAACTGCAAAGTGCCCTTGAAACTCAGTGCTTCTTCAAGTGAGCGGACTTTCTTCTTCAGCGAATGATTCTCGTCCTCCAATTCCACACACGCCTCCCGAAGTTCCATGATTCTTTCTTGGGCTTCGAGGGTCATGCTGGGTTTCCCCCGATATTTCGGACAGTGGTGCAGGGGTGATTTAGTTTAGTTGGGATTCAAAGTTGGCTGGACTGAGATAGCCAAGGCTCGAGTGGAGCCGGCGGCGGTTGTAGAAGCTTTCGATATAGTGGAAGAGCG
>DASZPS010000006.1:0-6498 GCA_035549955.1 Lacunisphaera sp. | reverse complement strand
GGATCATGCAGTTGGTGGGCGTCGGTTTCCACACCGACGCCAGGTTCGCCCGCCTCGTGAGTCCTTGTCGTCGATATGGAAATCGACGACCACCTTTCGGTCGGTTCGCTACCAAGGGAAACGGCGCTTCAATTGCATGATCCCGTGAGGGCACCCCTTTTCATCCGAAGCGATTCAGTTGGACCTGATTTCGCTCCGATGTGAATCAGGCCGATGGTGGAACGCGCTGACCCAGCGCGTTGCGGCGAAGCCGCTCCGAGCCAGCGCCTTGGGGTCAAGTCGCTCCACCTTCTACCCCTGGGAAACAGCGGCGCTGTAGCCGGCCTCGCTGAGGCCGGTCCGGGGCCACCGACCCGGCTGCAACCACGCCGTTCCTTCCTAACCCGAGCAAAATGCGTTTTGCGGCAAGGGGCCAAATAGCTCCGGTTTCATAGCCGAAACGATGCGATCGGAGGTGGAGCGACCTGCTCCCCAGGGCGCTTTCCTCGCAACGGGCATCCTCAGCGCGTTGGGGAGCAACGCGCTCCACCATTTGGTGGACGTTGATTTTCCTCTGAAAGACGGCCCCAACTGAATCGTTCCGGTTATAGAGGGGTGGTGCGAAGCGACGGCTTGTACGCCTTTCGGATCCGGCTACGGCACGATCCGCGTGGGATACGTGCGCTTGAGCCACGATTCCGGGACAGGCACGACGGCGATGTTGAGCGCGCGCTTGCGCTCGCCGTGGGCGAGCATGGCCGTCTGGACCTCAATGCGCGTGCTGTCCGCGCTGAACGTGGGATGAATGTGGTCCGCCGCGGAGGTCATGTGACCGAGATCGGCAAGCAGGATGCTCTGGCCATTCGTGAGATCGTAGAGCCAGAGCCGATACTGGAAGTCATCCGCCACCGCCCAACGGCCGTCCGGGGATCCGCCCACGTGCCACACGGAACGGCCGGGATCACCGATCGGAACCTGGCCGGCGATGCGCAGTTCGCGGGTGCGGAGATTGACCATCGCCAAGCCGGTCGGATGCTCGCCGGTGCCAGAGGGGCCCCAGTCGTTTTCCTGGCCCGGCCCCTCGGGAGTCTTGGCGCCCGGCAGCTTGATCGGACGGTGGGCAAGAATGGCCACGGCCACATAATCCTTGCTGACCACGGCTTCGTGCGTGACCCAATCGTAGGGAGCTTCGGGGAAGAGCGGCCGCAGGCCCGAGCCGTCACCCATGACCGTCCAGGTGCGTTGGGGCGCCTTGCCGCCGGTTTCCCAGCAAAACACGATTTCGCCCGGGACCCAGGGATTGGTCTGCACGTGCCCGATCTGGAACGGCACCGCGACAACGAAATTCACTTCGCCCGTCTTGAGATTCATGCGGCCGAGTCCGTTCGGCCCGGCACCCATGTTGCGGGGCCCGAAACTCTCCGCGGGCTTGACGTCCGGCGCGAGGTGCTTGGCGGCCTCTTCCTTGCCCACGCGGAAATAGGCGTATTCTTCCGTGCAATCGAGCGCCATGTCGCCACCCGCACCCCACTCGATGGGAATGTCCCCGCACACTTTCTCGTAAGCGGAAACCTTCTGCAGCTTGCCGGCCTCGCTGTCGGCAAAGAGCTTGCCCAAATCCACCCGGATGATCTGGGCCGGGCCGGTCTGCCGCCCACGGCCGCCAAAGCCACCACCCGGCCGCTGGCGCGCCCCGGCCGCCGGCGCAACCGCATCGGCGGCACGCGGCGGCGGCGGCACCGAAGGCTCGCCCCCCTGCATCGGCGGAGCCGGCCGTTCATAGGGAACGCGCAGGAAATACAGATTCATCGAATTGTCCGCGAGGCAGAGCATGCCCGAAAAGCCGCCCTCGGTCACCTGCACCATGACGCCGCTCTCCTCGTTTACCGCCATCGCCTCGCCGCTCACGCGATTGGAGCGAAAGACAACCCATTTGCCGTCGGCGGTCCACTGGTGGTGCGTCTGGTAGATCTTGGAATCGCCCTTTTCCGCGGTGGTCAGGAAGGTGACCGGCACCCCTGTCACCGGATCCGGGATGATCTTTTTTTCCGACGGGAAGCGGGTGCCAATCTGGGCGCCGGCCGAGGGCAGCAGGCCGGCAACGGCCAGGAGAAACGCGGTGTGGGAAACGAGGGATTTCAACGGAGTGTGCATCAGAGGTGGAATCGGGTTGGGCCCGCGCTCCGACCAAGGCGGCACGCGGAAGGGTGTGGGGCAGCAGACGGACCGGCGGGATCAAGGTTACCCACCTGGCCGGCGCCGCAAGGTACGGCGGGGAGATTTCTTTTTCGGACCGTCAAACTGCCTTGGTGCCGGACGTCGGCTTCCATCCCGGTGCTTTGCACGCCGCGGAACTCTTCGCGGTGCGGAAACCGGCGACCATCCGCAGAGGAAACTGCTCAGGCGAGCTGGACAACGATGGTTTGGTTGCGCGCCGTGACGACGTCGCCGACGGCCAGCTTCTTGCGTTTCTGGGTTTCCACCGCGCCGTTGACCAGGACCATGCCGGCCCCGATCAGCTGCTTGGCCTCGCCTCCGCTTTCGGTCAGGCCGCCGAATTTGATGAACTGGCAAAGTTCAATGGGCACTTCGCGGACGACGACTTTCCGCGGCGGGGAGGTTGGAGAACCGGTCATGACGCCCAGGACTTGAACCACAAATACCCGAGGGCACAAAGGGAATCTGCCTGATTGTTTTGCGTGGAGGAGAGACCACTGGTCCCGCGGCGTTGTTGCCGCGAGCATGGACTATCACGGGACGGACAGTCCCGCCTCCAGCTTCATCGGAATCCACTCCCGAGCCAGGTCCGCTGTCCACCGCCGCTGTTCACCTCTCCTCCGCCTTCACCAATCGAATCCCCTCTCCCTCGATGACAATCCGTCGGTCCTTGAACAAGGCGCCGATCGCCTGCTTGAAGGCCTTCTTGCTCATACCGAAAACCTCGCGAATTTCCTCCGGCAGGCTGGTGTCGTTGTAGGGCAGCCGGCCGCCGCGGGCGGAGAGCACGGCGAGGACTTTCTCCGACATCTCGCCGATGCGCCGGTATCCAGCCTTGCCGAGCGCCACGTCGAGCTTGCCGTCGGGCCGGATCGCGCGGATGTAACCCTCGACCTCTTCGCCGACCCGCAGTGAACCCGGCACTTCGGTGTGGTAGATCAGGCCACGGTGGGCGTGATTCACGATGAGATTGTAGCCCAACGGACTCCGACTCGCGATCAGGAGGCGGACTGACTCGCCCTCATGGTACGGCGGCGCCGTCAGATCGAGGTAGCGGTTCAGGCGCGCGGAGGCGATCAAGCGATCAGTCTTTGCGTCCAAGGCGACATGCACGACGACCCAGTCGCCAGGATTCAACGGCCCGCTCATCTCCCGGATCGGCAATAGGAGGTCCTTTTCGAGTCCCCAATCCAGAAACACTCCGATGCGCGGCCTGACCCCCGCCACCTGGAGGTTGGCAAACTCGCCCACCATCGCAGCAGGTTGCTGGGTCGTCGCAACCAGCCGGTCCTCCGAGTCCCGGTAAACAAAGACGTCCAGCCTGCCCCCGACCACTGCTCCGGCCGGGATGTACTTGCCCGGCAAGAGGATCTCGCCGTGGACGCCTCCGTCCAGATACAAACCCGGCGGTGCGGAACGAAGGATCGTGAGGATGTTGCGTCTGCCGAGCTGGGCCATGCTGGCACCCTGACCGCTCACGACTCACTTGGGGAGGCAAATAAACGTTTCGATCACGACGGATGGCAGGTTGTTACAATTGGCTCCCTAATCGTTCCGGGCACAGACCGTGGCTTGACTCCAATTAGTGGCGAAAGCATAAGACATCATCATGGCCTTCACCCCGCCACTTATAGCCGGAGCAATGCCATTTGTCCCTATGGCAGCAAAGGCGGTCAATGGGCCCGGCGGCTCGATGAAGGTGCGGAATCATGGCTTCACGCTGGTCGAGATCATGATCGTGGTCGTGATCATCGGTCTGCTGGCGGCGATCGCCATTCCGACTTTCAACCGCGTGAAAATCAAATCCCAGGCCGCCCGCATGGCCAACGATTTCCGGCAATACGAAGCGGCGTTCAATCGCTTCTCGATGGAAAATGGCGCCCTCCCCGCCAGCTCCGCGGCCGGCACCCTGCCCGCCGGCATGACCGGTTATCTGCCGGATTCGTTCACGCAGCCGTCCGCTTTGGCCGGCAGCTATGAGTGGGCCGGCGCGCCGGACCAGAACATTGTGCTGAGCGGCACGTACGCGACCGACGAGGTCATGCAACTCGTCGACAAGACCCTGGACGATGGCGACCTGGCCACCGGCGATTTCACCAAGTCCGCCGCCGCGACGTTCAGCTATCACGTGCATTGACCGATTCGGCGCCGCGGTGCGGATCCGAATCATGACTGGGTTCCGAACCGCGGGGTGCGGCTCGGAACCAGGGTGAGGACTTGAAGGTCCATGTGGCGGGGCGCCCTGCATCGCTTCGTCCATGCGCATAGAAGACCTCGGATTCATCGGCGACCTCGAAACCTGCGCGCTCGTGGCGCGGGACGGTTCGATCCCCTGGCTATGCGTGCCCCGGTTCGACTCACCGGCCTGTTTTGCCCACCTGTTGGGCACGGCGCAGAACGGCCACTGGCGCATCGCCCCGGCGGGCGGGCGTCGAAGGGGCCGCGCGGCTTATCGCGACGGAACGCTCGTGCTCGACACCACCTTCGAGACTGCGCGCGGATGCGTCCGCCTGACGGATTTCATGGCGATCGGAACGCCTCGAAGCACGTTGGTGCGAATCGTCACGGGGGTACGGGGCCGGGTGGCCATGGAACTCGAGTGGATCGTGCGGTTCGACTACGGCGCAACGGTACCCTGGGTGCGGCGGGCCAACGGGGGGCTGCTGGCCGTGGCCGGACCCAATGCCCTGCTTCTTCGCACCGCCGTTGCCACGCGTGGCGAGGGCCTGGCGACCCGGGCGCGGTTCACCGTCGGAAGGCACGAACAACACGCCTTCGTCCTGTCCTGGTTTCCATCGCATGAACAACCGCCCGATCCCATCGATCCCCGCGCCGCATTGCGCGCCACCGAGCGGTACTGGTCGCGCTGGATCGGGCGAAGCCACTACCAGGGCCCCTGGCAGGATGCGGTGAACCGGTCTCTGGTCACACTGAAGGGCCTCATCTACCAGCCGACGGGCGGCGTGCTGGCCGCGGCGACGACGTCGCTGCCCGAGAGGCCCGGGGGCGTGCGCAATTGGGATTACCGTTACTGCTGGCTCCGCGACGCCACGTTCACGCTATACGCCCTCATGCACGCCGGCTACACGGCCGAGGCCACCGCCTGGGGCAACTGGCTGCAGCGCGCTGTCGCCGGGCTGCCCGGCCAGCTCCACATGCTTTACGGCGCCGCGGGCGAACGGCTCGGGCCGGAGATGATCCTGCCCCATCTGCGTGGCTTCGCCGCGTCGCGGCCGGTCCGCGTCGGCAACGCGGCGGCAACGCAATTCCAGCTGGACGTCTACGGCGAAGTGATCGATGCCCTCCACTTGAAACGCGAAATGGGCCTGCGGGCCGACCGAAACCTCTGGCGGCTGCAATGCCACCTGGCGGATTTTGTGGTGCGACACTGGGCCGAACCGGACGAGGGAATCTGGGAGGTCCGGGGACCGCGAAGGCATTTCACCCACTCCAAGATGATGGCCTGGGTGGCTCTCGATCGCGCGGTGAGCGGAGCCCGGCGGCTGGGCCTCGATCGCGACGCCCGCCTCTGGCAAAGGAGCCGGGATCGCATCCACCGGGAAGTGTGCGCGCGCGGTTTCAATCCGCGACGCGGCGCGTTCACGCAATATTTCGGTTCGCGCCGCCTCGATGCCAGCCTCCTGCTGATGCCACTGGTCGGATTCCTGCCCGCCACCGACCCGCGCGTCCGGGGCACGATTGAAGCCATCCGGGCGGAGCTCCTGATCGACGGGCTGGTGCACCGCTATCTGCCCCATCGGTCCGGCCAGGTCGATGGCTTGCCTCCCGGCGAGGGGGCGTTTCTGCCCTGTTCGTTCTGGCTCGTCGATTGCCTGGTCCTGCTCGGCCGCATCGACGAGGCACGCGAACTATTCGAACACCTGCTGACCCTCCGCACGCCGCTGGGTCTCCTCGCCGAGGAATACGACCCGACGCGTCGATGCCTGGTCGGCAACTTTCCCCAGGCTTTCTCCCACGTTGCCCTGATCAACTCGGCGCAGAATCTCAGCGGGCATGTGCAACCGGCGCGCGAGCGCAGCGCCGGCAGCCGGAGCTCCGTGCACGCTACCGCGCGCGGAGAAGGTGGAACTCGCTGACCCCAACGCGTTGCGGCGAAGCCGCGCCGAGCCAGCGCCTTGGGGTCAAGTCGCTCCACCTTTTGCTCCTAGCCCGGACATTTCACAGTCTTGGGCGATCCAATCAGCAAAATGTCCGTCCGCCCTCCGGGCGGAGCGACTTTGTCGCGGCGCGCCCCGACAAGGTCGGCCCGACAGGGCGCATGTTTCACACCTCTGGGTGTGA
>DASZPS010000005.1:0-12513 GCA_035549955.1 Lacunisphaera sp. | reverse complement strand
CCAGTTGCGTTGGAAATACCAGCGCTTGGACTGGGCGACGTAATGATGCATGACCGCGCGGCACGCCGTGGCTTCGGGCGGCTCGGGCAGGGTGACGTAGTCGGCGGCGGGCGCGACGGCGCACGGGTGATCCGCCACGAGCATGGCGATCAGGGCCTGTTCGAGGTAGTAACTCGTTTTTTCATGGGCAATGAGCGTATGGCACCAGTGCTCCAATCGCTCCCAATCGAGTTCGCCGCTGTTCAGGCCGGTAAGGCCGACATTGACCAAGTCGGCGACAGGACTGCCGGCGAGTTCGTTCATGAGCGGACGCGAGTAGCCGTAGGACGTCTCGTAGTCGACCGCATGGAGCGGCCGGGTCGGCGCGTCGAGCCACGCGAGCAGGAAATCGGGCCGGCGGAAGAAGAGCAGGTCGGAATCGAGCACCAGTTTCCACCCGGTGGAACCGAGGTGGGGGTCGGTGAGCTTGCGGATATTGGGATAGTTCAGCCAGCGTTCGCGCAGGGTGGGGAAGCGGTCGGCCGGCAGGAGCGCGTCAAGGCGGGCCAGAGTTTCCGAATGCGCGACGAAACGGATCGCGGGAAATAGGCGGGCCAGGGGAGCGCGGAATTCCGCCGCGAGCGAACCGTCGTCGTAGATGCGCGGGGCAAGGGGGCGTCCGGTCTGGCGGGCGAGCGTCCAGAGGCAAAAAGCCGTTTGATACCAAAATCTCCGGCCGGTGAGTAGGTGCAGCTCCAGCGGCTGGCCGTCGGCCGCGGGGAGCGCCGGCAGGTTGAACGCGGCGGCCTCCATCGCCTGGCGGCCTTGCTCGGTGCGGCGCTCCTGCCAGGGTCCGCCGTTGCGCAGCGAATCGCGGAGCTTGCCGACGGGCTGGTGCCAAAGGGCAAGCGCCAGTTTGCCGAGTCCGAGACGTTGGGGAAGCGAAGGCACAGGGGGCGCGCGGTCAGGGGGCGGGCAGCTGGGCCAGCCAGGAATCGAGCTGGTGCGGGGTGTCCAGCGTCCGGCAGGACGCGTAGGAATGGCTGCGCAGGCGGAGCAAGCGCGCGGCATTGACCGGGCCGATCCAACGCGCGAGCTGCCGGAAGCGGGAGCCGCCCAGCCGGTCGAGGGCGGCGCCGGGTTGCGCCCGCCACACGGCGAGCATTCGCCGTTGGAAAGCCGGGGAAAAGTCCCGGGGCAGGGCGCGCCATGATTTGAAGGCCGCCTCCGCGACGAGTTCGCGCGCGCGGCGGGCGCCGGCATCCGCGGCGGTGGCACGCATGAAGGCTTCCATCACGGCCAGGGACGCCACGCCCATCTTTTCCCACTGGTTGGTGATGCGGCTGCCACCATGCTGCCCGATGAGCGTGCCCCCGCCGGGTACCTTGACGACGCGGCCGGGATGAGGCGCGGCAACATGATAGAACCAGATTTCCGCGACAGGATTGTAGAGGGGTGACGGCGGGAAGAGCGGCCGTTCGACGAGGGGGCGCAGCCAGGCGGTGCGGAAAATCGGACTGTGCGGGGGAGGCTGCACCCGGATGAAGAAATCCGCGATGTCGTTGGTTTCCGGCAGTTCCGGTTCCGCGACCGGCGCGCCGGTTTCCTCCAGCGTCGGGCCCAGTTGGACCTTGGCGCCGTCGGTGTAGCTGACATCGGCGCGCTCGCGTCGCATGGCTTCGATCTGCCGCAGCAGTTTTTCCGGGCCGACGAGGTCATCAGAATCCAGGAAAAGGACGAATTCACCGCTTGCCTGGGCGAACCCGGTGAGGCGGGCGAAAAGCAGCCCTTGGTTCGGCTGGCGAACATAGCGGTCGGGTTGGTCGGGACGCCCGACGAGCTGTTCGGTGGCCGGCGGAGTGGATCCATCATCCACCAGGATGGTCTCGATCAAGAGGCTGCCGCGCGCCTGCCGGATGCTGGCCAGGGTCACGGCAACCGTGTCGGCCCGGTTGAAAAAAGGAATGACGATGCTCAGGTCGGGGTTCATCGCGCGCGAATATTGTTCGCGGGCTGCGTGCCGGGGCCTCGAGGGCCGAACGACCGATTGAAAGGATCGCGGTTCATGGCTGGGGCACGCGTCCGGCGAAATGGCCGCAAGCGCCCTGCCAGCGGATGCGGGCGGCTGGCGAGGTCCACGCGCGATGCGCGAACCACGCGCGCCATTGCCGCATCGTCGCACCAAAGGCGGAGAGCGGTGGCCAGGGATTCGCCTCGTACTGAGTCAGGACGCGCATCCACGATTCCTGGATGCCGCGGTTCAGGCGCGCGAAATACTCGGGTTCGAGCCGTCCGGCCGGGATGAGGTGAGTCAGGACCAGCGAAGGGAAATAGGCGACCGCCCACCCGGCCTTGAGCACCTCGAGCACGATGGCGTTGTCGCCGCTGGAACTCAGCGAGGAGCCGCGCCGATCGCTGAGGGCATGCCCCGCGGGTGCGTTCAACCACGCTTCCCAAGCCGCCCGGCGCAGCGCCATGCCGGCTCCGATGGGGGCGCAGACCGGATACTCGTTTTGCGCCGACCCCGGTGGCCGAAGGCTTGCCACCGACAGCGGGGCCGGGCCGAGGTCGCGCAGCGCCAGCAGCGGAAAAAACTCGCGGGTCCACTCGGGTGGTTCGACGGCGAACTCCGGGATGGATTTGCCGCCGAGGGCTCCCGTCGACGGATGCGCGGAGAACAGTGCGATGACCTCGCCCAGGTAGTCAGGCGCAAGCACATTGTCGTCGTCCACGAGGATGGCAAAGTCCCCCCGGGCGGCGGTGAAGCCGCGCCGCCGGGCCGAAGTCAGACCGAGGACCGGTTCCTCGACGATCGAGAAGCCGGCGGGTGTGCAAGACGCAAAGAACGCGGCTTCCGGCCACGCGGTCGAAGCGTTGTTGACCAGGATCGTTTCCCACTGCCTGGCCGGAAGACTCTGTTCGCACAGGCCGGCCAGCGTGCGCTGCAATCGCCCCGGGTGCGGATTGTGCGTGGGGATGATGACGGAGATGACCGGTTTCGGCGAATTCATCGGCTTGGCGGTTCCGCCAGGAGGAGCGTCAGGTCGTTTTCGTGCCAGTAGACCCGGATGGCGCGGTGCTGGGCGGCGATTTCCGCCCGCACCGCCTCATAGGCGGGGGCGTTGATCCGGAAGTAATAGTCGTCGCGATAAGCCAGCCAGATGCGGTCGTCCGGTCCCAAATCCGCGAGGGCACCCCGGAGGGCCGCCAGCTGCGCGGGCGACGAGCGGGTGGCGTTGAACTCGGTGGGGGCCAGCCCGGCGAGTTGCGGCCAGTAGGGCGCCAGACCATAGTCGAGCGAGCGAAACAGGATGATACGATCCCCGGGCCGGTAACCGTTGCGCATCGTTTCGGCCAGGCCACGCAAACCGGCGACGGGAACAAAGCTGCGCCGAATCGTCGGCAGGATGGCGCAGACCAGGTAGACGGCGACCGCCGCCACCCCGATCCAGCGCCAGGCCTGCCGCGGGTGATGACCGATGCCCCAAGCCAGGCCGGCGCCGAGCGGGAGCAAGCCCGGCACCAGGATGCGGCCCAGCAGGATCGGTTCGAAATTCATCGAATAGCAAACCAGTGCGGCGAGGTAGACCAACGCGGTGATCGGCAGCAGGAAATTGAGCGGCTTCGCGTCCTTCGCTCTCCAGGCAATGCCGAACGCCACGACCAGCGCGGTGGCGGCGACAGCGAGCACCCCCCCGCCGGCGACCGACCAGCGGCGGGCGGCCGCGTCGGACAACCATTCCACGTTGTTCCAGCCTGATGCCTCCGCCAGGGCGGCGAGGATGGAGCGAAGATCCGTGGGCGGCAGCCACCAGCCGTCGGGGATGTCCTTGGGTTGGCTGACAAAGCCGAACTTGAACCACAGGAGCAGCAGGCCCGCCGGCACCAGCGGCCAGAGCGAGAGCGCCCGCGCAAGGAGCGGGCGCGGATTCGCGCCCCAGACGAGCAAGGGAACCAGCGCCACCAGGAAAAACACCGTGACGAGATGGGTGGCCGCGGCCGCCAGCAACACGACGGCCAGCACGACCGGCGTTGCGGTCTTCTCCGCACGATGCGCCACGGGTCGGGCGGCGAGTGCCAGGGCGATGCCCAACAGCAGGTACACCAGCGCATAGGGCCGCAGTTGTTGGGAGTGAAATACGAATTGGGGCAGCAGGGCGACCGTGGCTCCCGCAACCACGGCGCCAGGTACCGACGGGCGCATTGCCCACACCGCCAGGGCAGCGAGTCCGATGCCACAGGCGACCGAGAACAAACGGAGGAAGGGAACGGACGCCGTTACCTCCAAGCCCGCGCGCAGGAGCATGTAGAACAGGGGAGGATGCACGTCCTGGCGCGCAACCGACCAGTAATCCCTGGCCGAGGCTTGGGCGATGGAGCCGGCTTCGTCGATCATCAGGCTGCCGTCGAGGCCCGGCAAGCGCAGGGCCAGACACAGCAGCACGCAGAGCCCGAGGACGACCGCGACCGGACCGGCGCGGTTGAGTCCGGCCGGATTTTCAATCGCGGCCTGGCTGGGATTACTCATGGAAACCATTCGGCCGCCGAACGCGGCCGGGAAGGAAAGGAAATGCTCGGACAAGCCGACGAGTCTGGTACCGCTTTCAGGAACCGGCACCCTGGCGCCAGCCTTTCACGGTGGCTGGGACACCATGCACGATGGCGCCGGGAGGAACGTCCTTCGTCACGACCGCGCCGGCGCCCACGATGCAGCCGTCGCCCAGGGTGACTCCGCCGAGGACGATGACCCCGGCGCCGAGCCAGACATCGCGGCCGATCCTGGTGGGCAGGAGCACGTCGGGTTGCGAACGGATCATCGTACCGATGGGGGCGACGGTATGATTGGACGAGAGAATGCAGCAGTGCATCGCGATCAGCGTGCCCTCGCCGATCGAAATTCCGCCATGGCCGTAGATCGTCGTGTAAGGACCGACGTGAATCCACCGGCCGAGTTCGATGTTTCCGCCGTAGCTGGAGAGCACCACGCCCGCGCACAGCGTGCAATCGTCCCCGATCGTGATGCGGCCGGCGCCGGGCTCGACCACGACGCCCGGGCCGATTTCGCCGCCGGAGCCAAGCGTCACGCCGCGATGGAATCCCAGGCGCAAGCGCCGGGCGGCCTGGTTGAGGCTATGGAGCAATCTCAAGGGCAATCACCGGGAATCGACCGTCCATTGCCAGGGCAGATCGAGCTGGCCGATGACATGGAGCGGCGGGGTTTGCGGGTAGAAGTTCGGCGAGATGTAGTCGAATTCCACGGCATCGAGTTTCTGGTCGTAGTCCTGCGTGGCGTCGCCGAGGTAGACCGAGGCCCGGTAGGTGTCGCTGTGCAGCGGGAGCATGGGAATCTCGGCCGTGATCACCCCCTCGCGCAACGGCGGCGGCGTCCAGCGGTCGCCCATCATGCGGCCGTTCGAGCCGGCGAGCGGCTGGCCATGCCGGCTTTGCAGCACGATGCCGATCACCGGCGGGTTGAGCGGGAACGGTGACTTGAAGCCCACGCTGAGGCGGAACCGGCCGGTGGCGAGGGCGGTGCGGTCCAGCGCGACCGAGGTGAGGTGGGGCCGGTCGGCGTTGGTGGGCGCGTAGGTGGCGGCCTCGTTGCCGGAGGCGAGGTAGGCCGGGAGGCATTCCGCCATGGGGCCCGCGCGCATGACGCGGCCCTGTTGCAGCCAGAGGGCGCTGCGGCAGATGGCCTGGAGCGCCCCGGTGTTGTGGCTGACGAATAGCACGGTGCGGCCGGAATCGCGGGCGACCTCGCTCATCTTGCCGAGGCATTTCTTCTGGAACTGGGCGTCACCGACCGCCAGCACCTCGTCGACGACGAGGATCTCCGGCTCGAGGTGCGCTGCGACCGCGAACGCCAGCCGCACGTACATGCCGCTCGAGTAGTGTTTCACCTGGGTGTCGAGGAAGCGCTCGACCTCGGCGAAGGCCACGATCTCGTCGAACTTGCGGGTGATTTCCGCGCGCGACATCCCGAGGATGGCGCCGTTGAGGAAGATATTCTCGCGGCCCGACAGCTCCGGATGGAACCCGGTGCCAACCTCGAGCAGGCTGGCCACCCGCCCGCGAATGACGGCCCGTCCCGTGGTCGGTTCGGTGATGCGCGACAGGATTTTCAACAGCGTCGACTTGCCGGCGCCGTTGCGCCCGATGATGCCGACGACGTCCCCCTGGTTCACGCTGAACGAGACATCCCGCAGGGCCCAGAATTCCTCGCGATTGCCTTGGCTGGCGCCCCCGAACAGCCCGCGAACCGTCTGGGCGATGCTGTCGCGCAGGGTGTCCGATCGCTGCTGATGCGACAGGTAATAGCGCTTCCCGACGGTGGAAACCTCGATCACAGGCTGGCTCATGTCAGATGATGTCGGCGAACGTGCGCTCCACCTGGCGGAAGTACCAGAGACCGCTGATGAGAAGCACCAGCGCCATGCCGCTGGAAATCGCGAGATTGAGCAGGTCAAGCGGCGGCTCGCCCCGCAGGAGGCACCAGCGGAAACCGTCGATGGCGCCCACCATTGGATTGAGCGAATAGAGCGTGCGCCAGTTGGGCAGGTTGGTGGAACTGAAGCCCACCGGGGAAAGGAACAGGCCAACCTGCAACAGGAATGGCACGACGAAGCGGAAGTCCCGGTACTTCACGGTCAGGGCAGTCAACCACAGGCCGGTGCCGAGGGCGGCGACGAGCGTCAGCAGGATGAAGAGCGGCGTCAGCACAATGCGCCAGTCCGGCACGAACTGCCACCAGGCGCAGAGAACCGCGAGCAACACGAGCACGACGGCGAAGTCGATCAGCGCCACGGCGACGGACGACAGCGGCACGATGAGGCGCGGGAAGTAAACCTTGGAAATGAGGTGGGTGTTGGCGACGAGACTGCCACTGGCGTTGCTGAACGCGGCGGCGAAAAGCTGCCACGGCAACAGGCCGCAGAGCACGAGCAGCGGGTAGGGCACATTGCCGGCGGGCATGGCCGCGAGCTTGCCGAAGACGAAGGTAAACACCGCCAGCGTGACGGCCGGCTGGATCAACGCCCAGAGCACGCCGAGCACCGTTTGCTTGTAACGGACCTTGATGTCGCGCCACGCGAGGAACCCCAGCAGTTCGCGAAAACGCCAGAGATCACCCCAGTAGTTGCGGCTGGCGCGGCCGGCTTCGAGCACGAGTTCGGGGGTGTCAGGGGCGCTCATCGGGCAGAACTACGGACCAGAGACCACAGACCACAGACCGGAGACCACCGACGACTGAACGTGACGGTGAGAACGCGCATCGTCGGTGGCTTCAGGTCTCTCGTCGTTGGGCTTTTGGTCATTTGGTCATTCGCCTGGCTTCAGGCAAGAGCCGCGGCCAGGCGGCGCTGGAAGACGGGGAAAGCAAAGGAGGCGGCATGTTGGCGCACAACCCCGGAATCGCGCGGATGCCGGACGAGGTCGGTCACGGCGGCGGCGAGGTCCGGGAGATTGCCGTATTCCACCAGCGCGCCGACGGCATCGTTGATCACCTCGGGGGCGCCGCCGGCCCGGGCGCCGATGCAGGGCTTCCCGTAGGTCATGGCCTCCAGGTAAACGAGCCCGAAGCCCTCCTTCCGGCTGGGAAGGGCGAACAGGTCGCTCGCGGCGTATTCGGCGCGGAGCGCTTCGTCGTCAATCCGCCCGAGGAAGTCGATGGCGTCGGCCACGCCCAGGCGGGCGGCGAGCGCGGTCAGGCGGGGTTGGTCGTCACCCGTGCCGACGATGCGCAACCGCGCGGCGGGATGGTCGCGGCGGACCAGCGGCAGCGCCTCGACCAGGAGATCGAAGCCCTTGTAGGTGTCGGCAGACGAGAGGCGGCCGACGGTAAGGATGCGCGGGAGGCCGAACGGCGCTGACGAAACCTGGTCATTCAGTTCCGGGGCGAAGTGGGGATCGAGCGTGTTGGGTAACACGAGGAGCCGGTCCGCCGGGAGGTCGGGGCAGAATCGCAGCATCTGGCGGCGGGTGTATTCGCTGACGCACAGGATGCGATGGGCGCGGAGCAAGGCGCGGCGCTCGAGCCAGGAAAAAGGCCGCCAAACCTCGATGCCATGTGCCACGAGATGGTATTTCAGGCGCGGGTGGAATTGCGCCGCCAGCCACGCGATGGGGAGCTGGTGGAGGTGGGCGCAGATGACGACGTCGGCGCGACCCGCCAGCCGCAACACCAGGCGGATGAAGCGAAACTTGTCGCGATCACAGCCCACGTGTTCGCCGAGGCGGTCGTTGGTATAGCGCCCGAGGCGGGGGTCGGGGGCGGGCACATCGTTCAACACGACGGAATCGACCCGGCCGCCCGGGCCGGCGACCTCGCAGAGCGCCTTCAGGTAAAGTCGCATGATGCGCGCAATGCCGCCCTCGTGGCGGAATAACTCGGGCGACAGCAGGAGGTAATTCATCGGGAACCTGAAAGCAGATTGGCCACAGAAAGCACAAAGAGCCCAAAAAAGGGGTGATCGAGGGGATGACCGTCGACCGGCACGCGAGGATGCTTCCAGTTGTTTGGTATCAACCCGGATATCAGTCGCGTTGGCCGGTCAAAAACGTGGATGCGGTTCTTTGCTTTTTTTGTGCTTTTTGTGGCCATACCTCCGGTGCTTCCAGTTCTAGCCCGCATATTTCACACCTAGAGGTGTGAAACACGCGCCCTGTCGGGCCGACCTAGTCGGGGCGCGCCGCGACAAAGTCGCTCTGCCCGGAGGGCGGACGGACATTTTTCCGATTGGATCGCTCATGACTGTGAAATGTCCGGGCTAGGCGGATTTCCGGTTCGCGAACGCCACGAGCACCGCGACGGTCCACACGCGCGACCAGGCACGCGGGTCGCGCTGCACGAGGTAGTCCTGCCAGAGACGCGCGGCGGCGGTGGCATCGAGCCAGGGGCACGCCGCCAACGACGAGGCGGAGAAAGTTTCGTCGAGGAATGGCTTGAGCTCGTTGAGCATCCAGACCGCAAAGGGCAGGGCGAAGCCCTGCTTGGGGCGGTGACGGATCGCGGCGGGCACGAGGTCGGCCGTGGCATCGGCCAGCGCCCGTTTGGCCTGGCCGTGGTCGTATTTGAACCAGGCCGGCTGGGGCCACAACCATTCCAGCAGGACCCGGTCGACGAAAGGCACGCGCAATTCGAGCGAATGGGCCATGCTGAACACGTCGCTGTCACGCAGCAGCACGTCCGTCATGTACGTGCGCAGTTCCCACGCGCTGATGACCTGGAAGGGATCCGCCCCGACGAGCTCGAACGCAAAATCCTCGAGCATCGGGTGGTTGGGACCGAGGCGTTCCGCGAGGGCCCGGGCTTCCGGTGCGAGCAGCGGCAGGCGCGCGGACTCGGGCAGCACGCGGCGCCGCAGCGAGGCCAGTTCATGCAGGTCGCGGGCGTGGGCGAGAAAGTCCGCCAGCTTGCGCGCGCGCGACGATGGCCGGGCGCGGAGCCGGGCGACGAGGTTGCGGCGCAAGCCGCCCGGCAGGCGCCGCCACCACGGCAGCAGCCGGTGCAGGCGCGGAAGGTCGCGAAAGGAAGGATAGCCGCCGAACAACTCGTCGCCACCGAGACCGGAGAGAGCCACGGTGACGCCGCCGGCGCGGGCGGTTTGGCTGGCGTAGTAAGTGTTGATGCCATCGCCCGTAGGCTGGTCGTAGCTGGCGAGAAGCCGCGGCAGGTCGGCGGCGACGCGCGCCCCGGTCAGGAGTTCCTCGTGGTGCTCGGTGTCGAAAGCCTGCGCGGCGAGGCGCGCGGTCGCCTGTTCGGAAAACCCGGCTTCGCCGAACACCAGGGAAAAGGTCTTGAGTTTCGTCCCACTGCTCCGGGCCATGAGGCCCACGACCGCCGTCGAGTCCATGCCGCCCGAGAGAAAGGCGCCGACCGGCACATCCGCCACGCGGTGGGCCCGGATGGTATCTTCCAGCTGGTGGCGCAGGCCGTTGACAAACTCCTGGTAATTGCCGGCGACGGCGCCGGGCCGGCTGGGCGCCGGCAGGTGCCACCACGCCTGCGTTTTCAAACGGCCTTGGGCGTTGACGGTGAGGCTGTGGCCGGGCGGCAGGTTCGCGATGCCCTGGTAAATCGTGCGGGGAGCCGGCACGCTGAACCACGCGAGGTATTCGCCGACCGAAGCCGGATCGATCACGCGGGGCACGCGGCCGCTGGCGAGCAGGGCGTTCAGTTCGGACGCGAAGGCCACCCCACCCTCGGGCAGGCGGGCATAATAGAGCGGCTTGATGCCGAGCGGATCACGCGCCACGAAGAGCGTGCGCTCGCGATCATCCCACGCGGCGAAGGCGAACATCCCGCGCAGGCGCGGCAGGCAGGCGGGTCCCTGGGTGGCATAGGCGGCGAGGAGAACTTCGGTGTCGCAATTCGTGCGGAAGGACCAGCCCGCGGCGGCGAGCTCCGCTTTCAACTCGAGGTAGTTGTAGATGGCGCCGTTGAAAACGAGGGAGAAGCGCCCGTCGGGGCTCGCCATTGGCTGGTGGCCGTTGGCCGGGTCGAAGATCGCCAGCCGGCACATGCCGAGCGCCAGGTCGCCCGCGGAGTGGAATCCCATGTCGTCCGGCCCGCGATGCCCCATGCGCTCGACCATGCGGGCCACGGCGCTATCGCGCTCCTGGGGCGCGATTTGGGGAGAGATGATGCCGGCTATGCCGCACATGGCAGTTTAGCCGCAGATGTTTCCGTGACACACGGTCCCGAAACGGCGAACAGCCGATTGATGGAATGCGGAAATAACCGACGCAGCAGGGACGAGAGTCGCGAATGACCAGTCCACGCGAACGGGAGGCTGGACGGATGATGAGCTAGGCATGAGGCCACAAAAACGGCACTACGTCCCACAACATATGGCAGAACACGGCTGGCCAGAGCTTGCCGCTGATGACGAACGACAGGGTGATCACCGTGCCGAAGACCAGTACAGCCATGGCGCCGACCGGACCTTGGTAGAGGTGGCAGAGGACCCGCACCAGGAGTGATACCGCCATGGCGGTGTTGACCCCGAAGCCTTGCAAGCCGCGCACGAGAAATCCCAGCAGGAAAACCTCTTCAAAGGGTGCATTGACCACGGCGACCAAGCCGATGACGGCCACTGACAACTTCGCCTCGGATATCATGCGGTCGATGGGCTGGGGGACGCCGGCAAAGGGAGCGAGCGCGAGTGCCATGGCCAGCCATGCCAGGAAGAACAAGCCCATCCCATGCAGAGTGCCGACGACGGAAGGGGCCGGATAGAGCGAGGCAATGGCGAACCCCCGAGCGCGGAGTACCAGCAGCGCCACCGCGGCAAGCGTTAACTCATTGACGATCAGCCAAAGGAAGCTGGCATCGGTGATCGGAGTCAGAGGATAGCCTGCGAGCGCCGCGTCGACCGAATACCAAATCATCAATCCGAAGCAAATCGTGACCACGGCTAACGCCTCCCCCGGTGTGGTGCCGATTCGAGATTGTTCCATGTGTCGGGTGACTGGCGTCTCCTCAGTTCCACCCGAGCAGCGGCTGTCCGAAAACAGGGTAAAAGCTTCGCCGCGTCACATCCTGGCGGCAGGAGGTAACCCTCAATTCAACGGGGCAGGGGTGGTGCAAACGTGGCCAGGACCGGCCGCGCCAAGCCAACAGGAAGGCCTTGTGGGTAGCAAGGCCGGTTTAACGCAAAGCCTTAGAGACAAATGGCTTTGCTTATATCGGCCGATTTCTCCGGGCCTGTAATCAGCCCCACCAAATGCAGCCCAAAATCCACCGCCGTTCCGGCCCCCCGCGACGTGGTTATCTTGCCGTCGGTGACCACCCGTTCACCGGCCAAAATGGCGGTTAGCTCGCTGGCGACGGAAAAATGAGCGGTATAGCGCCGCCCGGCGAGCAGGCCGCAGTCATGCAGCACGGTTGGGGCGGCACAGATCGCCGCCAGCCAGCGTCCGGCAGCATGTTGCTTGAGCACCAGCTCACGGACGCGCGGGTCGGCACGAAGGTGCTTCACGCCGGGACCGCCGGGAAGGAACATCAGGTCGAAATCCCTGCCCAGGACCGCCGCCAGCGGCGTGTCGGCGTGAGCCGTGATGCCGCTGCGGCCCGTGACATGGATGCCATCCGCCAGCGCGGCCGTTACCACCTCAACTCCGGCGCGGCGGAGGAGATCGATGGGGGCGAAGGCCTCGATCTCCTCGAAACCTTCGGCCAGCGGGACAAGCACGGTGGACATGGGAAAAGCTTAACCACGAATCGACACGAAGGAACACGAATTTTTGAACTATTCAGATCTTAAAGGAGAGAGCGGAGGACAATGAATCATTGGCCAAATCCGCCTCTTGATCCCGCCGCCGCGGGAGAAGAATCCACGGGGAAGGACGAGCGTGCGCCGGCTGCATGGATCCTTCGTTTCACTCACGGGATCATGCAGTTGGTGGGCGTCGGTTTCCACCCCGACGCCAGGTTCGCACGCCTCGTGAGTCCTTGTCGTCGATATGGAAATCGACGACCACCTTTCGGTCGGTTCGCTACCGAGCGAAACGGCGCTTCAATTGCATGATCCCGGC
>DASZPS010000004.1:0-12415 GCA_035549955.1 Lacunisphaera sp. | reverse complement strand
ATGGAATCCTCGGGCCAGCAATGCGTGCAGCTTGCCCGTGCCGGCGAGCACCTCGAGTTCACCGCGAGCAGTCGGTCTGATTCGCTGGTCCTGCGCTACAATCTGCCCGACGCGGCGGCCGGCGGTGGCCTGGAGTCGAAGCTGGACCTGTTGATCAACGGGCAGCGGGCGCGGGAGCTGGCGCTCACTTCGCGCCAGGCGTGGCTCTATGGCAACTATCCGTTCTCGAACGATCCAGCCCAGGGCAAGCCCCGGAATTTCTACGACGAGCTGCGCCTGACCGGACTGAAGATCAACCCCGGTGACGTCGTTCGCCTGCAGAAACCGGCCGACGACGGGGTCCCCTGCATCGTTGACCTGGTCGACCTTGAGCTCGTGCCGACGCCGGTTGAACGACCGCCGGGATCGCGTTCCGTGCTGGAATTCGGCGCGCGGGGCGATGGGAGAGCCGACGACACGCCGGCGCTGCAGCAAGCCGTCGCGGCCGCCGCCAGGCAGGGCGGTACGATTTGGGTGCCGGCCGGTGAATACGTGCTGACCGGGGACATCGTCGTGCCCGCGGGCGTCGCCATCCGCGGCGCGGGAATGTGGCATACGACGTTCGTGGGTGACTCGTCGCTCTACGGCCAGGCGGCACGCCGGGTGCGATTCAAGCTGACGGGGCGCGATGTCCACCTCGCCGACTTCGCGATTCGCGGACAGCTGAACTACCGCAACGACGATGAGGCGAACGACGGGGTGGTCGGCGCGGGTTGCGTGGACGCCACGGTGTCACGGCTCTGGATCGAGCATACCAAGGCTGGCGTCTGGGTGTACAACGGCACCCGGCTCGTCATCGATGGCTGCCGCTTCCGCAACCTGCTCGCCGATGGCGTGAACTTCTGCGTGGGCACGAACAATTCGGTCATCCAGAACTGCACGGCGCGCGGCACCGGCGACGATTGCTACGCCGTGTGGCCGGTCGCATCGGACCAGGGCCATGCCGAGGGAAAGGAAAAGCCCGGCAACAACGTGATCCGCCGCTCGACCGGCCAGCTGCCTTTCCTGGCCAATGGCGCTTCGCTCTATGGCGGCGCCGGCAACCGGGTCGAGGATTGCCTGTTCACCGACATCGGCACCGGCTGCGGTATCCTGATCAGCACGACTTTCCCGACGGCGGACGAGGCGAAGGGCGTGGACAACAATTTCAGCCGCGAAACCGTGGTGGCGAACAACCGGCTCGTGCGCTGCGGCGGCTATGACCACTCGTGGGCGTGGCGGGCGGCGATGCAGATCTGCATGGACCGGCGCAGCATCGCGGGCCTCCGGGTGCGACGCCTGGAGATTCGCGACAGCCTGTCGGACGGCATCGCGGTGGTGGCCCCGGGCCGGGCAAAAGGGCAGGGCACCCTTTCGGATGCGATCTTTGAGGATGTCGTGATTTCGAAGGTCGGACTTGGTGCGCCGGGGCGTCCGGGACTCTGGATTAGAAAGGACGCAGAAGGCGGGTTAATGATTCTGCGGTCGCAAATTGGGGAAGTTCGCAACGAATCGGGCTCGTTTGAGATCCTGCCGGCCTCAGCGCCGACCCGGCTGGCAGGAAACTGATCGTTCCGGTTGTAGGGGCGCAGTCTTGCTGCGCCCACTCGGCGAAGCCGAGTCCCAAAGGACGGAGGAATCCCGCCGGGGCGGGATTGGGCGCAGCAAGTCTGCGCCCCTACCACGAAATTTGGTAAAAAGGGGCATTTCTGGCGCTTTTTGCCCCGATTATTCCTGCTGCAAACGTTGCAGGAAGGGGAACCGGGGCTTGACCGGTCAATTGGGCGGGAGCAGACCAAAGTCATGCTTTCGGTTACCCCTGCCGGAAACGTAACGCTCCAGGACATCGCCGCCAAGGCGGGCGTTTCCATCTCGACCGCGTCGCGCAGCCTGACGGGTGCGGTCAGTGTTTCGAAATCGACCCAGGCCCGCGTGCTGACGGCCGCCAAGGAACTGGGCTATCGCCACAATCCGCTCGTCGGCGAAGTGATGCGGTCGGCGCGCCGCGGCGTGGCGAACCATTATCTCGGCACCCTGGCTTACATCACGCCATGTGAAGACGTGCAGGAATGGCGGGCGACGTCGACTCTCTGCCGCCACTGGTCGGCCGCACGCGACCAGGCGACGCGGTTCGGGTTCGGAGTGAGTGAATTTGCACTCAGCTCGCATGGCATGACCGCCCGGCGTTTGGGCGACATCCTGCGGGCCCGGGGCATCAGTGGCATCCTGCTGGCCGCATTTCCCAACGAACCGTTCGAGCTGGTGCTGCCCTGGGAGCATTTCGTGACCGTGCCCGTGGGGCACATGATCCAGAAACCGCAGCTCGATTGCGTGGTCAGTGACCATACGCAGGCGGTGCTGTTGTCGGGCCGGATGCTGGCGGAGCGAGGCTACCGGCGCATCGGGCTGGCGATGGAAAGTTACCAGAATGCGATCACCAACCATGGCTGGGTGAACGGCTACGCCGCGCTGCCGGCGGAGAATCCCCGGCTCGCCGCCATCCCGCCGTTCCTGCCCGAAAAGATGACCGCGCCGGCGTTCATGGAATGGGTGCAGCACAACCAGGTGGACTGCGTGCTGACGCTCTCGACTTTCCGCAACGTCGCCAATCCGATGCGCACGTGGCTGGCTGAGGGCGGTCTCGATTGCCCGCAGGACGTTGGCCTCGTCTCGCTCGACGTGACCAGCGCGACCGCCACGTGGGCCGGGATCGACCAGAATTCCGACGAGATCGGCCGGGCCGCGGTGGACCTCATCCTCTCCAAGGTCCGCGCCGGCGAGCGCGGCATCCCGAAGGTGCACCGCAGCCTGCTCGTGCACTGCTGCTGGCGCGACGGGGATACGGTACGGGCGGCGTAGCGAATCATCGAAATGCCGTAGGGGCGCAGTCTTGCTGCGCCCACTCGGCGAAGCCGAGTCCCAAAGCGCGGAGGAATCCCGCCGGGGCGGGATTGGGCGCAGCCTTTCGGCAGGCTCAAGGCCCTGAGCTGAATGGCGCTAAGTTAAGGCGGTCGTTCGTTCCACCCACCCCGCCCTCTGGGCACCGCTCTCAAGCCGGAACGATTCAGTTCGAGGTGGAGCGACCTGCTCCTCAGGGCGCTTTCTTCGCAGCGGGCGTCCTCGGCGCGTTGGGGAGCAACGCGCTCCACCATTTGGTGGTCGGCGATTTCCACATCGCCGACAAGGACTCACGGGGCGGGTGAACCTCGCGTCGGTGTGGAAACCGACGCCCACCTATTGCATAGCTCCGGCTTAGAGGTATTTCGCCAAAAAACGCTCCACCGTTTCGAGGAGCTTCTGCTCGTTTTCGCGGTCGAGGGGGAGGCCGTTGTCTTCGTTGGGGAAGGAGAGTTTTGCGTGACGGACGCGGTGGGTCCGCAGCGCTGCCAGCAGTCGGGTGGACTGGCGAAAGTCCACGCGGGGATCCTGTTCGCCATAGGCCACCAGCACCGCGGCTTTGATGGCGGCCACCTGGCTGAGCGGGGAGATTTGCCGGAAACTCTCCGAGCGGGTGGCGGGATCACCCAGCCCTTTGAGCAGACGGTCGGAGTCATACCTTTCCGCCCTTGGGTTCTCCCGGCGCTCTTCGACCATCTCTCGCCAGTCAAACACGCCGCCATAGGTTGCGGCGCAACGATAGAGATCGGGCTCAAACGCCGCGCCGGCCACCGCCAGGAACCCGCCAAAGCCTCGGCCAAATATCGCGAGCCTCTTTTGGTCTACGAGGCCCAGGCCGATGAGGTATCTCACGCCGTCGGTGACATCGTCGTGCATCTTGCGGAACGCAAATTCCTCGTCCTGGGAAATCCGCCGGGAGTAGCCGACGGAGCCGCGGTAGTTCGGCTGAAAGACCGCATAGCCGCGCGACGTCAGCATTTGGACCGTGGGGTCGTGGCCCCACGTGTCGCGGGCCCACGGTCCCGGGTGCGCATAGACGACCAGCGGTGGCTTGGCGCTGCCGGAATTGGCCGGCAGGGAAATGTAGCCCTCGAGCATCAGTCCATCGCGCGTCGGGTATTTGATCGGCCGCATAAGGCTCGACCCGGCGGGATCCAACCATGGCGTCGGTGCCGGCAGCGTTTGCAGTGTCTCCGCGGTGCGGTCGTAAACGGCATAGCGCGGCGTTTCCCGACCGCTGGCCGACGCCACGACAAAGCGCCGCAAGTCCCGATCACAGCTTTGGACGAGGTTGATCCGGCCGGGCAGGCGGGCGTTGATCGCCGCCTGTGCTTCCGCGAAAGCGGGGTCGATCGCCCGCTGCACGGGAATATCCCGATCATAAGTCAGAGCCACGACGCGCGACCGCCCCGCGCCGAGCCAATGGCTCATCAGGCTGGCCTCGTTCAAGGAATAGTCGGGATCCTCGACGATAGGCGGGCCGAGTTCGTTGGTGCTGACGCGATAGCGATGGAGCCGGCTGGTCGGCCCGTCATCGGTGGAGTGTACGAGATAGATGTAGTCCGGGTCGTCGTCAAAGCCGAGAATCGCAGACCTCTCGGCATCCAAGGGGAGCGGCTTCCATGAGTCTTGCGGTGTGGACCGATGGTAGAAGCGCATTTCGTGCTCGCGATAGATCTTCAGGACCCGAATCTCGCCGTCTTTGTCAGGGTATGCCCCGTGAAACTCTCCTTTCGGCGTGTCGCTCAACTTCCTCACGTTGTAGCGGGCATTGAAGCCGTTTACGCCGAGGTAGGAACTCGGCCAGTTTTTCAAACGCATGACAGCCAGGCATTCTCGATTTGTGTCAAAATCTGAAAACCAGGCCATGAATTGGCTCGGATCTCGCCGCAGGCTGCTGATTACGAACAGCTGCTGCCCCGAGACGGACGTTTCCGGAAATGGCATGCTGGAGTCGAAGAGTTCCAGACTGTCGGTGATCTTGCCTTGGCGCACATCGAGGATCTGCCGTCCGAAGCGGAAGAGTGGCCGAGGGCGAATATTGATGATCATCCGATAGCTATCGATCCATTCGTATGACGTCAGATAGTCGCCTTTCATATCGAAACGCGTCGTCACTCTCGTTTCCAAGTCTTGAACAGTGAGGTCGTAGGGATCGATCTTCCCGGGCGTTAGGAATGCCAAATAGCGACCATCTTCGGAGAGGGATACGCGGGATATTTCCGGGCGCCGCACGAAATCGCTGATTGGTGGCGGGCTCGCGGGGGCGGCTGCGGCTGCGGCGACGAGCAGGGTCGCGAGACATGCAATGGCTCGGATGATGGGCGTCATCATGGTTGTGTTGGTAGCGGCCCGCTGGCCCGGGCGTGACCGTGGTGAACTGGCTAACAAGTCCGCGGGCGGTGTCCATGGCGGAAGCAGGGCGGAAATCGAACCGGGCGAACACCGGGACGGCGACTTTTCGCCAGCGACGACGAGCAGGCCGCGGGCTTCGCAGTCGTCTCCAAACCGGGGTGTCAGCGACACCCCGGCGGGCGAAACCACGGTGCATGGGCAGGCATTCTCAACTCCATGTCCATGGTGGAAGCGGTGACGGGTTGGGCCGGTTCGTGACTGACCCGGACCGGTCAAAGACCGGTCCTACTTTCTGCGCCACGCCGCGATGAACATGCCGTTGGCGTTGAGTTCGTGGGGCTGGAGGACAGCGGAGGACGGAGAACCGAGGACGGAGGACGGTTCCATTTCCGGGTGCGCGGCGGTGAAGGCTTCGGCGACCGCGGTTGTTTCGGCGCGCGTCAGGGTGCAGACGGAATAGACCAGTCGGCCGCCGGGCTTGAGCGCGCCGGCGACGTGGTTGAGCAACTTCGCCTGCACCGCGGCGAGTTCGTGGACGTCCTTGGGCCGGGTTGTCCAACGCGCGTGCGGGTTGCGCTGCCAGGTGCCGACGCCGCTGCAAGGGGCGTCGACCAGGACACCGTCAAACTTGGTCTTGGTCGGCAACTTCGCCCCGCCGTCCCATTCGGCCGTCCGGTAGTTGAACACCTTGGCGCGGGCGGCGCGCTCCTTGAGTTTGGCCAGGCGCCGAATTGAGCGGTCGCTGGCCCAGATCACGCCCTTGCCCTGCATGAGGTCGGAAAGGTGCATCGTTTTGCCGCCCTCGCCGGCGCAGGCGTCCCACCAGGTTTCGCCCGGTTGCGGGTTGCAGGCCAGGCCGACGAACTGCGAGGCCAGGTCCTGGAGCTCGAATTCGCCGCCTTGGAATTCCGGCGTGCGGTAGAGGTCCTTCGTTCCGATGTAACGGAACGAAGAGGTCTGGGGTCTTGGGTCCGGGGTCTCGGGTGGAAGGCAGTTTCCCAGTCGTTTGGCCACGGATTCGCCGGAGCCTTGTTTGGTGCGGATCCAGAGCGCCGGTTCGCGCTGGAACTGGCGGAGCAGGTCCACCGGGACGTCCATTTCTTCCTTCAACCACTCCGGCACGGCGCGAGCGGCCAGGGCCTCGGGTTTGATGGCGGCGGGGTTCTGGTCGAAGCGGGCTTGGAGATCGAGCGCGGCCGCGAGTTGCTTTTGCAGCGAGTCCTTGGGGGCCAGCCAGCGCCACCACCGGAAATAGGAGAATACCGCCCGGCTGACCGCCCGCCGGCCGGCCGGGTCGGTGAAATGCCGGTCCTGCGTGAGCGAGTCGCGCAGCGCCTGGTCGGCGGGCGCGCCGGCCTGGGTCAGCTTCAGAACGCGCGCGGCCTGGTTGAGGACGGCAGATGACATCATTTAGAAAGCACGAAATACACAGAATACACAGAACCGGAACCAGCTTTTCCGTGTATTCTGTGGGTTCTGTAGCTTTCAAAAGGGATTTTGGATTGAGTGTTCGGGCCGGCCTGCCAGCCTCGCCTTCGCCTTCAGGAGGCATCCGGATCCGCGGAAAGGGCTGAGCCCGCCTGTTGATGATAGTAAACCCATCAACCTTCATGCTGCCCGACCGCGGATCACGGGCTGTTAGCCTGGAGGTTATATGAACAAGCAGCTCCCCGAGCGGCCCGACCTGGGCCAGCTCAAGAAGCAGGCCAAAGACCTGCTTCACGAAATCCGCGCCGGCCAATCCGAGGCCTTGGCGCGCGTGCGCGAGAACGAACGTGCCGGCTTCGCGCTGGCCGATGCCCAGCGCGTTATTGCCCGGGAATATGGGTTCTCCAGCTGGGCGAAGCTCAAGCTGCACGTGGAAACGCGCGGTGCCGCCGAAGCGGCCCGGCGGCTGATCGTCGCCGCGTTGCACGGGCAGAAGGAAGTCGTGGATGGCATCCTGCGCGAACAGCCGCGGCTCTCCCGGATCAGCATCCAGACTGCCGCAGCCCTCGGCGATCCCGCCGGCGTGCGCGACTGGTTGCGCCATGACCCGGCGCTGGCCACGCAGGAGGTGGGCGGCGACCGGCGGTGGACGCCCTTGCTGTCCGCCTGCGTGGGCCGCGTAGGCGGAGACGACGCCGCCCGGGCGGAATGCGCGAAGCTGCTCCTCGCCGCGGGTGCCAACCCCAACGATTTCTGGATCGATGGCTCGTTCCCGGATGCGAAGCTCGCGGTCCTGTATGGCGCGACCGGCGTCAACAATTACCCGCAAACGGCGCGCGTGCTCCTGGCCGCGGGGGCCAACCCCAACGACGGCGAATCGATCTACCACGCGGCGGAGCACAACCACGTGGAATGTCTCGAAGCCCTGGTCGCGGCGGGCGGCGATATCAGCCGCCGCGACGCCAAGTGGACCAACACGCCGCTCTATTTCCTGCTGGGGCACGCCCCGCGGACCGGTCAGGCGGCCGTCTCCCGCCAGGGCATCTTCTGGCTCCTCGACCACGGCGCCGATCCGAACGTGCCGTCCTATGAGCAAGCCGAGGTGCCGCTGCACCGGGCGATCAACAACAATTGGGACATCGAGCTGATCACCCGATTCCTCGACCGCGGGGCGAACCCCAACGCCCGGCGCGCCGATGGCAAAAGCGCCCTGCTTTTCGCCGTGTGCAGCGGACGCGACGACGTCGCGCGGTTGCTGGTCGAACGGGGGGCCAGCGACGATACCCGGCCCGAGCATCATTTCCTCGGGGCGTGCGTGCAGGGTCGGCGCGATGAAACCTGGCGGCTGCTGGCCGGGCATCCGGAGTGGCGGTCGCAATTGGCTCCGGCCTTCAATGCGATGCTCCTGGGGCTGGCGAAGGAGGACAACGCGGCGGCGATCGCCTTGATCGCCGAACTCGGATTCGGCATCGACCAGCCCGCCGAGGGCGGCGAGCGTCCGCTGCATTGGGCGGCATGGCATGGGCGGCTGGCGGCAACGAAGGCGCTGATCGCGGCCGGTGCCGACCTCGACCGGCCGGAAAACCGCTATCACGCCCCGCCGCTCGGCTGGTGCGCCCACGGCTCGCTTAACTGCCGCGCGATCGGGGGCGATTATGTCGGCGTAGCCGAGGCGCTGGCGGCGGCGGGCGCGAAATACACGAAGCCCGTCGAAGATGGGGACGGCGCGCCGGAAGTCGTGGCGGTGATTCGGAGGTACGAGAAGAAATAGACTGAACGCGCTGATCGTAGGGGCCGAGCTTGGTCGGTCCTTTCAGGTGCAATCGAAAAGGGCCGAGCAAGCTCGGCCCCTACAGAGCCAAAGGAATCCCGGCGCGCCGGGATTGGGCGCAGCAAGACTGCGCCCCTACGAATTGGGAGATGGCGAACGGACCGAGCGAGTTCGGCCCCTACCTGATTCCGACCTATCCTCGCCTTCCCCAGCGTTTCACTTCCTTCAATTCGGGGCGGCGCGCCTCGGCGAGGACGCCGGCGACGGCGGGATGGTTGCGGAGCCGCTGGTAGGCCTCGGGCGTGATGCGCCACTTGAGCGACTGGGCGGTCTCGGCGATCGGGGCGACGCGGTCCTCGAAGAGAAATGCCATCTCGACCTTGGTGTCGCCGCTGGCGGCGTCGAGGGCGCTGCGGAGCTGGCGCAGGAACGCGGGCAACTCGGTGTGATCGGGCGACAGGAGCCAGGTGACCTTGCGGATGTTGTTCCCGAGGTAGGCGTCGAGCGGGTAAAGTTCCTTCACGTTGAGGCGGGCGCCGTCGTTGCCCTTCATCACCGAGCCGAGGACAACCACGGGCAGGTTTTCGCCGAGCGACTTGCCGTAGGCCTCGTATGCGTCGGCGTACATGTTCACCGAGATCGTGGCTTGCTTGCTCGCGAGGTTGAAGAACGCCCATGGGCGGTTGTCCTTTTTCGAGAGCTTCTTGTTGATCCCGCTCATGATGCCGGCGAGGCGGAACTCCATGCGGTCGCCCTCCTGCAGCACGGTTTCCTCCGTGTGCGTGCACAACGCCTCGGCCAGGCCGGAATACGCATTGAGCGGGTGGCCGGAGACGTAGAAGCCGAGCAGTTCCTTCTCGAACTGCAGGCGTTCGGCGGAGGTGAAGTCCGAAGCGCCGGGCGTGGCGGAGGGGTGGCCGTCGCGAGGTGAGGGCGCCCTGCCTCCATTTTTGGCCGGCTTCTCCTCGGCGAACATGTCGAGGAAGCTGTGCTGGCCGGCGGCCTTGTCGCGGGCGTGGGCCGCCGCGCCGGCGATGGCGGCATCGATGCTGTCGAAGAGCTGCTTGCGGGGTGCGCCGCTGAAGTCGAAGGCCCCGGTTTTCACGAGGTGCTCGAGCACGCGCTTGTTGAGGGCGCGGGCATCGACGCGCGAAGTGAAGTCGGCAAAGTCCTTGAACGGCCCGTGCTTCTCGCGCTCCTCGATGATCTTCTGCGCGGCCTGTTCGCCCACGCCCTTGATGCCGGCGAGGCCGAAGCGGATGGCGGCGGAACCGCCGTCCGCCGCCGGGAGCTGAGGGCTGGGAACTGAGGGCTCCGCACCGTTCTTGTCCTGAGCCCGGGACGCAGGGCTCTCAGCCTTGCGGAAGACGGGGGTGAAGTTCACGCCCGACTCATTCACGTCGGGGCCCAGCACCTTGACGCCCATCGCCTCGCACTCGGCGATGAAGTGGGCGACCTTCTCGGAGTTGCCGAGTTCGGAGGTGAGCATGGCCGCCATGAACTGCACCGGGTAGTTCGCCTTGAGGTAGCCGGTTTGATAACTCAGCACCGCGTATGCGGCGGAGTGGGACTTGTTGAAGCCGTAGCCGGCGAACTTGTTCAGGATGTCGAAGATCGAATTGGCCGTCTTGGCGTCGATCTTGTTCACCTTCGCGGCGCCCTCGACAAACTTGGCGCGTTCCTTCGCCATGGCCTCGGCGTCCTTCTTGCCCATGGCACGGCGCAACATGTCGGCGCCGCCCAGCGTGTAGCCGGCGATGATCTTGGCCGCTTCCATGACCTGCTCCTGGTAAACCATCACGCCGTACGTCTCGTGGCAGACCTCCTCGAGGAGCTGGTGCGGGAATTGGACCGTGCTCGGGTCCTTCTTGCCGCGGACATAGTCGGGAATCCACTCCATCGGGCCCGGGCGGTAGAGCGCGATGAGCGCGACGATCTCGTCGATCGAGGACAGGCCGATCTGGCGGCAAAGCGCCTGCATGCCGCCGGATTCCAGCTGGAACACGCCCGTGGTGCGGCCGGAGTTGAGCAGGGCATAGGTTTTCGGATCTTCGAAACCAACGGCTTCGATGTCGAATTTCGGGTCGGCGGTGCGGCGGACGTTGTCGACCGCATCGGCGATGACGGTGAGCGTCTTCAGGCCGAGGAAGTCCATCTTCAGCAGGCCGAGCTTGCCCACGGCGTTCATGTCGTACTGCACCGTGATATCGTCCTCCTGCAGCGTGAGCGGGACGAACTCGTCGAGCGGCCGGTCGGTGATGATGATGCCCGCGGCGTGCTTGCCGGTGTTCCGCACCATGCCCTCGAGGACGAGGGCCTGGTCGACGATCTTCTTCGCGACGGGATTGCGGCCGATCTCTTCACGCAGCTCGGCGGACTTGTCGATGGCGGACTGGAGCTCGATGTTGAGCTCGTCCGGGATCATCTTGGCCAGGCGGTCGGCCTCGACGTAGGGCAGGTCGTGGACGCGGGACACGTCGCGGATGACCATCTTCGCCCCGAGCGTGCCGTAGGTGATGATGTTGGCGACGCAGTCGTTGCCGTATTTGTGGCGGACGTATTCGATGACCTCGCCGCGGCGGCGCATGCAGAAGTCGATGTCGAAGTCCGGCGGTGAGACGCGCTCGGGATTGAGGAAGCGCTCGAAGAGCAGCTTGAAGCGGAGCGGGTCGAGGTTGGTGATCTGCAGCAGGTAGGCGACGAGGCAGCCGGCGCCCGAGCCGCGGCCGGGGCCGACCGGGATGCCATGCTCCCTGGCCCAGTGGATGAAATCCCAGACGACGAGGAAATAGTCGATGAAGCCGGTCTTCGCGATGATCGAGATTTCGAAATCGAGGCGTTCGACGAGGATTTTCGCCTGTTCCTTGTCCTTGGCCTTTTCGGGTTTCGCGTAATCGACGCCGTAGCGCTGCTTCAGGCCGGCGATGCAGAGTTCCTTCAGGTAGCCGGCGCGATCCGTCTTCACCTCGGGCGGCAGCGGGTACTTCGGGTAGCGTTCGGAACCCTTGGGGAAGGGGATGGCCAGGTCGCACATTTCGGCGACCAGGCGCGTGTTGGTGACCGACTCGGGCACCTCGCTGAACACGCGGGCCATTTCCTCGCGCGACTTGAGGTAGAATTGCGTGCCGGAGAATTTCATCCGGTTCTCCTCGGCGATCTTGGCGCCGGTCTGGATGCACAGGAGCGTGTCGTGCGGGCCCGCGTCGGCGGCGTTGACGTAGTGGACGTCGTTCGAGCAGATGACCTTCAGCTGGAACTCCTCGGCGAGCTTGAGGAGGCCGGGAATGACCTTGCGCTGTTCGGGGATGCCATGGTCCTGGATCTCGACGAAGTAGTTTTCGCGGCCGAAGATCTCGACGAAGCGCCCGCAGGCCTTCCGCGCTTCCTCGTAGTTGTCGTTCAGGAGGTGCTGGGGCACCAGTGACGCGAGGCAGCCCGTGAAGCCGATGAGGCCCTTGGCGTGTTGCGCGAGTTTTTCGAGGTCGGTGCGCGGCTTGTAGTAGAATCCCTTGAGGTGCGCGTCGGTGACGAGCTTGAGGAGGTTCTGGTAGCCGGTGAGATCGCGCGCGAGCAAGCCGAGGTGGAAGATCGATTTCCCCTCGTCGGAACGGCCGGTGCGCTCGAGACGCGATCCGGCGGCGAGGTAGAGTTCGCAGCCGAGAAGAGGCTTGATGCCTTTGGCTTTGGCTTGGTTGTGGAACTCGATCGCACCGTAAAGATTGCCATGGTCGGTGAGGGCCAGGGCCTTCATGCCGAGGGCGGTGGCCCGGTCCATCAGGCGGTCGATCCGGCACGCCCCGTCGAGCAGGGAATAGTCGCTGTGGACGTGGAGATGGACGAAATCTGAGTCGGGTGCCGCCAAGGTTCGGTTATCGGAATCGCCGGGTCTGGCCCGGGCAAGAACTATTCCGGAATGGTTCGACCTCGCGCGAATTCGGATTGGTC
>DASZPS010000003.1:0-70471 GCA_035549955.1 Lacunisphaera sp. | reverse complement strand
TTTCCGCTTTTTCCTCGGCCAGCGCGATTTAACCGGGACGCCATCTTGGCCCTCAATTTGCTATTGCGGCCCAACGGCTGCGGGAGGAATACAACCCTCCCGCTCCTTTTAACCTGAACTAGAAAATAAAAACATGAAATCGTCTGCCAAAAAAGCTCCCGCCGCGGTCAAGACCGTGGCCAAGCCCGCCAAGCCTGCCGCCAAAGCCCCGGCCAAGAAAGCCGCCGCTGCGCCGGCGAAAAAACTGACCGCGGAGCCGCCCGACACCTTCATCTCCGCCCTCATCGACATCGGATTCGGCAACCACCTCTACATCCGCGGCGAAGGCCCCGGCCTGAGCTGGGATCACGGCCTGGCCATGGACAACACCAGCTCCAACCTCTGGACCTTCGCGGTCAAGGGTGCCACGACCCCCATCACGTTCAAGGTGCTCGTCAACGACCTGAGCTGGAGCGCCGGCCCCGACTACGTCGCCAAACCGGGCAAGAGCCTGACGGTCACGCCGACATTCTGACGAACTGGTGGGCGTCGGTTTCCACACCGACGCCTGTCGCCGATATGGAAATCGGCGACCACCTTGCCGCCGTCAATCCGCCCGATCCGGGTTGATGGCCTTCAGCGCCGCCTGCACGTCTTCCGCGCCGAGCTTCTCCCCGTCCGCGCGTTTGGGCGGCAGGACGGTGCCGCGCATGATGACGCGTGAAAAGGGCACAGGGATGTAGAACCGGTCCCAGCTTTTCAGCCGCCAGGCCCGGGTGAACTCCACCCCGATGAGCACCATCGGGGCGTTGTTGCGTCGGGTCACCACGAGCACACCGGGCTCCACCACATACATCGGCCCGCGCGGGCCGTCGGGCGTGATGCCAATATCATGCCCATCGCGCATGACCTCGATCAACGCCTTGCCGGCCTCGCGGCCAAAATTGCTGCTCGAGCCGCGTACGGGGATGATGCCGATGAGGCGGTAAAATGCCGCGAGCCAGGCGCCGTCCTTGCTGGCGCTGACCAGACCGTAGACCTTCCGCTTCGTCCGGTAGCGACGAAAGATCTCCGCCGAAAGGAAGAGCCGGTTGTGCCAGAGGACGATCGCCGCGGGTTCGTCGGATTTCGTCAGCCGTTCGAAGGTCGCTGGATCCGCCACGAAGCGCAGCGTGCGACCCCAGAGTCGCAGGAGCGCCGCCACGAACCAAAGCGACAGCCAGCGCCAACCAGTCACTTCATTGATGGAAGCTGTGCGCGGGGTTTGCAGGCTTTCCGTTATGCGTGGAAGGCGGCCCCGCCGCCAAGTTAAACTTGTCGGGCCACGGTAGGAGGGGCTTTATGCCCCGACCGACTCTCGCGCCGCCCCCGAGTCGGGGCGTAAAGCCACTCCGACAAAATCACCGTGCCGCCCCGAGCCCTCTCGCCCTGCCCGCTCCTGCCCCCGGCTCCCGTGCGGATGGACGCGAGCGCCCTGTCCGCCCATGGCGAGAAACGCGACGCCGCGTTCTACCTGACGGCCCTGACTTATGCCCAATATCTCTGGCAGCGCGGTTTCGCCGCCCGCGCGCTGCTCAAGATCGACCGCGCATTGCTCTCCGACCTGCGGGGCGATGAACCGGTGTTGCGGGCGTGGCCGCTGCCTTACGCGGCCATGGCGTGGTGTCTGCGGCATGCGCCTCCCGACGTCTTCATCGGCAATCCGCGGGTGCACTTTCAGCATCTCGCCGATCGCATGAACGAGCCGCGTCGCGAGCAGCGCCGCTGGCGCACCTGGGCCTGCTGGCTGATCGCCCGCCGGGTGCGCCCGGAATTCCCCGCCGATCCACGCCACGATGTCGTCGAACCCACCCTCGAGCAAATCGCGGCGCAGCTCGACCACCACGGCATGCCGGGTGAGTCGGACCTCTGGCGCGACGTGTTGCGGAAACTTTAGCGATCAGAAAAGGGCCTGTGGATCGAATGTGGGAGGGGCTTTACGCCCCGACTGGGAGGAACGTCCTGACCTCAGGACGCTTTCGCCAAGGCAGCGCCCCTCCCACGCTCCGAACCACCCTTCCCCAGTTGCCTCTTGTCCGCGGCCGCCTCACGGATTTAATCGCGACAACCCCTACCCCACATGCGTCACCTAGTGTCCCGTCTCGTTTGGGCCATGGCGTTGTCATCGGCCCTCATCGCCTCCGGCAAAATCGAAACCTGGTCCGATACCCAGGGCGGCAGCTTTAAAGGAGAACCGAGCGAAGTCTTCGGCCCGCTCGCCGTTTTCCGCGGCAGTTCCGGCGGCGGCCGCCGCCTCCCATGGCGGGTGCTCAGCCCCGCGGATTGCGTGCGATTTCATGCCGCGATCGCCAAAAAACCCGCCCGGGCCGACGACTGGACCAAAGCGACCGGCGTCCTGACGGCGGAGCTGATCAATCGCACCCGGCAGCGCAAAGATGGCGAGCTGGTGGAAACCACGCTGGCCGGCCGCCCGGAGCCACTCCTGCTCATCGCCTTGTTCGTGGACAACTCCGAGGGCAAATCCTGGGACATGCTGGGCAAGTCCGCGGGCCCGTTCCAAGAGCTCGTGCAGAAGTATCCGGGCCAGGTCGAGGGTATCCAAGTCGGGATGAACCACTCGAAGGACGATCATCGCAACATGGCCCTGCAGATGAACGTGCCGTGGCTTCTCGCCGAGTATTACGAGCAGTCCAAGATCACTGTCCTCCGCGATTTCTCGCCCGCCCGCGGCGATTTCAAACTCGTGGTCTTCAGCCGCGATGGCGTCCCGCTGTTCTCCGCTGACAACCCCAAGGAAGCCGAAATCCTCAAGGTCTTTGCCGACACCGCCGCCCTGCTTGAGTTGCAGCGCCCGGGCAATCCGCGCACTTGGGCCGACCGCGTGCATTACCTGACAGCCATCCAGCCCTCGCTTCACGCCGGGGACGCGACCGGCCCGGTGCTGGTCGGCGACCCGATCATGCCCCAGGGCCTGAAGGAGCGGAAGATCTTCCACGTCGAGGCGAAGATCGACGTCGCCCCCGACGGCAAGGTCGCCCAAGCCACCGTCAAGGAGGACGCCAGCATCCCCCCGCCCATCGCCGCCGCGCTCGCCGACGCGCTCAAGAAAGCCGCGGTCTTCGTCCCCGCCGTGGATCATGGCAAGTTCGTCGCCGGCAGCTACGAATACGTGCTGGAAATACCGCGCTGAGCCAAAAGCCATTCAGCCCCAAACCGCAAAACACGTTTTGCTCCGGTCCGGAAGAAACGGCGTGGTTGTAGCCGGGGTCGGTGACCCCGGACCGGCCTCAGCGTCAACCGGGCATCGCGATGCGAAAAACGAGTTCACGTTGGATTGTCGAACCCGGGTCGTTCCCGGCGATTCTCGGCAAGAATCCTGGAAAACAAGAACCCCGCAACCGTCTGGGCTGCGGGGCTTAAACTGGCGGGATGGACGAGACTCGAACTCGCGACCTTCTGCGTGACAGGGGTTCGGCCAAGATTCCCTTGCAGACACTTACGAATGCGTGTGCCAGATTTGTGACAGAAACGCCGCGATCTTAATATGATGATTCACGCTCGACCCACCTAACGATTGGCTTTCGAGACTGGTTATTCAATGGGGTTAATTCCATAATTCCCAAGCCCATTCCAGCTTCTTGCTGGAAGCGGATTGCCGGGTCAACGGGCTGTCGCCGTATGCTTGCCAATGACGTCTCGCGCTCTAGTCTGAGCGTTCCATGCCTCTGGAACGCATTCATTTCAATCGCAACCGGCGAATGATTTCCCTGCCTGTGGACAAGGAGGCACAGAAGCGTTTAGACGTATGGGCGGAATCGGCCAGCTATGAAGGGGTGAGCTATCACAAACGGAGCCCCCATGAATTCAATCTGCCGCAAGCCGGGCAGCCACGACGGGCTAAAACATTATGCGATGAGGTGCCAATCCGGCGATTGGCCGACGCGTTACGTTTGCTACGGGAAGGAATCCGAAGAGGCTTGGTGAGCCCCCAAGAACGGAATGGATGGCCTCAACATGCATGGGCCGTTTTCAATGGACGTGCGCTCGAAGCGAAGCAAAGTTCGCAGGGTGTGTATCATGCGTATCCGCTCCAGAATAGCGATCCCTTCGCTGATGAAGTAATCCGTCGTTGGAACACGAAACGTGAATAGCGAATTTTCCATTAATGTAGCGAGGTGGGAAGGCTCCGACGAAGACGCGCCGGAGGTGGCGGAGACGTCGTGCTCGCTAAGCCTGCAGGTAAAAGGCGTGTCGCTTACACAAGCGGAAAGCGATTGGTCGAAGTCAGTGTCGGATTCGGTGTATGTATCGGGTTATCCGCTGGCGTTGTGGCTGACATCGTCGTGGTGGCGGCTGCGATGGGAAAGTGGTCGCGCACAATCCGGATGGAAACCACCGACTGGATGGCGCATGAACCATGAGCTGGCGGCGGTCGGTGGCGGCTTCATCTGGCCACGTGTCCGCTTCGAGTCAGATGGTGAGACTATGCATGTCTCTGCACTGAGGTCCCCAGCATTCTCGACCGAGCCGATTCGCTACTTGAATGATATTGATGCCAACGTTTCGGCCAAGTGGTTCGAGAAGGAAGCGAACCATTTTGTTGAGACAGTCTTGTCCCGCCTTTCCGACCGCGCGTTACGTGATACCGATCTCCAGCAGACGTGGGATCTGCTTTGTCAAGAGCGCGCATCACCCGAACAATCCACTCTTCGAATCCTGGAAGCGAAATTGGGTTTCGATCCCGGTGCGGCTCCCCACAATCTGCTCCAGCTCATGCAGCGCTTGGCCGCAAACATAGGTGAACAGGCGACCGCAGAGTTGGCAGCCGGTATCGGTGGCGATGACGCGGAAAGCAATCTTCGCTTGGTGAATCGGATGGCAGAGCGGAAAAGCATTCAGTCCTCAATGCCAAGTTTGCGGCTGCCGAAGGCCGAGGGATTGGAGCAACCCTGGCATTTTGGTCGGGAAATGGCTCGCTCGGCGCGGAAGCAGTTCGGTTTTGGGCGCGAGCCCATTTCCAATGCCAAGCTACTGAAGGCGCTCGGCATTAAGGAGAGCTTTCCTTTGGCAAACACGACTGCGCCGATTGGCCTGGCTGTCCGCGACGGTGCCAAGACGGATCTGCATTTCCACAAGTGGCGAGTGGACAGCCAGCGCTTTGAAGCGGCGCGATTTCTGGGCGACTATCTAATCGCGGACCGGAATGACCGCTGGCTGACGACAACGGATGCTTCCACGTTGCGGCAAAAGACGCAACGTGCGTTCGCGGCTGAGTTCCTCGCGCCTATCGCTGAACTTGAAGAATCTATGCAGGGAGATTTTTCGCCCGATTCGATCGCAGATGCGGCGGATCGATTTGAAGTGGCTCCGCTTTTAGTCCGGTCCCATCTCGCTAATCACGGTTTGATCGACAAGGCGGCCGTCAATTGGGAGTAACCCGAGCGACGGCCTATGACCGTACAGATGGCGGCTCTTCATGCGAGGTCGCGGATTGGTGAGATAAACCGTTGGCGGCTTCAAGCCTCGTGGAGGTTTCCATGCAATCGGGCTGCCAGGCGCTCTTTCGAAACGTCCCTGGAAACAGGTGAAACGCAAGCCGACCGGTGTGGTGGCGCATAGGCACGCCAACAACAACATCGCATCCTGGGCATGTTAAGCGTGGCATCGATTTAGTGTTGGTGATCTGCGGCTCGCTGTGGAGCGCGGCGAGCGCCGGGGGTGCAAGGATGCGATCTAGGTAGCATCGTTTTAAGCCGCCGATCCCGTCCTTTTGGTAGGTCAGAATACACAACCCGCATCGTTCGCAGGAGACCGCCAAGATTTTTGACATCCCCCCCTTCATCTTCAAGAACCGGTCCTTCTTTAGGCGAAAGTGTTTCACGAATAGTTCCTTTTCATTTGTTGGATAGAGGTGGTTTGGCTGAAACTCATAGCGTTTCTGAAAGGACTTTGGCCCGGATGGCCTGGGCAACACGCGGGATTTTGGCTTCATCGCTGACCACGATAAAATCGATGAGGCCGTTGTAGTTTCCGCTCCACAATTCATGGAGTTCCGCCCGCGCTTGAACGAATCTGGTTCCCGAAGGATCTCTCCCGTCCGCCTTAAGTCTTCGATGTAGTATAGCAAGAGAAGGCGGCGCAATGTAGATTCTGTACATTCGGCCGGGAAACACGGCAGCAATTGTATCTAGGTTTTGGACTGGCCAGTCCAGGCACGGAAAGCACCCCGAGCGCAGGCTTTGCTCAATCGGACCCTTCGGTGTTCCATACTCATGACCATAGATTCGATTTCGCGCCAGCAACTGTCCCGCTTTCTCCATTACGTCCAGTTCGGCCGCAGAAACACGAACTTTGTCCGTCTCGCCCACGCGCAACTCTCTCGTCGTAAATGGCACAACATATTGAAATCTAGGGTCGAGAGAGGCCAATTTCCGGATGAGTGTGCTCTTGCCGGCGGCAGTCGGCCCGAGGAAAAGGAGCAGCATATTTCTAGTATAGTCGATCAGGGCCGTAGATCGGCCGGTATCATTGACCGTGCCAGAACCGTTGTGGAGGACTCCGGCCTGACCTGGATCTGCGGCGCCTGCCTTTCGGGCGGACTTTCGCGTGACTTTGGAATTCTCGTTCATGACTTTTCGGACGCCGTCTCGGAAACAGTGTCTTCCCAGAGCGGCAGGCTCTGCTTCCGCCAGAAATTCAACCGGTTCCTTGTCCCCTCAGCCGCAAATGCGATGGCCGTGCGCCAGTCGCCGGATTCACCGTTCGCCGACACTGGGTAAAGGATCGACCTCGACGAATTGACAAAGATCGCGTGGCTGATTGCCGATCGGCTTGGGCGCAAAACACCAGCCTGCGCACCGTATCCTGCCGCGAGCACGAGGCTCCCCTGTGGCCACCGGCCTTCAAGACCTTCCGGGTCGGACACAACATCGCACGAGACTATTGGAATGAGATTTCCGAGCGTGTTGTAGCGATGGGTAAGATCTAGCACGTGTCTCCACAGTGGCCGCCCATCATGCATTCGAACCTCCTGCATTTCTGCCGCTCCTGGATTGCTAGTTTTAACGAGCACTAGTCCGACCCGTTCGGGGGTCCGCAGAAACGGGGCGAGAACATCGGCCCCCATATAGGGATTAACGACGATTCCATCCGCATCGAGGTATCCAAACAAGTTTCCGAAATAGGCCTCCATCGTATTCTCGATGTCGCCAATCTTGCAGTCGACGAACACCGGCCGGCCTGGAGCAGTTTCTTTGGCGAAGCGGATTAGGTTGACCAAGATCTCCTGCCCGCCGGGGAGGACATCGAAGAATGCCTTCTGCGCTTTGAAGGCGCAAGCATAAGAACCTGCGTAGCGCACAACTTCTTGAAGGAAAGTACACGTCTGTTCCTGGACGGAAAGTCCGGAGTTCTTTAGCGCTGCCGGATAAAAACGCGGATCGGGATCCAAGCCGACACACAACGACGACCCAGTTAGTTGGATTGCGGTCTTAAGAGCTGCCGATGGGTTCGATGAGATCATGATTTAGCCAGCTAGAGAGTAACGCACGGGACCAAGTGGTAGAGCAGGCGAGCTTTGGCCTGCAGATGGCGGATTGTGAGCGGCGTGGGGACAACCTGTGGCGGATGCAGCGTGGTAGTGTATCCGTTCTCGGAAAGAGCTGCAGCCTTGCGAGGGTTGCCGCTGAGGAGGGCAAAGCCTGCGACCGGTTCCTGCCCGAGGAGAAACTTCAGCACGGCCACGGCCCCGCCGTAGGTGCGAACATCGATCTCCGGTCCACCGGCAAGTGCGCGAGCGGCCTCCACGGTATTGTAGTCGAGTCGCTTCTGTAAGATTTGCGTTGCACACTTGAACCCAGTGCCCTTGCCCCGGCCGTCCTGGCCGCCAATGTGGACGATGACGCCTTCGCCATTTCGGGCGATTTCTTCCTCGGCCTTTATTAATTGCGCACGGCAGTCGCAATCGGTTGCGCCAAAAACCGTGCCGCCGATACATGTCGAATCCAACCGGAGCAGGAGATTATCCGGCCGGCAAAAGACTGGCTGGAAATCCTCCGTCCAGCGCTCGGCCTTCACCAAGCAGTGATAATCATGCCATTGGTCGTCCACCCTAAAGGCCAGTTGTTGGAATTCACCATAGGGGGTGGGAATTTCGCCCCAACCATAGCGGGTGACTTGATAGGCGCGTTGGCTCCCAGCCTGTAAAATGGAGATAGTTCTTTGCGCGGGTGCATTGGCCCGGCGGGCGAGATCGAGAACGCTTCGCGCATGGCCCTGCGTATCGGCAATCTCTAGGCCCTCTGTATCCGACTTTCCATTCGGCCTGGGGGGCTGCGCAAGTGGCGAGGTGCTATCTTGCGCCATGCTGGATACCTCCGCAACCACTGCGAACAGAGCGGCTCGTCAGCGACATCTGCTTTGCGACTTTGTTGTTGCGCGGTTGCATTTCTCTGTCTCCACATCTCTTGGTCGGTACATCCTCGATTTCGCGACCATCAAATCGCCGCACCTGCACGATGGAAATTCCGCACCTAAAAACACTTGCTGGCAGTGATTTGTTAGGTCGGAACCACTTTCCGACCCGGTTCAGAACTGGTGCGAAACAGTTCCGAAACTGGTCCGAGCATTACAGCCTATTTTGATGTCCGCGCTCGCGCTCGAACTTTCGATTTGGTCAAGTACACGCGCGGAGATTTCCCACCTGATGCCGCCATGAACAACAACCCTGCCAGACCTTTCACCGACCTCGTGAAAATGCTTTCTGATAATCTTCGAACGCGCCGGAAGGTCGGAGGACTAAACGACAGGTTTTCGAATCAAATGCTCAACCACAATTACCTACCTGGGGTACATTGGTGTGATAAAATCCACCGCTGGTTTGTGGACGAGAAACAACAAGCGCCGCGCAGCATCCCGCATGAAATACCGCCCGCCGAGAAATTCATAGAGCTTTGGAAACTGCAGATAAAAAACTGCCCTTCCGACGCAGAGACTGTTGAGCAACGTCGAAACCATCAGCGAAAGGCGGAGGGTGAATTTAAACCACCGCGACGGATGCAGCTCATCACAACGAGCGCCGGACTGCTGAAAGCGCAACTGGAGATTATCGAGCAAGCCGAACACGTTTTGGCGACAACGGGCTCGCGTGCGCGCGATCCCGAGTACTTTGCGGCTATCGAGCGTCGGTTGAAGAACTCTCCAATGTTGAAATATCAAAGGGTGTTGTGTGCAAAACCCCCAAATTCCGATCTGGTCGCGCATCTACGCCGTGTGATGGAATTTCGCAATTTGACGGACTTCCGGAAGCAAGGCTATTTGTTCGAGGTGGGATTTGTGTCGATCGACCGTGAACCGGAGCGGTTTCTCACGGCAAATGAAACCCAGGTCTTGCTCCCGCTGCCGTCGATCATAGCGCTCAACGAGTTTAATACAGCGCTGCTTATTTCTGATCCGGATTACGCGCAGAAATACATTCAGATGGCAGCTTGGTACTTTGATCGGGGAGATCCCTTCCGATCCAATCAGGAGCTTGACCGCCAATTCAAGAACTGGGAGAGAGCGACAAAAGTGAAAACAAATGACAAGAATCGAAGACAATGAACTTAGCTCGGACGACTCTTTGACCGAAAAAATCGGAGAACTTGCAAGCCGACTGACACAAATTCCCAGCCGGCCTGGACGCGACCAAATGCGGCCTGTACTAGACGCGGTTGTGACCTGGTTGCGCTCACGAGCCTTTCCGTTCACGGTGATCTCTGGGGAGGATACTGAACCCTTAGGCATTGTCGTTGGCAATCTAGACCAGCAAGCCGATAAAATCTTATGCTTCAACGCCTGCCTAGATACGGCTGACTACGGTGACGAATCAAAGTGGAGTCTTAGTCCCACAAGCGGCATGATCACGGAAGGCTGGCTTTACGGGCGCGGGAGCGCGGATTCAAAAATGGCAGTGGCGATCTTCCTCCACCTACTTGAGTTCATTGATCTCGACGACGCCTTTGCGCAAGGACGTGTAATTTGCTTTTTCGACTGCGACGAACATTCCGGGGAATTCCAAGGAATTCAACGCCTGGTAGCGCAAGTCCCAACACTGGATACGATCGCCATCGGCTATCCGGGCGAAGATCGTCTGATGATTGGCGCCCGCGGTTTTCTCCGCGCGACAATCAGCTTTAGTGGTCCTTCTCGCCATTCGGGCTCGAGGAGCGTCACGATCTCGGCGATTGATCGCGCAGCTCAAGCGGCGCTGGAATTGGGCGCATGGTCGCAGGCTCGCGCAGCCGAAGGCAATGCAGTTTACCCTAAGGCCAGTGCAGTTGCTATGAACGGTGGAACGAGCTTCGCGGTAACGGCAGATCGATGCGAGATGAAGGTGGACATGCGGCTGACACCCGATTTTACGGAAATGGCGGCGCGAGACCTTCTGCATGAGATAACCAAGCGGGCGACCGGAGGTGACCAAACATACCCGGCAAAAATCGATTTTCATCCCGGCTGGCCGGCATATGTCTTGCCGGATACTGCACTGATTGTTTCTGCCATTCGATCAGCCCATAGAGAAGTTTACAATCAAGCTTTGAATCTCGCGGTCGCCGGACCATCAAATATTGGGAACTTTCTTGCCGGTCGCGGGATTCAGGCGACTTGCGGGTTCGGTGTCCGATACGAGAACCTTCATGCGCCCAATGAGCGTGCATGCATCAAAGACGCGCCCAACGTACTTCGGGTTTACTATCGAGCCTATAAGAAGCTCATGGCAGAGTGGGCATAGCCTCAATCCAAGACACTTCAATGGATGAATCTTACACTAGTCGTTTCTCAGGCATCGGTCGTGTTTTCGGCACGTCTGCCCTTCAGCAGCTGCACAACGCCCGAGTGATGGTGATAGGACTCGGCGGCGTTGGGAGCTGGACCGTCGAAGCGCTTGCACGTAGCGGCATTGGCGCATTGACCTTGGTAGACTTCGATGACGTCTGCGTATCTAACACCAATCGGCAAATTCTCGCGCTGGACTCAACAAGAGGAAAATTCAAGGCCGAGGTTCTGCGCGACCGCGTCAAGGACATCAATCCTAAGTGTGAGGTTGAGGCGATGGTCCAGTTCTTCACACCAAAAACCGCGGACCAGGTATTTGCCAGGAACGAGCACGTCATCGTTGATGCAATCGATGACGTCCATAACAAAGCCCTGTTGATCTGCGAGGCGGTTCGGAGGGGGAGAAAAATAGTCACTACCGGTGGTATTGGGGGCAAACGTTGGTTGAGTAGTGTCGTTGTCACTGAATTCGCGAAGAGCGGATCGGACAGTCTGCTCAGTGCCGTGCGTAAGCGCCTAAGGAAACATCATGGTTTCACACTGGACGCCAAATATGATGGTGCGACTGCGGTCTCACTCGTCGGTCCCACGTTTTACTCTCGGATGGACGGAACGGTGGCGACACATGGAGACCCAAGAGACCGCGGTCGAATCAACTGCAACAATGGCTTTGGCGCGCTCGCTTACATTGCCGGTACGCTCGGTTTCGCCGCGGCGATGGTTGCAGTAGAGGAGATTTTCGGCGAATTCTCGTTTACAGATGGTCGTCCGGTTAGGCGGAGCGAAGCTCCTGGGCCGATTGGCAACTCTCCAACCACGGTGGTGCCGCTGCGGGTTGATACTATTCCGAAGTGAGCAAGTTTGGGACGAAGACGCAGAAACTGGTGTTTAATCCCGAAAACATGATGCCACGAAGTTTTCGCGCCTTCAATCGAGGACAATACAAGGACGGGAAGCCAGCTCGCCTTCAGCTGGCTGGCTCGGCCGCGATTCACCAGTTTCTAAAATTCAGAGCAACGGCCTGTCGCAGGTGAACGAACTTTTCAAAGAGCCATTTGCCGAGGATGAATACGCCCTTTTCGAACACGCAGTCCTACGCCGTTGAAGCTCAACTTTGTTTTCTCTGAACAGCGATGGTTTGGCCAGAGTTCACAATCAGCCGAGCCCTTCCGAACGGCTGTTCGCCCAAGTCTTGATCAACGAATGCTGCGCCAAAGTTGTGCCAGAAATGGCGATTTTCAGGGGTCAATTGGCGGTTTTTAGCGGAAACCACCCCGTCGAGATTTCACCAAAAAAAGGCCTGTAACCTTCTCGGGCTACAGGCTTTTAAACTGGCGGGATGGACGGGACTCGAACCCGCGACCTTCTGCGTGACAGGCAGACGCTCTAACCAACTGAGCTACCACCCCGAGGAACGGCTAAAAGGCCGAATCGTTTGCGGGCTGTCAAGCGCGCTTTGGACTCCTTCCTTCGGCTCATTTTTCGAAGAATTTAAGCGCATTCTGGCGGTCTTTTTCGATCTGCTGGCGCATCTCCTCCAGGCTGCCGAACCTGGCTTCCGGCCGCAGGTAATGCAGCCAGTTCACCGTCAGTTTGTCGCCATAAGTGAGCGAGGAGGAATCCAACAGGTGCACTTCCAGAAGGGGGCGGGTCGTCTGCTCCGTGGTGGGCCGCAGGCCATAGTTGGCCACCCCGCGCAGCGGCTTTTTCAGGCCCGCGGATACCTCGACGGCATACACGCCATAAGCGGGCCGGGCCTCGGGTTCCCAGGCGATATTCAGGGTCGGAAACCCGATGGTTCGGCCGAGCTGCTTGCCGCGCTCCACCACCCCGTCGGTGAAATAGGAATAGCCCAGCATCGCGTTGACCTCGTCGATGGCGCCGGCCGCCAGCAATTCGCGGATGCGGGAGCTGCTGATGGGCGCCCCGTTGTAGTTCAGGCTGGGCGCGCTGAAGACCGTCAGCCCGGCCGGTCGCGCCTGCTCCACCAGGGCGGGCACGTCCCCCTGGCGACCGCGCCCGAAGCGCCAGTTTTCGCCGACATAGATCGCGGCCAGCGTCGGCAGGCGGCGCCGCAGCCAGCCGACAAACTCGCCCGCCTCCACGGCGGCGAATTCCCGCGAGAAATTCTGTTCGATCACGACGTCGACCCCGAGCCGGGCCAGCACCGCGCGCTTCATCGCCATGGGCATCAGCAGGCGCGTGGGATTGTCCGGCCGGAACAAGACGCTCGGATGCGGCCAGAACGTCAGCACCCCGGCCGGACCGGCGCTGCGTCGCGCGGAATGGACGGCCGTTTCAATCACGGACTGATGACCCAAATGCACGCCGTCGAACATGCCAATGGCCAGATGGAGGGGGCCGGCCGGGAGCCGGGCTTGCTCGAGGCCGGCGAATTGCAGCATCGCGCTCACTGGGCCACGCTCGGCGCCGCTTCGTAGACCGGGATCAGGCGCTTTTCGATGTCGGACAGGGACAGTTCCTCGATGGCCTCGAGGGTCAGGCCCTCGCTGAGGTTGAACTTGCCGCTCGCCGTCCGGCGCAGCGCCGACAGGTGCGCCCCGCACCCGAGCTTCTGCCCGAGGTCGTGGGCCACCGTGCGGACATAGGTGCCCTTGGTGCAATGGAGGGTGAATGTCAGCTTGGGCGAGGCGAACGACGTGAGGTTGAACGAAACGATGCGAATGAAACGCGGCTCACGCTCGACCTCCTCGCCCTTGCGCGCCAGGTGATAGAGTTTCACGCCGTCCACCTTGATCGCCGAATGCATCGGCGGCGTCTGGTACTGGTCGCCGAGGAAGCCCTTCATCGCGTCTTTCACCTGCGCCTCGGACAGCGGCGGCACCGGGCGGGTTTCCATCATTTCGCCCTCCGCGTCCTGCGAATCCGTGATCACGCCGAGGGTGGCCTCGCCCTCGTAGACCTTGTCGGTGCTGATCAGGTATTGGGAAATTCGCGTGGCCTTCCCGATCAGCATGATGAGCAGCCCGGTGGCCATGGGATCGAGCGTGCCGGCGTGGCCGATCTTCTTCATGCCCAGCTTGCGGCGCAGCCGATAGACGACGTCATGCGAGGTCAGGCCCTTCGGCTTGTCCACGAGGAGCACGCCTTCCATTTCCTTCCCGGGCAGCAGGCTCATTTGAGCGCGGCGTCGACTTCGTTGAGCCGCTCGGTGATGGCCCCCAGCAAGCGGGGATAAAAGTCGGCGAGGGACATCTTGCAGTTCAATCCCGCGGCATTGGCGTGGCCGCCGCCGCCGAACTGCGCCGCGAGCGTGTCCATGCGATAGACGCTGTGCATGCCACGCAGGCTGGCCTTGACGGAGCCGGGACGCTCCTCGATCAGCACGCCGATGACCACACCGTCGATCGACCGGGCATAGTCGACCAAGCCCTCGGTATCTTCGCCCGTCGCGCCCGTGGAGTCGAACACCCCCAGCGGCAGGACGCCGATGCAGGCGCGGCCGCTGCATTCCATCTTGAGCGAGCCCAGGAAATGCTGGATCAGCTTCAACTTGGCGAAGGTCTCCCGCTCATAGAGTTCGGCGCCCGCGAGGGCGGGATCGGCGCCACGCGACACCAGCTCGGCGCAAAGGCGGAAGACCCGCTCGGACGTGGACGGGTAGCGGAATTGGCCGGTATCCGTCATGATCCCGGTGTAGAGTGCCTGTGCGGTCAGCCGGTCGATCGGCAGGTCGGCGTCCAGGAAGACCCCCATCAGCACCTCGGCGGTCGCCGCCGACGCGGTGTCGACAAAGTCAAACCGGGCGAAGCCCTGGTTGGAGATGTGGTGGTCAAAGCAGGCGATCGGCGCGGGGTACATCTCGCGCATCTTGTCGCCAGCCCGGCCGTGGTCGGCACAATCGGTGAAAATCGCCACCTTGCCCTTGGGCGAGACGTCATCGCGTTGGAAAAACGGCGTGTCGCCCACCAGGAACTTGATGCGGCGCGGCACCTTGTCGGAATTGAGGCAAACCGCGTCGATGTCCTGCGAGCGCAGCAGCCGGCACAACGCCACCTGCGAGCCGATGCAATCCGCGTCGGGACGCTGATGCCCGATGACGACAACCTGCTTGCCGCGAAGCTCGGACATGAGCACGGCGAACCGGGCGGCGAACTTGGGGTAATGGATCATGACGGCGGCAGCTCCTTGTCGATCTGGCCCAGCAGCGTCTCGACGCGCAGCGTGCGGGGCGCGTGGTCGTCATGGACAAAAGCCAGCAATGGCACGTGCCGGATGATGACGTTCTTCGCCAGCATCTCGCGGATCTCGTCGCGCTTGCGCACCAGCCACTTTCCCGCCTGCTCCGCGGCGGCGTCGTCGCCCAGCACGGAATAGAACACCTTGGCCTCGCGCAGGTCGCCGGTGACCTCAACGCCCGTGATCGTGATGGCCACCGACTCGCTCGCATGCTTCCGTCGCAGATGCGCGCTGATTTCGCGCTGCATCAGCTCGTTGACGCGGAGCATTCGGTTGGACATGGGATTTATGATTTACGATTGATGATTTACGATTTGGGCCCAGCCATCCGCATGCCTCTGATCAAGTCGTGGAGTAAATCATCTATCGCAAATCGTAGATCGTAAATCAGAGCGCCGCCCGGACCTTCTGGATTTCAAAGCACTCGATCTTGTCGCCCGGTTGGTAACCGTCGAAGCCGTCGAGCCGGATGCCGCACTCGAGGCCGGCGCGCACTTCGTTGGCGTCGTCCTTGAATCGGCGCAAGGTGCCGATCTTGCCCTCGAACACGACCTCCTTGCCCCGGCGGACGCGCGCGGCGGAACCGCGGTTGATCTTGCCCTCGGTGACGAGGCAGCCAGCAACGAAGCCCTTGGCCACGGGGAACACCTGGCGCACCTCGGCGCCGCCGGTCTTGTTCTCCTTGAGGTCGGGATCGAGCAGGTCGGCCATCAGCTCCTTCACGCGGTCGCCCAGCTCGTAGATGATGTTGAAGTTCTCGATCGTGACGCCGTGGTGCTTCGTCAGGGCCGTGACCCCGTTCTCCTGCTTCGTGTTGAAGCCGATGATGATGGCCTTGGCCGTGCTGGCCATGAGGACGTCGTTCTTGCTGATCACGCCCACGTCGGCGGCGATGATGTCGAGCGAGACCTTGGTGCTCTTGATGCCTTCAAGGACGTTCTTCACGGCCTCGAGCGAGCCATAGACGTCAGACTTCAGGACCACGCGGAGCACCTTGGCTTGGGTGGCGGCGATGTTCGCAAATAGGGCGTCGAGGGTGACATCCTTCGGGGCGGCATCCGCGGCGACGTTGGACTTCTTCTGTGCGTCCGCGGCCTCTTCCGCGGCGCGCTCGGCTTCGCGGGCATTCTTGGCCGACGTGAACTTGGCGCCGGAATCGGGCGAGCCGGACCAGCCGATGACCCGGACGGGCATGGCGGGGGGGGCTTCCTTCACGTTGTTGCCCTTGTCGTCGAACATTGCGCGAACCTTGGCGTAATGCGGACCGCACACGAGGGCGTCGCCGACCCGCAAAGTGCCGCGCTGCACGATGACCGTGGCCAGCGGGCCGCGTCCGACGTCCACCTGGGACTCGATGACCACGCCACTGGCTTCCGCCTTGGGATTGGCCTTCAATTCGAGCACGTCCGTCTGCAGGAGAATCATGTCGAGGAGGTCCGTGATGCCCTGGTTTTTGATGGCCGCCACAGGCACGGTGACGGTGTCGCCACCCCAGTCTTCGGGCGCGATCTGGCGCTCCTGCATCTGCTGCTTTACGCGGTCGAGGTTGGCGCCCTTCACGTCCATCTTGTTCACAGCGACCATGAGGGTGACCTTGGCGTCCTTGGCGTGCTGCAGGGCCTCGTCGGTTTGCGGCATGAAGCCGTCATCCGCCGCGACCACCAGGACGGCGATGTCGGTGACCGACGCGCCGCGCGCGCGCATCTTGGTGAAGGCGGCGTGGCCGGGGGTGTCGAGGAAAGTGATCTTCCGGCCGTTGTGCTCGATCTGATAGGCGCCGATGTGCTGGGTGATGCCACCGGCCTCGCCGGCGGCGACATTGGCCTTGCGGATGGCATCCAACAGGGAGGTCTTGCCGTGGTCGACGTGGCCCAGGATGCAGACCACCGGCGGCCGCGGGGCGAGATTCTTCAGGTCTTCTTCCTTGGCCTTCTCTTCCTTCGTTTGCTTGGCCTTTTCGGGGGTGACGACCGGCGCCACCGTCTCACCGCGGTGCTTGATGTCGAGCAGGAAGCCGTGCTTCTCCGCGACCTTGGTCGCGACCGCCTCGTCGATCGACTGGTTCATCGATGCGAAGATGCTCATCTCCATGAGCTCGGAGATCAGTTTGAATGGCTTCAGGCCAAGGGCGACCGCGAAGTCGCGCACGATGATCGGCGGCTTGAGATGGATGATCTTGACGCCGCCTTCCTCGGTAATGGTCACCTGAGTCGCGGCCGGTGCAGCCGGCGGTGGCGGCGCCAGCGGCGGAGACTTGGCCGCAACGGGCATGGGAGGTGGGACCGGGGGGCGGGCCGCCGGCACCGGCGGCGGCATCATCGGAGCCTTTGCCACTGGGGGCGGCACAACCGGGGCCGGACGGGGCGCCTGGGAAGGGGCCGGCGGGTAAGCGCGGGGCGCCAGGGGCGGCGGGCCGGATGGCCTGACCACGGGCCCCGGCGGCGGCGCCAGGGGGGCCCTCGCCAGCGGGGCCGGGGCAACCGGGGCCGGACGCGGCGCCGGGGCGGCCGCGGCCCGCGCGGCGGCGGCGGCCTTGGCCGCTTCTTCCTTCTCGCGGGCGATGTCCTGGGTCGACTTGACGAAAACGCCGGCCGGCAGCCGGATTGACGAGGTTTCCGCCGGCGCGGGCGCGGCGGGGACCGTGACCGGCGCCGGGGCGGCCGCCGGCGCAGGCGCCGGCTTCTTGGCCGCGAGTTCCTGCTCGAGGGCCTCGGCGGTGATCTTGTCGACCGTACTGGAAACGCTTTTGGCCGGGTAGCCGCGCTCCTTCAACAAGGCCATGAGGTCCTTGTTGTCCATGCTGAGCTTCTTCGCGAGTTCGTGAATGCGGATGCTCATTCGTCGGTGGGTGGGAGCGTGCGGATGGAGTGAGTGTTAATGGAATCAGTTCCCGGAAACCTTGGCGATGACGCCGGCGGCCTCTTCCTCGGTGAAGCCAAAGCCAACCAAATCCGCGGCCTCGACGCCCTCAAAGGCGGCCGGGGAGTTGATGCCGTTGGCGACGAGGCGCTCGGCCACGGCCTTCTCAAAGGCGTAGGTGTTGACGAACAGGCTGATCGCCTGCGCGCGAGGATCGGACGCGACCACCTTGAATTCCTCGATGTCGAGGCGCCAGCCCACGAGGCGGGAGGTCAGGCGGGCGTTTTGGCCCTTGCGGCCGATGGCGACCGCCAGGTCGTCATTCACCACGCGGACCAGCAGGCGCTTGTTCTTCTCATCGAGGATGATCTCGCGCGGCACGGCCGGCTTGAGCGCCTCGATGAGCATTTCCTTCGTGTCGGCGTGATAGGGAATGATGTCGATCTTCTCGCCGCCGAGTTCGCGGACGATGCTCTTCACGCGGGCCCCGCGGGCGCCCACGCAGGCTCCCACCGGGTCGACCTTCGGGTCGGTGCTGGTGACGGCAATCTTGGTGCGGTAGCCGGGCTCGCGCGCGAAGGCCTCGATCTTGACGGTGCCGTCGGCGATTTCGGTGACCTCCAGCTCAAACAACCGGCGAACAAACTTGGGGCTGGCGCGGCTGAGGATGATCTCGGGGCCGCGGCTGCTGTTCTCGATCTCCAGCAGGATGCAGCGGATGCGTTCGCCGGGGGCGTACTCCTCGCCGGGGACCTGCTCCTTGCCGGGCATCACGGCCTCGGCCTTCCCGAGGTCGATGAACAGGTCGTTGCGCTCGCGCCGGCGGACGGTGCCGCTCACGATGTCGCCCACGGAATCCTTGAAGTCGTCGTAGATGCGCTCCTTCTCGAACGCCCGGAGCCGCTGCATGATGGCCTGGCGGGCCGTTTGCGCCGCGATGCGCCCGAGATAAGACGGGTCGATTTCCTTCTCAATGGTGTCACCCACCACGGCGCCCGCTTTGAAGATCTGGGCCTTTTCGACGTGGATCTGCAGCTTCGGGTCGGCGACCGAATCCACGACCTTGAGCAGCGACCAAGCGTTCAGCTGGCCATTCTTGGGGTTGATCTCGATTTTGAGCTCCTGGCCGGAATTCACGCCCTTCAACGCGGCGGTCTTGATCGCATTGACGATCGTGGAGATCATGTCGGCACGGGGAATGCCCTTTTCCTTCTCCATGTACTCGAGAACGGACAGAATTTCGCTGCTCATGGTGTGTTGTGATTAATGGGGAAAAAAAAAGCGGACCCGAGGGCCCACTTTTAATGAAAGTGAACTAGTTGTATGGGAGGAAAAGATATTAAGCCGCCTCAAGAATTGTCAAGCCCGCTCCAAGTTTTATGCCATCAGCCACTTGCGCGAGCCTCACGTTCCAGCAACCAGCCCAATAAACCCTGTCCCCAGCCATGGCAGAAGGGCGTCGCGGACTGCCCGGCAATACCCGTTTCCCGCAATGCGCGGCGGATCTCGGCCGGCACGTCCCCCAGATACCAGTGAAACCACGTTGGCGAGAGGTCCCGGCCGGATTTGATCGCCGCCAGCGGGAGCAGCCCATCGCAGACCAGGGTATCGAGGCGCGACCCGCCGATCGCCCCGCCCATGAGTTCCCGGGAGAATTTTTCGCGCAGGTCCGCCATGGCCAGTTGCTTCCTGGCTTGGAGCGTCTCCGAGGCGGGAGCAATTCCGGCCCCAGCCGTGGGGACGATCTGACCCAGGACTTCCGGCCAGTCAGGTCGCTGCTCCACCCAGGCGCGGTACTGAAGCAGACGCAGCCTGGGGTGATTCGCGGGGCGCACTCCTTGCAGCTGCCACTGCCCTACCCTGTCGCCGAAAACCGCATCGACGTCCAACCCGGCAACCCACGCCTCCAGCGGCTGGCTGGCGGCCACCGCGAGCATGGCGGCACGGTTTAACCGGTAACCCAGGATCTCCAAGGCCGTTTGGTGCGCCGCGGCCGACCAGCCCAGTTTCTCGATGCGCAGGGCCGCAAACCGCCGTTTCTGGCTCCATCGTTCCCCGGCTTTTTTCAGCAGGATCCGGCGCAGTTCCCCCTCGGGCAATTTCAACAACTCCGCGATGCGTTCCGTCGCGTCGCGTTCCGTGATGTTCTCCAAGGCGTCATCGGAGGCATATTCCTCCAAGCTGCGATGCAGCAGCGGCAAGAGCACCAACGTCGGCAATTCCGACCCATCGCCCCGCACCGCCGGTCGCTCGCCGGCCGATGGCGGAAACATGACGACGTGCAACACCACCCGGTCGTAGGCACGGTCGGCCTCGTGGGCGTGCGCCCGCCAGTCGGAAGCGTGGAAGTGGACCTCGATGTCGCCCGTGACTTCGACGCCGTCGCCCAGACGCAGCCGGGCGCCGCGAAAATCGGGACCGCCCAAGAGATTCCAGGCGCCGGGGGAACGGATCTCCAGTTTTCGCCCGTCCACCAGGGTCGCGTCGTGAATGGCAAAGTCCCTCCGCAGCCAGATCTTCTGCACCACGCGCTCGGCGATGGTGAACGGGCCGTAAAGCCCCTGCATTTCGTGGACGTGATTGGTCGGTGTGGCCATGGACGCGATGCGCCTGGCCCAGCGCCGAACTACTGACCGGCAGGATGGGCGGGAACCAGCGCGACCGCGAGCGGAATCGCCGGAGACCTGCTTCCCAACGCCTGGGAAAACCGTCGATCTCACCGCCATTTCATTGGGAATTCATCATGGCTTCATCCCGGCCGGCCAGGGTACGCGCATGAATCCATCCTGTGACTTCGCGAACGAAATGATGACCGGCGGGGTGAAGCCATCCAGCCGTTGGACCGAACATTTCTGGGCCAACCGGCACCGGGAATGGAGCATCCCGTGGCAGCACGCCGATCCCCCGCCCCGCGAGGCCGTGGTCCGCATCGCGGGCTCCATCGCCGAGTTCCAGCGCGGCGAATCGTCGGAGGCGCGCACTTACCTGGCGAAATCGGAACTCTTCAGCGCCCGCACCGGTGACCCCGATTTCCACACGACTTCGGTGCTCTTTGTCATGGAGGAGAACGAGCATGCCGCGCTGCTCCTGCGCTTCATGCAACTTGCGGGCATTCCGCCAAACCGGAGAAGTGTCGGTGACCGGATCTTCCGGGCGCTCCGGGCCGTCAGCGATCTTGGCTGGACCAGCCGCGTGCTCATCATCGCGGAGCTGATCGCGCAGGAATATTACCCATGCCTGCGCGCCGCCACCAACCACCCCGCGCTGGTGCGGATCTGCGACACGATCATCTGCGACGAGGATGCGCATATCCGCTTCCAGGTTGAGCGGATAGTGCGGGTCGAGGCTTCGCTCGGACCGCTGGGCATCGCGTTGCGGGATTTCCTGCAAATCTTCCTGATGGCCGGCGCGGCCGTGGTCGTCCATCGCGGGCACCACCGGGTGTTGTCCACCCGCTTGAGCTTCGGAGGTTTCCTGGCGAACACGCTGGCCCGTACCCGCCGGGCGGTTCACTCGATGCGCGCCCTGCGCAGCAGTCGGAATGTGGCACCGGCGGGCAACGGATCCGTATCCTGTAGCGGCGCTTTGTGAGCGCCGCTCCCGGATGCCGGCGGTCACAGGCCGCCGCTACGGCTTGCTCCAGCAGTGGCCGGCCGGCAAGGATCGGGGTGAATATCCGTGTCCCTTTCCCCGTCCAGCGCGTTCATCGATCAACCCGACGTCGTCCTCGTCGGCAGCGGCATCATGTCGGCCACCCTGGGAGTCATGCTCAAGTGCCTGGAGCCACGCCTGCGCATCCAGGTTTTCGAGGCGGCCGATACCCTCGCGTCGGAAAGCTCCGATGGCTGGCATAACGCCGGCACGGGTCACGCCGGCCTGTGCGAGCTCAGCTACACCCCCGCCCGCGAGCCGGACGGCTCCGTCAGCCTGGCCCGCACCCTGCGGATCTTCGAGCAATTCGAGCAGTCGCGACAATTCTGGCGCCATCTCGTGGCCGCCGGCATCTTGCCGAACCCGGCGCGATTCATTCGCGCCATGCCCCATGTCGCCTTCGTGCATGGTCGGGAGGACGTTGCGTTCCTGCGCGACCGCCACGCCGCGATGACCCAGCACCACTTCTTCCAGGAAATGGCCTGGGCCGGCGATCGCGCCACCGTCGCGAGTTGGGCGCCGCTGGTCATGGAGGGCCGCGGCGACGAACCGGTCGCCGCCACCCGGTCGGACGCGGGCACCGAGGTGGATTTTGGCGAACTCGCTCGCGGCCAGTTGAATTGGCTGGCCCGGCAGGAGGGCTGCGCGATCGCGGCGGGATGCCGCGTAACGGGCGTTTTCCGCGTCGGCGGCGAATGGAAAGTGAGGGCCCGCCACGCCGCCTCGGCCACCGAACGCAGCCTCCACGCGAAGTTCGTTTTCGTCGGCGCCGGCGGCGGCAGCCTGCCACTCTTGCAGACCACGGGGCTCCCGGCGGTCCAAGGTCTCGGCGGTTTTCCAATCGGCGGACAATGGCTCGTTTGTGACGTCCCGGCGATCGTCGCACGGCACCGGGCCAAGGTGTACGGCGCGGTTCCCAAGGCGTCTCCCAGCCTGGGCGGACCGCACCTCGATCTGCGCCAGCTCGCCGGTCGGGAGTCGCTCTTATTTGGTCCGTTTGCCACGTGGACCACGAAATTCCTCCACCGGGCCGGCCGGTTTACCGACCTGCCGCTTTCCCTGCGATCCGACAACCTGCCCACGCTGCTCAACACAGGGCGACGCAACCTCGACCTGGTCCGGTATCTCGTGGGCCAAGGCCTGCAAGGCCACGGTGACCGCATGGCGGCGCTCCGCGAATTCTATCCGCTGGCCCGACCGGGTGACTGGCGGCTCGTCGACGCGGGCATCCGCGTGCAAGCCCTGAAACGGGCGGATGGCGGCGCAATCTATTTTGGCACGGAGGTCCTTACCGCACCCGATGGATCGCTGGCGGCGTTGCTGGGCGCGTCCCCAGGCGCTTCCGTCTCAGTCAACATCGTGTTGGAGGTCGTCCGCAAATGCCTGCCCCACCTGCTCGCCGCGCCGGTCGGACACGCGCGGATGAAGGCCATGATCCCGGGCTTTGATGAAGATCTGAAGCTGGCGACCAACGCAGCACGATTCCGGCAACTGCAGACGGAAACGGATGAGGTGTTGGGGCTGAAGTGAACCACTGTGAGGCACCGGATTACAGCCCGGTTTGCCAGGTCGAATGTAGGGTCGGACCTTGGTCCGACCTCGCGCGCGAGGTCGGTGCAAGCACCGACCCTGCATCTACACCAAACATCGTCAACCCGCAGGACTGGTAGTCCCGCCTCCACAGCGGCAATCCTTCGACCGGCTCAGAGTCGCATCGTCCATTCCTTCCCCGACGCGAGTTTGACCGGCCAAGCTTTGTCGCGGTAGCGCACCGTCACCGCGCCGCCCACCAACGCGTGCACCGTGACGCTCGCGAGCTTGCCGTCGCGCCAGGTCAGATCGACCGCATAGCCCCCGCGCGCCCGCAGTCCGCGGACCGAGCCTTCCGACCACTGCGGCGGCAGCGCCGGTAGGAGCCGGATTTCACTCCCGCTTTCCTCCGTCTTCTGTCCTCTGTCCTCTGAAGCCCGGCTCTGCACCAACATCTCCGCGATCACCGCCGGGCCACCCAGATTGCCGTCGATCTGGAACGGCGGGTGCGCCCCAAACAGGTTGGGATAGATGCCGCCCGTCCAGACGCCGGGTTTCTCCGAGGGCCGCGCCGGCTGCAGGTGCTCCTTCAACACGTCATGCGCCCGAGCGCCGTCGCCCAGCCGCGCCCACGTGCCGAGCTTGAAGGCCGTGCCCCAGCCGGTGCCCGCATCGCCGCGCGCATCGAGCGTCTTGCGGGCCGCCGCTGCGAGGTCGGGTCGCTCGCGCGGGTCGATCTCATGACCAGGATACAATCCCCAAAGATGCGACACGTGCCGGTGATGCGGCTCGGGCTCGCCGTATTCTTCAAGCCATTCCATGACCCTACCGTCGCTCCCGATGCGGGTCGGCGCCAGTTTCGCGCGCTTCTCGTCAAGATCCCTGGCCAGCTCGGAGTCTACGCCGAGAATCTGCGCCGCCCCGCTCGTGGCGGCGAACACCGCGCGCACCAGTTGCTCGTCGATGGTCGCGCCGAGGCAGATGTGCGCGTTGGTGCCGTCGGCCATCTGAAACACGTTCTCCGGCGAGTTCGACGGCGCCGTGACAAGCCACCCGTGCTTCGGCTCCGCGATCAGCATGTCGAGGTAGAATTGCGCCGAGCCTTTCAGGATGGGATACGCTTCCGCCAGGAATTTCCGGTCGCGGGTGAACAGCCAGTGCTCCCAGAGGTGAGTGCAGAGCCAGGCCGAGCCCGAGCTCGTCGAGCCCCATTGCGCCGATTCGCCCGGCGAAGTGAAACCCCAGGGATTGGTGATCACGTGGGCGACCCAGCCGTTGGCGCCGTAGTAGGCGCGCGCCGTTTTCTTCCCCGGTTCGACCAGCGAGCCGACGAGCGCGAAGAGCGGCTGGTGCAGCTCCGGCAGGCCTCCCACCTCGGCCAGCCAGTAGTTCATTTGGACGTTGATGTTGAGATGCCAGTCCCCGTTCCACGGCGTGTTGATGCTGTCCGCCCAAATTCCCTGCAGATTCGCCGGCAGGCCTCCCGGTCGCGACGACGAGATCAGCAGGTATCGCCCAAAATCGAAATAAAGCGCCGCCAAGCCGGGGTCCGACTTGCCCTCCGCGAAGGCGAGCAGGCGCTCCGGCGCGGTCGCGGCCTCCGCCGCCGGATTTGCCGGCCCGAGCTCAAGCGCCACGCGATCGAACCATTGACGGTAATAGGCCACATGGGCGGACCGGAGGGCCGCAAAGGCCTTCGCCGAAGCCTGGTCGAGATCCTTCACCGCGGTCCAAAACACCTTGTCGACACCCTCCCCGGCAATCTTCCGGCCGGCGAAGCTCCGATTGGCGATGTCCGTGACGCCCGCCAGCACCAGCACGACCTCGTCCGCCCCGCGCACCTGCAAGGTGTCGTTCACGATCTTCCATGCCCCACCCCGGGGCAGCGCCCGCGCCACGGCCGCAAACCGGACATTGCTGCCACCCTTGCCGTCCGGCAGCTCGCCGATCAGGGAAAGGGCCCGTTGGGTCTCATCCGATTGCGACCGGCCGTTCTCCGAGCGACTCATCGTCGCATCAAACGAAATCTGGCCCGGTTCGTCGGCCGTCAGCCGCAACACGAACACCTCATCCGGCGCACTGACGAAGCCTTCACGCGTGAATCGCACGCCGTCCTGCGTGTAACCGATCCGCGCGACGGCGTTGGCGAGGTCGAGTTCGCGCCGGTAGTTCGTGAATGGCGCGGCCGCGCCCGAATGGACAAACTTGAGCTTCAGGTCACCGAGCAGCTGGTAGCTGCCATAGGGCAGGTTGGCGCCTCGTCCGCGACCGGAACCTTTTCCCGCACAGGTGAAGCGCTCGTTCACCAGCTTTTCGGCCTCGCCGTTTTTCCCCTCCAGCAACAACCGGCGAATCTCCGGCAGCGCCTCCGCGGCGTCCGTGCGGTCGGCCTCCTGCGGCGAACCCGACCACATGCCGCTTTCGTTGAGAACGATTCGTTCCTCGCTCACGCCGCCGAAGAGCATGGCGCCGAGCCGGCCGTTGCCGAGCGGGCTCGACTCAGTGAACAACGTCGCCGGCGCATCGAGCCGGATGACGCGGTCCGCGGCGTTAAGCGCGCCAGCCATCATGACCATTGCGAACGCAAGTTGAACGGTGGAACGCGGCCTCCGGACACGTTCAGAGCGCGCCCGAAGGTCGCGCTCCACCTTCGACACGCTGACCATGGTCAGTTCTGGGGTCGTCTTCATGGGGTCCGACCAGTAAGACCGCCGCAACGCGATTTTCACGCCGAATCCTTGCGCGGACAGTCCGCGCCTTTGCGCCCGTCGTGTGAGGCCCTGCATTCAAGGTGCGATCGCGGCAGTTCCGGGTTAGCATCCCGGAGCAAACGGGACGTGACGACGCGGACGCCCATGCTTTCATGCCGTTACCCGATGAAGCTGCGTCTTTCGCTCCTGCTTGCCCTGCTCGCGGTCATTGCCAACGCCGAAGTCGCCTGTCCCGCGATTTTCGGCAACGGCATGGTGCTGCAACGCGACCTGCCCGTGCCGGTGTGGGGCACGGCCGCATCCGGAGAAGCCGTGACCGTGGAGTTCGGCGGCCAGAAGAAAACGGTCCGGGCCGATTCCAGCGGCAAGTGGCGTGTGGCCCTCGACCGCCTCAAGGCGAGCACCGAACCGCGCTCCCTCAGTGTCCACGGGACAAATACGCTTACTTTCACCGACGTCCTCGTCGGCGAGGTGTGGTTCTGCTCCGGCCAGTCGAACATGGAAAAGCCCCTCGGCCCGCGCAGCGGCCAGAAGCCGACCGACGATTACGAGGCCGAACTGGCTCGGGCCGACTGCCCCACCTTGCGGCTTTATCAGGTGCCCCAGCGCTCGAAACCCAAGGAAGGCGACGGCTCGCTGCAGTGGTTTGCCAGCAATGGCGAGGGGCTGATGAAGACGAAATTCTCCGCCGCCGCGTATTACTTTGGGCGGGAACTCGTGAAGGAGCTCGGCGTGCCCGTCGGTTTGATCCACTCCAGCTTCGGCGGCACGCGCATCGAGGCGTGGATGCCGCCCGAAGCATTCGCCGGCGATCCGCTGCTGCGCGACCTGCCTGGCCAGACTTACCAAGCCTGGGTCAAGGGCGTCCAGGCAACAGAGCTCTACCAGTCGATGGTGGCGCCCTTCGTGCCTTACGCCCTGCGCGGCTTCCTCTGGTACCAAGGCGAGGCCAATTGCATGAATGCCGAGGCCGATATCTACGCCCGCAAGATGCGCGCGATGATCTCCACCTGGCGGGCGGCGTGGGGTCTGCGCAAAGCGCCGTTCTATTTCGCCCAGCTCGCACCTTTCGCGTATTCGAAGCAGAAAAACTGGGAGAAGCAGCTCACCCCGCTGGCCCTGCCCGCGCTCTGGCAGGCGCAAATCGCAGCGCTCGATGTGCCGCAGACCGGCATCATCCCCACGAGCGACCTCGCGGGAAACGGCAAGGACATCCATCCGACCAACAAGCGCGATGTCGGCTTGCGGTTCGCGCGGCTGGCGCTGCTCGAAATTTACGACATGGGTGCCTCGGGCCCCATCGCTCCCCGTTTCCTCGGAATTTCGCCCACTTACCCAGGACGAAGCGTGATGGTTTCTTTTCGTAACGGCGACGGCCTCCGCAGCAATGACGGCAAGCCGCTAAACCACTTCGAGATCGCCGGCGACGACCGCCAGTTCCACCCGGCCAAAGCGGATATTCAACGCGGTCACCTGTACGTCAGCAGTCCAGAGGTTGCCCGCCCCGTCGCGGTACGCTTTGCGTGGGATGAACTCGCCATGCCCAACCTCGTCAACGCCGCCGGCCTGCCCGCCCTGCCCTTCCGCACCGACGATTGGCCGATGGTGCTCGAGGTGCCGAAGGAACCGAAGCCTTGATGGAGGGCCCGCGTCCCTGCGGGCCGGATTGATGAAGCACGCTAGAGGCGACGCCCTCCACGCCTCAACCTGTAGGGTCGCCGCTTGCCCATTCGACAAACTCAGGACCTTGAGCCTGCCGAAATGGCGCCGACCTCGCGCGTGAGGTCGGCGCAAGCGCCGACCCTACAAGATACAACTTCGCCATGTCCTGGAGGGCCCGCGTCCCTGCGGGCCGGCTCGCAGGGACGCGAGCCCTCCAGCCAACCCGCGGGGTGAGGGCACCCCGCCTCCAGGTCATTTCTCCACAGAAATTCTGAACCCCGGCTCCAGGCCCGCGGCGGCCTTGATCTTCGGGTCCACCTGCGGGCCGTTGTTTTCCCAGATGTTTCCCGGGCCGTTGGCGTTTTTCAAGAAGCGCTCATCCGGACACCAGTTGTCGCGCCAAACCGTGTGCGACGTGCCTTCGTCGGCATAGTAATAGAACCAGTGCTGCGGGTCGTGCACCCACGGGCTGATTGTCACCTCGTCAGCCACATTGCGGCTCACGACCGTGCCCGGCTGTGCGGACAGCGTGTAGATGGCGGCGGTGTCGGTCAGGCGCGTGGCGTAGCGCAGGATGCGGTTGGCGCGAACGGTGTTGTCGCGCATCGCGTTGGCCGTGCGGGTCCAGCCCCAGCCTAGGCTGATGCCGGTGTACGACGTGTCGGTGATTTCATTGTGTTCGATGAGCGTGTCCCGCACGAAACCTGCGAGCAAGGCCACGCCGCCCCAGTCCTCGTTGGCGCAATCGGCCAGCCGGTTGTTCGTGAAACGTAGCCGCGCTCCCACCAGGCGCTCGTCCCCGGGAGTCCAGGGCAGATGGGTTTCGTGGCCGCCTTCGCCGAAGAAGCCCGCCATCAATCCGTTGATGCCGATGTCCTGGAAAAGGCAGCCGGTCACGGCGGTGTCCGTGACGCCGACCCCGAGGTCGAGACCGCTGGCCGCGGTGTTGCGAAACCGGCAACGGGAGAAATTCACATGCTGCGCACCCCCGGCCACCACGGCGGCCGGCGGGCGCCCGATCCAGCCCTGGTTGTCCAAGCTCCGCCAGTCGGGCGTGCCCTTGGGTTTCAGGCCGTACGCGTCGATCAGGTAGAAGCCAGCCTGCAGCGGCACGTGGCCAGAGAGCGAAGGCCGCAGCCAGGTCGTGAAGGCAAAATCCAATCCCTCGAAGCTCACGTACCGCACCGGCCGGTCCACGGTGCCTTCGATGCGCAACACCGTTTCGAGCGCCGGCACGATCACCCTCGCCTTGGCCAGGTCCTCGCCCGGTCGCGGCCAGTAGTAAATCCGCCCGGCGTCGGCATCGGCAAACCATTCACCCGGCGAGTCGAGAAACTCCAGGGCGTTGGCCAGGAAGAACGGGGCGTTGCCGCGCTGCTCCGACATCACCGGCTGGGGCCAGGGATGCTCGAATTCGACGCGGCTTTCCGGCTCGTGGAAAGTAACGGCCGCGCGATCGCCTTCGACGCGGTGCGATTGCAGGCGCAGAACGGCGATCTCCCACATCTGGAGGAGGACCATTTCGACACCGTCGAGCCGGGCGGGCACGGGCACGGTCGCGGGGATCCACGCCTCTCGCTTGGTCCGGTCCCAACCGACGAGCCGTGTCATGTCGCCCTCGTTCGGGGTCCGGGCGCGCACGGCCTTGAGGCCCTCGACCCAAAGCTGGCGGAATTCGAGCCGGCGGCCGTTGTGCCGGGGGATTTCCGCCGTCCACAGCTGGCCCTGGGCCACTCCGGCCAGGTTTGCCGGCGCTTCGGCGAGTTTGGTCCAGCCCGTCACCGGCACGCCGCCACCCAACACCGGATTCTCACCGGGCGCGGCCGCAAGGACCGTCGGACTCGCGGGCGTGCCGCTGTCTTCCGGCCGGATGAACAGCGGCTCGTGCAATAGATAGTAGCCATCGCGCAGGATGACCCGCACGCCGTTGTTCACGGCCGGGTCCTTGAGACGCCGCAATTCGCGGCCGAGCCGCAGCGCCTTGGTCGCTGTGGCCAGCGGCTTCTCGCGGGTGCCGGGGTTGGCGTCGTCACCACCCGGCGCGACCCAGAACTCGGCGGCAGGGGCGGAGAGGGTAAGGGCGCCGGCCAGCAACAATACCAGGGCCAATGAACGCGAAATTGGTTGGGGTGTCGGAGGGGCTTTATGCCCCGACTTTTCGGGCGGCGATTCCAGGCAGTCGGGGCGTAAAGCCCCTCCAACATTCGAACGAGTTGGCTTATTCACGGGGTCGAAATGTAGGATCGGCGCTTGCGCCGACCTCGTGCGCGAGGTCGGACCGCGGTCCGACCCCACATTTGAAGTGGCACTCCGCCAAACCCGTCCGGAGGCCGGGTTCCACCTGGAGTGCAGCATGGTCAGCATCGAGCGACGACCCTGCCTCAGTCATTCCCCGCGTGTTGCACGCGGTAGGCGCGGGGGGTGCAGCCGCTGGCGCGGCGAAAGGCTTCATTGAACCGGCTGATCGAACTGAAGCCCGAGCTGTAGGCGACGTCCACGACCTTCTGGTCGGTCGTCGCCAGGAGGCGTTTCGCGTGGAAAATCCGATGGTGGGTGATGTGGTCGATCAGCGTCGTGCCAAAGACCTTCTTGAAGAGCCGCATCGCGGAATTCGGGTGCATGTCCACGGCTTTGCCGATGTCGGTGACGGTGATCGGCTCGAGGTAACTTTGGGCGATGAAACACACGATTTGCTCGACCTTGTTGAGGCCGCCGACCTGGACCTTGCCCGCGGTCCGGGTCGCCTGGCCGGCGTGGTCCACTTCCAGGGTCACCCCGAGCCGGCGCAGCCGCGTTTCCATTTCGCGAGTCACGATGTCGCGCAGCACGCGCTGGTTTTGGGTCTTCTTAAGGTCCTGCTCCCATTGGACAAAGAGCGCCGTGTCCATTTCCCCCCGTCCGGTCTGGGGGTCGCTGATGATTTCGCCGCGCATCAGCGGCTGGACGACGACGTCAGGCAACTGGCACTGGAGAAACCAGGCCAGGGGCAAGGTGGCCACGAAGTATTCGGTGTCCTCCTCGTAATCGATGATCTGGTGCGGCATGGCCGCCCAGAACGCCGTGAATGCCCCCGGCTTCACCTTGATCTTCACGCCGCCGATCATGTAGGTCACGCGACCTTTCCGAAGGATGTTAAGCTGGATCTCGTTGTGGTGATCCGGACTCTGCATCGGCGACGGGTTCCAACGCACACAGGACAGCCCGTAGGAGGTAAACTGTGGACGTTCCGTCTCGAACTTGGCCATGGGTTAGTTTCTGGGAAGAATTAGCGCGGAAGTGGGCGGAAACAACGCCTAAAAAATCCTATTATGTCCATTCCTCCCTTTCCGCAACTTCCCCAGCGGACGCGGAATACCTGACTCACGCCACGGGTAACTGATGGCGGATTGCACCCCGGCCACGCACCCCGCCATCCTGCATCCTCCGCCATGAAATCCCAGATTTTCTTCCGCGGCCTGCTGGCCGGGTGCCTGGTTGCGACGTCCGCCTTGGCGGCCGACAAAGCGCTGATCGACACCTCGAAATCCCCCTTCGCCAAGATGTACCTGCCGGACCTCGGCGACGTCCATTGGAACGGCGGCCTGCTGGGCGAACGGTTCGAAGCCTGCCGCCAGGTGATGATCCCGCACATGTGGACCATCTTCTCCGACCCCAACGAAAGCCATGCGTGGGACAACTTCCTCATGGCGGCCGGCCTCGGTGAAGGCCGCGGCGACGGCAAGCCGCACGGCCCGCCGTTCAACGACGGGGATTTTCTCAAGTGGTTCGAAGCCATGGCCCAGGTCTACGCCGTGACCAAGGACCCGGCGCTCGACGCCCAAATGGACCGGATCATCGAGGTGGTGGGCAAAGCTCAGCGCGAAGATGGCTACCTGCACACGCAGAAGATCATCCCGCAGCGGCGCGGCCAGACCGGGGCCAGCGCGACGGAGTTCGAGGATCGCGAGCATTTTGAAACCTACAACATGGGCCACCTCATGACGGCGGCGTGCGTCCATTACCGCGCGACGGGCAAAACCACCATGCTCACCCTCGCACGCAAGGCGGCCGACTACATCGACCGCCTGTGCAAGGAGCACCCGCAGGACCTGGCCCGCAACGCCATCTGCCCCTCGCACTACATGGGGGTCGTCGAGCTTTACCGCGCCACCCGCGAGCCGCGCTACCTCGAGCTGGCCAAACAGCTCATCGAGATCCGCAGCCTCGTGCCCCCGACCGGCCTCGGCTCCGACCACAACCAGGACCGGGTGCCGTTCCGCGAGATGACCGAGGCGGTCGGCCATGCCGTGCGCGCCAACTACCTTTACGCCGGGGTGGCCGACGTCGTGGCGGAGGACGGTGACAAAACCCTCCTCCAGCCCCTCGAGGCCATTGCCGCCGATGTCGCCGGCCAGAAACTGTATGTCACGGGCATGACCGGCGCGCTCTATGACGGCGCCTCGCCCGATGGCGCGCCTTCGCGGCTCCATCCGCAGATCAAGACCGTCCACCAGGCCTATGGCCGCGACTACCAGCTGCCGAACCTGACGGCTTACAACGAAACCTGCGCGACGATCGGTTACGGCATGTGGACGTGGCGGCAATTCACGCTGACCGGCGACGCGCACTTCGCCGACCTGTTCGAACAGACGCTCTATAATGGCGTCCTCCCTGGCATCAGCCTCGAGGGCAAGGACTACTTCTACGTCAACCCACTGAGAAAGCTGAAGGACTTCGACTATCCGCTCCGCTGGTCGCGCACGCGCCAGCCCAACATCAAATCCTCGTTCTGCTGCCCGCCCAACGTCGTCCGCACCATCGCCGAGGCGCACAACTACGTTTACTCGCTCTCGCCCGGCGCCGTCTGGATCAACCTCTACGCCGCCAGCACGCTCGACACGAAGTGGACCGATGGCTCCCGCCTCAAGCTTCGCCAGGAAACCGAATATCCGTGGAAAGGCGCGGTGAAGATCGTCGTCGAGGACGTCCCGACCGCCGAGACCACCCTCAAACTGCGCATCCCCGGCTGGCTGAAGCCCAATGACTTTTCCCTCAAGATCAATGGCGTCACCGCTCCGGGCGAGTTCCAGCCCGGCACTTACGCCGAGCTCCGCCGCCGCTGGCAGGCCGGCGACACGGTGCAGTTCGAGATGCACTTCAAGCCCGTGATCCTCGAGGCCAACCCCCTGGTCGAGGAAACGCTCAACCAAGCCGCCGTGAAATACGGGCCGCTGGTGTATTGCCTCGAATCGAATGACCTGCCCAAGGACGTTAGCCTGCGCGACGTCGCCCTTTCGTCGACGCACCCGGACGTGTTCACCGTGCAGCATGAGCGTATCGCGGGCACGGAGGTCGCCACGCTCGATCTTCCGGCCCACGTCCTCCACCGCTCCGCCTGGAAACCCGGCCAGCTTTACCGCGAAGCGGACGACGCCGCCCCACAGGACATCCGGCTCCGCCTCGTGCCCTATTACGCCTGGGGCAACCGCGGCGACACGGAGATGACCGTGTGGCTGCCGGTACGGTGAATCGTTTCAGTTCTCTTGATCGTTCTCATTTTCAACCTGCTGCTTTCCGCTGCCACCTTCAAACTTCGACCAGACGAGAGAACGAGGAAGATTAAGAGAAAGATAACGATCCCTGGCCACTTCCACCAATCATGACTGCAACTTCACCCAACCCCGCGCCCGCCCCGGAACAAATCACCTCCCAGCAATGGAAATGGTCCGCCCTCGCGGGCATGGCGTCCTATCTCGACGCCGGCTCGATTGTCGCCCTCGGCGCGAGCCTCGCTGCATTTCAGGACGAATTCCATCTCACCAAGGGGGCCGTCGGCGCGCTGCAGGCGATCGGCCCGAACGCCATTGGCTGCGCGATCGGCGCTTTCATCGGCGGTTACCTGGGCGACAAGCTGGGGCGGAAGCGCATTTACCAATACGACCTGCTCGTCTACGCCGCGGGCATCCTTTGCGTCGCCTGCGCCGTGAACGCGACCATGCTCTTTGTCGGCACCTTCATCGTGGGTGTCTCGGTCGGAGCGGACGTCCCGACCTCCCTCGCCCTGGTCGGCGAATTCGCGCCGGCGAAAGCCCGCGGGAAGTTGCTGGGTTTCACCCAAATCGCCTGGTGCCTCGGGCCCTCGGTCGTGCTGTGGCTCGCCATGGCTCTCGCGCCGTTCGGTTTGACGGGGAATCGCATCCTGTTCTTCCACCTGCTCGTTGTCGCCCTCATCACCTGGGCCATGCGGCGCGGCCTGGCGGAGTCGGCGCGCTGGAAGGCAGCCGCCGCCACCGCAAAGGACCAGGTGAAGGCGCTCATGAGTCCCGCGAACGTCCGCGCGATGGTCTGGACGGGCACCATCTATCTCTTCTGGAACCTCACGGCCGGCACCAACGGGGCGTTCGGCTCCTATTTCAACCGCGTACTGCTCGGCTCCGGCGAGGTTAGCGCGACCAAGGCGCAGGCCGTGGGCACCGGGCTGGCGAGCCTTTCCTTCCTCTGCACGATGATCGGCACGGCCTTCATCTTCATGCCGCTTTCGGACCGCGATTTCCGCACCCGGAAATGGCTGTGGGGTGTCGGTTCGATCGTGCAGATCCTCGCCTGGGGCATGCTGATGGTCGTGCCGTACACGGTCCCCACCGTCTTCGCCAACACCATCATGTATGGCCTCGGCTCGGCGCTGGCCGGTGAAGCGTTCTACAAGGTTTTCAGCCAGGAACTGTTTCCCACCATGCACCGCGGCACGGCCCAGGGCATCACCTTCGGCGTCGCCCGCCTCCTGCTGGGCATCTGGAGCTTCATCGCGCCCACGCTGATCGATGAGGCGAATCCCAACTTCCATGCGCTGGCGCTCATGCTGACGCTGTTCCTCGTCGTCAGCGGCACGGTCGGATTCTTCTTCATGCCCGACACCTCCGGCAAGTCGCTGGAGCAAATCGAAGCGGAGCGGGCCTGACGAGATCGGACCAAAAACCCGGGACCAGAGACTACTCGTTCGTCAGAATCCTTCACCCATTCCGTGTCCTTCGTGCGCATCAGCCACCTTCGCTGCGAATACCTCGTTGATCCGCTCGGGATCGACGAGCGGTCACCTCGACTGAGCTGGCAGCTTGAGTCCACGACGCGCGGCGTGCGCCAGGCGGCCTACCGCATCCTCGTGGCAAGCACCGCGGCGCAACTGGCCGCAGGCACGGGCGACCTGTGGGACTCCGGCCGCGTCGAGTCGGCGGCGACCACCCACATCCCCTACGCCGGCGCGCCCCTCGCCTCCCGCCAGCGCTGCCACTGGCGGGTGGAAGTCTGGCCCGTCGCGCCAGGTCTTCAGGTCTCAGGTCTCAGCTCTCAGGTCTCTCCTCCCTCCCTCTGGACGATGGGTCTGCTCTCGTCGTCCGACTGGTCGGCGCGCTGGATCGCCGCGGATCCCGAAATCATCCGGCGAGACCCGCAGGCGAATGCCTCCACTTTGAAGGATCCGGGCACGCCCGCGCTTTTCCGCCGGGAATTCGAGCTGCCGGGACCGGTCGCCCGCGCCACGCTCCAGGCCACGGCCCGCGGCATCGTCGAATTGCGCGCCAATGGCCGCCGCATCGGCGACGACCTCTTCGCGCCCGAGTGGACCGATTACGACAAACGCATCCATTACCGTACCTACGACGTCACCCACCTGCTCGTGCAAGGACCCAACTGCCTCGGCGTCGTCCTCGGTGACGGCTGGTGGTCCGGCTATGTCGGCTGGCAGGAACATCGCGGTCGTTACGGTTCGATCGAGAACAGCCTGCTCCTCCAACTCGAAGTCGAACTCGCCAACGGCACCCGCGTCACGCTTGGCACTGACGCCTCATGGACCTGCAACACCGGTCCAATCCTCAGCTCCGACTTCATGATGGGCGAAGCCTATGACGCCCGCCGGGAACGAAAAGGTTGGGATGTAGCCGGCCTCGCCGAAGCCGGTTCCGGGGTCGCCGATCCCGGCTACAAGTCCCGTCCATGGCTTGCGGCCCGTGCCGTGCCCGCCCCCTCCGCCCCGCTGGTTGCCCAGCGCGCCGAGCCGGTGCGCATCATCGAGACCATCCGGCCCGACCCCGCGGGCCGCCCACCCGCGGGTATGCTGCTCTTCGACTGCCGCCAGAACATCACGGGCTGGGTGCGGCTGCGCCTGTTTGGTTTTCCCGCTGGCATAACGCTTACGATCCGCCACGGCGAACGCCTCACGCCGGAGGGCACGCTGTACACCGAGAATCTCCGTCGCGCCCTCGCCACCGACACCTACACGACCGGGGGCGGCGCCTCCGAGTCGTGGCAACCGCATTTCACCTTCCACGGCTTCCAGTATTTCGAAATCTCGTTTTCCACCCCGCCTCCGTCCTCGGCGATGGTCGTCCCCACGGCGTGCGTGATCCATTCCGCGACGCCCCCCGCCGGCTTCTTCGCGTGCTCGCATGCGGGCGTGAACCGCCTCTGGAAGAACGGCCTCTGGTCGCAGAAGGACAACTTCCTCACCGTGCCCACCGACTGCCCGCAACGCGACGAGCGCCTCGGCTGGATGGGCGACGCGCAGGTGTTCTGCCGCACCGCCATGTGCAACATGGACGTGGCGGGATTCTTTACCAAGTGGCTGATCGACGTCGAGGACGCGCAGACTCCGGACGGCGTTTTCCCCGACGTCGCCCCGCGGCTGCGGGAGGACATAAACTGGACCGGCCTGCCCGGTCTCTGCGGGTCCGCCGGCTGGGCGGACGCGGGCGTCATCATTCCCTACACGATGTGGCGTGTCTATGGCGACCGCCGGATCCTTGAGCGCCACTATCACGCGATGGTGAAGTGGGTGGACTGGATCGACCGTCACAATCCCGCCGGCCTGCGCGTCAACCAGCTCGGCAACAACTACGGCGACTGGCTCTGCCTGCCGAGCGACACGTCCTTCGGCACGCATTCGCCGATGAAGAACCTCCTCGCCACGGCGTACTGGGCGGACGATTGCACCAAGCTCGCCCACATCGCCCGTGAACTCGGCAAGGCAGCCGACGCCGCGCGCTTCGACGCCATGTTCGCGAAGGTGCGCACCGCATTCCATAGGGAATGGCTGCGCGCCGACGGCCGCCTCGCCGTCGAAACCCAGACCGCCTACCTGCTCGCGCTCGCCTTCGACCTGCTACCCGCCGAGGTCCGGGCCCGCGCGGCGGAACACCTCGTCGCAAATATCCGCGACCTCGACTGGCACCTGAGCACCGGCTTCGTCGGGATCAGCCACCTCAATCCGCAACTCACCCTCACGGGCCACGCCGAGGTGGCCTATCGCCTGCTGCTGCAGGACACCTATCCGTCGTGGCTCTATCCCGTGATGCACGGCGCCACCACGATCTGGGAGCGTTGGAACGGCTGGACGCACCAGGACGGGTTCTTCAACCCGCAGATGAATTCCTTCAACCACTACTCGCTCGGCTCCGTCGGCGAGTGGCTCTTCCGCCATGTGGCTGGGATCGAACTCGACCCGGATGTACCGGGTTACCAGCGCTTCATCTTGCGGCCTTTCCTCGGCGCCGGCCTCGATTTCGCGCGGGCCACGTACCGCACCATGCACGGTGAGATTTCCAGCCACTGGCGGCGCGACGGCGACCGGGTCACGTGGACGATCACCGTGCCGCCCAACACCACGGCCCGCGTCTTCATCCCGAGCGAACCCGGCACCGAGGTCGGGACCGACGGCCTTACGCTCACCGGGCACGAAGGTCGCTTCGTCCGCTGCGAAGCTCCAGCCGGCAGCTACACCTTTACCAGCACTTTCAAGGTAGGCCCGGTCCCCGAACGGAACAAGGGATAATCGAAAAATGCCGCCACGCCCGCAGCTTTCCCCACCCACCCCGCCCATGAGGTCGGCGCAAGCGCCGGCCCAACATTTGATTTTCGCGGACTGCGGTGGAGGGCCCAGCCCCAGCTGGGCCGCGGCTCAGCTGGAGCTGAGCCCTCCAATGAAGGAATCCAAGCTCTAGTCCCGCCGCTTCACCAACAACAAATGCTCCGCCGCCAACACCGTTTCTCCCCGCTGGTTGACCGCTTCCACCAGTTCGACGACCACGCCCAAGGCCGGGCGCTTGGGGTCGTCGCGCTTTTCCTTCACGGTGCAGCGCGACGTGATCGTGTCGCCGATAAACACCGGCTTGATGAATCGCACCCGGTCGTAGCCGTAGGAAAAGGCCTCGGGGTTGATCTCACCCGCCGTCTGGCCCACGGCCACCGCGAAAATCAGCGTGCCGTGCGCGATGCGCTGGCCGAACGGCTGCGTCTTGCACCACTCGGCGTCCAGGTGGTGCGGATAAAAGTCACCGGTCTGCCCGGCGTGCAACACGATGTCCGCCTCGGTGATCGTGCGGCCCGTCGACGTGCGGCTCGTGCCCGGCGCGTAGTCTTCGAAAAACTGGGTCTTCATGGGTGTAGGCTGGCCGACAACGTGACTGCCGTCGCCGCGGAGGGCAATCCCGCGTAACGTCATGCCGCCCTCCTTCCTCCCGCTTCCGCGCTCGCCCCGCCCGATCGTCAGCATCGGGGCCGGGGGCATCGCGCGCGACGCCCACCTGCCCGCTTACCAGCTGGCCGGCTTCCCGGTGGCGGGCGTGTTCGATCTCGACCAGGCCAAGGCCGCCAAGCTCGCGACTGACTTCGGCATACCCCGCGTGTTTGGCTCGCTGGCCGAAGCGGTCACGCAGGCGCCGGCCGGGGCGGTGTTCGATGTGGCGGTGCCGGCGTCGGCGCTCGCCGGGCTGCTGCCGGCGCTGCCGGATGGCGCCCCGGTGCTCATCCAAAAACCGTTCGGCGAAAATCTCGCCGCCGCGCGCGCGCTGCTCGCACCCTGCCAGCGCAAGCGCCTCCAGGCCGCGGTGAATTTCCAGCTGCGCACCTCGCCGGGCGTCGTGGCCGCCCGCCAGCTCGTCGCGGAAGGAGCCATTGGCGAACTGCATGACCTCGAAGTGCGGGTCACGGTGTACACACCCTGGCAACTCTGGACCTTCCTCGAGGGCATCCCGCGCGTGGAAATCCTGTACCACAGCATCCATTACGTGGACCTCATTCGCAGCTTCCTCGGTGAGCCAAAGGGCGTCTACGCGAAGACCGTCAAACATCCCCGCGCGGCCAGGCTCGCCGCCACCCGCACGACGATGGCCCTCGACTATGGCGAGGCCACGCGCGCCACCATTACGACGAACCACGGCCACAATTTCGGCGGCGAGCACCAGGAGAGTTACGTCAAATGGGAGGGCACGCACGGCGCGATCAAGCTGCGCCTCGGCCTCCTGCTCGACTACCCGCGCGGCGAACCGGACAGCCTCGCCGTCTGCGTCATGGGTCCCGACGGCCAGCCGGGGCCCTGGCGGAACGTGCCGCTCGCGGGCAACTGGTTCCCGCACGCGTTCATCGGCCCCATGGCGGCGGTGATGCGCTTCGCCGATGGCGAAACCACCGACCTGCCCACGCGCGTCGCGGACGCCGTCCGCACCATGGCCGTGGTCGAGGCCGCCTACGAATCCAGCGCCCGCGGCGCCACGCCCGTTCCCGCATGAGCGACCCCATCCAGCTTCGTGGCATGACCTGGGGCCACACCCGCGGCTACCTGCCGGTGGTCGCCACCGCGCAGCGCTTCACCGAGCTCAATCCGGGGATCGAAATCACGTGGGAGAAGCGCTCGCTGAAGGCGTTCGAGGAATTCCCCGTCGAACAGCTGGCCGCCGGCTACGATCTCATCGTGCTCGACCATCCCTTCGTCGGCCATGCCGCCGCCCATGGCCCGCTGCTGCCGCTCGACGAACACCTGCCCGCCGCCTTCCTTGCCGATCAGGCGGCCAACTCCGTCGGCGCCTCGCACGCCAGCTATTCCTTCGGCGGCCACCATTGGGCGCTGGCCATCGACGCGGCCGCACCGGTCGCGTTCTGGCGCGAGGATCTGCTCGCCCGCCACGGGCTGGCGGTGGTGCGGTCCTGGAGCGAACTCCTGGCGCTGGCGCGCGGCGGCCATGTCGAGGTTCCCGCCGCGCCGATCAACTGCCTGATGAATTTCTACACCTTCTGCGGGGCGCATGGGGAGGCGCCCTTCCTGACGCAGAAACGGGTCGTGGCCCCGGACACCGGCCGGGCCGCGCTTGCCGCGCTGCGCGAACTCCTCGCCTATTGCGACCCGGGCTGCTGGACCCGCAATCCCATCACCTCGCACGACCTGCTCGCCTCCGCCGCCAACACCCGGCTCGCCTACTGCCCGCTCGCCTATGGCTATTCGAACTACGCCCGGGCCGGCTACGCGGCCCATCGGCTGGTGGCGGGCGAACCGCCGCTGTACCGCGGCGCGCCCCTCCGGACCACGCTCGGCGGCACCGGGCTGGCGGTGTCCGCCCTGCGGCCGCATCGCGCGGCCGCCCTGGCCTACGCGGAATTCGCCGCCTCCGCCGGGATCCAGCGCACGCTCTACGCCGCGGCGGGCGGCCAGCCCGGGCACGTGACGGCCTGGACCGACGCCGCCAACAATGCGGCCACCGGCGACTACTTCTTCCGGACGCTGCCCGTCCTCGACCGCGCCTACCTTCGCCCGCGCTACCACCGCTACATGGGATTCCAGGAACAGGCCGGCCCGGTGGTGCAAGCCGCCCTCCAGGGCGGGCTTGCCGACGGCGACGCGCTCGGCCAGCTGGACACCCTCTATCGGCTGTCGCTCGCCCCCGCCGCATGAGCATGAACCAGCCAGTTGAAACGCGGCGGCAGCGGAGGGCTCCGGGCGCGAACCGCAACCAGTCGCCGACATCTCCCGGCGCTTTTCGCCTCCTCCGCATTTCCGTCCTGAATTCCCCGGCATGAAACCACTCGAAGGCCTCCTCGTCCTCGACTTCGCCCAGTTCCTCGCCGGACCGTGGGCCGCCACGCGCCTGGCCGACCTCGGTGCGCGCGTGATCAAGATCGAGCGTCCGGGTACCGGCGACATCGGGCGCCAGCTATATATTTCCAATCTCGCCCTCGACGGCGACAGCACGCTCTTCCACTCGATCAACCGCAACAAGCAGAGCTACGCGGCGGACCTCAAAAATCCGGCCGACCTCGCCAAGGTGAAGCAACTCATCGCGCGCGCCGACGTGCTCATCCAGAATTTCCGGCCCGGCGTGATGGAACGCATCGGGCTCGGTCCCGAGCAGTGTGCCGCGCTCAACCCGCACCTCATCTATGGCGTCGTCACCGGGTACGGCCGTTCCGGCCCCTGGGTCGACAAGCCCGGGCAGGATTTGCTCGCGCAATCCCTTTCGGGCCTCGTCCACCTCAACGGCAACGCCGGCAGCCCGCCGCTGCCCTTCGGCCTGGCCGTGGCGGACCTGACCGCGAGCGCGCACCTGGTCCAGGGCATCCTCGCCGCGCTGGTCCGCCGCGGCGTGACGGGCAAGGGCGGCCTCGTCGAAGTCAGCCTGCTTGAGTCTGTCCTCGACCTCCAATTCGAGGTCACGACGACCTTCCTCAACGACGGCGGCCGCGAACCGCAGCGCAGCGCCATCAACAACGGCCATGCCTACCTCGGCGCGCCCTATGGCATCTATGCCACGGCCGACGGTTTCCTCGCCCTGGCGATGGGCTCGATCACGAAGCTCGGCGAATTGCTCGGGTTGCCCGCGCTGGCCGGGTTCGCCGATGCGGCCACGTGGTTCACGCGGCGCGACGAGATCAAGCAGCACCTGGCCGATCACCTGAAAACCCAGCCGACAAAACACTGGCTCGCGCGCCTGGAACCAGCCGACTACTGGTGCGCCGAGGTGCTGTCGTGGCCGAAGCTCTGGCAGACGGAGGCGTTCCGCGCGCTGGATTTCGTCCAGGACGTGACCCGCGAAGACGGCCCGACCCTGCGCACCACCCGCTGCCCGATCACGATCGACGGCCAGCGCTTCAAATCGACGCGCGGCGCACCGCGGGTGGGGCAGCATACGCAGGCCATCCAAGAGGAGTTCAAGCTGTGACGACCAGGACCAGAGACCAGGGACCAGGGACCGGAAAACCCTCGCTGACCGTGTGTTTTCCCGTAGGGGCGCAGTCTCGCTGCGCCCGCGAACACGATGCCGCGTCCAAGGGCGCAGCAAGACTGCGCCCCTACAAGAAATCGAATGCCACGCTGGGATTCTAGATTCTTGATTCCCGATTCTCGATTTCACGATTTCCCCACCCATCGCCCTTCGCCCCAAAGCCATGCTTCCGCCCGACCCCAATCCTCTTCTCGGCACGACCTACCACGCGATCGGTGCCGGCAGCGCCGCGCTGTGTTACGCGCCGCAGCGCCACCTGTACAAGTGGAGTTGGCAGACTTACTGGCTCGTGCAGGCCGCCGGGTGCTGGCTCATCTTCCCGTGGATCTTCGCGTGGGCCACCGTTCCCGAACTGCGCGCCGTGCTCCACGAGGCTCCGGGCGACGCCATGCTGAAATCCTACCTGCTCGGCGCGGTCTATGGCGTCGGCGGCATCGCCTTCGGCGTCGCCATCCGGCACATCGGCTACTCCCTCACGTACGCCCTGGCCATCAGCATCTCCTGCGTCCTCGGCACGCTGCTGCCGCCGTTCCTCGCGGGCAAACTTGGCGAAACGCTGGCTTCGTCCGCCGGCATGCTCGTGATCGCGGGCGTGCTGCTCGGCGGGGCCGCCATGGTTGTCACCGGTTACGCCGGCTTCCGGCGGGAGCGCGAATCAGCCGGCGACGCCAACCGTTCGCCCTTCAACGCCCGGCTGGGCCTGCCCATCGTGGCCCTCGCCGGCGTGCTTTCCGCGGTCTTCAGTTTCGCGCTGGCCGCGGCGCAACCGGTGGCCGACGTCGCCGCGAAGCACGGCGCCGGCCATTTCCAGGGCAACGTCATTTATCTGTTCTCCAACACCGGCGCTTTCACCACGACGCTGGCCTACGTCGGCTGGCTCGCCACGCGCGGCCGCACCTGGGGCGAGTTTTTCCGCACGCCCGATGGCGCCGGCCTCGCCCGCAACTATTTCCTTTCCGGGCTCACCGGCCTGCTGTGGTACCTCCAGTTCTTCTTCTACGGCCTCGGCCACGTGCGCATGGGGCGCTTCGAGTTCTCCAGCTGGGCCATCCACATGATCATCCTGATCCTGCTCAGCTGCGGTTTCGGCGTGGCCATCGGGGAATGGAAGTCCGCCCGCCCCGCCACCCGCACCCTCGTCTTCGCGTCCATCGCCCTCCTCCTCGGCGCTGTCGGCCTCATCAGCTACGGCAACACCCTCGCGACCGCCGCGCACTGATCACCGATCGTTCTCGTTCTCTTTATCGTTCTCCTGATCCCTCCTCCCCTTTCCAGCGACCTGCCCACTCCAGCCCAATCCCGAGAGAACGAGAACGATTAAGAGAAAGAGAACGATTTACCGAACGCCCCCCATGCTCCGCATCGACACCCATCAGCACCTCCTCTACCGCGACCGGTTCGCGTACGACTGGACCGCGAGCCTGCCGCCGCTCGCCTCTGCGCCCTTCACGCTTGCCGACTATCGCCAGGCTGCCGCCGGCTGCGACATCACGGGCACGATCTTCATGGAAGTCGATGTCCCCGAGGCGCGGGCGGCGGACGAAGCCCGCTTCTTCTGCCAGCTGGCGGAAAACCCGGCCAATAGCCTGGTCGGCGTCATCGCCTCCTGCCGTCCCGAAAGCGAGGACTTCCCCGCCCACCTCGCCGCCATCCAGCATCCGAAGCTCAAGGGCCTGCGCCGCATCCTGCACGTCGCGCCGGATGACGTCTCGCAGGGCGCGCTTTTCCGCCGCCACGTGGCAACCCTGGGCAAGGCCGGCCTGACCTTCGACCTGTGCGTCCTGGCCCGGCAACTGCCGCTCGCGGCCGCGTTGGCGGACGCCGCGCCTGCCACGCAGCTCATCCTGGATCATTGCGGGGTGCCGGACATTGCCGGGGGCGGGTTGGATCCGTGGCGCGAGCACGTTCGCGATCTTTCGCGACGGCCCAACGTGGCCTGCAAGATTTCGGGCATCGTTGCCTACGCGAAGCCCGGGGCGGTCACCGCCGCCGCGCTGCGACCGTACATCGGGCATGTCGTCGCCTGCTTTGGCTGGGACCGCCTCGTCTGGGGCAGCGACTGGCCGGTCTGCAACCTGACCGCCTCGCTGGGCGACTGGGTGCGCCTGCTCGACGAAATCCTCAGCGGGGAACCCGCCGCCAACCGCGCGAAGCTCTACGAAGCCAACGCCCGCCGCATTTATCGCCTCTGATGGAACGCGTCACCGCCACCTACCTGATCGAAACGCCCCTGCCGGTCGCGCAGGCCGCGGCCACGCTGGCCGGCGAGCAATCGTCCGGCACCTTCGTGGCGGTGCCGGGCGAAACGGCCGAACTCAAGGCGCGCTTCGCCGCCCGCGTGGAGAAAATCACCGAACGGGAAATGGTGCCGACACCCTCGCTGCCGACCAAGCACGCGGGTGGATCGCACCGCCGCGCGGAGGTGGCCGTGTCATGGTCCGTCGAGAACTTCGGCTCCAACCTCCCCACGCTGGTCTCCACCTTGCAGGGCAACCTGTACGAACTGGCGCAATTCTCCGGGCTGAAGCTCCTCGACTTCGACATCCCCGCCGGATTCGCCGCCGCGTTCCGCGGCCCCGCCTTCGGCGTCGCCGGCTGCCGGCGGCTCACCGGCGTGGCGGACCGCCCGCTCATTGGCACCATCATCAAGCCGAGCATCGGCCTCAGCCCGGGGCAAACGGCCGCGATGGTGAAGGAGCTGGTCGAGGCCGGCATCGATTTTCTCAAGGACGACGAACTGATGGCAAACCCGCCCCACTCGCCGTTCCACGCCCGCGTCGACGCCATCATGCGCGTCATCAACGACCACGCGCAGCGCACGGGCCGGCAGGCCATGTATGCCTTCAACGTGACCGACGAACTCGACGCGATGCAGCGCCACTACGACAAGATCGTCGCGGCGGGCGGCACCTGCGCCATGCTCAGCCTGAACAGCGTGGGGCTTGCCGCGTCGAAAAAGATCTGCGATCGCGGCCAGCTTGCCATCCACGGCCATCGCAACGGCTGGGGCATGCTCAACCGCCATCCGTTGCTCGGGATGGAATTCCCCGCCTATCAAAAGCTGTGGCGCCTCGCCGGCGTGGACCAGCTGCACGTCAACGGCATCGCCAACAAATTCTGGGAACCCGACGATTCCGTCGTCCGGTCGATCGCGGCCTGCCTCGCGCCGGCCCCGCTCGGCAAACCGGTGCTGCCCGTCGTGTCCTCCGGCCAATGGGGCGGCCAGGCGCCCGAAACCTTTCGGCGAACGCGCACGATTGACCTGCTCTACATGGCCGGCGGGGGCATCCAGGCGCATCCCGACGGCCCGGCGGCGGGCGTGCAATCGCTGCGCCTGTGGTGGCAGGCCGCGACCGAGGGGCTGACCGCAGCCGAGGCCGCGACCAAGTATCCCCTGCTCATGCCATCGATCAACAAATTCGGGCGCCTCGCATAGGACCCATTGGACCCATATGTCCCACCCTGCCCTCAAGCTCGCCTACTACGCCGACGATTTCACCGGCTCGACGGATGCCTTGGAATCCCTCGCGCAGGCCGGTCTCCAGGCCCGCCTTTTCCTGAGCCCGCCGACGGCCGAGCAGTGCGCCGGGCTGGATGCCGTGGGCGTCGCCGGCTTTTCGCGTTCGCTGGCGCCGGCCGCGATGGAGGCCGTGCTGCGACCGGCCTTCACCTCCCTGAGGGCGCTGGGCCCGCGGCATGTGCACTACAAGGTGTGCTCGACCTTCGATTCCTCGCCCACCGTGGGCAGCATCGGCCGGGCGATCGACGTGGGCGCTGGGGTCTTTGGCAGCCGTACGGTGCCGCTGCTGGTGGCCGCGCCCGCCCTTGGCCGCTATTGCGCCTTCGGCAACCTGTACGCCCGCTTCGGCATTGGCAGCGACGGTCCCATCCACCGACTCGATCGCCATCCGGCCATCAGCCGCCATCCCGTCACGCCCATGACGGAGGCGGACCTGCGCGTGCATCTCGCCGGGCAAACGAAGAGGTCGATCGCGCTGCTCGGCGTGCCCGCGCTCGAACTTCCGCCGGCGGAAACAGCCGCCGCGTTCGACCGTCTCGTCGAGGCGGGCTGCGACATCATCCTGATCGACGGGCTCAACGCCGCGCACCTCCTTCGTGCCGGCGCCTTGATCGACCGCCTGGCCGGTGACGGCCCGGTGTTCTCCGTCGGTTCCTCCGGCATCGAATCAGCGCTTTGCGCGCACTGGGCGACAGAAGGGGCGGTCTCCGACCGGCCCAATGTGACGCCATCACCGGCTGGCCCCGTCCCGGCCTCCGGCCCGCTCCTCGTTGTCTCCGGCAGTTGCTCACCCGTGACCGGCGGCCAGATCGATTGGGCCATTGCCAACCGTTTCACCGGCATCGAGTTTTCCCCTGACGCGCTGCCCGCGGTCGTGGCGTCGCTGAAATCCGGCCGCTCAACCGTGGTGTACACCAGCCGGGGCCAGGCCAGTAACACCCCGGTGCCCGCGGGCAAACTCGGAACCGAACTCGGCCTCCTTACCCGCGAAGCCATCGCCCGCACCGGCGTGCGCCGCATCGTGATTGCCGGGGGCGATACCTCCAGCTTCGCGACCCGCGCCCTTGGCATCGAGTCGCTCGAAATGCTGGCCACCCTCGCACCCGGCGCGCCGTTCTGCCGCGTCCGCGCCCCGGGCTCCCCCGTGGATGGCCTGGAGGTAAACTTCAAGGGCGGCCAGGTCGGCGCGCCCGACTTCTTCGGCACCGCCGAACGAGGAATCCTGAAAACTGAATCTCGGGCATCCTAAATCTGCTCAACCCACCTTTCCCGCATCTTCAATTTCAAGATTCCCGATGCCTGATTTCACGATTTCCCCTAAGCCATGAAACGCCTCGCCCTTATCCATACCTCCGCGACGCTCGTCCCGGTCTTCGCGCATCTCTGCAAGACCCGCCTGCCCGGCGTCGAGACTTTCAACATCGTCGACGACAGCCTGGTCCGGGCCATCGGGGCCAAGGGCGGCATCACGCCGGACATCGCCGCCCGGGTGGCCGGCTATATCGCGTCCGCCGCCGCGGGGGAGGCCGACCAGATCCTCGTCACCTGCTCCTCCATTGGCCCGGCCGTCGAGGCCGCCGCGCCGTCCGTGAAGGTCCCGGTGCTCCGCGTCGACCAACCGATGGCCGACCTGGCCGTGCGCACGGGCAGCCGCATCGGGGTCATCGCCACCCTGCCCACGACGCTCAACCCCACCGCGGACCTCGTCCGCCGCCGCGCAGAGCTAGCCGGCCGGAAGGTGGAAATCAGTTCCCGGCTTTGCCTGGGCGCCTTCGAAACCCTCATGGAAGGCAACGTGGCCGCGCACGACCAGATGGTGGCGACGGCATTGCGTGAACTATCGGGCCAGGTTGATGTCATTGTGCTCGCCCAAGCCTCGATGGCGCACGTCGTGGACTACCTCTCCTCAACCGAACGCACTGTCCCGATCCTCGCGAGCCCTCCCCTGGCGATCGATTACCTGGCGAAGGCGCACACGTAGCCCCGCCCGCTCCTCCCCATGGCCAAGCCCAACCTGCCGATCTTGGTCCTTTCCCTCGGCGCCCACCCCGCGCTCGGCGCGTGGCCGTGGCTGCAACCAGTCGCTCCCGCGCCCGAAAAGGCCGAAGCCGGGGCGGACCTGGCCGCGCTGCTCGCCACGCGACGCGGCCTCGACACCTCCAAGGAGATCAAGGGCGAATGGCTGCGGCACCTGCGCCATCCCCCACTGGCAAACCCCTGACCCCGTTTTTCTTCCGATGAAAGGCCTGACCCCGATCCTACTCCTGTCGGTTGCCGCCAACCTGGCCCTGGGTGCGCTGGTATTGAGTCGGCGGCCTCCGCCGAATGGCGCAAGCGATTCCGCCAGCCCGGCCGCAACTGTCACTCCCGACAAAGTCCCAGCCAGTTCGGATGCTCCAACCCCGGCCTCGCGCGAGTCTGGCGACGCGACCGGCCCACAGCCGCGAGCCGCGGACATTGCCTATGTCGCCCGCCTGCGCGCCGCGGGCTTGCCGGCCGACCTGATTCGCGACCTCGTTTACCAGCGGATCGCCGCGCGTTACAACGATCGCCGGCGCGCCATGGTGCCCGAGGACCCGGACCAGTATTGGCGCAGTTTCAGTCAAACCGGCCTGCAGGCCGCCTCGCCCGAAACCCGCGCCAAGCTGCGCGAACTCTACAAGGAAATGGAGGCCGAGGTCCGCGCCGTGCTCGGCGGCGGACCGGATTCGCTCGGGTATGCCGAGCGCCGGATGCGCGACCAGGTGGGCGGCGCCATCCCCACGGACAAGCTTTCGCAGCTCGATGCCATCCAGCGGGATTATTCGGAAATGGCCGCCAACGTGCTTGCGAAAGGCCGGGGCCTCGTCCTGAAAGCCGACCGCGAGCAACTTCGCCTCCTGGAACGCGAGCGCCGCAAGGATCTCGAAACCGTTCTCACGCCGGAGGAAATTCGCGAATACGACCTGCGCGCCAGCCCGACCGCCAATTCCCTGCGGAACCGGCTCGCCAACTTCGAACCGACCGAGGAGGAATTCCGTGCGATTGCCGGGCTGCAACTCGCCATCGACCAGCAGTTCGGGACCTCCAACCTCAGCCGGGAAGAACAGGACGCCAAACGGGCTGCGGAAAAAAATCTCCCGGGCCAAATCCAGGCTGCGCTGACGCCGGAACGTTACGCCGACTACCTCGTCACGACCGACGGCATGTACGGCGAGACCAGCTCCTTTGTCCGGAGCAACGATCTCAACCCCGCTGTCGCCAAGGAAATTGTCGCGCTCAAGCAGGGCGCGTGGAAGCGCGTCGATGAAATCGAACAGCATCAGTTGCCCGCCGACCAGCGCACCGCGGCGTTGCAGGCGCTGGAGCGGGAGGTGGAACAGCAACTCACCGCGACTCTTGGGACTGAGGTCTACGCCGGCTACAAGCGCACCTTGCCCACGTGGATGAACCGCCTGCGAGTCAATCCGCCAAGACGCTGAGCCATGAAATCCCGCGTCGTATTCCTCGTCGTGTCCCTCCTCGGCAATGCCGGCCTGGTCGCCGCCTGGCTTATGTACCCCGCTGCGCACGCGCGCGGTGCGCGCGCTGCCGCCAACGCCAGCGGAAGCTCCGCCGCAACCGTCGTCCCCAGCAGCAACACCCAGGCGCGGGAAGCGGCCGGCATCGAATCCGCCAGCCCCCTGCCCTCGTGGACCGCGCTGGACACACCAGACCTCGACGAGTTCGTCCGGCGGTTGCGGGCCGCCGGTTTCACGCCCGCCGAAATCCGACTCATCCTCAGCCGGCGGATCAGCCGGATGTATGCCCAGAATCCCGGCGGCGAGACCGCGAATACCACGCCGTATTGGCGCTCGCCCTATCGGACCGCTGCATTGAATGACCCGGAACGCCGCAAACAGATCGCCGAGCAACAGAAGCTCTACCGGAAGTACGTAAACCCATACGAGAACCTCGCGGACGACCCCGATCAACTTGCCGGCGCCAAGCGCCGCTGGGGTGACCTGCCGGTCGACAAGCTGCTCGCCCTCGCCAAGATCGAATCGGACTACGAGGAAATGCAGCTGCAGCAGTTTGCCCAGCGTGGCTTGTCGCGCGGCGACGGCGGGGCCGCGGGAGCCAATGCGGACCGGTTGCTCGAACAGGAACGGATGGCGGACATCGCCAAGGTTCTCACGCCGGAGAAATTCGCCGTATACGAGCTGCGGGCGAGCCCCACCGCAACCATGCTCCGCTACCGTTTGGAAACTTTCAAACCGACCGAAGCAGAGTACAAATCGATCTTCGCGATCACGAAAGCCTACGAAGCCCAGCTCAACGACCGCCAGCTGTCCGGGGACGCCCGTACCGCCTTGAACAAGGAGATCACGGCCAAGGTACAGGCCGCCATCGGGGCCGATCGTGCCCTGGATTACGACGCGGCGGTGAACCAGAACAGCTCGGACCAGACGGCCGGGCTCGTCTCGCGGCTGAACCTGCCGGCGCGAGTGGCCTCCGAGGTCCGGCAGCTGCAGCAGGATTACACGCAAAAAGGCCGGGACATCCGGGGGAACGCCAACCTGTCATCCACCGAGCGCGACGCGCAGCTCGCGACGCTCGCGCAGCAGGCCGCCAGCCAGCTCACCGCCAAGCTCGGCGCGGACGGCTTCGAGGCCTACTCCGACCTGAAGGGCGAGTGGCTCCGCGCGCTATCCCCCAAGCCCACGCCAGGAGCCCGCTGACGCTGCCGTAGCCGCGGCCAGCCGCTTGCCGTCTCTTATTCCATGATCCGCCGATTACTCCTCCTGGCCTGCCCGCTAGTCTTGGTCGCGCAGGATGCGCCCCCGCCGGCCGCTCCCGCTGCGCCCGCAGCCGCGCCCGCGGAACAGATCCTGCGGCCACCGGAGCCCGGCCGCTTTGCGGAATTGTTCCGCCGCTTCCGCACCGAACAGGCAGCACTCTCGCCGGATGGAAGCCATATCGCCTATTCCGTCCGCGAGGGGGAGGAGTTGTTCGTCATCACGCTCGACCTCGACCATCCCGAGACAATCAAGGCCCGGGTCAAGGTGATCGACGACGATGCCGCCACCCCGATGCTCGCCGCCAACCAGCGGGAGAAAACGCCCGGCAACATCCTGTGGCTCGGCTGGGCGACACCCAATCGCGTGGTGGTCCAGACGAACGAGGTGCACACCCGGATTTCCGCCACGACCACCGACGCCAAATGGTCGTCCTGGACAGGCACCGTCCTCGGATTCGACGCTGACGGTGGCAACGCCCGGAAACTCGCCAGCCCGGAAGACCTCGTGGAAGTCACGTTTGTCCCTGGCGCAAACAATCCGTTTTCGACGCGGCGCCCCTCGTTGGCTTCCCCCATCGCGGGCGTATGGACGCCCGATCAGCAGGCCCCGGTGACCGCAACCGAAAGCGAGACTGGGCTCGCGCTGCCGGGCGAGGAAACCGAAACCACCGACCCGGCCGCCACCGCCGACCCCACCGTCGTCCAGCCGCGCAGCCTGCGGATCTTCGACCTCGATCCGAAGACGACCGGCGGCCTGCGGTTGGTGGCCGATGGCGCACCGCGCGAAAACGGCGTGCGCTCGCTTTCCTTCCACAGCCTCAACGCCCTCACCGGCAAGCTGGTCGACCTCAACGACACGCAGGTGCAAAGCAACCAATCCACGCTGATCGATCGCCAGGGCCGCGCCCGCCTGTCCATCCCCAACACCACGGTCGCGACGTTTCCGTTCCGCTACGAATACTTCGGGGCCGAGGGCCGGAACCGCGGCAAGCCGCTGGACGACGCCGTTGGTTTCACCGGTTTCAGCGTGTCACCGTCCAACTATTTCGGCGAACGGGCCATCCCACTCGGCTTCGACGAGGATCCGAACATCCTTTACTATGCCGCCAACCTCGGCCGCGACACCTACGGGCTGTACAGCCTCAACCTCGCCACGAAGCAGCGCGGCGCCCTGACGCTCGAAAATCCCGCCTATGACCTCATCGGGCCGCCGGGCGCGGGTTTTCCCCCGCAGGCGCCACTGGTCTTTGACCGCTTCACGCACAAGCTGGCCGGCGTCCGCTTCCAGGCCAACTATCGGACCGCGGTCTGGCTCCGCCCCGAGTTGCAGGGCGCGCAGGCCGAGTTGGAAAAAGCCCTGCCCGGTCGTTCGGTCGAGCTGCTCGACTGGGACGAGAAGGCCAACCGTTTCCTGGTGGTGGCGGAAGGTCCGGCCGACCCCGGCGCCTTTTATGTCTATCGGCGCGATGCCGCAAAGTTGACCGAAATCGTGCGCCGCGCGCCGTGGGTGGACGCCAATCACGTCCACACCACGCTGCCGTTCGGCTTCGCGCTGGCCGATGGCACCAAGCTGACCGGCTTCATCACCGCGCCTGCGACGCCGCGCATGAAGCCCATCCCGATGATCGTGCTTTGCCCGGAGGAACCCTGGGACCGCGTTTCCCCCGGCTTCCAGCGCGACGTCCATGCGCTGGCCGGCATGGGCTTCGCCGTCGTCCAGTTCAACGGCCGCGGGGCCTGGGGCCTTGGCCGCAAGCAACGCGAAGCGATCACGACTGGCTATGACCTCACGCAGGTGGAGGATGTTGTCACGATCGTGACCGCGCTGGCCCAACGCTTCCAGGTCAACCCCAAGCGCGTCGCGCTGCTGGGCCGCGGTCACGGGGGTTTCATCGCCCTCCGCGCCCTCCAGATGTTTCCCGACCTCTTCCGCTGCGCCGTCGCCCTCGAACCGCCCGTGGACATCGGCGACTGGCTGGCGAACATGAAGTGGACGGAGGAAAACGTGGAGCCCCAGTTGACTCGCGCCTGGCTCGGCAATGAAGCCCGGTTGAAGGCCGCCCCGCTCGCCCGCCAGCCCGAGGCGGTGACGAAGCCGGTCCTGGTGCTCAGCTATCCGGGACTCGATGGCACCCCGCGCCGGCCCATCTACCTCGCGGCCCGCCGTTTTGTCGAAGACGTCGCGAAGCGCGGCGTGGCCGCGGAGCTGGCCGACCTCCACAACGACTATGTGCAGGGCCTGCCGGCCGCCCGCGCCGAGGTATTCGACCGCATCGAGGCTTTCCTCAACGAACACATCTACGACTACAAGGTGAAGCTGCGCGACCTGAAGATCCTGCCGGACAAAAAGCCCTGACGATTGAACATGACCGAAAGAATTGAGACCCGCCAGGGGGTAGGGGCCGATTTCCGAGCGGCCCGGCATCAGCTACAGGAACTTCCGGCCCGCCCGGAGGTCGGGCCCTGCCTTCGTCACGGCTCTGGCTAAGGGTAAACGACTCCTCCCTCGATGCCCCGGTATCTTCTCTTCCTCGCCTTGACTCCGCTGCTCGCGGCGCAACCAGCGGTGACCGCCCCGGCTGGTCCAGAGCCAACCTCTGCCACCGCGCCGGCGGGTAATCCCGCTCCAGCGCCTGCCGCGGAGCTAATCCTGAGCCTGCCCGAACCCGGCCGCTTTGCGGAGTTGTTCCACCGCTTCACCACCGAGCATGCGGCGCTTTCGCCCGATGGGAAATACCTCGCCTTTTCCCTGCGCGACGGGGAACAACTGTCGGTCGTCGTGCTCGAGGTCGACCACCCCGAAACCGCCAAGGTGCGCGTGCTGGTCGTGACCGACGACCAGGCTACCGCGATGTTCTCCGACCGGCAGCGCGAGAAAACGCCCGGGCGCATCCGCTGGATGCGCTGGGTGACGCCGAGCCGCCTGGCGGTCGAAACCAACCGGATTCGCTCGCTCGATGCGGAAGATGGCTGGACCACCAATGTCGGCGCGATGGTCGCCTTTGACGCTGACGGCGGCAATCTCCGCCAGCTCGCCGGCCCGAAAGACGTGCCCGAACTCATCGCGGGAGGCGGCGGCCCTTTTTCCACCGCCCGGACCCCACCGTTGCAGTTCAGCCGCGGGGTCTGGCAGCCGGATCAGCCGGTGCCGGACGCGGGGCGTGACGTCGCCAGCCTCCCCTCGCTGAGCGGGACGGTCACCGCACCCCGCTCTTCCCTGGGTGGGCCGGGGCCGGTACGTTCGCGCGACCTGCATGCCTTCGACCTCGATCCGCGGCGACCGGGTGCGATCCTGCTTTCGGCAACCGGCGCAAAGCGCAGCACCGGCTCGCGCTCCGTCGGCCAGTTTTCCCTGGATACCGCCACCGGCAAGATCACGCGGGTCACCGAGAATTTCGTCGCGACCAACCGCGACAACCTGCTCGATCGCCAGGGCCGGCCCCGTCTCGGGGTGCCGAATACCACCAGCACGAAATTCCCCTTCACGTACGAATACTACGGTGCGACCGGCAATGCCCGCCCCAAACACCTCGGCGATATCACCGGCCTGCCTGGCTTCAGCGTTTCGCCGGAAAATTTTTTCGGCGAGCGCGCCATCCCCCTCGGTTTCGACGAGGATCCGGACATTCTCTATTACGCCGCCAATCTCGGGCGCGACACCTTTGGCCTCTACAGTCTGAACCTCGCCACCAAGCAGCACGGCAAGATCACGTTGGAAAATCCCGGCTTCGATCTCGTCGCGGCGCCGGTGGCGGGCTTCGGCAACGGCGATGCGCTCGTGTTCGACCGCTATACCCGCAAGCTGACCGGCGTCCGTTACCAGGCGACGCTGCGCACGACCGCCTGGCTGCGTCCGGAATGGCAACAAGTCCAGGCCGACCTCGAAAAAACCCTGCCTGGCAGTTGCGTTGACCTGCTGGATTGGGACGAGGCCGGCCGCCGGATTCTGGTGTCGACCGAAGGGCCCGCCGATCCCGGCGGATTCTACATCTATGATCGCGAAACGCGGGAGCTCCGGGAATTCGTGCGCCGCGCGCCGTGGATCGACGCCCGACACAACCACGCCTCGCTACCTTTCGGGTTCACCACCACCGCGGGCGTGCACCTCTCCGGCCTGGTTACCGTCCCTTCCCACCCGAAAATGAAGCCGATACCCATGGTCATCCTGTGTCCGGACCAGCCCTGGCTGCGTGTAACCCCGGACTTCCAGACGGAGGTCAATGCGCTGGCGGGCATGGGGTTCGTGGTGGTCCAGCTCAACGGCCGCGGCGCCTGGGGCTTCGGGCGCAAACAGCGCCACTCGCTCACCGCCGGCTATGACCTGGTGCAGGTCGAGGACATCGCGACGACGGTGGCTACGCTCCAGCAGCTTTTCAACGTGAACCCCAAGCGCGTGGCGTTGCTTGGGCGGGGTCATGGCGGGTTCATTGCCTTGCGCGCCCTGCAATCCCATCCCGAGTTGTTTCGCTGCGCCATCGCCTTGGAATCGCCCACGGATCTCGGCGACTGGCTCTCCAAGATGGAGTGGAACGACGAGAACGTCTTCCCCCACCTGACCAAGGCCTGGCTGGGAGACGCCAACCGGTTCAAAGCCGCGCCCTTGGTGCGTCAGCCCGAGGCCGTCACCAAGCCGGTGCTGCTCCTCAGTTATCCCGGCGCGCCCGGGGATGCCCGCCGTCCACTCTACCTCGCCAACCGCCGCTTCGCCGAGGACGTGCGCCGGGGCGGCACGGTCGCCGAATTGGCCGAACTGCCGATCGACTACGTGCGGGGTTTGCCCGCCGCCCGCGCCCAGGTGTTCGACCGCATCGAAGCCTTTCTCAACGAACATGTCTACGACTACAAGGTGAAGCTGCGGGACTTGAAAATCCTGCCCGACAGGATCCCTGCCAAGTCCGCGCCCGTTCCCCCCCTTCCATCCCCATGAGCCAGCCGACCCTTCGCCACATCGCCAATCTCTGGACCCTGATGGGCCACCCTTCGCCGGACCAGGAATGGTCGCTCGAGGAAAAGCTGGAGGCGATCAAGGCGGCGGGATTCGACGGGGTCTGCTGGGCGGGGAGCCCGGAATTGCACGAAGGCTGCCGGCGCCACGGGCTGATTTTCATTGGGGGCATGTCCTCCGGCAAGGCGAAGGAATTCCCCGCGTTGCTCGCCGACCTCCGGAAATACGGCGCCCATCACGTCAACGTCCAGCTCGCTGACGACGACACGCCGGCGGACGAATCGATCCGCCTGGCCCGGGCGGTCATGACGGCCGGGCACGAACTTGGGCTGGAACCGGCCATCGAACTGCACCGCGACACCTGCACGGAAACGCCCGAGAAGCTCTATGCGCTCGCCGATGCTTACCAGCGCGAGACCGGCCAATTGATGCCGATTTCCTGGGACTTTTCCCACGCGGCGGTGGTGAAGCACCTGGTGCCGGACAACTATGTGCGCCGCCTCCTCGTGCGCCCGGACCTGGTGCAGCGCGCCCAACAGTTTCATTTCCGCCCTTTTAACGGCCACCACTGCCAGGTCCCGGTTTCCGCCGCGGGTGGCGGGCTCACGCCGGAAGTGAAAGACTGGCTGCCATTCGCCGAGGCCGTGCTGCAGTGCTGGCTGGAGGGCAACCGGAACACGTCCCGCGAAATCTTCGTTTGCCCGGAAATGGGGCCGCTGGCGGGCGGCTACAACCTGTCGGTCTTCCCCGGCAGCTGGAGCGATGCGAAGGTCCTGCGTGTCGAAATCGAGCGGCTGTGGCAGAAGGTGAGGAAAGCGTTACAAGCTGCGGTAAAACGGGTAGTTTTCCCCCACTCCAATTCGTTAACCTGTGCCACCATGAGTCTCATTACCCCTACCCACAAGAAACTCTACGAAGACGAAGGCTACATGATCCTGCCGGGGGTGATCCCGAAGGACATGCTCGAGATGCTGCGCGAAGAGTGCTCCTACTACCTCGGCTACTACGATTCGATCCTCGACGCCAAGGGCGTGCAATCCGAGGGCATCACCCACCGCGGCAAGCGCTACTTCATCAACAACCGCTACCGCCTGAGCAATCGCCTCTGGGAATTCATTTTCAGCCCCCTCATGGCCCAGGTCGCGGAGGCCACCGTCGGTCCCGATGCGTACCTCTTCCACGAGCAGTGGGTCGTCAAGGGCGCCGAACAGGGCATGAAGTTCTCGTGGCACCAGGACAGCGGCTACGTGAAGTGGTACGACCCCACCACCAATCACAAGCCCTACGTCACCTGCTGGTGCACGCTCGACGACGTGAGCGAGGTCAACGGCACCGTCTACCTGCTGCCACATTCCCGCGCCGGAACGAAGGACAAGATCATCGATCACAAGAAGGAGGAGGGCTCCAACGACCTCATCGGCTACTTCGGCTCCGATCCGGGCGATCCCGTGATCGTTCCCGCCGGCAGCGTCGTGGCGTTCACGAGCTACGTTTTCCACCGCAGCGGACCCAACACGACCAATCGCATGCGCCGCATTTACCTCCCGCAATACAGCGGCGCGCCGATCAATCGTCCCGACGGCAAGCCGTGGGCGATGGCTACACCCTTCCTCAAGGGCGGCAAGATCGTCTACGACCACGCCGCCGACACCCCCGCCAATTGGGGACCGTTCCCGGAGAAGAAGTGACCCTCGTTGCGGACGAACTGGCGGTCCCATAAGCCCTACCCACCCCGTCGCTTTGCGCCACCCCGCTCAAGCCGGAACGATGCAATCGGAGGTGGAGCGACCTGCTCCCCAGGGCGCTTTCTTCGCAGCGGGCATCCTCAGCGCGTTGGGGAGCAACGCGCTCCACCTTTTGGTGCGACCGATCCCATTCTGAAAATGGTCCTCAACTGCATCGTTCCGGCTCAAGAGGGGAACCAAACCTGCGCCGACGAAGCTCCCCTCTTTGAGAGGGGTGCCCGCGGGGCGGGGGGTGTTGGATTACGCCATGGATTCAGATTCACCCTTCGCTAAATCTTCGGTTAGTTCCCCCCGATGAAAAGACTCGGCCTCGGCGTCCTTGGTCTCGGCGAAGGCCGCAGCATTATCTCCGCGGGCGTGCACAGCGAGCTCTGGCAAGTCGCGCGCATCTGCGACGTCAACGTCGAGCTCGGCCGCGGGCGTTGCGCGGAGTTCGGGCTCGATGCCGGCAAATTCACCCCGGACTACGACGCGCTCCTGGCCGATCCCGCGGTCGACGTCGTCGGCATCTATACGCCCGACCATCTGCATGCCGAGCACACGATCCGCGCTCTCAACGCGGGCAAACACGTCATCTGCACCAAGCCGTTCCTCGACAACCTGAGCCGCGCCCGGGAGGTTTTGGACACGCAACGGCGCACCGGCCGGCGCGTCATGATCGGCCAGAGTTCACGTTTCTTCGAGCCATTTGCCCGGCAGCATGAGCATTTCGGGACCGGCGCTTTTGGTGACCTCAACACTGTCGAAGCCCACTATCACGCCGACCACCGGTGGTTCCTCGCCAAGCCCTGGGCGCGGCAGTCCGCCTTCAAGTGGCTCTACGGCGCGCTCAGCCATCCCGCCGACCTGGTGCGCTGGTACCTGCCCGACATCGTCGACATCATGGGTTTCTCCCGCCTCAGCGAAAACGGCAAGGCGGGCGGGCTCGCGCACCCCGACACGTTCCACTTTGTCGTTCGCGCCGCCAGCGGCCGGATTGCCCGCATCAGCGGCTCCTACTCCGGCCCGACCGTGCCGTCCCAACGCGACAGCGGCATGACCTGCATTCTTCGCGGCGCGAAGGGCGCCAGCCAGGCCGACTACTGGGAACTGCGTTACTCGTACAAGCTCGACGGCAAGGCGGTCATCGAACGCTTTGAGGGCGAGGAGGACCACTACTTCCGGTTCGGCGGACACAGCCATCACGCCGGCGAGTACCAGAACTACATCGAATATTTCGCGCGCTGCCTCGACTCGGGCGAATTGCCCCGGCCCGACATCGCCGAAGGCATCGTCACGGTCGCGTTTCTCCAGGCGATGGAGGAAGCCGCCGCGTCCGGCCAGCCGGTGAAGCTTGCCGATATCCTCGACCGTCACGAGCTCGCCGAATTGGCCGGGAAATCGTGAAAATTGGAAATCGAGGATCGCAATTCATGTTGGGTTCGGAAATCCCATGTTTCGCCGTAGGGGGGCAGTCTTGCTGCGCCCAAGGATCCGCGTCGCCGAGCGGGCGCAGCAAGACTGCGCCCCTACCCCCGATCTCCGTCCGATCCTGATCCGCAGCCCACAGCATCGTCCAACGTGTCTTCCTTCCCCTTCATCCACGATGGCTCACGCCTGATTTGGCGTTGCAAGGAACAGACACTCTGGATCGAGCCCTGGGGCCCCGATTCCATCCGCGTGCGCGCCACGGTCCTCCCCGAAATGCCCCGGCGTGACTGGAGCCTGCTGCCGCCCGCTTCGACCACGGCAGATATCACCGTCGCGCCCGACGTCGCGCGGCTCACCAATGGGCGGATCACCGCAACGGTCGACGCCAAATCCGGCCGGGTTCGGTTTTTCAAATCTGGTTCGAGTGTGGGAGGGGCTTTACGCCCCGACTCGGAGTCGGCGCCCTCAACGAATGACCTGTCGGGGCATCAAGCCCCTCCTGCCACCGAACCCCTGGTCGAGGAAATCTTCGCGCGGACCAACTACCCGCCTTCGCGCACCTTCAAGTCGCACCCGGGTTCCGGCGACCTTTACCGCGCGGAGGCGAGTTTCACCGCCTTCGACGACGAGCGCATCTATGGCCTCGGCCAGCGCCGGCATGGCCTGCTCGACCAGAAGGGTTGCGTGCTCGAGCTGACCCATCGCAATTCGCAGATTTCGATCCCGTTCCTCGTCTCGAGCCGCGGCTATGGCCTCCTCTGGCACCACCCGGGCATGGGCCGCGTCGAACTCGGTCGCACGCAGACGCGCTGGGTGGCCGATGCAACCCGCCTCATTGACTATGTTGTCACCACCGGCGACGGCTACGCCGGCGTCATGGCGCGCTACGCCGACCTCACCGGCCACGCCCCGGTGCTGCCCGCTTGGGCAGCAGGTTTCTGGCAGTGCAAGCTCCGCTACAAGACCCAGGACGAGCTCCTTGCTGTCGCCCGCGAGCACCAGCGCCGCGGCTTGCCGCTCTCTGTCATCGTCATCGACTACTTCAACTGGACGAAGATGGGCGAATGGAAATTCGATCCCGCCTGCTGGCCCGATCCCGCCGGCATGGTCCGCGAACTCACCGCCCTTGGCATCAAGGTCATGGTCTCCGTGTGGCCGACGGTGAATCCCGACAGCGAAAATTTCGCCGAACTCGAGCGCCGCAACCTCCTCGTCCGCACCGAACGCGGCCTCAACAGTTTCATCAAGTTCACCGATTCCAACGCCACGGGCACGGTCATCCTCAGCCTGCTCGACACGACCCACCCCGAAGCGCGCGCCTTTCTCTGGGACAAGGTCCGGCAAAACTACTTCGCCCACGGCATCAAGGTCTGGTGGCTCGACGCCATCGAACCCGAGATGGCAGTCTACGACCATGACAACGTCCGCTACCACGCCGGCAACGCGCTGGAAGTCGGCTGCCTTTACCCCATGGCGCAGCAGCAGGCGCTGTTCGAAGGCATGACCGCTGCCGGCGAAACCGAAATCCTTTCCCTCGGCCGCGCAGCGTTCGCCGGCAGCCAGCGGTACGGCGCCGCGATCTGGTCGGGCGACATTCACTCCACGTGGGAAGACCTGCGCCAGCAGGTGCGCGCCGGCCTCAACATCGGCCTCAGCGGCATTCCCTGGTGGACCACCGACATCGGCGGTTTCTTCGGCGGCGAGGTCGACACGCCGTATTTCCAGGAACTGATCGTGCGCTGGTTCCAATACGGCGCGTTTTGCCCGCTCTTTCGCCTGCACGGCTGGAGAAACAGCTCGCTGGCTCATCCCGAGACCAGCGACCCGACCCGCGGAGGGCCGAACGAAGTTTGGTCATTCGGGGACCGGGCCTACGGCATCATCCGTGGCGTGCTGGAACTGCGCGAGCGCCTGCGCCCCTATATCATGGAGCAGATGCGGGCCGCCGCGAAGAATGGCACGCCACCGATGCGGCCGCTCTTCTTCGATTTCCCGGATGACGCCCAGGCCACCGGCGTCGACGACCAATTCCTCTTCGGACCCGACCTCCTGGTCGCCCCGGTGCTCTCGCCCGGCGCCACCAGCCGCTTCGTTTACCTTCCGGTCGGGGCGAGATGGACTGACGCCTGGAGCGGCGAAACTCATGCCGGCGGGACCGCCTTCAACGCCGCCGCACCGCTGGAGCGGATTCCGTTGTTCCTGCGGGATGGGAAAAAGCTGCCGATCGCCCCATGATTCCGCGTCCTGTAGCGGCGGTCCATGACCGCCGATCGGCTTCAACGGCGGTCATGGACCGCCGCTACAGCTAGGCCCCAACGCACATCGTTCCATTTCGCTTCCATGGCGCCCAGCCCGATCCAACACACCCTGCCCTTCGGGCACACCTCTCCGACCGGAACTATGCAGTTGGGGCCGACTTTCAGCGGGAAATCAACGACCACCAAATGGTGGAGCGCGTTGCTCCCCAACGCGCTGAGGACGTCCGCTGCGAAGAAAGCGCCTTGGGGAGCAGGTCGCTCCACCTCCGATTGCATAGTTCCGGTTCCAGAGGGAACTTTCGCTGGCGCGGGTTCAGGCTCCCCTCTCGAGAGGGGTGGAGCGCAGCCCGTTCGACAAGCTCAGGGCCTTGAGCCGGTCGAAAGGCGCCGGGGGGTGTTGACGGCGCTGCTTCTCGCGCTGGCGCTCGCCGCCCCCGCCGCCGAGCGCCCCGCCGTCATCCCCTTCCCGCCCGGCAAGCCGCGCCTCGTTTCCTCGAAGGTCATGCGCGAAATCCACGAGCAGGTCAAAACGCCCTTCAAATATGGCGTCCTGCTCAAGGGTGCCGAGGGCGAGATCCTCGATTGCCCCAACGTCTTCCGGCACAACGACCGCTGGTACATGATGTTCATCGCGAACAAGGACAAGGCAGGCTACGAGACGCATCTTGCCGTGAGTGACGATCTGCTGCACTGGCAGCGACTCGGGCCGATCCTCCCTTTCCGGCAGGAAGGCTGGGACGCCTGGCAGGCGGCCGGCGGACCAGCCCTCTACGACACGCGTTGGGACGGCGCCACCCATGAATTGGGCAGGCATGATGGCCGCTATTGGATCAGCTATCTCGGTGGCGCCAGTCATGGCTATGAACCCGATCCCCTGGCCATCGGACTGGCCAGCAGCGATGACCCGGTCGCGGTTCGGCCGTGGACGCGACTCGCCGAAAATCCCGTGCTCTCCCCGGGCCAGTCCGACACCCGCGATTTTGAGCACACGACCCTGTACAAAAGCACCATCATCCGCGACGAGTCGCGCACGCTGGGCGCACCGTTCGTGATGTTCTACAATGGGAAAGCGCCGCCCTGGGGCGTGGAGACCATCGGGATGGCGATCTCCGAAGACCTCCGAACGTGGCGGCGCTTCGGGCCCGGTCCCGTCGTGGCCAACGTCGGCACCGCCCCGTGGGCCATCAGCGGCGACCCGCAAATCACGAAAATCGGCGACGTATGGGTGATGTTCTACTTCGGCGCATTCTGGAAACCGAACGCCTTCGACACTTTCGCCTGTTCCTACGATCTCGTGCATTGGACCAAATGGGACAGCCCGCACCTGCTCGAGCCCGGCGAGCCATGGGACAAGCAGTTCGCCCACAAGCCGTGGGTGCTCAAGCACGACGGCGTCGTTTATCACTTCTATTGCGCGGTCGGCGACCAGGGTCGCGTGATCGCGCTGGCGACGTCGCAGGATCTGCGCGCGGAAAAAGGAAATCGTGGAAACTGAAAATCGGGCATCAGAAATCTTGAATCTCGATCAACCCATTCCCCCCACTTCCGTCATCCTGAGCGGAGTGCAGCCCGCCGGGGCGCAGTCTCGCTGCGCCCAATTCGGCGCAAGCCGAATTCAAAGGATCCCAATCGGAATGTTCGCTGCGCGAACATTGGGCGCAGCAAGACTGCGCCCCTACATGGACTGACGCCCTTCTGAGATTTCAGATTTTTGATTTTAGCTGCCCGATTTCAGTCTTTCCTCCCCTTGAGCAAGACCTCCTACACCACCCGTTTCAGCTACGCGGCCAGCGACATCGCCTGCCAGCTCGTCTTCGCGCCGATCTCCTTCTACCTGCTCAAATTCTACACCGATGTTTACGGCATCGCCGCCGACGTCGCGGGGTGGATCATGCTGGTCGCGCGCTTCATCGACGCCGCGGATGCTCCCATCTGGGGCATCATATTCGACCGCACCCGCAGCCGGTGGGGCAAGATCCGGCCCTGGTTCCTCTGGTTGTGCGGGCCCTTCACCCTGTTTGGCGTCCTCACGTTCTTCACGCCGGACGTGGGCGCGAATGCCAAGATCGTGTACGCCGCCGGCACCTACATCATCGTCAACATCCTGTACACCGGCATCAACACACCCGTCACGGCGATCTTGTCGGTGATCACCGCGAATCCGCAGGAACGGGTGGTGTTGACCTGCTTCCGGATGTTCGGCTCCAAGTTCGGTGTCCTGATCGTCAACCTGACCGCGATGAAACTGGTGGGGTGGCTGGGCGAGGGTAATGACCGAAAAGGCTACCTGCTCACGGTCCCGATCTATGCGATCGTTGCCGTCGGGCTGTTCCTGCTTGCCTTTCGCAACCTGAAGGAGGTGGTACCGGTCGAGACCAAACGCCAGCCGATGCTCACCGGTTTCGGTGCCGTCCGCGGCAACTGGCCGTGGTGGATCATTGTCGCGAGCAGCCTGCTCTTCTGGATCGCCTTTATTTCGCGCGTGGCCGCGGCGCCTTACCTGTTCGAATACACACTGGGCCGGAAGGACCTCATTCCCCTGGCCTTCCAATTGGATTTCATCTCGCTCGGCACGGCGCTCTGTCTGCCGTGGCTTTGCCGGACCTGGTCGAAGGCCAGCGTCTGGGCGGCCGGCCTGGCGGGGATGATCATCGGGCAGTGCCTCGTGGGTTGGGGCCTCGCCCATGGCAATTCGCTTCCGATCATCATGACCGGCTGGGCACTGGGTTTCCTCGCCAGCGGCGCGGCGATGGCCATGCCTTTCTCCGTGATCTCCGACAGCGTCGACTATGGAGAGTGGAAAACCGGGATCAGGGCGGCTGGCTTGCTGGCGGCGGTCGGCGCTGCCTTTTGCCTGAAAGCAGGGGCCGGCCTTGGCGGCGCCGTGGCGGGCTGGATCCTCAAAGCCTCCGGCTACGTGCCGAACACAACCCAAACCTCCGCGGTGCTGCGCGGCATCGAATTCAGCGTGGTCTGGCTGCCCGCCATTGCGTTCGCCCTCGCCCTGGTCCCGGTGCTTTTTTACGGGAAATACGAGCGCATGGAGCCCCAAATCCAGGCCGACTTGGCGACGCGAAGGGCAAAGACGGCCTGATCCAGTCCAATTCCGGCCGGATTTCGGTTCCATCCCCCCTCGTGGGCGATGGTTAGGATACCGATAATTTCGCGGGTATTATGGGAAGAACTCCCAGTGCCTCCGTGGTATAACCCTACCGTCCCTACACCCCTCCAGGCGAAGCATGGGCTTCGTCACCCCTAACCTCAAACCCACGAGAATCGTATGTGCTGCACATCCCTTAGCCGGGCCGGCTGCTTCGCGTCCCTGCGACTGCTTTCCCGATCTGTCGTCACTGCGCTGGTGCTGGTCACGCTCAGCGTACCCAGCTTCGCCCAGCAAGCCGCCAACACCGGCGTCATCCGCGGCAAGATCCTGAATGCCTCCAACGGCGCCTACCTCGAAAACGTCAAGGTCGAGGTCAACGGCACCAGCCGCAGTGCCCTGACCAACGGTTACGGCGAGTTCGAGCTGACGGTTCCCGCCGGCGAGGTGACCATCACCGCCGATTATGTCGGCGAACCGGCCCAGACCGTCACGGTAACGGTTCCGGCGGGCGGCACGGTCGACCAGGATTTCACCTTCCGCGCAACTGCCCTCAAGGAAAAGGACGGCGTGGTCCAGCTCGACCCCTATGTCGTGAACGTGGAGCGATACCAGAACGCCCGGGCCATCGCCATCGCGGCCGAGCGCAATTCCATCAACATCAAGAACGTCGTGGCGATTGACCAGTTCGGCGAAATCCCGAGCGGGAACGTCGGTGAATTCGTCAAATTCATGCCCGGCGTCCAAATCGACTACGGCGCCTCGAACGGCAACAACCAGGGCTTCTCCGAAAGCCGCGCCAACGGTGTTTCCGTCCGCGGTTTCGGCCCGGAGGACACCACCATCCTCATCGACGGCCTGCCTGTCTCCGCCACCCTGCCCGGCAACCTTACCCGCCAAGTCGGCCTCGACCAGCTCTCGATCAACAACGCCTCCCGCGTCGAACTGATCAAGGTCGCGACCCCCGACATGCCGGCTAACTCCGCCGGCGGCCAGGTGAACCTCGTCACCCGCAGTGCGTTCGAATACGCCAAGCCCACCTACAACGCCAGTGTCTTCTTCAACTTCAACGGCGACTACTTCACCTTCGAAAAGACCCCCGGTCCGGTGAACAAGAAGACCTACAAGATTTCCCCGGGCGTCAATTTCAGCGCCGCCTACCCGCTGCGGAAGAATTTCGGCATCACGCTCTCCGGTTCACTGCAAGAGGAGTTCAGCCAGAGTTCCCGGGCCCAGCCAATCTGGAACAATACCTGGGCCTCCAATTTCAATCCCAGCTCCTTCACCAACACCGAGGGCAAGGTCGCCTCGGTCGCCAACCCAGTAATGACCCGCTACCAGGTCACCGACTCGCCGACGATCACCGACACGAGTTCGGCCAATCTCCGCATCGACTGGAAGCCCTCCCCCAACCAGAACCTGCGCGCCAACATCCAATACAGCACGTATGAGACGGCCGAGGCCCAGCGCCGCCTCGACTTCCGCCCGACGATCGCCGCCGGCGCCGCCTGGAACCAATACCAGACCATCGGCACCACCGCCAACAGCACGACGGCGATGACCATCACGGCCCGCGACCGCGTGGGCAACACCGTCAGCGCCTCGGCGGTCTATGACCTCGAACTGTGGGGCTTCAAGCTGTCCGCCACCGGCAGCACTTCCAAGTCCAAGAGCGATTTCAAGGATGAGGCCAACGGCCACTACTCGGGCATCGACATGAATCTCAACCCGGGCCGCGTCGCCCTGTACCTCGACAATGACGGCCTGCCGTACCATGTCGAAACTTTCACGCGCACCACGAACCTGCCGCTCGACTACACCCAGATCTCGAACTGGAGTATCAACGACACCAAGGCCTCTTCCGGTGAAGCCCACAACGAACGCACAATCAACCTCTACAAGTTGGACGTCTCCCGCCCACTCGACTTCCTCCCGTTTCTCCAAGCCAATCCGGTCACCCTTTCCTTCGGCTACCGGCGCGACGAGGATGAGAACATCAAGGACGGCCGCGGCACCGGGTTTAAATACGTGCTCAAGCCCGGCGCCACCTACTCGACTGCGGACATTGCCGATACCAACTACGTCGGCGCCTCGCCGGGTTTCGGCCTCCAGGCGCAGCAATGGGCCGACGTCTACAAGCTCTACCAGCTCAACCAGGCCAATAGCATCTTTGTGGAACCCACCGATGGCGCCGACGCGGTCGGCAACTACAACAGCTTCGTCAACCAGAACAAACAGTTGAAGGAAAGTACCGACGCTTACTACGCCATGCTCAGTGGCAGCTTTCTCGACGGCCGTCTCAGCTTCGTCGGTGGCGCCCGCCAGGAGACGAAATACCGCGTGGGCCGCACGCCGTTTACCGACAACAAGTGGAACTACATTCGCAATCCGGATGGTTCCGTTTATCTGAACTCGGCCCTCGGGGCACCCAACGGCTTGCGCATCAACAACGCCTCGGACCTCCTGTTCGCCCAGACGGCCGCCGGCACTGCCATTCGCGCCGACCTGACTTCCAAGGGCATCGCCTTCCCCACCACCGTGTATGGCGCCAACAACGCCGACATCCGCTCCGCTCAACTATTCAAGCAACCCCTGCGCGAGATCAATCAGAAGAAGCGGGGCGACCCGTCCTTCAGCCTCAACACCGCCTACAAGCTAACCAAGAAGATCGACTTCAAGGTGGCCTACTCCCGCGCCTTCAAGCAGCAGCCCCTGGAGAACGGCAGCATCGGCGTCATCTCGGGCAACGCCCTCACGGTGGAGGAATACACCCCCGACCAGCAGTCCACCAATGGCGGTTTCCTTGGCCAAATCAGCGTCGCCAATCCGGCCCTGAAGCCCGAAACATCGCAGAACTGGGACTTCGAGGTCGCCTACTATACCGACAACGGCGGCAAGGTATCGGTTTCTTATTATACCAAGAACGTGAAGAACGCGACGCAGAACCTGACCTCGATCTTCACCGACCCTGGCTTTGCCCCCACGATCGAGGCCCTGGGATTCGATCCCGCCGACTATGAAGGTTGGCGCATGGTCACCTCCGCCAACAGCACGATTGTGCAAAAGACGTCGGGCTGGGAATTCTTCGTCAGCCAGGACTTCGGTGTCCTCGGCAACTGGGGCCGCCGGTTCTCGGCGTTTGCCAGCTTCGCCATGACCGACTTTCCCGGACCAGCTCCCTTGGCGCCCTACACGGTAACCTCGCCCAGTGGCGTCGTCACGACGATCACGCCGACGTACACGCCCATCACCATCCGGTCGGATCGCTTCGGCGGCTTCGGGCTCCAATACGCGGATACCCGCTTCAGCCTGCAGGTGCGCGGTGCCTATCGTAACGAAAACCAGGACCCCAGCGCCAATCCCCAGGTGCTGATTCTAAACGACGGAACCGAGATGCGGCGCATGCAGCCAGCCGAAACCCGCATCGACGTCACCGCGAGCTTCCTGATCAACAAGACCTATTCCATCTATGTCAGCGGCCGCGATGTCTTCAATGGCCATCGCGACATCGTCTGGGTGCACAGCGCCGGCTTGCTCCCCAGTTTTGCTGAGCTGCAGGACCGCAAGCAGTTTGGCACGTCCTGGACTGTTGGCCTCAAGGGCAGCTGGTAATTCTCCGGCAAGAGGATTCCAAGGCCCGGTCTGGCAACAGACCGGGCCTTTTTTATCGGCTATTTGCGGCATCCTAACCCGGGTGTATCCTGCCCTCCGGCCACTCGTCTTCCCCTCTCGTATGCGATTCCGTTTGTTCCTGACCCTGCTTGTTCTCCCGGTCTCGGCGCTCGTCGTCCGCGGCGCGGCAACGCCGGCGGTCCCGGCGCCAACCCCGGCCCAAGTCCAACGCGCCGGGAAGATCGCCGACAGCCTGGCGCTGGCTGACGCCGCCCAAGCCGGCCGCGTGCGCGACCTCATCGCCAACCAATACGCTGCGCTCAGTGCCGTCCATGAGGTCCGCGATGCCGCGCTCAAGGCGGCCAAGGACGCCGGCGGCGACGCCTTTGCCACCCAAGCGGCCAAGGATACGGCCACCGCCCGCCAGGCGGACTTGCATTATGCTTTCCTCGCCACTCTGGCCGCGGAACTGAGTCCCGCCCAGGTCGAGCAGGTGAAAGACGGCATGACCTACGGCGTCCTGCCGAACACCTACCGGGTCTACCAGGAAATGCTGCCCAACCTGACCCTTGAGCAGAAAACCCAAATCCTCGCCTGGCTGACCGAGGCCCGCGAACACGCGATGGACGCCGGATCCTCGGACGAAAAACACGCCTGGTTCGGCAAATACAAGGGCCGCATCAACAATTACCTCGCCCAAGCCGGCATCGACATGAAGCAGGCCGAAAAGGACATGTTCGCCCGGAAGAAAGAGACAAAGGACCAAGCACCTAAGTCCAAGGGCTGAGGACCGGTTCTCCCCGACCTCACCGTTCCCACAGCTCTCGTTCTCCCCGGCCCGTCGGTCCCAGTCCCCAGACCCGAAATCCCAGACCCCAGACCCTTTTTCCCTCATGCGCCGCCTTCTCGTCCCCGCTCTCTGTTCCCTGCTCCTCGCTCCCGGCTTGTTTGCCCAAGGCTACCCGAAAGTCCCACCCGACGTCGCCAAGGCGAACGCGATCGAGTCCGCCGCCACCAACCGCTCCTCCGACGAGGCTTGGGCGCGCGCCCAGCCCGAAATCCAGGCCTGGGCCGCGAAGGGCAAGCCCTATCTGCCCGGCGCATCGAAGCCCTCGGACCTGCCGCAGGCCAAGATCCCCGCCTTTCCCGGCGCCTGGGGCGGCGGCATGTATTCCTTCGGCGGCCGCGGCGGCAAGGTAATCGTCGTCACCAATCTCAACGACTCAGGTCCGGGTAGCTTTCGCGACGCCTGCGAACAGGCCGGCCCGCGCATCGTCATCTTCAATGTCGCGGGCGTCATTCAATTAAAGGACCGCATCAGCATTCGCGCCCCCTATATCACGATCGCGGGCAATACCGCGCCGGGCGACGGCGTCTGCATCGCGGGCGACACCGTCCAGCTCGATACCCATGACATCGTCGTCCGGCACATGCGGTTCCGCCGCGGCAAGACGGACGCCGCGGACCGCGACGACTCCTTCGGCGGCAACCCCGTCGGCAACGTGATGATCGACCATGTCTCCGCCTCGTGGAGCCTCGATGAAAACATCTCGATGTACCGGCATATGTTCGACCATGACAACAATCCCGCCACGCCCTCGCTCAAGCTGCCGACCGTCAACATCACGATCCAGAACAGCATCTCCTCCGAATCGCTGAGCACCTACCACCACGCCTTCGGCTCCACCATCGGCGGCCTCAACAGCACCTTTCACCACAACCTCTGGGCCTCGAACACCGGGCGCAATCCCAGCGTCGGCATGTACGGCGACTTCACGTTCGTGAACAATGTGCTCTTCAACTGGAGCCATCGCACCGTCGATGGCGGCGACCACCGCAGCCTGTTCAACATCTACAACAATTACTTCAAACCGGGCCCGGGCACGCCCAAGGACGAGCCCGTCGCCTACCGCATTCTCAAGCCCGAATCCGAGCGCTCGAAAACGGTGGTCGACAATTTCGGCAAGGCGTTCGTCACCGGCAACGTCACCGAGGGCTACGACCGCGTGACCCGGGACAACTGGGATGGCGGCGTCCAACCCGGCGTTCGCTCCCGGGAACTTCAGGACGTCCTCGCAAAGATCCGCGTGAACCAGCCCTTTCCCCACGCCCCGCTGCCGACCACCTCGGCGAAGGAGGCTTACGATTACGTCCTGGCAAACGTCGGCGCCACCCTCCCGCGCCGCGATGCCGTAGACGAACGCGTCATTGAAAGCGTCCGCACGGGCAAGATCGCGCCCCATAGCATCGATCCCTCGGCCAAAAAACAGGCTCGCTTCTATGGCTACGCGGAAAAATGGGTGAACGAACTCGATAAGTACGTGGCCGAAGGCTACGTCACGAATCCGAGCGAAGTCGGCGGCTGGCCCAACTACCAGGGCACTCCTTACAAGGATAGCGACAGCGACGGACTGCCCGACTTGTGGGAATCCGCGCACGGTTTGAATCCCCAAGATGCATCCGACGCCACCCAGGACCTCAACGGCGACGGCTACACCAACGTCGAGGACTTCATCAATGGCCTCGACCCCCGCGCGCCGAAGGTCGACTGGACTGACCCCAAGAACAACGTCGATCGCCGGAACGTCCAGTAGGGCCGGCCCACGACCGGCCTTTCAGCGCGCAATTCGTCCTATAAGCCCTATGCGTCCTATAGGACCTATCCTGCTCCTCCTCGCCAGCGCTGCATGCGCAGCCCCCAGCCTCTGGTACCCCCAGCCCGCGGCCAAATGGGAGGAGGCCCTTCCCGTCGGCAACGGCCGCATGGGCGCCATGATCTTCGGCGGCACCGCCGAGGAGCGAATCCAGTTCAACGAGGACACGCTCTGGCTCGGCAAGCCCCACAACTATGTCCGCGTCGGCTCAGCCGACGTCGTGCCCCAAGTCCGGCAATTGCTCGCCGAAGGCAAGGTCAAGGAAGCCCAGGACCTTGCCCGCGCCAAAATGCTCGGCGATCCGGTCCGTCAGAAAGCCTACCAGCCATTTGGCGACCTTCGCCTGACTTTTCCCGGCCACGAAAAGGCCACGAACTACCGCCGGGAACTCGACCTCGACACCGCCGTCGCGACAACCCGGTACGACGTCGACGGCGTCACTTACACTCGAGAGGTGATCGCAAGTTACCCTGACAATGTAATCGCCGTCCGCCTCAGCGCGTCCCGGGCCGGCGCATTGACCTTCACCACCCACCTGACTTCGCCACACAAGGATTCACACATGCTCCTGCTTGGAGGCGGGACGCCCTCGTCCCGCGAGGCATCGCACAAGCTGTCCGGCCAAGTTCAACCCGACGGCTTGCGTTTCGAAGCCCGCCTGCACGTCCTCGTGAGCGGCGGTTCCATCAACGTCGAGGGAAATTCCCTCAGGCTCACCGGAGCCGATTCCGTGACCTTGTTCCTCGTCGCCGCGACGAGCTTCAATACCTGGGACGACATCTCGGCCGATCCGGGCGCGCGCTGCGCCGACCACCTCGCCAAACTGGAGGATCGCGACTTCGCCTCGCTCCTGGCCGCCCACACCGCTGACCACCAACGCCTGTTCCGTCGTGTGAATCTCACCCTCCGTGGCCCGAATGCAGGGTCGGCGCTCGCGCCGACCTCCGCACACGAAGTCGCCGCCAGCAGCGACCCTGCCACCGATCCGACCAAGATCCCCACCAACGAGCGCGTTAACCGCATCCGCAAGGCAGGGAACG
>DASZPS010000002.1:0-1743 GCA_035549955.1 Lacunisphaera sp. | reverse complement strand
AGAAGAACGAGAGAGAGGAGAAGAGAGAAGAGATGATGAGAAGAAACAAGAAGCGAGTGAAGAGCTGAAAGAAGTTTCTCCTCAGGTACAGGAACCCGCGGCTAATGTCACTAGGCCTGCTGTTTCTTCTCCCGCGCCAGCGCTCCCGCTCGTTGCCGAAATAAACTGGTCACCACTGGTCAAGGATCATTTGGCCCGGGTAAACCTTCTCGACCGTGGTAGAGAGAGAGAGAAAGAGATACGCGAGAGCGAGAGACAGAAGAACGAGAGACGTGAGAGAACAGAGAAAGACATAAGTGAAGAGAACCGAGAAGAGACAAAACAGTGTGTCGTGGAACCCGCTTGTTGTTTTGTCTTGCCTTCTGTAGACACGTGTGGCTCTTTGCATTCTGGCTGTTCTGCTAGTCTTCCTTCCTCTTCTTTGCCGTCTCTCTATATGTCTATTTCGGAACGGACAGAATCAACGTTTTCGTGTAGCTCAGCCACAAAGCCTCGTATACATTCGACGTGGCCTGAGCCTTCTCCGATCATCTCTGCTGAGGCGTCTCCTCCTGCTTTTGCGGTTGTTTCTCCTTCGCCCTCTGTACTTCCTTCGTCTACAAATGCGCTCGATTGTGCTTCGCCCTCTCAACTTCTCAATACGGTGCAATCGATGTCATTATCTTCCGAAGCGCAAATGTCTTCGGCGGTGCGGCCTCTGGTCGCACAAGCACCAACAAACACCACACACACACGACACACGGACACACACGGCACACTTGCATATTCATCTTTGGGTTAGCGTCTGCGTGTGATTTCTGTCGGTGGAGCACAGATGACATAACGTGTACGTTTATGAATGTTATGTTGATGGATTATGCTGTTCTCGGACTTTTGTAGCCGCTGTTAAGTTCAATAGAAAACAACAACAACAACAGCTGTCTTCCGCACAGCTGTGCGGTACCGCCTGGGTGTGAGTGTAGCGCGCCCTGGTGTCGAGTGTTCTTTCTGCATGCAGCCCTTTGACTTGTTAGGCGACCACGCCTCTTGCTGCGGAAAGAACTCCGACATCATCGTGCGCCACAATCGCATCCGCAACCTGGTGGCCAGGGTGGCAGAGGAAGGCCTTCTTTCTCCCGTTCTGGAGAAGAGGGGCATCCTCGGGGACTCCAAGCAGCCGGGACGTCGCCCCGGGGACGTCACTCTGCCTTGCTGGCAGGACTCGAAGGGTCTGGCGGTGGATGTTGCGGTGACATCCCCGTTCTCCACAGGTCAGCTCCGCTCAGAGTCTCCAGCGGACGACTACGCCCGCAGGAAGCACAGCAAGTACGACGAAGGCTTTCGCGGCAAAGCCTACAACTTCTGTGCTTTGGTGTTGGAGACCACTGGGGGAGTGAACCAGGAGGGCCTTTCGTTCCTGCGTCAGCTGTGGCGGTTCGCGGCCAGGCAGCAGAACACCAAGCTCTGTGTGTTCGCTGGGCGGGCTTGGGCCAGGTTGTCGTGCAACCTTCAGCGGTCGGTGGCTCAGGCGATCCTACACAGGATTCCCACGGGCGGTCAGCCGGCACCGGCAGAGCGCGGGCAGGGGCCCTTGGTAGTCATCAGCGGCTCTTCTTCTTCTTCTTCTTCTTCTCCTTCTTCTTCTTCTTCTTCTTCTTCTTCTTCTTCTTCTTCTTCTTCTTCTTCTTCTTCTTCTTCTTCTTCTTCTTCTTCTTCTTCTTCTTCTTCTTCTTCTTCTTCTTCTTCTTCTTCTTCTTCTTCTTC
>DASZPS010000001.1:0-2128 GCA_035549955.1 Lacunisphaera sp. | reverse complement strand
CGTGATAGTGCCGGCAATTTCTACGTGGCCGACGCCTCGGCGAATGTCATCCGCAAGGTCACCCCGGGCGGCGTCGTGAGCATCCTCGCCGGCGCCGCCGGCAGCGCGGGCTCCGCGGACGGCACCGGCGCGGCGGCGCGCTTCAACCAGCCCGGCGGCGTGGCCGTGGACGCGTCCGGCAACGTCATCGTCGCCGACACGGGCAACGCCCTGATCCGCAAGATCAGTCCCCCGGGCGTCGTGACGACGCTCGCGGGCGACGCCACACTTCGCGGCAATGTCGACGGCACCGGCAGCGCCGCGCGTTTCAACCACCCGACCGGCCTCGCGGTCGACGCCGCGGGCAACGCCTATGTGAGCGACACGTTCACGCACACGGTGCGGCAGGTCACGCCGGCCGGTGTGGTTACGACGCTCGCCGGTGCGAACGGCGTGTCCGGGCCCGCCGACGGCACGGGCGCGGCGGCGCGCTTCAACGGTCCCGCGGGCCTCGCGGTCGACACCGCGGGCACGATCTACGTCGCCGACACCTTCAACCACACGATCCGCAAGATCACGGCGGGTGGCGTGGTGACGACGCTTGCCGGCCTGGCGGGTGTCAGCGGCGACGACGACGGCACCGGCAGCGCCGCGTATTTCAGCCAGCCCACGAGCCTGGCCGTGGATGCCGGCGGCAATGTCTATGTCGCCGACACCGGCAACGCCTTGATCCGCAAGATCAGTCCGCCGGGGGTCGTCACCTTGCTGGCCGGTGTGCCCGGCATCGCCGGCTTCGCCGACGGCGTGGGACTCGACGCGCTGTTCGACCAGCCGCGCGGCCTCGTCGTCGATGCGAACGGCGGGCTCGTTGTCACCGACACCGGCAACGCCGCCCTGCGCAAGATCGCGGCCAACGCCGCGGTCACCACCCTCGCCCTCACCAGCGCCCCACCCCCTGCGCCCCCGGCCACGGTCCCCCAAACCCCCGCGACCCAAACGCCTTCGACTGGCGGCGCCTCCGCCAGCGGCGGCGGCAGCGGCGGCGGCGGTGCCCCCAGCCACTGGTTCCTCGGCGCCCTCGCCCTCCTCTACGCCCTCCGCCGGCGCCGGGCGTGAGGACGAGCCCAGGAGACGCTATTGAGTTTCGCCGATTGGACTGGCGGCGAAATTCTCGCCGCCTCTTCAAACCCAGAACACACCCCGCCCTCCGGGCACCCCTCTCAAGCCGGAACGATGCAGTTGAGGTCCATTTTCAGAATGGGATCGGTCGCACCAAATGGTGGAGCGCGTTGCTCCCCAACGCGCTGAGGACGTCCGCTGCGAAGAAAGCGCCCTGGGGAGCAGGTCGCTCCACCTCCGATTGCATGGTTCCGAATGAAGAGGGGACTATCGTTTCCGGAGATTTGGCTCCCCTCTCGAGAGGGGTGGCGCGAAGCGACGGGGTGTGTAAGGCTGTTGCGCGAAACTCAATGGGTGCAGCAAGGTGGGACCGCCTCATTCGGCTTCCGCTTGAGCCTGCCGAAATGGCTTCCCCACGCGCTGAGGACGCCCGAGGCGAAGCAAGCGCCCTGGGGAGCAGGCCGCCCCACCCCGCTCGGCCTTGCGCCGTTCGCCGCTTGAGCCCTGTCTTTTCCCTATTGGTCCAGCGGCGACCGCACTCCAAGGCCCGGGCGCTTCGTGCAATGCAGATAGATTTGGGTTGTGCGGATGTCGGCATGCCCGAGCAATTCCTGGACGGTTCGCAGGTCGGAGCCCCGATCCAGCAGGTGGGTGGCGAAAGAGTGGCGGAACACATGCGGCGTGACGCGCTTGTTGATTCCCGCGGCCGTGGCCGCTTTGCGGACGGCGTTCTGGAATGCTCCGTCCAGTGTATGATGGCGCCGGATAATTCCGGAGGTTGGATCGCGGCTGGCCTCGCGCGACGGGACGGAGCGCAGCGGCGCGGAGATGGTCAGCCCGCGGTTTGCGTTAAGGGCTGGCCCGAAGCGTAGCGCAGGGGCCGAACTAAGGGGTCAGGTTGGGTTTCCCCCGATATTTCGGACAGTGGTGCAGGGGTGATTTAGTTTAGTTGGGATTCAAAGTTGGCTGGACTGAGATAGCCAAGGCTCGAGTGGAGCCGGCGGCGGTTGTAGAAGCTTTCGATATAGTG